>JAGVKG010000023.1 GCA_020050685.1 Candidatus Obscuribacterales bacterium | reverse complement strand
TGTGCGCACCGGCCCTCTCCTCTACATCTATCAATGTATATTTTCGCCGGTTTCTCTGCACCTTTCAATACGTGAATGGGTTTTTCAACAACCTGCTAGAATTATGTTTACGCCTTTCTGGCTGAGCCTGTACTGTAAATCAACAAGAGTATCGCTGAGAGCTTGATCACTCATGTGGATTGATTCCTGGATCGTTTCTTGGGTGGCTTGGTCAGATCACTGAGAATTTTTTCTCTAATTTGTTCAGCTGTTTCTTGTGCGCGTTTTTCTGACGTTGCTAATTCCAGATAAGTTTGAATTGGCGAGGCAATGTAGTACCCATCTTGGTTCCGCCAATCGAAGTAGATTACTTCTGAATCAGTTTTTTTAAGCTCGACGTTTGGGAAGCGACTGAAGACATCCATAGTTGCACCTAATTCTTCTAGATTGAGCGTCGTAAACTCTGTGCAGTAAAACGTATCTATTGGTTCTCTTGCCATAGTTGCATAGTAGTTTACGGAGCTTTCTCCAGAGAGTACGAGTTTTACGTTTGCCTTATTAGCCGCTGCGCGTAAGACCGATCCGACACTTTTATTCTTGCTGATGGTGAGCTTGCAGCGAAGGAAGCCTTGAGGTTTTGGCGGGGCGTAGTTTGTTTTGAGCTGATCAAGAAGTTTTTCTGGCTGTAAAAGACGAATTTGTTTTTTTGATTTCTCTATTACAACATCCTCCTCTAGTTGCTTAAGGGCTTTGGAAACTGTTGGCAGGGTGATGGCTCCACCTCTGGTTGTTATTTCCTCCAGTATTTCCGAAACTGACTGATATTCTGGCTTCAGTAGAAATACCCGGGCTACAAGTGAAGTCGTGCCTTCGTATACTCGGCGAATAAGTCTTGAGGTTGGAAATTTGTTTGGTTGACCAGATCTGAAGAACAAGAGTTCTCCTGGCGCCACAATTATGCCGTTGCCGCAAAGATCAATACCACTAACGCCAAGCTTTTCTAGGAATAGTAACTGCTCATCTGACAGCCATGGAACTATGACCAGTGGAAGAATTCCTTGTGCTAATGCGAAGGAACGCACCTGTGATGCCGCTTGGGTGACTGCTCTATCGCTGCTGTATCTCCTAACTTCTCCTGCGAATGTATAGTGTTTGTCACCCCAGTTTATTTCGAGACTAAGAACTGTCTGGAGTCCGCCCGCCCGAAACGGCAGGCTTACTATGCCGAAAGAAAGAGGCGGCAGGGTCAACTTGCCGGTTCGAATATAGTCGATTATGTCTGCTTCTGACTCCATATTTCCAATTATAGCTATTTTCTCGCGCGAGAAAATAGCTATAATTGGAAATAATGATTAAATTTTCCCAAATTGGCTACTTTCTCGCGCGAGAAAAGGTTGAAAATAGGAAATCATTTTGGGAGCCAGATGTGAGTGGTTTGGTTGGCGCGTGCTAGTTGAAAGCGACAATACACTTTTAAGTGTCCTCAGAATCGATTTTTAAATGTGGTAGTAAATAAGGTACGAACAAGTTTGATAAGTTTAGTTGTGCGTGAAAATGAGACAAGAGATCCAAAAAGGATCTCTCGCTCTTCCCCACGCGGCTGGGCGAAGCTGAGCGTGGATATCTATGATGCTGTGTTTAATTTCCGCCCCCGCCTCTGCTCTCGATGTTATTAACTTACCGCCAAGATGTGAAACTCTTGTGAAAGAATGCTGCCAATTATTAATTCAATTAGTGGACTGTTATTGGGCGCTTCTGCCCATTGCCATCATTAAGGCATTAATGATGCTCCAAGGGTGTGGCGGACAACCCGGTATAAAGATATCGACTGGTAGAAGTGCTGCTAAACCGTTGGCTTCGGCATAACCGCCACGATGTATGCCACCAGATATTGCACAGGTTCCGCAAGCAATCACGAGCCGTGGCTCGGGCATGGCTTCATATGTTTGAATCAAGGCCTTATGCATGCCTTTTCCTACCGGGCCGGTCACGACCAGAGCATCTGCCATGCGCGGTGATGCCACTACCTGAATGCCAAATCGCTCCATGTCAAAAATTGGATTGGCGGCTGCGCCAATTTCCAGATCGCAGGCTGAGCAGCCGGTCGATACGACTCTGACTGCCAGTGATTTTTTAAACATATTTTTTGTGCTATTAGTATTTTTGTCCGCTGATTTTGTTTGAGTGCCAGCGCTTGAGAGAATTAAGTCTTCTCTATTTCTAGTAGCATTTTGGGTACTGAGATTTCTGGTTATTAATCCATTTGAGCAATTGGCTATACAAAGACCACACCCTATGCAGGCACCTAAATCCAAGCGAACTTCAGGCTTGAATTTATCCGCGTCTTCGTACTTCACTTCAATTGCATTAGTTGGGCATATCTGTTCGTAATTATTACATTCATCGGCAAGACACGGTTTGAGCGGATCTATAGCCGGTAATCCCAAAGCTGCTTGATCAAGTTCTGGACAAATCTTTTTTTGAGTCGCTAAACCTTGCTTGCACAAGTAGGCAATTAATTCAATCATTTGTCCCTCACAAGTCGTGACCGGAATAAGACAAGGCAAAACTTTTATTGCAAATAGGGAAATCTGCAATAACGTTATTGCGCATGGCTATGGCCAGACCGGTCCAGTTGTTGAAGCTGGGATCCTTAATGGCGTAACGCTTTATGCTGCCAGCTTTATCTGTAATTACCAAATGAATAAGTTCTCCCCGGAATGCTTCGACTATTCCAATGCCAATTGCATTTGCCGGCAGATCAACAGGTAAGTTACTGCCAATTGTGCCGGACGGAAGGTCGCTTAAAATAGTATCAATTAGATCAAGGGATGAATTTATTTCTGCTATGCGAACCAATGTGCGTGCAAGTGCATCTCCCTCTTGTTGCAGGGCAATTGTTGGATGATTCTTTGGATAGCTTCCCTGAGCAAATGACTGACGACAATCGTAGGCGATATTGCAAGCACGGGCAACGACACCGACCATGCCGAATTCACTAGCAAGAGAAGAAGAAAGCTTGCCCGTGTTACGAAGACGCTCATAAACAGCCGGGTTGGAAATAAAAAAGTCCAGAGCCGGCTTGAGATTCTCTCTTAAGTTCTTAGTTGTCCTTTGTATTTCACTGAGCAGTCTGTCCGGATCGTGAACCACACCACCGGGACAAATGTAGCCTCTGAGAAAACGGGAGCCACTTAGCAGTTCTGCTAATCTTAATGCTGTACCTCGTAGACGGGAAAAGTTGGCCGCTATGACCAAATAACCGAGGTCATAAGCCATGCCGGCAATATCACCTATGTGCATGGCCAAGCGTTCAATTTCCAAAGCTAGCGTGCGTAATCCTTGGCTTCGGAAAGATGGTTCAACAGCAAGCAAGGATTCTATGGCGAGTGCATGCGCTAGTGCATTTGCACATGCCGTATCGCTGGCAGCCGCCTCGGCTACAAATCGTGCTTTGCGCCAGGGTATTTCGGTAATCCGTTTTTCAATGCCACGATGCAGATAGCCAAGGCGCACTTCTAAATTGAGAACATCTTCACCAAGGCAGCTCAACATAAAATGCCCAGGCTCGATTATTCCTGCGTGAACCGGACCAACAGGCAATTCAAAAATTGGTTCACCGGATATATGCAAATATTCAAAATCGCGTGTGGCTAATAATTTGTCGGATATAGGTTTGGCTGTTTCTCGTAGCGGTGCAAAGATAGTCTCGCAGGACTCGTTGATAATTGCTGGTTTAAGCCGTGGGTGTCCAAGAGGGATTAAACCAAACAGATCGTGAATTGCTCTTTCGTGCCAATGCAATTGCGGAATTGTTGTCGTGAGACTTGTGTAACTATCACTTGCCAATTCTGCCTGATATAAGACGGTGTTTCCGCTTCGTGTATTGAGCATTAGGGTAATCAACTGATTGCCATCAATTGAAGTGACGAGACCGACGCGATTGCCTTCAATTTCCAGATCGGCGCGTATGGTATTTGCTAGTTCGTTAATCGCTAGTTTCTTATAAACTGGAATCATCGCACCACCTTGATCAATCCCTCATAACCGACAGTCAGTCCGAGAATCAGTGAGCCAATCAGGAGAGTTACCGGTACGACACTGGAGGCAATGGGGCGAAAGATTTTGCTTGTACTTTTTGGGGTACCAAGCAAGAGCGGGCCGATATGAAGACAAACGGCAATGAAGGTGAGAGTCAGTCCGAAGATAATCAGGATAGCGGGAATAATGTATTTGAGATTGAAATTCTCAGTGAGAATCATCCATTCGCTCACGAAAGAGCCAAATGGTGGCACGCCGGCTACAGCTAAGGCCGATAAGGCCAAGACAATTCCCCATACTGGCGCAAATCGAAAGACACCACGAATATCCTTGAGATATTTGGTGCCAGTAGATTGGATGATATTGCCGGAAATGAGAAATAAAGAAACTTTTGCCAAGCTGTGATTTATGGCCTGCAGGAAAAATAGAAATGGTGAATTGAGCCCAATTGCCACAAGCATAAGACCAACATTCTCGATACTTGAATAGGCCCATAACCGCTTAATGCCATACTGGCGAACCAAAAATAGAGCAGCAGCGACAACCGTGACTGCACCCGCCCAAATGGTTACGTCCTGGATGAATTGGCAGCGGCCGGTTGCTTGAGCAATTTGATAGATGCGCCAGATGGCAAATAAAGCACAATTCAATAATGAGCCGGAAAGTAGTGCCGACGCTGGGGCTGGCGCCTCCGAATGGGCATCCGGCAGCCAACTGTGCAAGGGAAAAATTCCCGCTTTGGTACCATAACCGAGAAAACAAAAGATGAAACCAATTTTGAAGGAACCCAAGTCTAGATTTGGTGCAAGTTTGACAAGCTCAAAACAACTTAGAGATCCGATTTGCTGATCGTGCTGGCTGGAAGCAAATATAAAAATGGTGCCTAAAAGTGCAAAGGCAATGCCGACAGAACAAATGATGAAGTACTTCCAAGTAGCTTCTAGAGCATTCTTGGTTCTGTGGAAGTACACTAATCCGGCTGAAAGTAGGGTTGTTGCTTCTATACTTATCCAGAGGAATCCCAAGTTGTCGGAAGCATACACAGCCATCATGGCTACGACGAACAAGGTTGCCAGAATATAGTATTGGCGGACGTATGCAGTTTGCAATCCATGTCCACTTGTTTCTTCCTGTTTGAAGAATACTTGAGCATGAGCAAATGAAGCGCTGGCTATCAATGCTGTCAACAACAAAAATAATGCGGACATGCGGTCTATGGCAAAACCGGGAAGAAGTGTAAGAAAAGTCGTATTGCCGATTGCCAGAGGCATGAGGATTTTGATCATTACCAATAGATGACAAAGAATCAAGCCTGTTGCTAGCTTTGTCAGAATGCTTATGCTGCGAGCAATTAGGCAAGCGAAGATAATGAGTGCCGGAGCTATTAGAGCCATAATCAAATCGTTCAACTTAAATTCTCCTAGCTCTCCTTCAAACCATCGAGTTGGGTAACATCAATGTGTTCGAAGCTTTTTTTGATGCGAAAGACAAATAGACCGGCAATCATTACTGCTACCAAAACATCCAATAGTGAGCCCATTTCAAAAATAAATGGCATGCCTCTTGTGCAAGTGACTGCCACCAGATAGATGCCATTTTCCAGAGTGAGAAAGCCGATGATTTGGCTAAGGGCATTACGTCTGGTTAGCATGAAAAGGGTGCCTGTGAATAAAAGCGATATTGCCACAGTAGCGCCAACAGTTGAATCAGAAAGCCAAAGTATATGTGGTAATGATTTAGCTAAGGGATAGCTGATGCCCAAAAGGACGATGGCCGCGTGCATGGTTATAGGAATAGGTATAAGAATTCCCGGATCGCTGCGTGCATCAATTCGGTTTGAGATCCAAGAAAGGAAATAGGGAACTGCAAGTGCTTTTACGACAATGATGGCAATTGCCACAAAATATAATTCTGGTTCTTTAGCTTGTTGGGATTGGGCAATTGTGGCAAGGGCGATAGAAAATGTTTGAAGCGAATATAAAAAGAGATTGAAGCGCAATAGGCCGGTACCGCACATCAGGATGGCAAAGACTGCCGCAGCAATAGAAAGGAACTCCAGTGGTGTCATAAGAATGCTCCCAGGTTACCGAGACTGAGGCTCGCAAATGCACTCTGAAAAATTGCCGCTAGTGAAGCCAATAGGCTCATGGTAAGGGCGTAGGCAATGAACTCGGGATTATTTCGCCAGGCTAGTTTTACCGCAAATGACTCTATTGCCGCAGTCAGGAACGCAAGAATGAAAATCGCCAGTATGCTAAGTAATACATAAGTTGCATGGTCGATTGTAAAGAGAACTGCAAGAGCGTGCATGAAGCATTGAGCGCTCAATCCATAATAAACAACCAAGCGCAGGTTATAAGCAAGTTCTATTAAAGCTAAATTTGGTCCTGAGTTTTCGATCACCATCGCCTCATGCACCATAGTGAGTTCCAAATGGGTTGTTGGATCGTCGATAGGCATGCGAGAAAGCTCAACCAGACTGGCGAGGAAAAGACCGGCACCGGATAAGAGCCATATAGAAACTTGCATCAAGCCATGGGATTGGGAAAAGCTAAAAATCTCGTTTAAATCACTCGTACGATATGCTATACCGAGCGCGACCAGCGAAAGAATAATTGCCGGTTCAGTAAGCGCAGAGAGAGTCGCTTCTCGACTGGCGCCAAATGCCGAGAATGGTGAGCCGGTGTCTAAAGCAGCAATAATACTGAAGAATCTCATAGCGGCAAACAGATAAAGAACTAAGAAAATCTCGCTACCAGGTAAAGAAAAATGGAAAGGTAACCAAGGCACTAAGACAGCCAGTATCAACATAATGGAGAAATTGAGGGCAGGCACTATTCTGAATAGAGGCGATGCGTCTTGACTAATGGTTTCTGATTTCTGCAAAAGCTTGTAGAGATTATAGAGTGGCTGTAATAGCGGTGATCCGATTCGGTTTTGCAAGCGTGCTTTCAAGTTGCGAATAAAGCCACTTATTAGAATTGGCAAGACTAAGAAAAGCACTATGAAGCAAAGTATTTCAGTGAAGTTCATGACTTAGCTCCTAAGGTTAAGAGAGCTATTAAGGTAATAAATACATATAGTAAATAAAGATGGATACTGCCTGCCTGCAGCTTAGAAAAGTGCCCGCTCAACAAACGAACAGAATTGATTATGGGCGAATAGATGCTGGACTCTAAAAGCGATGAGATCTCTGTCTCAACTTGGATTTGTTCGGGAAAGTGTCTGCGGTCTTTGCCAGAAATTTGGAAGCGTGTGGAATAGTGTAAAATTGGAGCAAAGATGGTGGCAATGGAGTGGCTAAAACTTCCTGCGGTTGCTTGCATGGTTGGCTCGAGTCCGCCATATCCACATTCCCAAGTCATCGATAGTTTGAGTTGCTTTCTCTTTCTAAAGAGCACGGAATAATAGATGATACAAGTTAGCAATGTAAGAACTATTGCTAAAGGTAAAAGTGGCAGAGAAGGCCCAACGAATTTGGCAAAGCCCGAAATTGCGGCTTCCTCTGGCACTAGTATCGATTGATAGACCAAGCTAAAGAAACTAATGATTTGCGGGGACAAGAGTCCCATGAGTACCGTGATCAATGTCAGTGAAAGTTGAGCAATTAGCATGGAAGGCGAGGCTTCCTTTGCATGATTAATGGCAGCAGAACGTGGTCTTCCTAGGAAGGAAATGGCAAAGGCCTTAGTGAAGCAGGCAAGGGCTAGCCCACCTAAAAATGCCAATAAACCAATTGAAACGAGACTGATACCAATCATCGCTTTGCCGTGCCATTGGCAGGGTATGGTGAAAAATCCTTGGTAAATCAACCACTTGCTGGCAAAGCCGCTTAATGGTGGTAAGGCGCAGGCAGATGCTGCCCCGACCAGAAAGGCAAATGATGTCCAGGGCATTTTTTTCGATAAGCCGCCTAAGTTTTTCATCTCTCTGGAATGCATGGCGCTGTCGATTGCGCCGGTCGACAAAAACAAAAGCGACTTAAAAATTCCATGATTGATACTGTGAAACAAGGCCGCAACAAAGCTAATCAAAGCAATTTCTTTCATGCCTGTCTTTTGAGCCCAAAGACATATTCCGACTGATGCAAGTATTAGGCCTATGTTTTCCACGGAGCTGTAGGCAAGGAGGCGCTTCAAATCGGTCTGGATAAGGGCAAAGACAATTCCCCATAAGGCGGATATCATACCGAGAGCAATAAACAAATAGGCGAGTTCCTCTGAACCACTGCCTGGCAGAACAAATAGTCGGATTGCGGCGTAAATTGCCACCTTGATCATAACCCCGCTCATCAGGGCAGAAACAGGTGCTGGAGCCTGCGGATGTGCATAGGGAAGCCAGATGTGAAAGGGCCAAATTCCAGCCTTAATACATAAGCCAAGCGCTACAAGAATTGCAGCCGGCAAGCTTTCTGAATTTAACTTCCAGTCGACAAAGTTCCAGCTAGAAAATATTGAGTAATACCAGAGAAAGCCGATGGCAAGTAATGATGTGGCAATTCTCGTTGCACCTAAATAAATGATTGTGGCTTTATGTGCTTTGTGGCTGGAAAAATCAGAGGCAACCAGAGCTGCAGAGCTAAGGGACATGATTTCCCAAAATACAAGGAATGTTACGGCGTTGGCCGAAAGGAGCACCATGAGCATGCCGACAATAAACAGAATCATGTTTATCCAGAAATATGATTGATTAATTTTGCCGGTTAAATGGCGGAGGTAAGAAGGAGCAAAAATGGCACTGGCCATTGTGACGGTCAAAAGCAGAAGGACAAATATTGCTGCTAGAGGATCAAGAAAAAGTGAAAGCGGTGCTACGCCAAAGTAAATTGGATACGGCGCACTGAAGTGCATAGCTTAAGCTCCCACTCACTGTCTTGTATATTTCAGTAATTGCGAAAGTGCGCAATTACTATAATATACCATGACAAGTTATCGTCCTACAAGGCATTAATATGGTATCTTTAAAAAGGTGCAGTCGAAATATTTAAAGCTTTTGGACTTGAGAGAGAAGGCCAAACTCTAATGGTAGTAAAGAAGATGCGTGGCCTTTCAGGAAGGCAAAAACTGGCTAGTGCTCGGCTAGCCAGTTTTAAAGCCGAATTTTTTAAGGCACTAGCTAATCCGCTTCGCATACGCATACTCGATCAATTAAGGATGCATGAGTTGACTGTCTCAGAAATTAGAGACCAGCTTGAAGTTGAACTGCCTAACGTATCTCAGCAATTGGCAATATTGAAGTCAAAAAATCTTGTTGTTGCGCGTAAGCAAGGCAATAATATCTATTACTCTTGTGTGGATCCGACCGTTTTTAAACTCTTGGATGTAGCCAAGCAAATTTTCAATAACCATTTGGTTGATATCCAAGAAGCCTTGAGACAACTATAGGCATGATGTCTGGGGTGACGAAAGTATTAGGGATGGTTTCATGCGCCAAGTTTGGCCAGTAGTTCTTGAGCGGTTTTATTTGTTGGATCAAGCTTGAGGCATTGATTCAAACTGTCACTTGCAAGTTTATGCCAAAATTGATCTTCGGATCTCTTTGGTGAGGTTTGCCATGCTTGAGCAAAACGCTTGCCGATCTCTAGAAATAGTTGACTGGAATCTGGTGCTTTTGATTTAGCCAAGCGCACTATCCAAGATGCCTCATTTTTATCTTGTGGTTTGGTCAAGCAAAGATCTAGAAGGCGGGTAAACCCGGCTTGGTTTTTTGGATCAATGTGAATTAGGCGGCGCGCAAGCATGCGTGCTTCCTGATAGCGATTGAGCTTCGTGGTAATTTCTGCTTGCAGTTCAATGGCAGAATAAAAAAGCGGATCTAATAGGCTCGCGGTTTGCAGACTAGAAAATGAATCATCAAACTTGCCTTGATCGAACTGGTATTTGCCGAGCTGATACCAAACATTTTTATCTCGTGGATGCAATTGGCAAGCGCGAGATAATTCCTGCTCGGAACTTGTCGCCTTTACTGCAACGTTAAACTGAGCGCTGGCGAGAAGGGCAACTATGAGAACGTGGATCTTGTGACGGTACATTTTCTATGACTGACCACTATTGCCAATACGCTCCAGATGATAGCATAATTGGCATTATGAAAAGCCTGTGCCGACTTCTCCCTATTTTTGTTTGCCTGACATTGACGTCGTGCGCTGGTCAAACAAATCGAGAGCAAGAATCTTTTACTTCTCAGCAAAAGCAGTGGTCATCTTATAAGCAACAATATGAAAAGCTGGCACGAGAGGGAAGATTTGCTGAATGCGAAACACTTCTGAAAAACGCGATTGGCGAAGCAGAGAAAGTCACTGGTAAAGATGATCAATCGGACTTTCTTCTCACGCAAGTGCAAGCAACATATGCCGAGCTTGAGTATAGATTGGGCTACAAAGATGCAGCCAAGATCTATGAGGACTTAATTGCTCGGAAAGAAGCCTTTCGTGGCGGTGACTATTTGGGCTTGCCTTGGTTTTTACAATCGCTTGGTGATTGTTATTATGCGCAAGGTGCTTGGCTGAAAGCAGCTAACACTTATATGCGCGCGGCAAGTCTTTTTCAGTCAGGCGGCCGCCTTGATTCGTTGGCTCATTCTTTGCGTACGGCGGCCAATTGTTATGTCAATCTCCACAAGAATCCTGGCTCTGACCTTGAAGGTAACAACGCAAATTCTGCGCGAGCCGAACTTCTATTTGACTTGGCACTTCAGTATGCGGACACATTTGTGCAAGCACCCACTCATCAGTCTGCGGCAATGGCAACATATGTTGAAATTGCCAAAATTAAACACGATTATCAAAAGTTACCTTCACTGAATAATGCGCGTCGTGATCAATTGCTTTCCGGTGAAAAAGAAATTTGTTTGGCTTTGATAAACAAAATGCAAAATCCGCAGTCAGCCTTTGTTGTGAATAGAGTCGAGTTGGCGGATAAGAGTTCGTTGACAGAATCCGAGTGGCAAAAGCTGAACATAGAGTCCCCGGTGGTGGCACCAGCTTTAGTAAGTCTTTCCACCAATTACTGCCGAATGGGTAACAAGATTGTGGCGCAGTCATTGCTTAAGCAAGCTATTCCCCTTCTGGTTCAATTGCAAAATCCCAATCTCGACGCCGGTCAGCAAGCGCTCCAAAGTTTGACTAAATATCAAAATGCTTTTGATATTTGTAAAATGGAAGCGAGGAGAAATCTCCTAGCCCAATCACAAGGTGTATCACAAGCCACATCACCGGCGACATCTAATGAATACCTCGAGCAATTCATTAACCTGGATTATCCCAGCGAATTTTTTGATATGCGACCACGCTTGACGCACCAGTTTGCCTGGGCAATTCCCAATCAAAAGGCAATAGCGGTTCTCAAAGAACACGGACCAATTTTAGAAGTTGGTGCGGGCACTGGATACTGGGCTTATCTTTTGCGTAAGGCCGGGGTGAATTTGGTGGCCTACGACGTTCAACCTGTTCCTTCTCATGAGAACCTTTGGCAGTTTCGTGCCGATCATGGTTGGACTTCGGTCTTAGAGGGTGATGAAAGTGTGGTGCGCAAGCATCCTTATAGTACGCTTTTGCTTTGTTGGCCACCCGGCGATGATTCCTGTGCCTACAATGCCTTGAAGGATTTCAAAGGCAAATGGTTGGTTTATATTGGCGAGCCAAATTCTGGCTTGACTGGCAGTCGGGAATTCGACGCACTCGTGACCAAGGATTGGCTGCTTGACGAGAAAGTCGACATACCGCAATGGCCTGGGGTCTACGATTCCATGTATGTGTATAGGCGCGCAGACTAAAATTCCGATTCAATAATATTGAATCGGAATCTCAAAAGTTCTCAAAAATCTTAGTAAGACGATGTAGGTGGCTCTTGGAAATGCTGATCGTCAACCAAGTAACCGATGATCAAGCCGGTGACTGCACCGACGATGCCGCCCCAAACAAAACCAATTCTGCCACCAAAGTAAGGTGCTACAGACTCAGGCAGTGGCCAGCTACGAATGACGACAAAGCAGGCGGCAACCGTTATTGCTCCGAGAATTCCAAGTATAAGCATGCCAACAATAGGAAGGCTGAGACCCTCAGTTTTTTGTTCAATGCTTGTCATGGCGAACCTCGCAAATTCGTATGGGGACAAAAAAATGGCAGCCGAGGCCTTAGAGAAAAAGTATAACAAGACTCGGCAATTTTTGACGAAAAAATTTGCCAAATATTGCAGGAATTATTGACGCAAAAGACCTAAGCCGGCAATGGTCTTGGCATCTCGAATGCGGCCACTTTGCACCAAGTGCCACGCCTCTGTCAGTGAGACAATCAGTACTTCCGTTTCTTCATCCGGATCAAGATTTTTGCCCACGAATTTTAAATCGGTCGCCTTATATAAATAAAGTAATTCGTTGCAAAAGCCCGGTGCCGAATACATTTGGGCCAACTCTTGCCAAGATGCAGCCTCATAGCCAGTCTCTTCGGCAAGCTCGCGCTTGGCTGCCAAAAACGGATCTTCGTTTTGGTCGATGCGCCCGGCGGGTAATTCAATTAGCTCTTCATCCATGGGATATCGATATTGGTTGATTAAGATCACTTGGTCTGCACTTGGCTGGCAGGCAATCACCACACCACCATTGTGTTCCACCACTTCTCGTGTGGTTTGTTCGCCATTCGGATGGACAAGCGTATCCAAACGCAAGGAAATAATTTCCCCACCAAAGACCTTTTCTGTTTTAGTCGTATGCTGGCGTGTATACAGAGTCACCGTCTGATCCTCTCAATGGTGTTATGCACAGACATTCAAGCTATATACGTTCTACTTTCCATCTCTGGATGACGCATTGCTTGTCTGAGCACATGTTAGCAAATTCAATTGGCAAGGGCTCCAAGCAGTGTGATAATTGCAGTGTATGAATTATTTGGAATCAGTTGCTTACATTGAAAGTCTGACGCCAACGGCGACAAGACCTTTGCTTGAGCGCATGGACTTATTTATGCGTGCCAATGGTTCGCCGCAAGATAAGCTTGCGGCAATTCATGTGGGCGGAACCAATGGCAAGGGTTCTTGCGTGGCAATGATTGAATCGATTCTCGAGAAGTCGGGTATGAAAACGGGGCGTTACATTGGTCCGCATCTTTTGCGTTTCAATGAACGTATTCATGTTTCAGGCAAGCCTATTTCGGATGATGATTTTGCCAAATACGCTACGCAAATCCGGGAAATGTCAGAGGACTTTGGCAGGAAGCATCCAGAGTTTGGCATATTGACCTGGTTTGAATGTTTGACCGCAATGTCCTTTTTCTATTTTGTCGATCAGAAAGTTGAATTGGCAATTATGGAAGTCGGACTTGGTGGACGATATGACGCGACCAATGTGATCAAGTCGCCCAAGTGTTGTGTGATTACCAATGTTGATTTGGATCACACGCATTTGCTTGGCAAAAGTGTGGGCGAAATTGCGCAGGAGAAGGCTGGGATCATCAAGCCGCATGTGCCGATTGTCACTGGGTGCCAAGGCGAAGCGCTGGAAATTGTGCGCAATGCAGCAGAGGCGCAAGATTGCCAGTTGATTCACTGCTTGCCGGAGAAAGCCACAGGTAGCAAATTGGCTTTGGCCGGTGATCATCAAAAACTCAATGCATATTTGGCGGTCTCGGCAATTGAAGCGGCAGGTTTGAATCTTGGTTCTCCCTTGCAAAAGGCGGAAGCAATTGAAAATGGTTTGGCTTTCGTTTATTGGCCTGGACGTTTGCAATTTTTGCCTAAGCATAATTTGATTTTGGACGGCGCGCATAATCCGGCTGGTGCCAAGGCTTTGAAGGCATCTTTAGGCAAGATTTTTGCTGACAAGAGGCGCCTTTTTGTGCTGGCTTGTTTTGATAATAAGGATGTTGCCGGCGTGATTAGTTGCCTGATTGGCACAGGCGATCAAGTTTTTGTCTCGGAGCCTGCCGGGCGTCGACCATCGTTTCCGAGCGAAATCATCGCCAGCCTTTGCGTCGATGAAGGAGCGGAGACCAGCACTTTTCCGACCATCGGTCAGGCTCTTAAGCAAGCTTTGGTGCAAAGAAAGTCCGATGAAATTGTCATTGCTTGTGGTTCGCTTGCTTGCGTCAAAGAAGCGATGCAGGAACTTGGCTGGCAAAATGTGGAAGCAGGCAAGGCGGAAACTTTACTACCTGACTCTTGCACGAGTTTCGGATAAAATTGTGGGCGTTGGGCACAGCGATAGGGAATCTGGAAAATGACTTCGGGGATGAAAACATTGACAACGGCGCAAGTGACTTACAATTTGTCTGGCAAGGTTATGCATCAGGGTCTGCCGGTAGCTCATGTTGAGCTGAGACTCTTCGATGTGAGCGAGGGTTATCCAGGCGTTCGTGTCGGCACTGTGAAGACACAACCCAAAGGTGAATATCAATTTCCTGTGGCGTCCGGTGTCTATCGTTTAGAAGTTGTGCCTGATGATGCGACATCATTCGTCAAACAATTCATCAACGAAATTAATTTGGCAGCTAATTCTTATTGCAATATCAATTTAATTACCGGTGTGGTGTTAAGAGGAAAGGTCAAATGCAAGTCGGCGACAAATTTTGAGCAATCGGAAATTGTCGTGGCAAGTACTGAATCCAACAATGGAGTTTTGACTAGCCCGATTAAGCGCGATGGCAGCTTTGCCATGGTTTTAGCCAAGGGTCCATATATTGTCGGCATTCGCGCACTATCCGACAATGAAAATAATTCCGCGGAAATTGCCGATGGACAAGTGCTCACTCATGCTCATCAATTTATTGATTTAGCGCGTGATACCAATGTCATTTTTGATCTGCCGCAATTAGTTTTGTTCAAGGGTCAAGTGAAGGACACAAGCGGCGCACCAGTGGTCGGAGCCCAAGTGACGGTTGCTCCCCAGACTGCTGATGAGAACTTGCAAAAACTATCTGTGTCGGCACGTTGTGCAACCAATGCCAGTGGTGGATTTTCTTTGCCGGTTGAGCCCGGCATGTACGATATAAGTATTGCTTCCCCGGAATTTTCGCCTCTGTCCGATAGCCGAACCGAGGCACTGGTTATTAGTCATGACTGCGACTTGGAATTTGCTCTTGAGCCGGGTGTGCGTCTTTCTGGTCAAGTCATGTATGAGCTGACTCAAATAACTAATTGCTTGGTATCAATTACCAACAAAGCAAAAAACACTAATTCGGTTGTTCAGCCAAATGATCGCGGACAATTTGTGATTGGTTTGCCGCAAGGTGAATACGAATTGAAGATCCTTCCACCAAGTGAAAGATCTGCGGCATTTAAGGACTGGTGTTATGTAGCTTGGTCGCAAAACATGAGCCTACAGGCCGATCAAGATCTAAAAATCAAACTGGAAAAAGGATTTCTGCTCACTGGTACCGTATCGGATCCGGAAGGCAAACCACGTCCACATGTAAAAGTTTCCGTCTTTACTTGTGGTGCTGATTCGGAAAAGCCGGAACCATTTGCATCGACCACAACAGATGGCGAGGGCAATTATCGAATAATTCTTGCCACTGGCAATTACAAGATTTGTTTGCATGATGAAATTGCCAATGCCGAAGATCTGACAGTCGAAAAACGTGACCTCGAGCACAATTTTGTTTTGCAAGGCATGTGTGTTGTCCGTTTGAAAGTGGTGGCAGATGATGACAAGCCGCTTTCTCGTTGCAAGGTAATCTGGGAGCCATATAGTGCAACAAACGATGAAGAAGGCGAACAACTGCGCTTGGATATCATGCCTCAGGTGGAAGAACAAGTTATTAGCTCCGGTTTCTGCCTGACGGATGAAAATGGCATCTGCGAAATATCCGTGCTTGCCGGCATATACACTTTCCAGTTCGAGCCGTCGCAACAATCAAATTGCCAACCGCGCACGATTCGTCAACTTTCCATTAGCCAAGACTTAAAACGCAAAGTCAAACTGGAAAGCAATTAGGAATTATCCCAAAGAAAAAACGATAGACACCCTCTATCGTTTTTCTAGTTTTGGGTTGAGAAAATACCTAACGAGGATTGGTATTGTTTCTCATTGTCTTAGGCGGTTAGCGCTTGGGCTTGCCACTCGCTTTCGGCTTGAACTACATCCGGCCAGAGTGAAAGCTGGCGGCCATCGGCATTTTGCCATGCGGTTTTGATTACACCGGATTTGTACATATCTTGGTGAGTGGCAAATGCAATACGGCGGATGAGATTGGGATTTTCTGTGGACAAAAGCGACTGCAGAAGCTTTTGATGAGCAATGTCACGCGAGATGATGAAGATCATTTCGATTGTTTCTTTGCCAAATCCAGATTTGATCCTGTTGATTAAGCTATCTTTGTCTTCCGTCGGATGATTGATGATACCAATTCTCCAGGCATTGGCACCAGCGACAAAACTGGCTTTGGCATCGATTGAGCCTAGGTCGTTGTTGCAAGTGTTCCACTTGAGGTTGGATATCGTGTTTTCATTTTGAGTGACCAAGAACATCATGCGCAAATTGGCAATCTCAAGCAAGTGACGTTGAATTTCACTTTGGGAAAGATCTACTTCGGAATCTGCCGAGCCAATGATGTCGCGGGACATGGAAGAGAGGCGATAGACAAGCGGCTTAGTTGGGGTTGTCCACCAAGGAAGCGTGTCTTGATGACGCTCACAAAGCAAATAATCAAGATAGAACAATTTGCGTAAGCGGTCGCGTATCAGTACTGGTTTGTCATCGGCTGAGATGAACCAGGAAATGTGTTTTTCTAACAGGACCTGATGCTCTTCAATGAGTTTGAAGATCAGATGGTCTCTGTCGTTTAGTTGAATTGCCATTTTGTTTGTCCTCGTTTGGTTGGGTGTGTAAATAAAGGGGATAAATCTATTTCTCGCTTACGTATTGAGCCAGTGCATCATCGGCTGGAGTGACGTTGTATTTCTGGCGAATATTGGTGTCCATTGATGCCAAATTGGCATGACTTTGACCAATACTTTGAGCGCGAGCTTTAATTTCTGCTAATTGCCCTTCCAGTTCTTCCATGGTTCTGGCTGGATGGCAGGGGCGAGTCAGATCTTCATATATAGATGCGGCATCGAGATACCATTCGGACATCAGGTCGCGATATTCTTTGATGCCATGTGTTCCTTGCGGAACTGGAAGAGTGGCGGTGATGCGCGAAAGCGAACGATAATTTTTCGCTACCTTCTTGGCGGTGCCAATCCAAGATTGAACGCGTTCTAGTTCTTGATTGAAAGGGCGACTTAAGATCACTCGGTCAGCAGACGATGGTCTGAGCTTAGCTTGAGCCTCATCATATTTAGCAAACCAATCGGCCGGTGTGGCGATGGTGGCATTATGAGTTGTGGTCGTGGTCAATTGACTGGCAGACTTTTGAACATGTGCTTGCTGTGGCGTTGAGCGGCCAAAGTAGTCACCGGCAAAGGCAGGGACGGCAAATAAGTTAAGCGGGGCGCAAAGCATTGCTCCGAATGTGATTGTCTTAACTATGTTGATTGTCGCTTTCATTGTCTTTATTCCTGTAATTAACCTGTGTTGATTTATGCTGGACTTATTCGTATTGTGGTGCGCCTAATGGCTCAACTGGAACACCGGCTCTCTCTGGACCGAGACGATCTTCAGCGGGAATGCCGGGGACATCTGGTGCTGTCAAATATTTGTCGTCCACCGGTGCAGTGTGATGCAAGTCGTTGGCAAACGGACTGGTGTCGACCCATGGATGCGGATGTGGTGCACCAAAGGAATGAATTGCCTCGATTTGCACGAGCTTATAGATTGTGAATGCCATGAGCAAGACACCTAAGCCGAAAAATGTTTGGGCAACACGCATGCCGGCACCGGGGTGACCGAGGAAGACCGAAATTGCTTCGTGCGAAAGCCAAACACAAGCACAGACACAACCTAAGATAACCAGGTAACGAGCAAATACTTTGACTGTCGGTAACTTCTCTATTTGTCCGACTTCTACCCATTTACCTTTGTTGCGATCAAAGGCACCAGTATTTTCTCTGCCTGGTTTGGGATAACCGGCTGCCGGCTCGTCTTTGACAATTTGTCTGTACATGCGTCCGTTGTGATTGACCATTCTCCAACCGCGCGGCCATGCCATCATCACTTGTTGAATCTGGGAAATTTGATTTTGGGTAGCCTCAACTTCAATTATTTGTTGGCCTGAGAGCATATTGATACCAAGGATTTTGTTTATCTCTTTGATCTCGGGATCAGTCAGTTGGTCTGGTCTGATGGTTTGCATCATGCGACCGTTGACGAAAACGTAAACCACTGTGCGATCTTTGCCAACTGTGGTTGGGAAGACGCTACCTGTCGTTTGATCAGCTTGACCGGAAGGTGGTGGCAATGCCGGTCCCAAATCGCCTGGCTCCACAGGTGGTGCCATTTCGCCTGAGCCAATTGGTGGTGGCGTTGGTTGATACATTTGTGTGTCATCTTGGCGATAGTTGTATGGCACTGGTGCGCCAGCAAAGCCTTGAGCTTCAACTGCGATTGGCAGTGCCATGGTGATTGAGACCATGAGAAAGAAAGCTAGTGTCATTAGCTTGGTCATTTGTTCGATTTTCTTTCTCTCTGTAATTAGCATCTTCTTGTACCTTATATAATGCTCGGGATATAACTTAACTTTAGGAATTCAGTTTGTTGCGTAGCAAAAGTCTTCGTTCGCGCATACTCAATCCAACCGTGCTTGCGCTTTCGTCAGTGGCTTCTTCTTTTGGTTCGTGGCCGTTTCCATTGCCATTTCCATTGCCATTTTTGTGACCGTTACCATTGCCGTTTCCGTGCATTGTCAAATCTTCGGCAAGGTTATTCAGATCGCTGACAGTGGCAAGCTCTAGATTCGAAACATCAAGCAATATGGATTCGACTTCTTCTGTAATCTCGCTTTCTTGGTCCACAAATTGTGATGCACAAGATTCCGGCAGAGTGTCTTGTGTATCCGGCTCAATCATGGTGACGGCAAAATCTGGAATCACGTCGGAAGCTTCTTGCAGGATGAATGCATCCAGCAAGCTGGCTGCTTTGGCATCTTCCTCGGCAAAAGTTGCATCATCTTCATCAGCTACTGGCGGACGAGCTTCAGCAATTTCCATCGCGGTGACGGCATACGGTTTACCGAAACCTTTGCCAGTTGTAATTGAAGTGATGATTGGTGGCGTCGGTGGTGCAATTTGCGGCACGTAATCGCCAGCTGGAACTTCAACGATTTTTTGACCTTCTTCTTCTATCTTTTCCAGTGACTTGACGCCATATTCATCTTCCAAAGTTGGCTTGACTTTACTTTGTGATTTGTCGATGCTGCAAGATCTGTCTTGCTCCACTGGTTCAAATGAATCAACAATTTGACCAAGGGTTACTTCCAGACCAAGTCCGCGCAATTCGCAGCAAAGTCCATCGAATGCGGCAGTCCGTCCGGGAGGTGAGATTGGTTTGCCTTGCACCATATCAGCATAAGCTTGGTGGCGACCTTGAATGTCGTCTGCTTTAATGGTCATCATTTCGTGCAAAATGTGGGCGGAGCCGTAAGCTTGAATTGCCCAGACTTCCATTTCGCCCATGCGTTGTCCGCCATGGTTGGCTTTGCCACCAACTGGTTGTTGGGTGACAGCAGCGTATGGTCCACCTAAGCCGGAACGGGCATTCATCTTGTGCAAAACTAACTGGTTGAGCTTGAGCATGTATTGACGGCCAACTAAAACTGGACGATCGAACAATTCGCCAGTGCGTCCATCAACCAATGGCACTTTGCCATCTTTACCGAGCCATTCGTAACCAGGTGTTTGACGCACTTGATTGAGCGCTTCGTTGACTAATTTGTAAGAAGCATCTTTTTCCAAAGACTCATCAAACTGGTGAATGCGGTAATAGCGATTCAAAACTGAGGCATAGAATCCCAACTGAGTATCGAATACTTGTCCGACATTCATACGGCTTGGAACACCAAGTGGATTCAAGACCAGATCAACCGGTGTGCCATCTGGCAAGTGCGGCATGTCTTGATCCGGAACAATAATGGAAACGATACCTTTGTTGCCGTGGCGACCAGCAAGCTTGTCACCAACTTCTAATGGGCAAAGGCGGGCAATGAGCACTTCGATTTCGCAAATGATACCAGCCCGTAATTCCGGTGTTGTTTCCGGAGTGAAGATGCGCACATCAATGACGCGACCACCGGAGCCGTGTGGTACGCGCAAGCTGGTATCTGCCATTTCTTCGGCCACTTTGCCAAAGACGGCTTGCAAGAGTTCGTCTTCCGCAGAAAGCGCACGTTGTTCTTTGGGCGATAGTTTGGAAACTAGAATGTCACCAGGCTCTACATAAGTACCAATTTTGGCAATGCCGCGTTCATCCAAATGCTCCAAATCTTTGCTGGCAACATTTGGTAGTTCTGGCGTGAGAATTTCTGGTCCGCGTAAAGTTTGGTGGACAGAGGAGGAATGTTTTTCAATTTCGATATGCGTGAGTTTTTGATCGCGTATCAGACCTTGTCTGACGACAATCGCGTCTTCATAGTTGTAACCGTTCCAAGGAACGAAGGCAACCAAAAGATTGCGACCTAAGGCAAGCTCACCACGATCGATACCAGGACCATCGGCAATCATTTGACCGGCTTCTACTTGTTCGCCTTCACGGACAGTTGGCTTTTGATCGAGAATTGTATTTTGGTTAGTGCGGTCATAACGAATTAAAGAATAAGTACGAGTTTCGCCGCTTGCTTGTTCAATGACAATTTCTTGACCGGTGACTTTTTTCACTGTGCCGGAACGTTTAGCAACAACTGCGTGGCCAGATGATCGTGCAACAACTTTTTCCATACCGGTACCGACCCGGGGTTTTTCCGGTTGGATCAAAGGCAAGGTCTGGCGCATCATGCCACCACCCATCAAGGCGCGGTTAGCATCATCATGCTCAAGGAATGGAATTAGACCGGAACCAACGGAAATGAAACCTTGAGGCGAAATGCCAATGGCATTAACTTCCTGAGGAGAGACATTGCTGAAGATTTCACCGCGACGTGCAGTCACAAGTGGACCGACAATCTCGTCGCCTTCTACTTTAGTATCCGGCGGTGCTAAGCAATAACGTTTGTCATCGGCTGGTGTGAGATAAACTACGTCGTCTGTAACTTTGCCCATCACTACTTTGCGATAAGGCACGGTCATGAAACCATCTTTGTCGATGCGGCAAAATGTGGCCATGTAGGAGACCATGCCGCAATTCTTACCTTCTGGAGATTCGATAAGGCAGACACGACCAATTTGGCTTGGATGCACATCGCGCATTTCTACAGGCGCTGCATTCGGGTCTATGCCACCAGGACCAAATGATGTGATCCGGCGACGGTGTGATAATTCCGAAAGCGGATTTTGTTGGTCTAAATATTGAACTAGCGGATTGCTGGCAAAGAATTTGTTGATTGCAGTGGCAAAGGCTCTGCCATCGACAAAATCACTTGGGCTGCCAATTTCATCTTCTTCGTGTAATTCAAGGCGGGTTCTGACCGAGCGGGCCAGTTGCCCTAATGCTGGACGCACCATGCGAGTAAGAATCTCACCAACTCCACGCAAGTGACGGTTTTCCAAACTGTCAATATTGTCCAAAGCACCAATACTCGATGGTAAGCCGAGCAAATATTCAGTGGAGGAAAGAATATCTTCGGCTGTCAATTGCAGTGAATCTTCTTCCACACCAAGTTTTTCGTTGACGCGTCTGCGGCCGAGTGAGCCGAGTGAATAACGGCGTCTGTCAGTTAATTCCTTAATTGCTTGCACGCCGGCTTGACCGCCACCGGAACCATCTGGCTTCCAAGCTCTGCCAACTACAGCCAATGCTTCCGCTTGGCTGATTGGTTTGGTCTCAATGCGATTGCGTTCAAGCAAATGACCAAGACGCTTTTGAATTGTCGACTCTTCCACGCCCATTGCAATTAGCAAAGTGGTGGCAGCCACAGAACTACGCTTAGGCAATTTGATTCGACATTTAGCACGGCTGGTTTTGCCGGTGCCAGTTTCAGTATTTAATTCAAAAGCAATTGGTGCACCGAGTTCGGCGAGCAATAAGGCTTTGTAGATCGTATTAGAAGGATTGGAAAAATAAATTCCTGGGGCGCGCACAAGTTGAGCTAAAACAACACGCTCAGAACCATTAATTACAAATGTACCGCGCTCGGTAATCACTGGTAGATCACCAAGGTAGCAAGTGGTTTTGCGCAGCTCACCGCTTTGTGTATCGCGCAACCAAACTTCCATCAACAAGCGTTTAGCATGGGTCATATTGGTCCGACGCGCTTGTTCTGCTGATTGTGGGTAGCCAGAATCAGGGGCATAATCTTCTAAGCGCCAAACTGGTTTGCCGGCTTGACCAATAAAGGAAATTTCAAAGCGCGGGTTAAACTCACTGGCAATCGGAGAAACTTCGGAAAAAAGGTTGCCGATTGTTTCTTCCAAAAAGCGGCGCCAGGAGCGTCGTGGAAATTCCGCTAGATCTGGTGGCTGAAAGTGAAAACTCATTTTGAGCCTCCAACATTTGAGACATCAGCATTGAGAGTATTGGCGCTAACTGTATTTGCACTCACAACAGATTGCTTGTGAGCAACCATTGCCTTAGCTAAATCACTGGCAAAAGTTTTATTGGTTGGTGCCAATGCGGATGCAATCCGGAATTCGGAAAGTGCTTCGCCGGCTTGACCAGAGGCAAGCAAATTGAGAGCTAAGCGATGATGTGTATCGGCATTTTGCAAATTGGAAGCCAGAAGGAAACGCAAAAGTGCAACTGCACCAGCATAATTTTTCTGTGATTCGGCTTGGGCAATTTGGCTTGCCAGTTCGCCTTGTTGATTTGTTTGTGCAGGAACAGCACTTGCTTGTGGTTGCTTAACCTCTGCTTGTGCATTTGCATTATTGCTTGTTGCTTGCGTACCGGTTACGCCTTCAAACATATTTTTCTTTGGCAATTGGGCAACATTTTTGTCTGGATTGACACCATCAAAATGAGCCGACAATTTGTTTGCTAAATCGTTTGTCAATTGATCTTGATTTTGCGTGACGTTAACACCGCGCGATTTTAAATTCGATTGCATGGACTTCATGCGCGCTGCTGCTTCTTTGTTGTTCTCCGGATCGATTAAAACGCAGGTCAAGTAAGCTTGGTGCGCTGCCTGGAAATCACCGGTTGCCTCAAGACATTCACCAAGCAAAAACTGATACGATGCATTGCGTGGCTCGAGCATGGCAGCTTGGCTAATTTCTGCCAAAGCTTCTTTGCGCAATCCTTGTCCATATAAAGTTTGAGCCGCTAACTTATGCTTTTCCGCTTTTGTATGATCGATAGCTTTGGCTAAACTGGCTCTGCCTGATGTCAGACTAGAATTTTTGGCATCGAGCGCTTCCAACTTTCCATATTCGGCTTCGGCGGCAGCAAAATCACCAGTTAATTGATAAGCACCAGCCAAACCGAGATGGTTTTCGGCTAAGAGTGGATTTTCAGCCACTTGTTTGCGCCAAATTTCCACAAGTGCCTGACCGGCAGCTTGATCTTTGGGATCTAAAATTGCCGCTTTGCGTAGCGACGCTGCCGCTTGGGTTAAATCTTTGCGGCTGGCAGCTAAAAATCCGAGTTGACGATGAGCCGGGGCAAAATCCGGATCTTTAATGATGGCTTGTTGGTACCAGCTGGTAGCAGTCGGCAATTGTCCGGAACGCAATGCCAGATCGCCCATTTTCATATTGGCTTTGGCGGATGATTCAATTGAAAGGGCCGCTTGGTATTCGATTAATGCACCAGAAATGTCACCGGCATTGAGCAATTGTTCGCCAATTTCCAGGCGGACATCTGCTGATGCAGGATCGTGACCACCTTGCGAAAGTGCTTCAGCTAACAATTTGCCAGCCAGGGCATTGTCCGGGGCGGCTTGAATAGCTTTGCGGAAAAGTCCGCTGGCTGAAACAAAATCACCATGTTGTTTCTTTTCTTGACCGAGGGCAACGCAGGCAGCCGAGAAATTTATGCGGAATTGGCGATTTTCAGGATCGTATTGGCAGGCAGCTTCATGCAGGGCAATGGCCTCGGCCCAACGACCAGCCTTACCGGCAGCAACTGCCTTATTGTTCGAGTCAATGGCGGTTTGCTTGTTTTTCTTGTAGTTCTCAATTTGAGCCAGGCGGGCTTGCTCTTGGGCTTCAATAACTTTCTGTTTGGCTTCTTCAGCTTCTTGTTTCTTGAGTGCTTGTTCTTCGCGGTAGTCTGGGCGGCGCTTAAATCGGGTCGCACCAATCACGAATTCTTGAGCCTGAGAGAAATCCTTTTCTTCGCGCTCATGGGGCAATGGCTGGGCATTTAATCTGGTTGCATAAGAAGAGGTTTGCGCGATGGTGAAGCTTAAACTCACCGCCAACTGCAAACCATAAATGATGAAAGTCTTCTTTGTCATGCCTGTCAATCTGCCAATCTCAAGGGCTGTAACCTGAGACCAGCTTAGACTTCTGGGCAGCCAAAGTATATTGGGGTTTTTCCCACTGATTGCGTAGTCTTCCCACAACTTCTATATTTGAAATAAATTTGTCCGATAATGCGACGTGTGGGTGTCTTTAGCCAGTATTTAAAGCTAAATAGGCAAATATTGGTTATCAAGAACTGCAAGAAGCTGATATTTACGTTTAGATGCTATTTAAAACTGGAACATACTTGATGCGGTTTGGATTTGCGTCATTTTTAACTATGGGCGCATATAATAGAAAACATCGTCAGCGCAAAATTAATCTGTCCCGTTGTTACAATATAACCATCAGTCAGGCACTTGCCGGCATTGCTTACTAAGCCAGATACGAAAAGAGAACGAAATTGTTTCGACCACGCACTGTAATTTGTGAAAGACACGAACTAATCCGGTTCGGCTTAAAGCGCGTCGTTACCGAAGTGGTTGAGGTCGTTGGTGAAGCTGCCGATGGTATGGTGGCAACCGAGTTGATTCGCAGAATGAAGCCGGACTTTGTCATTCTCGATGTTGATTTGGATGTTTTGAACGGTGTGGAAGTTTGTCGGCGCGTTGGCGAAGAATTGCCCAATGCCAATGTTTTGGTCTTGACTGATTCTTATCACGCCACCAAGTATCACAACCAGTTGACACGTGCTGGTGCTCGCGGCTTTTGTTTGAAGAGCTCAGGACCAAGGACGCTTTTTGAGGCGATTGAGCAAACCACTCGTGGCTTGCCTTATTGCGATCCTAAAATTACTCAGCTGATCAAACAAAATCCAGCTACGTCGTTGCCTAACTGCAATTTGACGGACAGGGAAATTGAAGTTTTGATTCGACTTGATTTGCGCAATAAAGAAATTGCCGATGAGTTGGATATGAAACTACGCACAGTGGAAAAACACATCGAGTGCATTCTGGCTAAGTTGAAAGTGCCAACCCGTACGGCAGCTGCTCTGAAAGCCGTGCAATTAGGCTATGTGCTTTTGCCGAAGATGCCAGGACGCGATCCTGTGACTGGTGTGACACACGAACAAACTGTGGCCGAATTGCAAGCAGAACTGGCAGTTGCCAACGAACACTTGAAGGCTTTGCTCAAACAAAACGAACTTTTGAAGGAAGCTTTGGGCGAGAAAATGCGTTCGCCCAGCCAATAAAGCTCTAATTTATGAAGGCTTGAGTAGATCTTAAGGCAAATGTCTTTTAGATGAGGCTTGTCTTTGGTATCCTCGTGTCAATGAGAAAGTTCATTTTCCTATTTGTGCTTACATTCATCTTGCAGCAATCGTTGCATCAACCAGCTTTTGCCGGACCAAAGCCGCCGTTTCCCGTTGCTTCGAAAACCAGTTTGTTTGTCCAGAAGGTAACTGGTATCACGGGCTTGACTAATTTTGTTGCCAGCAAGGCATGTGAGATTGCCCTTGGTCACATACTTGGTGGCAAGATCAAAGCCAAGGTACGCGTTTATAGCTTTACTGATTTGCTTGCCGGCAAATTTAAGGCTCTCGATGTGACAGCGAAAAATGCCAGCCTTTCCGGTGTGAAAGTTGGCTTTTTGCATGTTGCCACCAATCAACCACTATGGGTGCGTTACCGCAAACAGCATGGTCTGAAACCGGGTGTTTTGTCTCCTGTGCTTGTATCTTTAGAGGGACATGTATCAGAAAAAGACATAACTCATGCATTACAAAATCCCAAGATAGCCTCGTCACTTTCGGCTCTCAAGCTTGATTTGCCTGGGCTTGGTTCGCAGCAGTTGCAAATACTCGAGCCAAAAGTGCAACTGGAAGGTGGGCAAGTGAAGATCCATGCTTGGATGGTGACAAAAGGAGCTCAGCGCGAAACCGGCGTGCCTGTCGATATTTCGGCTGTGCCCTATTTAGAAAGCGATGCCAAGATCTGCGTCAAAGATGCAAAGGTCGAATCTCCCGCCATAGAAAATCCTCAAGAGTTTGCTTTGTTTGCGACTGAACTTTTGAATCCGCTTGTGAATTTCGGGCGCATGGATCGATTGGATCATGCTTTCCGTATGCAATCTTTGACAGTTAAGGAAGATCAAGTAGACTTTGCTGGTAGGCTTATTCTGGCGCCCAAACCGAATACTCAACTCGTGCAGAAAGTGTCTAATAAAAAATGAGAATCAAAATAAGCAGTTTTGCTGAAAATCGTTTTTCTCTCGTGATACTACCCGTGGTGGCGTCATTAGCATCGTTGATTTTGGTTTCTTGCACAAACGATCGAATCATTTCGGAGAATCAATCAGCTACCCGCGTGGTTTCTCCTGTACAAAATCAAATTGAGACATCGACGATCCAAATTTGGCTGGTAAAGCCTCAAGCTGGCGAATTGACTCTTGTCCCTGTTCAACGCAAGCAGTATAGAGAAAATAAACTTGAATCTGCCATCAAAGAACTTCTTGATGGAGCGAATGCCGAGGAAGCCAGTACCGGACTTGCCTCAGAAATTCCTCGCGGCACGATTTTGCTGGGCATAAACAAAATTGGATCAGACTTTGAACTCAATTTGTCCAAACGTTTCAATTCTGGTGGCGGGACAAACTCTATGGAAGCACGCATAGATCAAATTAGCCGCACTGTTCGTGATTCAGGCATTAAGGAAAAGGTTTTTTTGAACGTCGAAGGCGAACGTCTGACCCTTGCCGGCGGCGAAGGCATCGAAGTCAAACAGCCGCTTAATTAGATAGTCGATAATTGGATAGCCCATAGTCAAGCGCTCTCCTCAGACCAAGGCAAGACCATTAGCACTTTATAATCAATTGCCTGGTAGGGGATGAGGTGTTCAAGGGGTGGGAATCTGATATGATCTATCTTTACTTCGCGCGAGAGCGGAAGCTGGACGCGAGAGAAACTGCTGGAGGAAATCTAGTAGAATCTCAGGCAAATTGCCTAGTTCGAAGACTCCTTATCAACTGGGATTAGATCGGAAAAGAGATGAAAGAAGGAATTCACCCCAAATACTTCAAAGTCACAGCAACTTGTGTTTGTGGCGCGAAAGTAGAAATGGGTTCAACCAAGCAAGAAATTCGGGTTGAAATTTGCAGCAGCTGCCATCCGTTTTTCTCTGGCACGCAAAAAATTATTGACACCGAAGGCCGTGTGGATCGCTTTGTGAAGCGCTATAAGTTGGAAAAGGCTCAAGCCTAATGTCCAACCAGGCAATAGATGCCCGCAAGCGTTTGATCCTGCCTCTCGATGTTTCCTCAATTAACGAAGCTCAGCGTTTAATCGATGAGCTTCGTGATTTTGTGGGGATGTTTAAAATTGGCCTTGAGTTGTACTCTGCTTGTGGCCCGGCTGTTTTGGATCTGGCAACGAAAGACAAATTGCCTATCTTCTTTGATGGCAAGTTTTGTGACATTCCAAACACCGTATATGGTGCCTGCCGAGCCATTGCCGCACATGATGTAGCGATGCTCAATGTGCACGCCACAGGCGGCTCTAAGATGATTCGAGCCGCTAGTGATGCCTGCGATATGGCAGCACGGGAAAGCGGTTTAGCCAGACCGATTTTGCTGGCTGTGACTGTCTTAACCAGCCTTGATCAAAATTGGCTTGCCAATGAGCTTGGTGTTACGCGTTCGATGGAAGGGCAAGTATGTCATTTGGCAAAGTTGGCTCAAGAAAATGGTGCCGATGGCGTTGTGGCATCAGCAAACGAAGTTAAATTGATTCGCAAAACATGTGGTGCCAATTTTGTTATTGTCACACCAGGTATTCGACCGCAGTGGGCAGCGGCCAACGATCAAAGCCGCATTGTTACACCGTCTGGCGCAATTGCCGATGGTGCGGATTATCTTGTGATCGGCAGACCAATTACGCATGCGGAAAATCGGATTGATGCAGCCAAACGTGTCGTGGAAGAAATGAATCAAGCGCTAGTCTCTATCAGATAAACTAGTTGCTGCTGCATAAAGCCGACTTGCTTGATAGAGAATTATTTAGGCGTTGGCTTGTTCGCCTTCTGCCTCTGTTATTTCATCGGACTTGATTTCGTTTATGGCACCGCCTGTGATACCACTTTCTTTTTTAGACTTGCCAAAGAGGTTGAGGAAAAAGTGCAATGGGTTAGCTGTGGAGCCCTCGCCGCTTTCTTGGTAAAGATAAGAGAGCGGATCATAAAGCTCATCTGCGGTATTGTATCGCACTAGCATACCGCGGCTGGCTGCAGAAATTGATCCGGTTTCTTCTGAAACAACAACGCAGAGCCCGTCGTAAACTTCGGAAAGTCCGATGGCCGCACGATGGCGTGTGCCATAGCGGTGACTGAGTTGAGGGTTCTCTGTAATTGTATGTAAAATTACACCAGCGGCAACAATCTTGTCCTTGCGTATAACCACGGCTCCATCATGTAATGGTGTATTGGGGAAGAAAATGTTGACAATCAAATTTGTGGAAACATCGGCATTGACAGTAGTACCGGGAGAAAGATAGTCACGCTCAGAGTCTGGCGGCTCGACAACTATTAGTGCACCAATCTTGGCTCGCGAAAGTTCGCGTACTGCGCCAATTATTTCTTCAATCACTACGGTTGATTTGAATTTCTGACTATCACTCAAGGAAAGATCGATTGAAAGACGTTTGGCTCTGCCTAAGTAGCCCAGTCCGCGTCTGATTTCAGGTTGGAAGACGATCAAATTGCCAGGACTGCAACAGGAATCAATTGTTGCAAAATGGATGTGATAAGCGTAAAACCAAAAAACCAAGAAAGAACGCAAACAAGAGTGAGAACCAGGACCCCTTTGACTAAACGCTCCGCCTGCGTGCCTCTGATTCTTCCCCAAATCCAAAGCAGTGCATAAACAATGATCAAGACTTCGCAAATGGTTTTAGCCAGCCGCAACCAACCCCACTCAGAAATGAGTGCTTGCAGTCGTTCTATGCTTATTCCTGATAGAAGGTCCATCTGTACTCCCAGTTTTTCTCTCAGAAATTGGTGGACGTGCCTAGGACATTGTCAGCGATTAGTTCTTTATGTTTCTTTACCCAAAAGTCGGGCTGGCACTCGGTCATATCGCAAAAGATCGGCAATTGGTTCGCGGTCAATGATCAATTCGGCTTTACCCTCGTTTACTAACACGCAAGCTGGGCGCCCTGTGCGATTGTAATTGGAAGCCATACTGTAATTGTAGGCACCGGTGGCGAATGTAGCAATTAAGTCCCCCGTTCGGGCCACTAGATTAGTGTCCTTTACAATTATATCGCCTGATTCGCAGTATTTACCGACAATCGTGGTTGGTTCGGCCGATTGTGGTCCTTTAACGCGATTGGCGACACATGCACTGTACTTTGCTTCGTACATAGCCGGACGAGGATTGTCAGCCATTCCGCCATCCACAGCTACAAAGGTTGTACCTTGTGGATTACGCTTGATGTGTCCGGCGCGATAGACGGTTATTCCTGCAGTGCCAACAAGGGCTCTGCCCGGTTCGAGCAACAATCTTGGCAGTTTGAGATCTCTATTACCAAAGGATGTAATCACCTGATTAGCAATGCTTTCGGCCCATTCAAAAATTGGAATTGGATGATCATCACGTGTGTAGGCAATTCCTAAGCCGCCGCCTAAATCCAATTCTTCCAGATCAGAATCAAATGTGCGTTTGATATCGGCATAACACTCGGCCATAATCTCGACAATTTGCATATAGGGCTCAAGCTCTTGCGCCTGGCTACCAATATGGGAATGAAGACCGAGAAGCTCGACTACATGCGATTGCGCATAAGCAATTGCGCAAACAGCACTTAGCTCAGATAAATGAATACCGAATTTACTCTCCGTATGACCGGTCATAATGTGATGATGCGTATCCGGCGCCACTTCAGGAGTAATACGCAAAAGAATTTTTGCTTTGCGGCCAAATGCTTCTGCTAGTCGTGCCACCATTTCCAACTCTGATTTACTGTCGACAACGATTTTCACATCACCATAGGTGAGCGCAGAAATGATTTCTTCTTCTGATTTGTTATTGCCATGGAAATAAATGTTCTCAGCCGGAAAGCTTGCCGATATTGCCGTGTGCAATTCACCGGCTGATACTACATCCATTCCCAGACCCAGTTGTCTCATCAAATGACAAATCGCCAGACAACAAAATGCTTTGCCGGCATAAAGCACCTTGGCATTTGGATAATTTGCCAGACCGGCAATGCATGCCTCTGTAGCCTGGCGAATAGTTGCCTCATCAAGCAACCAAAGCGGTGTGCCAAATTGCTCCGCTAAATCAACAACATCCGCACCGCCAATAACTAAATGCCCTTTGTCATTGATAGCGACAGTAGCCGGCTGAATCTGAATATTAGGTGAGTTAACCATTGCCCCGCCCACGAAAAAACAGCTCCCCTATCCTAACACATTGAAAATAAGGAGGAAACGCGCGGCGGAGGAGCGCCTAAAGACAGATGTAACCAAACCCCAGCGAAACGCAGCGCTGCGAGGAGCAGTGCGGAGTGCAGCGTCTTAACGCGCGGAGGAGGCGGTAGCCGACGGAGATGGTATGTAAAGCGCCCTCAAGTAATAGCGTGAGGTAATGGAGTAAAGATTGCCGGCAGGTGCAGAGAAAGCTAAAGCTATCACTG
>JAGVKG010000020.1 GCA_020050685.1 Candidatus Obscuribacterales bacterium | reverse complement strand
AGATGATCGTTTACCCCAAGAAGGGAACGCCAGGAATGCCATCGCGTTGCTGCGACTATTCCTGGTTGCCATTCTTTTGAATTCGATCACCAGCATGTGTTGATGGCGGTTTAGAACCGCATGAAATTGGGCGGCAAAAGATCTAGCCATATCCCGCAGCAGGAATCGACTGAATATGATCCGCGCTTAATTGGTGCCAAGCAGCGGCGTTGCCCCAGCACAATTTAAAAAACTAGCTCTATATAATCGCCAGGTTTTAGATCATTGATGGCAGCCACAATAGTTGGGATATATTGCTGGAGCTTTGGCCAGCTCGCAAATGGTAGAACCAAAATGGCAAGATGTCGCCCGGTAAGGTTTTGCTGATAGCGAAGATTCTGGTCTGTTGATACCAACACATCAAATTTCGACTCTGCAACCTGTAATAATTCGCCGTTCTTTAGCGAAGACCAACCTAACTCGTAGGCCGTTGACACTTCATGTAATTGCAACTCACGTCGCAGGGGGGCTGGTGTTCCTTGGTCAAAGAGAATTCGCAGAAGTACCTCCTTGCGCTCCTATGCTGAAGTAAGACTCTGCTCGGCAAACTCAAGTACGGCCATTACCTGTCCGCGGTTGACCCCAGGAAACCATTCCAAAAAATCATCAATTGTGGCCCCGTCTTCGAGGTTTTCGAAAAGCGCCTTAACGGGCACTCGCGTGTTTTCGAACACCCAAACTCCGCTGACCTTTTCAGGGGAGCGTTCTACATGGGGACAGCGATTCCAATCCAACATGATAATATGCCTCGATTCCACTTTGATGCTAATTCTCATTTTACCCTATAAGCATGAACATTGAGTGTCAAATAATTTTGTACATGTTATGGTCATAGGTCAGTTCTCCGTGCTCGGTATGCACCAGCTCACCAATCAGCATGCGGTTATAAATCAATTTGACAAACAGGAGGAAGTCAGGCATTACCATCGCTGGCTATTTGCCTGCGCGGTTGCAGATGCTTGCCTTCCTCCCGCTGTTCTGACGATTACTCGTCTAGGGCCTCTGCCATAATGTTGACGACTAATGTCGCCTGAATGAGCGAATTATTGCCGAGAGATACCCGATCTCCAGAAGAGATCCAGAGAGTGACCTCGGAACGTCCGACATTTTCTTTGTTGCCACCAGCCGGCTCATAGCTGGCTATAGCTTTCACACCTGTGGGCAAGGCCTCGCAAAGAGCTTGGGCTAAAGGCGCAAGTATCTCCGATGAAGGTTCCTCAGGCGTCACGGTGTCGTTGCTGTGCTCATCTTGTGTAATTGTCACGTAATTGCCGGGACTATACTCACTTCTAAGAAATACTTTCACAGTATTTTCCGGCGCAGCAAGGAAGTCAGCGACATCAACGTATTGAGGCTTGGCTTGATCATTTTCCATCTGTCTGTTTCCTTTTTTATGAATGTAATTTGCACGGCAAGCGGACATTGTGCTCGTGCGCGTTTTTTAGACCCGTAAGTGAACTAGGATAGTAAAGAAAAGGCACCATTTCTGGTGCCCTCATAGGTACCTTTCCTAACCGCGGAAGACGACTTCCGAAGTAGGGAAGGCCCCATCCTGGAGAGTCACCAGGCTTATAGGGTGATCTGGGCTGGACATGCTTTGCAGCACGGCCTTTATTGGATCGAGTTGTGTTCCATCAGGAACGTACACTGCTTCCAGTGCCGGATACTTAGCAAGAATCTCGGCAAAGTGGTTGGCATTGAGAGCACCGTCGTGGCACAGGATTTTGTTGACGAGATAGAGCAGTTGTGTCTCATCGAGAGTACGCGTAACCATATCGACAAAGTCGGAAGGCGTCTCTTCAAAGACGTCATAATTTATGGTGCCGTCCATGACCACGCCGGCGAGAAAACGCATGAGATCATCGCCGTCTTTGTCGTTGGGAAATGCCGGACCTAATCCAGTTGCAATCTTCTTGGCTGTCTCTGGAGTCTTGCAGATTTTTTCGAACATTTCTTGGCGTTCTTGCGCTGTTGGTTTTTGCATTGTCATCATCCTCGGTAAAAGTGTATTGCGTAATTTGCACGGCAAGCGGACATTGTGCTCGTGCGCATTTTTAGACCCGTATGCGAACGATAATAGTAAAGAGAAGGCACCATTACTGGTGCCTTCTAGTATGCAAGGAACATGCAATGAGGCCTGGCCGTTGCACGTGATTAGGGCACAGCAGGCATATCATTTTAATGCGCATCAACACCCCCGCAGGATGGTGACGCTCATTTGCTTTTAGGGTTTGGACGGCTCCACATTTGTCGGAGCAGGCTGCGGTGGTGTGCTTGTGATCTGCATTAGTTTGGCGAGACTATCTTGAGTGATACCACTGCCAACGATCGGATCGTAAACCGCTCCGTATTTTGTGCATAGGAAAACGCACGGAGTTTTAGTTACGTCGACATTCCACTTATTAGCCAACGGTGCGATCATTCGCTCGTTTAACTTCCACAGGCTATCGACATACACGTAGCGGGCAGTCTGTCCAGTCACCGACTGACTGGCTTTCAATGCCAAGTTGCAGATAGCTTCGGTGGTGGGATCCGTGCTCGGCGCGCAAACCATTATCATGTAGTCTTGCGAAACGAGATCGACCGACCAGAGCATTTTGATGCTGTCCTTCAACTGCTCACACAGAGGCTCGAGAACACCAAGATCATTTTTGAGCTTCGAGTGAAATCGAAAGAAATGCTCGCGCTCAGAGATGCACGGCTCAAAGAACTTCACCAGACCAACAAATTGTTCAGAAGTCATCTCAGGCAAATTGGTGACAGCCGCAACAACTCTTCCATCGCTATCTCTAAGATCCAAAGCGGGCAACTTATTCACACCATTGGCTTCGTCCTTGTATAACTTGATGAGTTGCGCATATTTGGATTTGCCAGATTCCTTATCAACGTTCACCTTTCGAAACTTGATACGGCTCGATGCACCTCTCGCCTTGCTAAAGGCGCGAACTTCCGAATCGGAAGCGTTGTGATCAAATAAGAGATAGAAGTTGCTTTTGGGTCTTCTAGCGGGCCACGATCTGGAACTGCCACCACTACTTCGGCCAAATAGCCATGGTCGATACATTGTGTCAATTGGGTTTGGTCGATAAGCCGGGCGAGAGGGTGCAGGGCGATATCCCCATCCATACGGATACGCACCAACCGAAGCCGGGCATACCATTGATAGAACCATTAGGAAAGTGAACGCAATGAATCTGCGCGACATAATACCTCCTTTTGTCTAACGCGACAAACAACGGCAGACACCATGTGGGGTGCCCTGCACAGAATGATTTTCCATGTGATTGTTGGAACGCTAAGCATTCGCAATCACGTTTAGTACGGCTCGGGCAAAACATTATTCGAACAATGTAGTAAGGAGGAACAAACATGTGCAGCATCCTGACCATTGCACGTGATCAGGACGCTGCCATTGATTGTCCGTGCATCGCACTATGCACGACGGTAGATCCTATCTAGTTGTGATTTACTGAACCACTCTTCCAAGCGAAGCATAACTGTGACGGTGGTGAGATAATCCTGTTCGATTACTTTCCTTTTTCTTCCGCCACCGGAGGTCCAGCTAGCGGGAGCAACCGCTGCAAGCACGACTCCACAGTTGTCGATTGTTTTGCCTGGCAGTTGCCCAACACAAACCTTTGCAAATTTGTCTGCCTGCATGGAATCAATTTGTCCGGTGGAATGATCCAAGGCATCAATCCGGACAGTTGATACAACTGTGATTGCGCGCGTAAGACCGTCGAAGCCTACGCCGAGATCCACAGATTCTTTTCGAGTCTCTTCCGCAAAGCGATCCTTCACAAGTGTTCGCTCGTTCAGTCTCTGCGATAGCGAGAAGCAAGCACGTTCAACGGCCTCTCCAATCGAACCACTGAGACTAGCAGAGTCGAAATGCCAGAGTTGCGCTGAAACCGATACATCATATGTGCAGTCTTCAGTGGAGAGCGCCATTTCCAATGGTCCGATTTGCATGGGCTTGTGCAGGGAATCAATCGTCTTGGCAGTGACACCCGAATTGAGCTCGGCAATAGCATTGCCGATGCTGTTATAGACGGAAGACTCCGAGTCTCGCTGTCCGATCATCTGGCTAATCACCAATGCTCCCTGATAGTCTGACTGATCACCACCGGTGGTATCATCCTGGTCAATAGAAACCAGCACTGCACCCTTGCTGTGACGAAATCCGTCTTCGCTACCAGACCAACCGTCAATCCAACAAAGGGTCTGTTGATCTTCTATCGCCGATTTGATCATTTCTAAGTTTCGTTTTGTATTTCTCATTGCTTTTAAGCCTCATAAACGTATTGCTCATGCAAGTAGTAACTTTGTTGTTGAGACGAATCCTCAAGAGGCAAATGTGAGGGGACATATCTATCCCCTCACGCTTGCACCTCGCGGTTTTGCACTACTTGATCAAGATAGCTAAGATGCTACTGATCACAAGAACAGCTACTAGCGTCTTCGCTGGTCCTAAGAATGAGTCCCACATGGTGACAATCGAATTGGCCTGACCTAAAGCTGCGAAAGCCTGCAGCAGTTCGTCCGGCATGCATTCCGCAGAATTGCATTTACATTCATCCGCCTGGCACCACCACCGACGCGCCGAGTGCTTTTGATTAATGGTGATGACCTTATCCCTTAAAGAGCGTTCATCCCTTTTGGATTTGTTTGTCATCATCTTCACTACTATGTAATTGATTGCACTCAACCAAACGAAGAGAAAAGCCCAAACTACCCGGTCCCTTGTGTTGTAGCAGTAGCCCGTGAGAAATAGTACGTTTACGGCGGCAAGGCCAACTAGGCCTATGAATCCAATAACATTGTCATGTTTCATTTTCGTGTCTCCCATTAAAGCAAAAAGAGTTTGAATAGTACAAGCGCTTCGTCCTGACCGTTGCGCACGATCAGGACGAATATGCTTTTGTCTTCACCGACTGACGTTCAACTGTTCCAACAGGTACGTGTACGTTTCGTGTATCACGTTGAAGTCCCAGTTTTCGTCGGTGTACTTTTCTAAGCGGTATCGATCTTCTTGCACGTTGACGTACAGACGATACGCACTCAGTGTCATTTTGGAAACCATGCCATAGACATACCTGGCCGCATGACACGAGTCAGCGCCATACTTTTTGGCCTGTCGGACATTTACCTTCGCAACGTCAAGAAATTGTTCCTCAAGATCTGCTTTGCCCTTTGCTTTAGCAGCAGCGGCTTCCTTGAGGTACACCTTCATTGCCTCGTGATATAAGCGAGTCGTCATCAGCCGGTTTTGCACCGACTTGCGCGTTGCCGGGCCAAGAACGTATTCGGTGATGACGAGTGCCACCACTTGCAACTCAGCAGCATTAGGAAGCAGGAGCTTCTTTAAGGCACCACCGAGCTTGGCAATTTTGTTCAAGACCACTGCGAGCATACTGTAATATGGGCGCAATTCGGCTTGGCGAACCCTGTCCGAGCCCATGTACAATACACACAATGCATCGTAATACTTGTAGAATGCCCAAGTCGGATCGGCTTTCATTACCTGGGCAGCTGCTTCTAGATGCGCTTGCGCAATCTTCATCACTTCTTTGGCAGTCACGTCAGCGGATAAGCTTTCATCTTCATGCAGTCTGAAGTATGTCACCACACGAACCATTTTCTCGACATCCTTGAGCACGTGATATAGTGCCAGTTTGCATGTCTGTGCGGCACGATTCCCACTGCCATCAAGTTTGTAGTGCTTCAAGCCCGCTTCGAGCAGCTTGATGGCATTAGTTGTCCCCCGTTCTACTGCCACGAATTGACAGATTTTCAATGTTTGAGCATTCACCATGACGGCACCTCCTTTCGAATAACAATTTGAGTAATGTGCGAGAGAAAGGAGAATGCCGGCTCTTGCAAACGCAAAGCCGGCATTCTCCAAAATCTTCTCGGCACATTTTTGTTAACGACGCGGTACCGCAGGCGATACCACTCGTTAATAGGACGTCATACGTCTGACGTACGTCATCACTCTCTCGGCGGCTCGGCTAGCGCCATCGTGCACGACGGCAAGACCTGCCAACCTTTGGGCAGCGGCTTCATAGTTGGATACTTCCATGTGATGCCGCACGTTTGCCGCCAGGACATTGCCGGACAGTTCACCATAGGTGATCTGCGTAGCGCAGCCCAGCTCCACCATGCGCCTGGAATTGCTTTCCTGCTCAACTTGTTTCTGATCAGGAACCAGAATTGCTTGCTTGCCGAGAGTGACCAGTTCCATCATCGTGCTGTGTCCCGCTTGCGTGATCACGCCGTTTGCAGCGGCGTAATAACTTTGCGGATTCGGCACGAACTTGAGCAGTCGCAGATTCGGACGCGCTTGCACGCAAGACACGCCATCCTGATACGCGAAGTCATCCTCACGCGCTACCAGTCCTGCGCACTTTGCTTTGTCGAGCATTTCCGGTGTCACTCCGACTATGTCGAAATCGACCTCGGGCATTCCCATCGCCGCCTCAATGCTGGCATAGAACAACGGCTGACGGAAGTCTTGTCCACCAAGCGTGACTATCCAGTACGGACGATCGCTTGCGCGTTTGATCGGCACGACATCCTTGGCGCGGAAAGTGGTGATTGGACCAACTCGCTCTTGAATCCCTTTGATTTCCGGAAGCTTACTGAGAATCGGCAGACAGACAGCATCTTCCGTCGGGAAATCCCCAATGAGGATTTCGTTGACGTCACGCATCGATACTCCCATGACCATGTGACCCAAGCTCATGAGTGCACCACTGAGCATTGCTTCGCCTAACGTATCGTTGTCCTTGAAGAACACGTCGATGTCCGTTTGATTGGTCATGAAGAGACACGGCAACTTCAATCTGGCAGCGGCCAAAACTGAGGCGGCGCGGCAATCTGATACCACCACCGACACGCCGAGCTTGCGCATCAGTTCTTCTTCGTAGAACACTTGCTCTATAACGCGTGCAGGCAGATCCATGTTCTTGAGCGCGGTCATCATAACGCTGAATTCACCGTTCTTTCCGCAAAACTCAATTTCCGGATCGACTTCAACCGTGTTGAAGCCCGCATCTTTAATGCGTTGCAGCGGTCTACCGCCACTGGCCATGATCACTTGATCGTGCGGCAGCTCTTTTGCCACTCCGATGCCGCGGCTTGAATGACCGAAGCCCGATGGGTTCATGGCGATATAAATAACGCCATCGCCGACACCGTATGTCCTTGCTGTTCTTATAGCCGGGTGAATGTTGTCCCTAAACTTCATTTCGCACCTCTCTTCTTGGCGAATGGCAGAGCAAGCGCGCGCCGAAATGTTTGTCGGCATGGGCTTGCTCTGCACTGGGGGTAAAAAACTTGTTAATCAGTCGCCAGAAAAGTGCGAGGCGAGCATGCTGAAAACATGACTCGCCCCACAAACTTTTGCTGACAGAATAGCTGCACAATCGTCATGATGACTTCTTGGTTTTTTTCAAAATGTACACGGGACACTCGGGTCTGGTGTGTTTTCTGTCCAGAACAAGCTTCCAGTTACCACGCAATCGAATCGTCTCTGGAACTTGACCTTTGGTGAGCTGCTCAGCTATTTCGTCACCGAAGAAAGCCATGTCATCTCGCAGCCAAGCTGGGTTGGAGTGACGTACACTCCCAGCGTCACCCTCGTTGAATCGAACAACAATCGTTTCCTTGTATTTCGGATAGCTGTTGCCGGCTCGGTCTTCTCCACCTTGCCAGTACTTCGATCCAAACAACGGTACATCCATTGTTATATACACCACCTTCTTGTAGGCAGGTATGAGGGCGTCAAGCGGTTCCATGTAATTGTTCACGAGCGTCAGTGCTTGAATGTCCGGACAAAACAGATCAGCGCGAGCGAACTGCTCAAGCGGAGCATTTGGACTTGCGCTGGACTCACGCAAATATATCCGCAAGAGTGCTTGCGCTAACCCGTCCGTTCCCATACTGTGAGCCCATAGCTGCACATGTTCTCTGCCAGCGATTTTGCAGGCAAGCCCTAAAGCATATTCGCCAAAGTACACGGAATTGGTCATATACATACGATCAATACCGTACGTTCTTGGTCCAATCACGTTTCCGCGAGAGCACCAGTCAGCATCCATAATTGGAATTGGGCTTCCAGAGAATGGCTCAGTGGCGGTTAAGCCACTGCTATCATCAGCAGACCGGAATGAACCTTGTTTAACAAAAACCAGGTATGGCTGACCTGATTTTGCCACCGTGGACTTTCCTTCGAGCACAAACCGTTCTTCACTCTTCAACAGTTCTCCTGTCGTAAACTGTTCGGTGGGCTTTTGCTCCTCTGCGCTCTTAACGATTTGCGTGTCGGTAATTTTGGCAGTCTTCAGCTTCCACCGTAAACGTTCATGCGGAAGCGGCTTCATGGCATAAGCCTTCTGCACTTCCCGTCGGCTCTTGAATGGCTTCTCCTTTTCCAGAGTCCTGATTCCGAGTACTTCGGCGCCTTTCTCGCAGCATTTATTTTTAGCGACCTTACCGTTTTCCCACCGGCGGTTTGACGCAAAGAGAATTTGCACCTTACGAATCTGGCTAACATCTGGTTCGGAATACTTGTCTGCTTGCGCGAAAACCGGAAGAGCGTTCATAGAGATAAGAACGAGCGCGACGAGTACATCTCGCATTACGCGCAAAAATTGGTTATTCATGATGAAATTCCCTCCTCATGATGAACAAACCCTGTGGTGGGGCGCTTGCATAAAATGCGCACGCAGGCACGCACAAGCGCGCCACCGCAGGATTCTTGGTTGTCAACTTCTAAGATCAAAAAAAGGAGGGAGTGGTGACCGATGCTCTCTAGCATCGGTCACCACAGCGTGAATCAAACAGTGTTTACCTGTTTTCTTCCGCTGTTACTTCCCCTTCTTGTACCGCTCCATGTACACGACATTGAAGATGTTCTCTTCGTCGGGCAGCCAGAGCAGGCGGTTGTTGTCCTTTCCACTCACGCGGAAACATTCACCGAGACGCTTCATGGTTCCCCAGCCGCCTTTGACATTTCCGATCAGAACATAATCGTTCCTGTCTGGGTGGATTTCCGTGAGCCAGTGAATGAAGTATTCCGCTTGGGTGAGCGCTCTCACGCTCAACGGATCGCGTTCACCAAATTCACGGCGATTGACGGCGCATTCAATCAGACGGCGAGCAATCTTCGGATTGAGCGGAGGACCGAGCGTGACCGATTCAAGGCCGATGTACTCGAAGTCTGCAGTTGCGTCTTTCGTCCAGAAACCGAGCCCCTTCTTTCTCGCTTCTTCTTGAAGCTCGAATATTAGGGCTCGATGCGCCGGCAGAGCCGAATTGTACAGACTAGCGTACGCGAAGCCAATAGCCACCAGCTCCGCGTTGACGCTCTTCCTAACGAGATCGAGGGTAACCTCTATCTCATCTCCGTCATTGACCCCTTCCGGCAGCGGCCCTACGTGCGACTCAGCGATGATACGCCCGTAGACGTCCATGCCGTCGGCCAGGATATAGCCTTCGATGACTCGCGGTTTGGCGGAAGTCACTTCCATGCCACTCGAGCCACCGTACTTGATTGAGCCTGGTCCCCAGCCCAAAAGCTTCATGGCCGCGTCTCGATCGTCGAGCGCACCCAATTGCGATTGGCGCATGAAGTGTGTTTCACGGGTGTCGATATTTTTCTGACGACCAGACCATGTGCCGTCTGGACGTTCACCCGTATTTGCCGGATCGTAGTTGTCCAGCAAAGAAACTAGGCTCTTGTTGTAGGGTCGAACGGCCCAGGTGTCTCCATCGGGTTGCTTGCCGATGATTTCGAACTTGCATTTGATCACGCGAGACTTTTTCTTCGGTCCCTTGCGATCGTCATCGTGGTATTGTCCTCTCCACGCAAAGCTATTTTTTGATTGCATGATATTGTTCCTCTCACTTTGGGGTGAATCTGAAGAACAAAGGCCAAGCGCACTCATCGACGGATTTCCAAGATCCGACATTGAATGCAACTAAAGTCTTTGTTTTGTATGTGTACTTATTTGCCGACCAGAGCCACACATTACTGGTGGCAAATCGACACTTACGTTGAACTAATTTACAACTCTGGTTTGCACCATCCATCTCCAATTGCCAGGCATGAGCCTGTCCTCTCTGCAAAAACCAGCGAAATAAGCAACGTACTTCAATCCGCCTCAGCGATTAGCTGAAGTGGAAATGGGGAAAACGAAGTTATTTGCTTATTTCGGCGGTTTTTGGTTTCGCGGTAGAACTGGAGAGTTGTATACCGATACCGTACAATTTTGGTAATTTGAAATGCAATATATATTTCCTAAAGGGTGGCGCCGATTTGCATCTTTTTACACGCAGAAGATCGCTAGAATTCAGTAACAATGCGCTTCTTGATATGCCGCCGCAAAGAATGACACCGCGCTAACCTGCAAATGATTACCAGCGTTTCATGCACATGCGGTTAGCGCAGCTCTTCCATCATTTATAGAGCGTCGTTCGTCCCCTAAATTTGTCATCCTGAGGTGCAAAGCACCGAAGGACCTCTCATGCTTCGACGATGATTTACGTTGACACATGAGAGATCCTTCGCTTTGCTCAGGATGACAGGTTGGTGCGCGTTGCTCCTCCTCAGGATGACATGAACGATCATGTTCCTCCGCCTTGATGGGAAGTAATGTGCTATCGCTAGCTGCGCTAAGTGGTGAATCACTGGCGTCCACGCACAAAAAAACCATCAGTGTGGCAATTACTATTCAATTCAATGCAATTTCAATTGAATTTATATGCTCCGCTAAGTTAGGTTAGCTGTATCAAGTCATTTCTTGAACTACTGGATAAAAATCCCAAATCCCTCAATTAGTCTTTCGCAACCGACACGCTTTCAATGCACATTGTGCAGCGATGTTGGCGGCATAAGAATTTCCGAGTGGCTCGCCACTTTTCCGTTACCCACATCACACCCGCTTATGTGCTCGAGAATACCTCGCCGGTGTTTTCGATTGCATGAGCATTGGAGGACTGAATGAACCGTAATTTGATTTCTTCGTTTTTCTTCTCGCTCATACTCGCACTATTCGCCAACTTCGGCGGCGGCGCAGTAAACGCTGAGACCGAACAAACTCGCGCCTCTTTCGGTGAATGCGTGCAGGAACCGGTGACACCACCTGCGCCCACTCAACTCTTTCAACTGCCGCCTATGCCCAACCCTGCACCGCAAGTTCCAGGAACGGACACTTTGCCCAACAGACCAGGCGGCCCCGGTTGGAATCCTGGCGGTAATGGTGGCGGCGGCGGCAGCGTCGACGAAACGGTAGTGCGAATCTTCTCCATGGAAAGCCAGAAAGGTCTTTGCAAAGAAATGCGGAAAGCATTCAACAAGCAAATTCCCTTCAAGAGCTTCAAGTTCGTCAAAGAATCCGACAAGGGCGGCTCGGTCTTCAAAGATGAATCGGCACTGCTCTTCCCGAGTAGCCGATACGACGTCGCTAAAGAAGAGCTGCCGGCTATCCTTATGAAGGACAGCACTGGCAAACACATCTTCAGCGTGAGCAACTACAAGCTCACAAAAGAAGCGCTCATTCAGGACGTCGAAAAAGCCTACGGTGTGAAAGCCACCGAAAAGTAACGAGATGAACTTCTCGTCAACGTAGAACAAGTCAGAGGGAGCAGAATTCTGCTCCCTCTGACTTTTCTATGTCTATCGATGGTGCACCATAAATTGACTTCAAGTATTTTCAATTCTCCAAATCAATTACATTCAGTAGTAGATTTGCAAAAAAAAGACTCGGATAGCAACAGTGCCAGCCGAGTCCATTTTTAGAGACGTAATTACGCGAGCGGTGACAACAACTGAAGACTCATGAGGTTCAATTTGAACGTGGATACGATACCGATACTTCAATCGGATCCCATACCAGGTCGAAGGCGTCACCGATACGAACCACGCAGTATTCGAATCGATAGAAGCATCTGATCTCCCCAGGAAACGCTTCGCAGTTGGTAGGCGTTCCGCGGTCAAACTTGAACTGGAGCCTGTATTGGTTGCGCGCATCAACGAGCTTGGTCATGTGATCGTTGCAGTCGGCAACGGCTGCTTGAATCACATAGTCTAGTGGCAATCCGATGCTCATGGCTGCCAAAAAAACTGAGCGGACGCATTCTTCGAATTGCGGTTCTTTCTCTCGATTGTAATGTAATGTTCTACCGTCAAGGTGGAACAAACCAAATAGGTTTGAGGACAGCGTGCCAATTAGCTCGAATGCTTTCGGCGCGGAAGTTTGATTTTCTTTCTTGGACATTTCGTTTCTCCGTTATCTTGTCGTGGCAAGGCGTGCACACTGGTGCGGACGCCTTCAGTGAGCTTCGTTTAAGTTTGATCGTTGAATGTTTGGCTGAGCGGACTCCGAAAAATGGAAATTGGGAATACTTCCCTCAGCCTACGAACATTGCTGTAGGCAAGGAAAGTCATTGTTACGATAAATTGCCAATCTCGGTGATACCAAATCACATCTGGCGACAACTGCATCTTGCGCAGCTGCGCTAGCACTTGTTAACAATAGCAAGAAATATCAGCGTGTCATTTCAACAAACACTTTCTACTTCAAAGATTTCCAGTATTCTTTGAAATGGTTTTTTACGTCAGCGACTCGCTCTTCCACTACATATGGATTGTCGTCGAATGTTACTGGTTCCAAACGCTCTTGCGATACAGAACCAACGCGCAACGATAAGTTAGCCGGATCGTCCGCATTCAAAACTTGCATGGTGGCAAGCACGGACTCTGACAATGCTTGTGTGTCATAACCACCTTCGAGAAAGCAGGTTACTTTGGCGTTAGTCTCTTTTGCAACTTCTGCAAGCCTTTGCGAAAGAACTGCAAAGCCCAGCGAAGAAATTTCCATTTCTCCCATTGGATCAGATTGATGCGCATCATAGCCGGCTGAAACTAAGATCAACTCCGGTTGATATTCAAGCGCAACCGGTTTGACTATTTGATCCCACGCCGCCACATAACCTCTGTCTGCTGTTCCGCGCGGCAGTGGTATATTGATCGTATATCCCTTACCTTCATCCGCACCGTCCTCGGTGAACCAGCCAGTATTCGGCCAAAATGGATATTGGTGGAGCGAAATGAAAAGCACCGATGGATCTTTATAGAACAGTGCTTGTGTTCCATTTCCATGATGCACATCCCAATCAATTATAAGGATGCGTTTCATGCCGAGCGTTTGTTGTGCGTAACGCGCCGCAACTGCAATGTTGTTGAATAAACAAAAGCCCATGGCCTTGTCTGCCGACGCGTGGTGACCTGGCGGACGCGCCGCGACGAACGAACTTGTGAAAGCAGACTGTTGCATCGAATCAATTGCTACCAGCCCCGCACCAGCGGCCAGCTTTGCCGTTGCCAGTGAATTGGCGCTCATGCACGTATCACCATCAATAGTGACAAGCTTCGCTGACTGTTGCGCTTCGTTTGACGCGCCAATCAACTGTTCTATATATGATTCCTTGTGCACGCGCGCCAAATCATCATCCGATGCCAAGCGCGGCTGAGCTTCCTTTAATTGATTGATGAACTGACTGCTTTTAAGAGCTTCATCAATTGCCACCAAACGCTTCGGTGATTCCGGATGCATTTCCGGCGTAATGTGATCCTGAAATTTATCGTCACGCACCAGTACTAATTTGGACATTTAGATGAGCCTTTCATCGATTCGCTTACAAATTTGATTTAGATTATCCCGCCAGTTACCTCCATGATTATGCCATGAATCGCTGCCTGCGTCACTGACTGATGCGCTAATTGCGCTAGGCAGAGAAAGCAGAATTCATGGGGCAACCTTCGTTTTTTTTGTTGTTTGCTATTAGGTATAGTAGTATGTATTTTTTACAATACGCGCTTGTATTAAGTGTTCACTTGATACAAGCGGCGAGCTAAGGATCTAATATATAGATTGCCCGGCCCGCCGCTTGTAACAAATAACTGGTCGCTGTCACCCCGAAGAATCTCTCGTCGCTGTCATCCTGAGGAGTGCATAGCACGACGAAGGATCTCTCATCATTTAACGAGGATCTTCGACTTCAAGGAACGGCGGACCACTATCGCCAAGCGTCTCTTGCCACCATTGACTGACGGCTTTGAGTCCGCGAACTTGGCATTCGAGAACACTCTCACCAGGATTTTGTTTAAGAACCACGTAGTCGTGGCTAGTTAAGTTAGGCATTTTCCATCTCCGATAATCAGCAGTAAAACGAGAACGGATTTCCATCCAAGCATTTGAACCAGCAAGATTTACCATCTTGCCGATTCAAACAACTCAGGTTTTGTAGTCTTTCAGAACTTCTGCGGTGGTTTGATACCACTTGGATGCGGCGCTATCACGGGAAGCGACTCGGCTTTCGATTGCGTTGCCGTGTTTTCGTACATCTGGGCGAAGTAGCCGTTGGGCCCGACATACGAATCGATGAGTGGAGCACCTGCCGGCACGTCATCTCCTTCGAACACGATCTTGAATGTGCGCTCTATCATTTCCCGGTTGTCTTTGGGAGACAACATGGTCATGTATGGGCGATCGCTGCGAATCAGAAGTTTGGGCAAGACTTGCGTGCCCTTCTTGCACTTGAGTTTGAACTTGTACGCGGTGACTTGCGCAACTTCAAACGTCACGGCATCTTCGCTGGCAGACGCCGCCATAACTTGCTTGCCATGCGGGCTTGTGACAAACACAAAGGTGAGCGCAGAGGTGCACAGTACCAATGTCGCGAATATCGCGGGCAAATTGGATCGTTCATTCATTACTTTCATAGCCTTCTCTCCTGGGAGTATGGTGGGGTGGCACACCACTGTGCACAACCCTAGTTGCAAACTATTTGATGTTGGTCTTCCAAGCATCCTTCTTCTGCTCGATATGACGACTGACAAAACCAACTTCTGCATTAACCAGAAGTGATTGAGACATGTGCCAATAGCAGGAGACAAACGCCATGCCGAAGCAAGCGAACTGACATAAATCAAAGATATACAGTCCGCTTTCTGTCGTATGTCCGCTCGTGCTGAGCGCCTCGAAGGGAACGAGCAGCAGTACAAGCGCCAGAATAATCTTGAATTGCTTGGCGCGTTGCTCAAGCAATGCTTTCGTCTTCTTCACGTAGATCAAGCATCGCGAATCGTTGATCAGAAAGTAGTGCTTTGCGAGAGCAAGCTCTGCGATTGCATCGCCAACTGTAGAAATGCCCCACATTGCATAAATCGTGATCGCCATCGGGACGAGAAACATTAGAATTCGAAAAATAAGCATAAGTGCTTCCGTCATCAGCGCACCTCCTTAGTGTGTCGATGTGTTAGTAAACGCAATGAAGCGAAGGACCGCGCATTCGAGACATGCGGGGTCCTTCGCCACTTGTGTTATTGCTAGGGAGCGATATTCGTTTCTGGATTTCTATGCGTGCGCAAGTATTCCATGATGTTTGCGCAGCGCATTGCTTCCTCAACCAACTCTTCTCGGTTGGTGAATAGATCGCCGTTCATCTTTCTGCCGCGTAGCGTAAGTGCATGTCCATAGTGAACTGCCGCCCAATATCTTCTTTCCTCCGCGCTATTAAGAACGGATCCGCGAAGATTACCGGGGCAACTGTCGCACTTGTTCAAATCACCCACGCGCGTGCTGCTCGTCCCATATTGCTGAACGTATTGGCCGTAATGGTTCGCGTAATTGGGATATTGATACGCACCTGTTTGTCCGTACTGCAATTGCCGTTGTGCATTTGCGTTTTGCCTGCGATTATATTCGTGCACAGCTCGCATGTACTCTGCTGTGTCGCGATAGATATAATATGGCGGCTTGACGGACGGTGTATCTGTTGCTCGCGGTGGGGCAACAGATACTCGCTGGCCATTCGGGCGAGGGAATAGCACCTGAGTTCGGGTCGACTGCTTTGTTGCAGCCTTTTTCACTGTTGCATTGTGCGATGGGCTTTGCTGAGTAGTTTTTGCGTCTACAGGTAATACCGTGACAGCTACTGCCACAATCGCACCCGCAATCGCAAACATTCTTGCGGTTAGCGTTTTGGATTTCATTTCCTTTCTCCTTATGTTTCCTTGCATCCGTACAGATGTTTCTGTACTAATCAACTTCAGAGAATCTGAACGGTGCGTGGAAATAGCAGGAGGAAATGAGAGTGAGCGCGGCGCGACGGGGAACCATGAGAGGTCCTTCGTCGCGCTCAGCGCTCCTCAGGATGACAGTCGTCAATTGAACGACATCGTTACTAGGGTGATTGCACGCTAGTAACTGCGGGTCAGGCATGCCTGACTCCTACGGATGACAGGCGTCGAACGACTAACCTGCACCTAAGTAGGCACGTTGCGGAGGTGATAGAACGAAAACTTTCTCTGATAGCGTGGCGGCTTTGCCGGAATTGGGCTATGAGAAATCGGCGGTATCAAAGGCAGGCTTGCGGGTTGATCGCTGATGCGATTGAAGTTACCGAAGTAACTCTCCTCGTCTATGTTCATCACTTTGCCGTCAACATTCTTGACGAAGTTGAGCAGCATCGTTCCCGCATCGTGCCTTCGCCATTGAGCTGCGAACACATCAAAGTGATAGTGTTCAAGCTTGGCGATCATTTCTCCCCGCATTTTCACCCAGAGCGATTGATCAGCCGCCAGACTAACGGACACATCGCCCCACACTTTGTGAGTGTAAGTACCGACATATTCCGAAAGTGGCACGGAAGGCGTTGTGTTCGCCTTGCGATGGCTGAGCTTTTCGTCCAGATGCTTTTTCTCGGCAGCTTGGTTTTCTTCTTCCTGTTGAATGAACGTGCTCGACCAATCGACTTGTTTTCCATCGGCTTGCGGTCCGAGGAACGAATCGATCACCGTGTACATCACAGCTTCACGGAATGGCGTGCCTTCCAAATTGGTGAGGAGAGCAGCACCGATGTTCAACTCGGGCACGAAGAAAACCAGAGCGGTCATACCATCCATGTTGCCACCATGGTGAATGACTTTCAGCCCGCGATAGAATTCGATGAACCAGCCGAAGCCGTAACCCATCGAGAGCAATGGTGGCATTCCTTTGCGTTCTTCGTTGCGTATGCGGATTTCCTGCTGAATTTTGTGCATCTCCTTCATCGTTGCTTCGCTAATCAATTGCTTGCCCGCATACTTGCCATTATTCATGTGCAGTTGCAACCAAGCTCTGAGGTCGCGAATATTGGAAATGCCGGAGCCGGCGGGTCCAACTTCGTCGATGGAGTGATACTCAATTGGTCTCACTTCTTTGCCCACGCGATCGTGTGGCGTGGCAACATTTACCATGCCATCCAAATCATTTACGCTAAAGCTAGTGCGGGACATTCCCAGCGGTTTGCAGAATTGCTCCTTAATCAGAGCATCCCAAGCCATTCCGCTTTTCTTTTCCGCAACATGTCCGGCGACAGACCAGAACAAGTTGTTATAGTGGAACTCTTCTCTGAATCCCCACATCCGTTCCATGTATCGTATGCGATGCATAATCTCTTCGCGAGAATACCGCAAGCCGTACCAGATGATGTCGTGACGTGCGATACCGGTTCTGTGCGTTACCAGATCACTCACCAGCACGTCGCGCGTACGGATGAAGCGATCGTTCATCTCGAACTCCGGCAGCACTTCGTGCACGACGGTCTTCCAGCTCAACTCGTTGTTCGGATCTTCCATTTGCAATCCCAGTGACGCAGCAGTGAAGGACTTAGTTATGCTGGCGATTTGAAATTCCGTGTCCGGATCAACAGGTTCACCAGTGAGCAGGCTCTTAACCCCATAGCCCTTGTTGATCAGATCCGTGTCGCCACTTACGAGAAGGAACGCAGCGCCCGGCACATTATGTTGTACACGCATTTCATCAATGCGAACATCAAGCTTTTCGATATCCGGGCTGCCGAATATTTGTCCATTAGGTAGATAAATCATAATCGTGTGCCTCCAATCGAAGTATGTGTTGGGGAATAATCAGCGCAGCGCAAACAAATCAAATGTTTGCCGCCGCGACTTAGTAATCTCTGAATTCGCGGAAGTACGTAGGGGCGGAGGCATGCCTCGCCCGCAGTAAATGACGTGATACCACGTGTGTCACTGCGGGCCAGCATGTCATCCTGAGGAGGAGCAACGCGACGACGAAGGACCTCTCATGCTTAACGATCAATATCGCCAAAACATGATTGGTCCCTCTGTCACATCGCATCATCTACAAGAAGACGCCAGTTGCACCAAACACATCTTCAATCGGTTCACACCGACCGCCGAGGTGCGTTGCAAGGAACGCCTCAATGTGCGCATACATTTGCATGTTGTTCGCCGGATCAACAATGCCGTGACCTTCATTCGCAAAGGAGAGATAAGTCACAGGAATATCTTGATAGCGCAAAGCTTCCACAACAAGCGTTGATTGCGATTCGGCAATGCGCTTGTCATTTTTACCTTGAACAACAAACAGCGGCTTGGTGACTCGATCGGCAAAGTACAAAGGAGAACGCGAGAGCAGAAACTCTCTATCTTCCTCTGGATCTCCCAGCCGCGTCTTCCACATGGACTTGTACATCGACCAGTATGCAGGCATGTCTCGCAGCATCGCTACAAGATCGCTTGGTCCGTACAAATCAACTCCGCAAGCAAACAAATCCGGCGTGAACGTAAGTCCACACAAGGTTGCATAGCCACCATACGAACCACCGAATATGGCAATGCGTTTTGGATCAGCTATCCCTTGCTCAACCAACCAGCAAACAGCATCGGTAAGATCATCTTGCATCTTGCCGCCCCATTCGCGATTGCCTGCGTCCATAAATTGTTTGCCGTAACCAGTGCTTCCGCGAAAGTTGACTTGCAATACTGCATAGCCACGATTCGCCAACCACTTCGCGCGACTGTTGAGTCCCCATTTGTCTCTCGACCATGGACCACCATGCACAAGCAGAACCGCCGGAAGATTTTTTGATGGCACACCAACGGGAACCGTGAGATAACCGCGCAATGTCAGACCATCACGAGCAGAAAACTGAACATGGTGCATGCTACCCAGTGTTGCATGCCGAAGCTGTGGCTTGCTGACAAAGAGCTTTTCTAGAGTTCCGGCAAGATAATCTCGACCGGATCTTTCATAGAGGAAAAACTCAGTCGGCGCGTTGTCTGATTGCAGCGAGATAACCCATTGCTTATGTTGATAGCTTTGAAGATCCCGACTGAGAATTTTCAGCTCACTGCGCGTTTGTGCAGCAAACTTTTCCAGGAAGGCAAAGTCTGCTTGAAGTCCTGAATCAACAACTTCCCACTCAAGTTTGCTGCGGCAATATGCCACTGCTTCAATGTGCCCAGTTTGAGCATTGACGAGAATGTCTTGTTCACCCGCCGCATCATATGCTGATTGCCTCAGAACAGGCAGAGCCAAACCGCTCTCAATATTCACACTGAGAATTCGAGTCACATCGGAGTCTTTGTTAGTGAGAACGTTGATATTCTCGTGGCTCCAAGGGCCGGTGAAGCTTAGTGGAAGTATTTCCTCACCAGGTGCAACACCCATGAGAACTCGCCAGGGAGATTTGCCGACAGCTTTCTTTACGAGCAGATCTTTGCCACCGTCGTTGCGAACAGCAACTGCGGCGCGAATCACCATGAATGAATCAGCAAGCCACCAATAAATACCACCGGGATTCGCTTCCTGCAGGTCGACCGCGCCTGTGCGAAGGTTCACACAATACACATCGTGAACTGCCTTGTCGGTGAGATTGAGAGCTACGTAGATTGAATCCGGCGTGAGCGGAAACATTTGCGTCATGCGCGCCTGCACACCTTCAAAGGGAGTGAGGTCTTTCGTTTCCCTGGTCGCAATGTCCAGATGAAACAGATGCCATTGTTCGTTGCCACCAACATCCTGCTGAAAGATGATGGAGCCATTGAGTTGATACGTCCACGAGTATTCGCGAATCGATCGACCGACAACGTTTGTCAGCATAACGTGACCGGCGCGGGATTGGAGTTGGCGTAGCCAAATTTGCATGACCTTGTTTGCGTCCGGCGCAAGGTAGGTCAAATATTTGCCACAAGGGCTGATTTGCGGATTGCTTTTTTCGTGACCGCTGAACAAAACTTCACGAGGAATGAGCGGCGGCAAGAAATCGAGATAGGTCGGTTTTTCGGACATGGCGAAGTTGCCCTCCTGGGATTGGGGAGAGTGGAATTTGTGCAACGGCTTGCACACGAGAATATTGGAATGGTTAGTAAATGTTGTCCGTTGTCGGCACTGCCCCGAACACTGGTCAGCATCACTGCTGACACGCCTCTCTGTTGCAACATTGCAACCCGAATTACTCACTCGGAGACGGACACGATTATGGTCGTATATTGAAAGAGACATTACGCAGCACGCCGGTTTCCCAAACGTGCTGCGATGTTGAACCAAAGTTTGCGAACGGAACCTCCTATTTTTTGTCTCTCCAGAGTCTCCAGTCTTCAAAGATGGCGTAGAGCATCAACAGTCCATAAATAGACCAGGTTGCCAGAAAGCTAAATACTGTTATCGCCAGCACTGCACCCAAACATGACAGACTGAAAAATCCTGCCGGAGTGGTTAGCCCGCCGACACCAACCAAGGCCGCAACCATAAAGGCATTTGCAATTGGGGCGATTAGTGGCGTCCAAATGAATGGTTGATACCTTCCAAAGTCTATGGGTAGTTCACGCCAAAACATGAAGGCGACGAAAAAGCTTATGCTGGTGACCACGGCAAAGACAACTCCAGCGAATAACGCCCAGAGGGTATTCACAGCATGGACACCTGGAAGAACTTGGAGCAGAAGAGGCGTCAATGCCACCTCAATTACAACTCCAGTGATGATTGCTATCAGAGGAGCCCTGTCATCGTTGAGAACCTCATATATCGTTTGAGACAAAGACTCCATTAGCTTGCTGATTGCGCCTTGACCTCTATCCTTGCGATCATCGCGCGCGCTATTTTTCATATCCTTTTCTCCTGTTTGTCTGTGAGTTGCGCAGAAAGGCTACCGTCCGCAGGGAGCGCTGTTGATGCAGCGGCTCCCACACAGACGTAGTTTATTGTGTACCCGCTAATTTCTAGATGAGCGGGAAGATGGGCGGTTCGGAGGGTTCCTGTTTGAAGTCTCTTTCGAGCCGGGCCCTGAGTGTAACTTCGTAGACCTTGCCGCTGCCGAATGCTTGAATGGTCCCGCCTTCACGAGGATACGAGGCACCACCACCAGCGAACGCTTCGTCCAATTCTTCGGCGCATGATCTTGCGCCAAGCAGAGCAACGGACTGGAGCGACGGGGTTCCTCTGTCGTCTACGTTGTACCGACGAACGTATCGCACGGTTACTTCGCAAGACAACTCTTCCTGCCATCTGCCGTCTTCACCAAACGGTTTGTCTGGTGTGCTCTTAGTTTTCTCAGCGCCTTCGTTCGGATTGAAACCGAGTTCGTTAACGCATGTGTAAAGCAACTCCTGGAAGGTGTCAGACAGTTCTTTTTCTGCCTGTTCAACACTGTATCCGCCCGGGAGCTTTCCGTCGTGTTTTGAATCTACCATGATTGTCAGTCTCCTTCACTTAACTACTGGAACGTAAAAACAAGAAAGCGAATTTTTTAGCAATCTCCTTACAGCGCAGGCAGGCGGTTGCACCCGGTGTTCGACCGAGTGCAACCTTGCCTGTGACTGCTTGCTAGTCACCGAAAGTGGTGACTAAGTCCATTGCAGAATTACTTCTGAATGGTGTACACACCGTGACCCATTGTCGCTGTGTGAAGACAGGCTGCCGTCTTTAGGATGGCCCACATCTTCTTTTTATCTTCCGGCAAGCGACTGAAGAAGAGTTTCTTCAGAAGATCGTACCGTTCGATAGCAGAGGCAATAGGTACTTCCGCGATCTGTGCGCGTCCTTCGAGCAGCTTATGTACTTTGCGTCGAGCAATCTTGTCAGACTGAACAACGCGTTGCAAATCAGCAGCCGTCGGGGCGACAATGATCTCCGTTCCGGCAATTACTGGTGGCAACGAATTGCGACCAACAATTGCTTGTACCGAATCTCCGCTGAAGCTAAGGTCGAACACGACTGTCACTTTTGCCACCACACCGTCGTAGTCGACGAGTGCGATAACATCCTTCTTCAATTTGAAGAAAGTGTCGGTTGGCGGCAAATGCAGAACAGTTGGTTCGTCCGTTGACACCAGCGTTTCACCAGGCGTGATGTTTACCACTCCCTTTCCAGACTTGGCAGAACTGCCGATGCATCTGAATTCGTTTCGTCCGATCCAGAATTTTTGCATCGTCGGTGCTGTTGCAGCCGGTACAACATAGCTAACCGGATTGAGATTGCCTGTGGAAATATTGTTCCAGATTGCTGCTTTGCCGAACAACATTGTGATGTCATTCGTTGCGACAATCTTCGGAGCTTCCGTAGGCTGATTCAATTTTGGAGTTGGCCAGTTGATGCGGAATGATTGGACATCGTGCCTTTCACCGTTACCAGATTTGCCATCGGTCTTGCTATCATCTTTCGATGAACCGTCCGATTTATTGGACGGCTTGTCGCTAGGTTCCAATTCCGGCAACCGTTCATCACGCGTTCCATCACAACGACACTTCGTTGCATCCGGCGAGATCGGCATATTGGTGTCTTCGAACACCCAGACATGACGCGTGTAATCGCAGCGAATGCCGCGAAGGCGCGTAACGTCTCTGGGCGTAATGGCACCACTATTGATCTGGAAATTCGGAGCAACGTAATCGAACAGTTTGCTTGAGCTTGATTGCTTAGGCAGTTCGATTGTCGGTGGAGTTGGTGGCACTGGTGGTGTCGGCGGCACTGGAGGAATTGGTGGTTCCTCTGGTGGCGGTGGCGGATCTGGTGGTCCCGGTGGATCTGGTGGCGGTGGCGGATCTGGTGGTCCCGGTGGATCTGGCGGCCCTGGTGGATCCGGAGGTCCCGGTGGATCTGGCGGCCCTGGTGGTCCCGGTGGTCCCGGTGGATCCGGAGGTCCTGGCGGATCTGGCGGCCCTGGTGGATCCGGCGGCCCTGGTGGATCCGGTGGTCCCGGTGGATCCGGTGGTCCTGGTGGATCCGGTGGTCCCGGTGGATCCGGTGGTCCTGGTGGATCCGGAGGTCCTGGAGGATCCGGTGGTCCTGGTGGATCCGGT
>JAGVKG010000069.1 GCA_020050685.1 Candidatus Obscuribacterales bacterium | reverse complement strand
CGGTGGTCCCGGTGGATCCGGTGGTCCTGGTGGATCCGGAGGTCCTGGAGGATCCGGTGGTCCTGGTGGATCCGGTGGTCCCGGTGGATCCGGTGGTCCCGGAGGATCCGGTGGTCCCGGAGGATCTGGTGGTCCCGGTGGATCCGGTGGTCCCGGTGGATCCGGTGGTCCCGGTGGATCCGGTGGTCCCGGTGGATCTGGCGGTCCCGGTGGATCCGGTGGTCCCGGAGGATCCGGTGGTCCCGGTGGATCCGGTGGTCCCGGTGGATCTGGCGGTCCCGGAGGATCCGGTGGTCCCGGTGGATCCGGTGGTCCCGGTGGATCCGGTGGTCCCGGTGGATCTGGCGGTCCCGGAGGATCCGGCGGTCCCGGAGGATCCGGCGGTCCCGGTGGATCCGGAGGTCCCGGTGGATCCGGTGGTCCCGGTGGATCCGGTGGTCCCGGTGGATCCGGTGGTCCCGGTGGACAATCTGGCGGATCATCCGGTGGTCCGCCACCTTGGTTTCCGTTACCATTGTTCTGGCCGTTGTTTCCTATTCCGTTGTCGGTGCTGGTACCATCATGTGTACCATTACCGTCTCCGTTTGTCTCTCCACCATTTCCATTGTTAGTGCCACCGTTTCCGACACTGTTTCCAGAATCGTTATTAGTGCCACCATTTCCTGGACCGCCTCCAGGGTTACCGTTGTCTCCTTGGTTGCCATTGCCGCCTTGGTTTCCGTTATCGTTGGAATTGTCGTCGTCACTTTGTTGGTTAGACATCAAGCTGAACGATTGGAAAGAGGATTGGCTGTTGTCTTCACCAAGCGCGATGTAAGTACCACCACCGTTCTTCTTGTTGGAAGATTCGGTGCCAAACACAACGTTGCCAGACGAAGTCGGCGAGCTTCCCGGAATGTTTTCCGCAACGATTCTCAATTGGCCGTTTTCCGTGTGTATTCCAACCGCACCACCGGTGATGCTTACACCACCATCAATGCGATTGACGTTCACACCAATGTTTCCACCAGGAGCAACGAGCTCTACGAGCTGTGCTGTGATGTCACCACCAGTCACTTGAAGATGCAGCGAATCGAGATTAGTGTTATTAATCCCGGAAAGCTGCCCAATCTCAAAGCGCACCGCATTCTGTGCCTGAATGGTGCCCAGCATGTTATTCACATTCAGGGTGCCCATCAGGTTTTGAACGAGGATGTTGCCCTGCAACGCCTGGATAGTTCCAGAATTTTGCAGGGAAGAAGTGATGGCATTGATGTTAGCCAACTGCGAAGCCATTACGCCTTGATTGATGATCGAAGGCGCAGTCATGTTGATGTTATTCAACGCCTGCATGACCGGCGATGCACCTGTCACTCCAGCGGGCAATGCATTGATGATTGCAGTGCCAGCAGTGAGATTCAGATTGTTGGCGCTCGAGAGAATGCCCGCATTCTGAATGGTGCTCAACGCCGATAGGCTGAGACTGAGATTGTTTATCAGTCCCGAGAGTCCTGCTATTCCGCCAGTCGGCAGTACTGTTGTGATCAAGCCAGCCTGATTATTCAGGATGTTGTTGGCATTGATATTCACACCAGTTTGACTGCCGGAACCGACTGCATAGATGGTACCGTTATTGGTCAGATTTCCCGGCAACGTGAGAACGTTGTTCGTCCCCGAACCGAAATTCAGGATCACTGTTTCGCCATGAGGAACCGTGAGATTCCCGCCAGCCGGTAATGATTGAACAAGTTCGTGTACGTTGAGCACTGTGGGCGAGGGACCGCTGGGCGGTGTTGGTGCACCAGGTCCAGCGGAGGAGGAATTTCCTCCATTTCCGTGATCGGAATCTGCATAAGCCGCGAAGGGGCGGAACATAAGCTGGATTGATAGCAGCATTACCATCGCTACTATCCAGCTCCGTGCCCTCCTTGGCGGCTTGGAGTTTTGATGTTTCATTTTCCTGGGTCTCCATGAAAAAGCTGAGGAGGCAGCGCCATGCGCATACCTCCTCAATTCGTGTGGGATACAATGTGATTTCCCGTTGGGGGTGAAGTCGATCGCATACGCAATCGGTACAATCACAATCGCAGTCGGAGCAGTCGATAGAATTGCTCCATGCAACGGGATTGAATTGATCCCGGTGAAGCGCGTGAATTGTTGCCTGGAATTTTCATAGGTAAACCTCCCCTGATTTTGTAGCGGCGCACCCATTTCCAGGCACGGTAGTTTCCGAACGAGTTGATTGGAAAAGATCCGAAACGGATCGATCCACGCGCAGTGAAAAGCCGCGACCCAAACCAGAATGAACATGCGTTCATCCAGATACGAAGTCGCGGCTTTGCTTTAGTATCAAAACTGTTTTGACATTTTGCGAGGACACACAAACACAGCCTGCAATCAGATTTTTCGCATGGTGCTTAACGCGGTCTTACCCCACGCCAGCTGCCCAAACTAGAAAAAATTGCTGAAAGACAGAACTGCGTTGCTGTTTGCTATGTGGGATCCCTACGAATAATGTCAAAAACCATGTAACTCAACATACCTAATTAGTGTGATTGGTTGCAAGGAGGTGGTGGCGTTTTTGATGGGATTAGAGAGGAAAAATCGTAATTCCCCCCATGTTCAGCGTAGGCAACACTTAGCGCAGTTGTGCAAAGACACTGTGCTAAACTGACGGCGTAGCAACTAGCATCACGCGATGCGCTCTTCATTCTGAGGACTGGCTAATGTTGGAAGAAGTTTTTGGTGTGCGCAAACCAATCATTGGTGTTATCCATTTGACACCAATGCCAGGATCACCACGCTGGGATGAGCAGATGGAGCCGATCTTTTTGCGTGCAGAACAAGAAGCTGCAGCCCTAGCATCCGGTGGTGCACACGGCGTGATCATCGAAAACTTTTTTGATGCACCATTTACCAAAGGACGCGTTGACACCGCAACAGTTTGCGCAATGGCGCTAGCTTGCAAGCGTGTTATGTCAGTTTGCGATTTGCCGATTGGTATCAATGTGTTGCGAAACGACGGACTAACCGCAATGGCCATTGCCGCCACCGCCGGTGCAAAATTTATTCGCGTTAACGTTTTTACCGGTGCCATGCTTACCGATCAAGGCATCATCGAGGGCCAAGCACACGAGCTTCTCAATTACAGACGTCAGCTTGCTTGCGAAAATAAAGTGAAGATACTTGCCGATGTTATGGTCAAGCATGCAAGTCCGATTTCTTCGGCTGTCGATATTGAACAAATGGCAAAAGACACTGTGCATAGAGGTCTAGCTGATGGCGTGATCGTCAGCGGCACAGCCACAGGTTCAAGCCCAACATTGCAAGACGTTCATGTTGTGAGAAAAGCGCTGCCAAACACGCCTCTCTTCATTGGCAGTGGTGCCACCAAAGAAAATGTTGCCACATTGCTCGGCGTTGCCGATGGCATTATCGTCGGCACATCACTCAAGCGCCAAGGCAACACCGAAAACCCAATCGATGTCGAACGCGTACGCTCGCTAGTCAACGCCGCAAAAGAACCGGCAACAACTAAGGCCTAGACTAGCCAGTTTGTTTCTACGCACCGTAATGGTTTTGAAGCTTGTCGAAAATTTCCCGAAGAACAATGGGAGCCTTGTGCTTAAGTTCAGGTTTTTTGTCTGACTTTTCTTCTGCCAATCTTTCGAGTACCCACTCACGAATGAGAGTTCCTAATGGCTGACCTTTTGCATTTGCGACATCAATTAGTTCATTAACGGACTCTTCGTCGATACGAAAGTTGATCTGTTCTGTCTTCGCATAATCTTTTGCAGCGGCTTTCTGCAATTGCTGTCTGCGCCGGAGACGCTCATCAATTGGCATTTTGCTTTTTGATTTCTTTCTTTCTGTCACGGCTCCGCCTCGTAATATTCTTTATATGTCAATGTAACTGAATCAGCATGAAAAATCACAGTCTCATTCGGGCGATAACAAATTGCAATTTCAATTAGCCTCTCTCGTTCTGTATAACCAACCGCCATCTCCTGACCATTTCCTTCTGCATCATCATGCAAGATATAAAATCGTGTCATCGGATTGCCGGGTAAAAGAACATACTGAATATCTCTTTCCGTCACGCCATGTTCTAGCGCGCTCGGCAATATGCGATAAGGAAACTCAGCACCTGAGCTCATAGTTGAATTTCCTTGTATAACACATTGTATAACAACCAATTATCCATTGTCAAGCCCTCGCCAGTCTCCCATGCAGCAGACGCAAGTGTTGGATAATCGCGCCGCCTACTTAATAAGACGTTTTAGGCGGCAAAAAGTTCAAAAGCTTGACATTAAAATTAGGGCGCGCCTACTCTTGCGGTTCGTCGACGCTGGAAATTATGTCGGCTAGTTTGCTCACTCGTTTGGCGGGACCTGTGTGTTGTGGCGCGGTCTGGCTTGCGCTTTTCGCATCGGCAGTGGTGGCACTTTCTTCCAGCTTGCCGACGAATCCTTCCAGCTCGGCATCGGCTTGATACAACCAACACTTCACGCGATCTGCCCAAATTACCAAATCAACGATTGCTTGACTTAGATCTGCATTATCCAAAAGCAAACGCGCCACCACCCAATCGGGAAGATTGATGTTGGACGTCGGCTGTGACGACAGTGATTGTGAGGACAACGGTTGGCCTAATTGAGATTTAGCCATTTGCCCAAAACTTGTTTTAGTTTGAATGGCAGGCGACAGTGCGCCAACGTCATCCGGAGCGGCGAGCGTATCGATGGCAGCAAGACCTTTTGAAACAAGTTCGTACACGGAATTTATGTAAGTCCGGCGTGAGAGATTCAACTTTCCCAGAATCCGGTACAAGGTTTTCTTGCCATCAATCAAATCAAGCAAAGGATTATCTACATCGTCGGCATCTTCAGCCGCCGGCGTCAGTCGCAATATTGTTTTGCCGGTGATACCCAGACGGTCGACGTATTTTTTTTGCTCGACGTACTCTTTGCCTTCGGTGAGAATTTTTTCCAGCGGCTCTTTGGGCGAAAACGTCCCAGGAATTTCTTTGACGTTGCATTCGCTGAACGCGAATCTGCCAGTTTGCCAAACGAAAAGTTCCACGAGCGCATCACGGCCGATTTGTGATTCCGATTCAGCATGAACCAAGCGACCCCGTTCGACATAAACATTTGCCACCTGCGCCGCATTAGTCAGCAAAAACTTGCCCGTGAGTTTCTGCTCATGCGCCTGTCGCAGCACATCAAACAAAGTGGTTTTGGAAAGTTCGCCGTTCAGTTGCATCGCCAAAATTGCTTCCTTGCCCAGATTTTCTCTAAACGCCCATGCATGGCAATTACGAATGATGTCAAGATGACACAAGTTAGCACAGACACAAACATTGTGCCCATTTCCCAAAAGAACCAATACTCCTTGAATTCATTGTAGGCATTTTGATAGCTTGAATTATCAGCAATAACTTTCCCTTTCAAAAGCCACCAAACAAAGCACCATTTACTCATTCAAGACACGACCCAACAGCGCTAGGCGATGCCAGCGATGTCGAGTCGTGTTTCCCATCGCGCTGAGTCACACAAGGAGACGTCGCCATGACAGAACTTTCAAAAGAGAATAAAGACGCCAACGCGGCGCAGAAACTTCCCAAACACGGCGAACTGCCTGTGGAAAAAACTTGGGACCTGGGTTTGCTATATGCCACCGAGGAACGGTGGGAACAAGATTACGCGCGCATCGAATCGACGATTTCCACGCTTGCAGAATATCAGGGCAAGCTCGCCCAATCGGAAGAAAACATTTTGGCAACTTTGAGGGCGCGCGATGAAATCATGCTTGTCGTGCTCAACCTTTACCTCTACGCCTCAATGAACTTGGACGTGGATAACACCGTGACCAAGTATCAAGAAATGAGAGAGCGAGCCACGGCTTTGTGGGGGAAGGCAAATTCGTCGACTGCCTTCATTTCGCCTGAGCTGGCAGCAATTCCAGAAGATGTAGCAGCGAATCTGTTTGCTGAAACTTCCGCACTGCAAAAGGACTATGGGTTTGAAATCGCTGACGTTTTGCGACAAAGCGATCACATGCTGCCGGCAGAACAAGAAGCGTTGCTTCTGCGGGCCGCTGCGGCGCTGGCACAGACCGGTCACAACGTCTTCCAAAAATGGGCGTTTGCTGATCACGGAGTGCTGGGCACGATACCGGACGTAAATGGTGGCACAATTGAAGTGACACACGGAAACTTCTCGCAGCTGGCCATGTCTCAGGATCGCAACGTGCGCGAATCTGCGTTCAAGATAATGTTCGGCGCCTTTGCCAGCGGCAACCATACACTGGCGGAAGCGTACAACGGTCAGGTGAAGAGCAATGTGTTTTATGCCCACGAGCATAAGTACAACACAGTGTTCGAGCAGTACATGCATCAAGTCAATATTCCTGCCGGCCTGCCCAATGGGCTGGTGAAAACGGCGGAGAAAAATATTGACACACTGCACCGCCTTCTACTTGTGCGTAAGAAAGAATTGCAAGTGAGCGATCTGCATTGGTACGACTTGTCCGTGCCATTGAGGAACGTTGACTTTTCACCTTCTTACGCAGAGTCGGAAGTGACAATCAGAAAAGCACAAGCAATACTCGGCAACGGTTATTTGCTTGATGTTGACAAAGCCTTCACCTCGCGCTGGATAGATGGTTTGCCTTGCCAGAACAAACGTTCCGGCGGCTACACCTCTGGCTCGTACAGCTCGCCTCCATTCATGCTGATGAATTATCTGCCCAACGTCGAAGGCATTTATACAAAGGCACATGAATTGGGGCACATGGTCAACGCCATGCGTTCGCGCGCCAAGCAGCCATACCACTATTCGGGCAATCCGATAAATGTGGCGGAAGTTGCATCCACGCTCAACGAGCATATCTTGAGCGAGTACTTGCTTGCCAACACGGATGATCCCAACATGCGGTTCTTCATTCTCTACCGGCAAGCAGAAGGCTTCAAGAACACGTTCTTCACTCAGCTCATGTTCCATGAGTTTGAGTTGCAAGCACATGCTCTTGTGGAATCAGGGCAAGCAATCACTGCCTTCGCGCTGAATGGAATTTACTTGGGCTTGCTCAAGAAATACTTTGGCGCCGTTGTGACTATCGATGATACGCTCAAGGTTGGTTGGTCACGCATACCGCATTTCTACAATGCGTTTTATGTGTGGAACTACGCCAGCTCGTGGGCGGTATCAACCGTGCTTGCCACCATGCTAAAAACAGAAGGGCAAGCCGCAGTCGATCGCATATTGGCAATGCTGGAAGTCGGTTCGTCCAAGTATCCCATGGATATTTTGCGCGATGCCGGAGTGAACTTGTCCACGACCAAGCCATTGCAAATTGCACTCGATCGCTTCGCTGCGATCGTCTCCGAACTGGAGCGTTTGCAAGCAACCAAGTAGTTGTGTTCGGGAGCGCGGCATCCTGCGGTGACACCACCAAAGGATGCCTCGCCCAACAACTCAACTCAGACTCCGCGACACCAACTGTGTTAATCGTCAAAACACAAACATACTTTTCATTGTAAATACACTTTGCATGCATAAATTGGAGCGACTCCAGTTGCTTTGTTGTGTGCAGCATAATCCGAAAGGAGATATCCATGAATCCATGTAACGACGGTCAAGACTATCCGAATGCTTTATACATTGACCAGTGCTGGCTCAAAAAAGCTATCAACAAGCTCAGCGCCACCGATCGAGAACACATGCACCGGTTCGGGCAAACTTGCGGAGGCGAAGGCTACGAATGGGATCAACGTATGTGGGCCGAAGTGCGCCGACTAGAAGCTAAAGCGAACACGTCTGAACCGAAAGACGGGTTTTATACAAACGTTTTTCTGCTCGATGCAAAATCAGCCGAAGAAGCAATGACCATGGCAGCGAGAATACCGGGATTTCAACCATCGCCTGGAACTGCTCATATCGAAAAAGGTTGGTCGTACGGTCCGGACGATGACTGCTGGGTTGTGAGCGGCTATGAGACAGGCGAGTTGAAAGAAGTGCCGGGCTTGCGTTACTTCACGCAACGACACGGCGAAAGCTATCCCGACATGACATAGCAGTTGCGAAGCAGTGAACAAGAGGACACGACAGTTTAATTCGCTGTCTTGTCCTTTTGTTCATGTGTGTCCATCTTCGTGTTCACTGTTACCACCACTTTCAACCGGTGGTGGCAATATACTTTTCATCATCTTTGCTACAGGCACTAGTAGGTCGGTTCAAAGAGCAAGGAAACAGGACAATGCCTGAGATTTGGTCATTCGCCTTTGTCTCTGCATTTGGTTTGCTTCAATCCCAAAATAGCTTACACGGAGCCGCCTTGTGAATCAGGCTATCATTTGTAATTAGAGGAAGATCAAGGTTAATTGCGGTAGCGACTATGAGTGAGTCTGCCGGATCTTTGGAAAAGAGCAGGCTTTCATACTCAAGAACGATTGGCAAATCAATTGGGACTAATCTGTAACCACGACAGGTGAAAAGTGTCTTGGTCCATACAGACAACGGTTGATTTAATTTGATTACGTTCTTTCGGAGGAGTTGGGCAATTTCGACAAACACATAGGAAGATACATAGATGGTGCTCTGATCTGCTCGGGCGGATTCAAAAACATTGAGCACTCGCTTACTCAATTTGCGCCGTTGATTGCACCAATAATTGAGAAGCGGGTGCGTATCGGTTACGTATGATTTACTGGTCACAACAACTTGGACCTTCGATTGATAGAATCGGTTGTCTCGCGTTCCAACTGCCGGCGGGCTTGCTCCAAGTCTCCCAGAATAGTCACAGATCCATCTAGACTCTCAAGGTGGTGCTTTGACTTTTTCTTAGTCGCCTGCTCATATAGATCACGGAACAACTTGCTTCCAAGGATAACCGCCACTGGCTTTCCGTTGTCCGTGATTTCGATTGGAGTATTGCTAGTGGCGATACTATCCACCAAGGGCAAGAATTCTTTCCTGGCCTTTGCTTTTCCAATTTGCACAAAGCCCGACTCTGTCCCGATGGGCACTTTATGTTTTTCAGCCTTAGGTTTACGCATGACCGGTCACCGAATCTGGGCATGCTCGTAGTGTACACTATTTGTGCTCACCTTGCAAGCAAGAATGCCTGCGAACAGTTAGGGCTGCTCAAGCTTTCTCTCGCCGCGGTCGTATCTTTCGATGAGGCTCTGAAGATTTTTTGTGTCAGCGATAATGAAGTAGGGATGAATGTATGCCTTCTTATAGTCAGCGATCACAAATGTCGGTAGCTTTTTGCTTAGATTGGCCTTATCGATAAATTCCTTTGCTTCATCACTGTTAACGAAAGCAAATGTCGCTTTGCCGTTGAGCGAGCGAGCTAATTCGACAATTTCGTTTTTCATGGTCTGGCCGTTCTTGTCGGACTGACTATAAAAGAATGTGCAAAGAGTGCCGCCGCACTTTTCTAACACAACTTCATACTCAAGATCGTTCTTGATTTGCGCTGTGTGATCTTTGCTAATCGGCACATCCGGGAGAATTACAAAGTCAGGTGGCAGAAATGCTTCGGTAACCATTCCATTCAAAACATCATCCGTGCTTTCAGGCTGGGCAGCGGCATTTTTCTTAGTAAGCTCGTTGACCTCTTCTTGAAGATGTTCAGTGCTGTTCACGGGCGCCGAAGGCGAGTCAGATACTTTGCCATCGATTTGCTCTGACTGATTATTTATTTCGTCCACGTCTCAAATACCCAAAGCACTATTGTCTGTGCAATAACAGTAGCAAAGCCACAAGTCTTAAGAAATGTGGAAACTACGATACACTCGGGTCGCTACAGCAAGATCACTGCACCAGCAAAGTGCGTGCGAGACACAGCACGATAGAATCTTTCGTCTGCCGTTATTAATGGGCAAGCACTAGCTAGGGCAAGTGCCAAATAAATGCAATCATATACGCTCTGATTAATAAGGGTTGCTATTTCAAAGGCCATGGCAATAAGGTCCTTTGAACTATGGACCACAAATGGGGACTGCAACAGAGACTCAATAACTTTCCGACCTTCTTCGTCTGAAATATCGCCCGCACCGCTCTTCTTGTTCACAGCGTTTGCACATTCGGCAAACAGCAGCTCAGGAACAATCTTCTTGATGTCTTTCGCGGTTAGAAGCTTTATTGCGCGGATAGAATTCCGTTCCGAAACATACCACTTTACGGCGACACTTGCGTCAACCACACAAGCATTCATCGTCCACGTGCCTCTCTGATTAGGTCTACGGAGTCAGTTGTCTGCTTTCTACCGGCTAGACTGGCTCGGATCCTAGCTACCGACTCAACAAAAGTCTTCATATCCATTTTCTCGGTACCAGCAGCATCAACCAATATGCTAGAAAGCTCGGCCTGCAGGGAACGTCTGTTCTCCTTAGCCCTCTCCTTTAATCTTTTCAGAGTCTTACTATCTACGTTTCTAATTAGAATGTCTGTCATGATTCCAGACCTCTCCATTCTTCGATTGCTATCATTATGATATCGCATGATTGCCCCCCTGCCAAGTGATACTGCCGTCCCCTTATTATTTAAAGACGTTCCTGCTGCAAAAAAGTTCAATCCAAATCGAACTTTTTATCTTGCGTTGCTAATGACAATGCGGTTTTTTTGTTTGCCCTTGTTGCTACTCGCAATAGTAGACAAACAAAAAAAATGAAATGGAGAAATTGGGAATAGCGGCAGGTCTTTCACAAAGAAATTCCCCGCCGCTATTCTCGTATTTTTCATACACCGGTCGTCTTATCGGGTTAGTACAAAAGTAACCTCATCAATCATGCCGGCGGCAATACTGTCATCGTCGTCGATGGCATGTACACTGTTAACATTTCCATTGACCAACCTCAGTTTGACTTCGAATGTTGAATGATTGGAATCTTGTTCCTGAAGATCAAACGCTGCGATCTTCGGTACGCCAACCATGATTAGTGATCTACGGGTGGATGAAAAGTCTGTTGACCACACCATAGGATTCATCATGGTGAGAAATACATCCACTGCCTCGCCTATAGAATAAGCGGACAACTGAGATATCGCATAATTGACGATTTCTGAAAACTCCTTTGAACGATGCTGGATTTTGCCTTCACCACCGCAGTATTCTCTTATCTTGTCTGCGGCTTTTCGCATGGTCATGTCACTCATTTCTTTTCCTCATTTTTACTCTAACTAAATGCAGCTCAATCAATTCAAAAAGAACATGCGGGAGCCACCACGATGATGGCTCCCTAAGCTTCGGACAGTTACATTCTCTCGATATCGGTATCGTTTGAGAAAATTATCTCTGCAGTTCGCACCGCGAGATAAGCCGGGTAGGCGACGAGTCCAAGCGGCAGGAAAAACAGCGCCATGTCGATGCTGTCGACTACAACAGAAATCGGAGCGAGGCAGAGCAACTTCGCTCGTTTAATTAGCAGTTTCCTCTTATTCATGTTTTTCTCTCCGCTAGCGGAAATAAAACCTGACTGCCAAATGATTCCTTTCTTCCAGCCACAAAAATCAATTCATATATATGAATGAGTCTGGGGTATGGGCGAAATGAGAAAGTTGGCGTTGGCGGCGACAGCCTCAACTGCACTTTTCGGAATGGGAATGGTAGGTTGATTACCAATGGTGTGGACCTCCGCAGTAAACGAGATGCAAGAAGCGGTTCATCAATCACTACCTAAGGATTGGTCTGCGTGAAAACATCTCGAAAGGTTTTCCTTTCTCTAATGTTCTCGCGATGGCTAATCTGTTGGGACTTTCTGCTAAGTAATTTGCTCAGATGAAGTTGGGTGATGAATGACCGTTCGCATGAAACTTAGCAAACTATCCTTCTATAACTCAAGCAATAACTATTACTATTGTGAAAACTACGCGTCCGCAAACCATGCACGGCTGCACTAGGTTTGATTAAGAAATCCGGAAATTCATTTGCTAACAACCCCACAATGCTACCTACCATAGTAGATGAACAAAACAAAAACCGACGTGGTGGTCGGTTTTTGTGCAGAGAGAAACGAGAGTCAGCGCTTGGCGCGATAGAGTCGAGCTACCGGTGACGGTGTGATGCTCATCTTGGTCTTGCGTAGCGCTTTAACAATGCTCTCGTCTTGCGGCGCAGTTTGCTGCGACCCGGCAACTCTGGCTTCGATGGCCTCCCTCATCTCAACCTCCTGCTGCAAAAGCTCTGCGGCTCTTGCGGCGTAGCCCTCTGCATCTTTCGCTCGATGCCACTGCGGTGCCAACAACTCATACATCGAATTATTGACGATGTATTCCCAGTTCGACCGCAGTGGAGTTTCGCCGATTATTTCCAAACAGCGCTTGTAACACTGCTCGGCATACATCCTCCTGCCGCAGCTCTCGTCTACCACACCTAGGTTATAGGTGTTGCAGAACTCCATCTCTACTTGCAGCGACTCGCTCTGCTCAGATCGCAGCATTTTGGAAACGAGGTTGGCATGGTGTATTGCTTCTGCATCATTCAACGTCGCCCAAGAGGCAATCGACTTGAACAGATGCAATAGCGGATACTCAGTAGGATATTTTTCCAGCCAAGCATCACACAAATCAGAGACACACTCATACTCCTCGCACAGCAGCATTAGCTTTAGATAGAACGTCGCAGTCGGAAATTCGAGGCTTTTCAGTGCCTTTCCGCCGCTATGCTCAATCATGCCGAGCGTACTTCCAAGTGCATTTAGACACTCTTCAAATGTCGCTGATTGGCAAGAATATGCCACCAAGCACTGAAAGAGCCGGCAGCCGATCATTTCTTCATTTGAAGTGGCGGATGCAAGAGCCAGTTCGTTTGCTGCCATGCACTTGGGAATGCCGGAGGTCAAAAGCGGGTACGAATCTAGCGCGCGTTTGAAATGCACTTTCCAGTTTGTGCTGCGCGGAGAGTTATCCGGATTATCTACCAATATCCTGAGAGTATCCGGCCCTACGATAGCGTTTATGTCCCTCCCAAGGAACATGCGGCGCACCGGTTTAATCGATAACAGATTTCGCAAATCCATAATTGTCTTCACCTCACAAAATACTTTTACGTAAGACTTTTCTTTTTAGTTGTGTCAACGCCAGCAGCGGAAACCCGTGAGTGAGTTTCCGCTGCTTGGGATTTTAGCCCTTGCTCTTGGACGTGACACCATAGCCATACTGCATACGGCGATCGTTTCGTTTCCGCGGTTCGGGTGCGCCAAGCCCATGGTAGGGACGAACGGGAAGAACCTGGGTCACTATTGTGTACCCAAGTTTTGAGACCCAAACTCCCAGAGTTTCCAGGCTGACATCAAGCGCAGGATGCTGGCTCTTATCCCGGAGCATCTCAACGGTCTTTCTGTCACAACCGAGTTTGCTGATGATTTGCTCATCAGACACGCGCATGAGATTTATGCGCAAGTGATCCTTTATGTTTGCGCAAAACGCATCGACAATGGCCGGTTGGTCCCTAGTCGTAGCTTTCATTTCTTCGGTAATCATAATTCAACCTCAATAAAAATGTTCTCCGCTGGTGGCGGAATTTCGGATGTAGTAACACGTGCTCAAAAGAAAAGCCGTATCCAAGTTCGACAGCTTGGATACGAACAGCTCGTTATGCACACGCAGATCGCGCCTTAGTTAAATTGGCGCATAGCAGCATCGATGCCCTGTATGATGTACACACAAATTGCATCGGCTGTGAATTAATTGGCGCTCAGGAAGCCAGCTTGATGTCGGGTGACGATGTTCTCGTTTTCGTGTTTGACATTGCCCAGGAAGACGATTGTTTTGGTTGAAATGCGTTCGTCACCACGCTCACCGATTTCTTCTTCGAACATAGTTCGCCCTCCATAGGCAGCCTGATTTTTTTGATGCGGTCGACACCGACAATTGTTTGCTGTCGGTAAAGATCGAGCGTGTCGACGTTGATGAACACACCAGTCCAACGGAAATCGCCGGACTCTTGGTCAAGATGCAGATCGGTGACTTCGCGTCTGGATATTCCATCCAGGTAGACGCGAATGTAACGATTGCCCGGCACGCGCACGAAATGAATACAGCTCAAAGCCGTAATTAAACTCGGCACCGTATCCTCGTCACTTGAGTAGAAGACCTCGTTGAGAATCGCACGCCCATTCGCATCTTCGCTGCTAATCACACGACCAAATTCATCTCGAACAATCGTTGCACCAATCGGCAGACGCTCTTCTTCCAAAGGAACGACGAAGAGACATGCAACACTTAAAACAAGTATCAACAAAAGACACATTGCAAACATAAACCGAACCTCGACTGCTTAAGCAAACCCGATACTAAAAACGCGAAGCACAGAACTGCCGTGATATTGCAAGCTGCCCGATTGGGAAGCTAACAATTGGCAATCGCAATATCAACAAAGAGTTTCCGGTGTTTTAACTAATTTCCTGGTCGATTGGATAATTGACCTATATAAAAGCAACTTACAGATCTATTGAAAGTAAAAACAATAATTACTATGAGATCAGTGTGGTGATTACGCGTCACGCGAGCTTCGCCAAGACCAGCCGGATTTAGAGGTCCCAATGCTCGCAAATCTGACAATGTTTCGACAAAAAGGCCCAAAAAAAGTGCGAAAAGCGGAAAAACAGGAGACAGTTTTTCTGTCTCCTGTTTAGTACTTGCTACAGATGACTATTCGGTCTGCGCAGGTCTATTCACAAATAGAATAAACCCACAAGCGTAGGCCTGGAAGCCTATAACCCGAATGTGTATCCATTTCTTTTGGATGGCAGTGCTGATTCGCACCGCCCCAGCAAGTCCACGCATGATCTCTTTGTTGCCCCATTCGACCTTGCGTCGCTTCTCAAATTCAGACACCATACCAAGCCTTTCCAGCTCAGCCATAGTTTCCTTGGGATCAAAAATTTCAACTGCGTTGGGCTGGGGAGGAAGACCGTAGCCTTCAACTTTCCACGGACGGAACAGATCATCTTCAGTGGGATAATCCATATCGTCCAGAATTACGAGAAGTCGTTCGGGCTCGATGTCCCGAGTCGGCCCCTCACCATCTTCATCCACCAGATCACTCACCAAACAAAATTTCGGAATAGTGATCGCTTTTTCCGTTTCCATATCCATTATCAGTTTCCTTCAGGACAGATAGTCCCAACTCGGTAGATACAACCAGCCCGTGGATTCACGCGACAATCCTAATTGTCCTACGTTAGCCGCCGAAGTCCTTTGGAATTACCAAGGACAACGGCGGCTAACATGCAGGTTTAGTCACCACCCGTACGAATGATGACGCTTATCTCTCGGCTCCGTGCAGTCGGTGTCGGATTTATTTTTCCATCGGCTCGTCGATTTGGACGGTGAAGTAGGCAGTCCTTTCTGCCGGCTTCTTACCTGCCTTTACCGGCGTGCTGATTTCAATATGGGCGCGAGTGGCTCCATCTTCTTGCAGACCACGATCTTTAGGACCGCGATCCGTAATCGTGAACTTCCTCTCGAACTTCTCCTCGACTCGGACTGTGGCATCCTTCTCTTCAGAATGGTTGAAGATTGTCACGCTCCATCTCTCTTCAGTTACCATCTTCCCTTCGGAAATCTCGAGGTTCTCTTTCGCGTCTTCCAACCGACGCAGAAATTTGACATCGGTCGATTGGCCGAGATCAAGTGCACGTTTCTCACCTGCAGCGAGAGCCTCCATGTAGCTGACAAAGGCTATGGACGCGTTTCCTTTGTCATCATTCTCAATGATTTCCACGCGGCATGCCGGCAGACTTACATCGAGTGTGTTTTCAGAATCGCTGTTCAACCAGAGTCGCACGTCTACCGGCTGTGGCTCACTTTGCTCTTGGCGGTTCCATGACTCTTGAGCAGGCACATAGAATTCCTTACGCACCGGCACCGTCCTCACAGACAGAACATCGACCTGCAATGGCTGTCCGTTCGGAACATCCATCGACTCGGGAAATTCATACATCTTTTGCTCTCCGACGCTGGTGACGGAAGCATCGCCGCTATCGTCCGAAGCAGATTCCATGCGAGACTTTGAAGAGGCTCGGAAAGCGTGCGGTTGCACCCCATCGTTGTCGTCAATCATGTTCCCAGGCTGCAATCTAACTTGCGCACCTTTGAAGCCGAGACCACTGGTGTTACTGATCGAAGCAGTCAGGTTCAGCTTGGTGATGACGCTTGCGCCATCATAAATTGCGGTCAGAGTTGGATTGCAACTCAGTCCTCTAGTCTGATAGAGCAGACGCAGAGAATATTTACCAGCGGCCGGCGCATGGATGATTGTATCCAGTCCCTTTCGCTCCCCTTTTAGAGGTATCGTCAAAGAGAAGATCAGCGAATCATTGAGGAGCGACAACTTCGTTGAGAAGCCTTCAGCATCCTTTAAAATGATCGAGCCGTCTTCCATCACATCAGTGAGTATGCCTTGAATTGCGAGCGCCAGGTTCGCTGCGCTTGTCACTCTCACTTCGGTGTTGATCAGTGTCTTGAACTCGTCGATCCGCCATTCGAGATCGCTAGGTGGGCTTATGGCCTTGCACAATTTCAAGTCTTCGGAAAGTACTCGCAACGAACTCGTAACGTATTGACTTGGGACCTCCAACCTTATTCTGTTGCGTCCCTTCTCCAGGTGAACTTCGTGAGTAGTTTCAACAGTTGAAATCTCTCCGATTGTGACAACTGTTTTCGTCGGGTTTTTCATACTTTATGATTCTCCAAAAAGAAGTGTTGACGACGGTCGGCCACCATCCATCCAAGCAATTAACCATCGCGATTACATCTCGGAGGGCGTTGCCCTTCTTTGATATTCTCGCGATGACTAATGGTGCTTGGGTTTTCCGCTAAGTAGTTTGCTTAAACAAAAATGGTTGATGTATGACCGTACACCAAACCCTAGCAACTGAGCTTCTACACTTTCAAGGTTAAGGGCGAACACATTGGGAAAACTGCGTATGCGCTAACCACGCACCGCTGCACTAGGTTTGGTTAAGAAATTTGGAAGAGCAAGCAAGTTGACGAAGAGCCCTACTTGCAATTTTGCATTCGAAATGCACAATTACAAATGTACCTGCTAGTGCCAGTAGTAGTTTTGACGCAAGAGTAATGAAAACAGACAAGCTGGTTCCTTTACTCTTAGCAAATGCGAGCTATTGATTCATCTCACGCCGAGCCCTTTTATCGACGTACTTTTGCCAAGATTCGTGCAGCTCGGCTCCCGCCGCCGTCAATACGGCTAGCACGGCACCAGATCCGGAGATAGGAACATCGATTTCGCAGGTTTTTGCAAAAACGTGCGCCCTTATACCAGCAAAAGTATCTGCCGGAAACACACCTGTCACGTCATTAGACGAAAGTGCATTTGTCTCCTTCAAGATCTCTAGCTCTTTACGAAAAGCTCTAATATCCCGACGATCTTGCGCGCTAACATCGGTCCGCAAAGCAAGTTGCTGAAGTTCCAATATTGTGCGGTCCGCATCCTCCCGATTTGCCATTGAGGTCACGACTCTGCGAATGTACTCACCCTCGGCATTCTCTACTTCGCGCCTCACAAGCCACCCAACACCTACAACAGCGCAGATGCCGAATAGCCAATACAGGATAGCTTGGTACATAAATTTACTCCTTCGATTATTTAGTTATCTTTCTGTGTACACGCCTGTTTCTCGGACGTGTGCGAGCGAGTTGTGGATTTCGTAGTCCAATTCGCGCATATCGTTTAGGGGTAGCGCGTTGCTTAGCTTATGAACAAGTTCGTGGTAGTTCACGCAGATGCTATCCAGCGTCTCCACGTACTCCGTTTTCTTCAAGTAGAACTCTCGAACGACATGTTCGTAAAGACGGTGCTCAGACAACAGGTTTCTACGAACCGCGAATTCGATTTCTCTTTCTGTAAGTCCGAGTTTCGCAAAGTCTTTTCGCGCTAGCCATCTGCTGATGCGCGGTCCGATCATCGGAAGAACAAACACGAGCGTCGCGCATAAAACTATCATATACAATGGACTCATATTCCCTCCTGATCACGCACCAAGCGCCAAGCTTAAAAATGGTGCCCGTTGTCGGTGCTGCCCCGACACTGACCAACATCACTGCTGGCACTCCTCACTGCAACAGCGCAGCTGGACTGGAGACGGACAACTTGATTGAACAGAACCGGCGATCTCTGACAGGGGCTTACCAGATCCCAACCATTGCGCGTCGGCACTCACCGCATCGCTCTCGTCGGTGAATGCAAATTCCGTTTCAGGTTCCATAACGTTTTCTCCGAAAAGGTGTCCATACTAATAAACCGCCGAGCCGGATACCGGCTCGACGCATCAAGAGAGTCGTTTGTGCTGGCTAACTAAAATCGGCAACTGTTCTCAGCCGCCAATCGAAAATACTGGCGAACTTCCTTGCGCTTAGACGAAGGCCCTTTGAGGTGAGCAGCCGCCATTTTAGCTGCATCTCTTTGTATGTCTGCGAGCCTGCTTGGCTTGCAACCATTCAATCGATTACGCACAACTTCGCCGATTGGCTCGATGGTCGTGCCAACAATGGTGCCAAGTTCAACAGTCGCAGCGTCAACTCCGCACCCAGTCTCATCGTGCACCGCTTTCGCTGCCAACATCAGAGCCTGATCGATATCATCGACTTTTTGCAAGCGGCGACGATGTTTTACCGCTATAGATTTTAAGGCGTCGAACAGATAAACTAGCACGATAAAAATCAACAATATCGGCGCTCCAAGTAGCACAAGCGGTGCCATAATTACAAGTTGCATTTTGATGCCTCCTGAGGTTTTGCGGTTTGGATTTACCAGATCACAATCAGCAACACCACACCGCGCAAAGCGCGCGTGGCAATCCCAAAACTTCTATCGAATCGCAAAGAGCTCTCGTCCGACGTGTGCCACCAACAGGCTTCTCAAATGAGTAGCTTGGTTGCGGTATCACAGTGTCAGCGAAGAGTTGCGGGTGTTCTAACTAATTCCTATTCGATTGAAAATGGGCGTGTATAAAATCAACTTACATGTATATTGGAATTGGAAACAATAATTGCAGGGGGGATTGTCCCATTAGCTCAAGCTGCAGATTGGTCGCGCAGCTCGCGAAGCATCAATCCAATCCCAAGGCAAGCGTGCAGGCTCATTTAACTTCATGCAGCTTAACTCTGCTTAGTCGTGCAACCATCAAACTCGCCTTTCAGAATTAATCAAAGAAAGCACCTCTTGATTTGAACTTTTTGGGCGCCTGAAACGTCTTATATATATCGGGCGAGGGGAGCGGATACCCCGAATAATAAGTGGTTGCGTAAATTACTATTTGCACAACAGGAAACGTGATAAGATCAAAGAGGTTCACCAGATCGTGAAAACCATCGAATTACGGGTCTTCATTGAAATGCTCAGGGCATATAGCTGCTCAATTGAGCAGCTAAGCAAGGCAAGTCATTACAAAATCATTGCAGGCGATGGTAAGACGGTCACAAGATTTTCTGTTTTGCATGGGAAGGGCATTAAGGGAGAGCCCGTGTTGGAAGTTTATGTAAAACGGGCGCTCAAATTGCTTGAGCGAGGATAGGAAGATGTTGAAAAAAGAAATTATCCTGAATACTGCAGTTCTGTATTTCGATCCAAAAGATGAGTGCTTTGTGGTTGAGTCACCCCTGTGCGATGAGGTGATCGCTGCTGCCGAAACTAAGGAAGAAGCGTGTCAATTGTTTGTAGAATTTCTGAACGATACCTATGTCGATTACCTCGAGGGAAAGCTAGCCGGTTACCAGCAACCTGGGCGCCCTTCTAAGGATGGCGCGACTTTGCACACCCGGGTAAAGCCGGCGACCAAGGATAGACTAGACAAATTGTCTAGTCAGCTTGGTATTTCATTGGGAGAACTGGTGGACCATCTGCTTTTCTTTTATGATGCAAGAACGAATGAAGACACTTATGAAAAGCGAATTAACCCCGTGGCTTATGTCGAATCACGCAAGATCAAAAAGTTGCCGATTGGCGGTAGATTGAAGGACCGGTCGCGCAGCCGAATCAAAAAGCGCGTTGCAAGCAGGTGAGTTACAGAGTAATTATGACGACCGTCCAGTTAGTTGATTAGGGCACTGCTCGCGACAGCGTTAATCAAATCCCAAGGCAAACATGCAGGCTTGTTTAATTTCATGCATCTTAGCGCTGCTCAATTTTGCAACAAGCTTGCCAATTTTTGCTTGCTGCACTGTTTGAATGTGATCACAATTAACAGCGCAATCCTTCTCAAGCCCATCTGTCTTGGACAAGAATACTTCAGAAGGAATATTGCGAACTCTTGATGTTATCGGTGCAATGGTAACTTCAGCCAAATATGGAATCACACTATCTCGGCTCAAAATCAAAACAGGACGCCGTTTATCTGGCGCCTTAAAAGTGTAATAGCGAATATCGCCGCGATTCACTCCGGCCAAACCTGTTCATCTTGCCAGATATCAAACTCGCCTTTCTGAACTGGCTTGCGTGCATAGCCAGCACGATGTTGCTCTTCAAGTTTTTTTGTGTGCAATTGTTTGAGCAAGATCAGGGCAGCCTTGCGAAAGAAAGACGAACGATCGCGTTTACCGCAATTGTTATCGATTTTGCCTAGCAATGATTCATCAATCGTAATTTGAATGGTTTTCATAATAGCTATTATACTGTGGATAACTCTCCACAGTCAAGAGGAAGACTGGCGGAAAGCGTGCAGCGGTGAAAAGCCGCCTCGAGGTGCGGTATACTTGATCTTTCGGCGATTTTTATAGGGGACTTTGCGATGGAAGTAAAGGACAATTTGCAGGAAGGCATCATGGAAGAAGAAGAAGACAAGGGCAAGGACGCGGAGCGCGCGCGCTGGTACACGGATGTCGTGATACAAGCCGAGCTTGCTGATTATTCACCAGTCAAAGGTTGCATGGTGATTCGCCCTTATGGTTATGCTCTTTGGGAAAATATTCAACGCGCGCTTGATCAAATGATCAAGGATCTTGGTCACGTGAATGCTTACTTCCCTATGCTCATTCCTGAATCTTTCATGACGAAAGAAAAAGAGCACGTCGAAGGTTTTGCGCCGGAGTGCGCAGTCGTCACCCATGGTGGTGGCAAAAAGTTGGATGAGCCGCTATTTGTTCGTCCAACATCGGAAACGATCATCAATCATATGTTTGCCAAATGGGTACAATCGTGGCGCGATCTGCCACTATTGATCAATCAGTGGGCAAACGTAGTTCGCTGGGAAATGCGCACGCGGCTTTTCTTGCGCACAACGGAATTTTTGTGGCAGGAAGGTCACACTGCACACGCCACCGAGCAGGAAGCAGAAGAAGAAGCGCGCAGAATGCTTGAGATGTACAAAGACTTTGCCGAAAATTGGATGGCGTTGCCGGTTCTGACTGGAGAAAAAACAGCAGCTGAGCGTTTTGCTGGTGCGGTGCGCACTTATTGTATTGAGGGGTTGATGCGTGATGGTAAAGCCCTGCAAGCAGGTACGTCACATTTTCTCGGACAAAATTTTGCCAAGGCTTTTGACATTCAATTCCAAAGTGCCGGCGGCGGACTAGAACATGTCTGGCAAACAAGCTGGGGCGTTTCCACTCGTTTGATCGGTGCGCTAATCATGGGTCATGGTGATGAGAAAGGTTTGGTGTTGCCACCAAAATTAGCACCGTACCAAGTTGTGATTGTGCCGATTTATAAGAAGGACGACGAGAAGGCAGTTGTTACAGAATATTGTCGCAAGCTAGTCTCGATGTTGAAGCCTCTTGTGCGCGTACATTTTGACGAACGCGAACAGTACACACCAGGATGGAAGTTCAATCACTGGGAACAAAAGGGTGTGCCTTTGCGCATAAACATTGGACCACGCGATGTGGCTGCCAACGTAGTCGAAATTGCCCGGCGCGATACCGGCGATAAATTGCGCGGTGTCAGCGAGCATGGCTTAGATGCGGAAGTTGTAAAACTGCTCGATATCATTCAAAAGAATATTTACGACAAGGCATTAGCCTTCCGCACAGAAAACACCAAGCAAATTGCCGATTTCGACGGCTTCAAAAAACAATTGGATACAGCTAACTGCTTCATCGAATCTCACTGGTGCGAATCAGCGAAGTGCGAAGCTTCGATCAAAGAAGAAACCAAAGCAACCATCCGCTGCATTCCATTCGATTGGGAAAAGACACCAGGCAAGTGCATCTACTGCAAAGGCGATGCCACCACAAGAGTAGTATTCGCTAGAGCCTATTAAACACTCTACTATCACCACTCGTAGTTAATCGCAAAAAAATAACGCAGCACGCCGGTTTCCCAAACGTGCTGCGTATATTTTTTCAAGGGGTTCAGTAGCAGCTGTCGAATCTTCCACCCCAAGGCTCGGCACCGAGTTCAGTTCCAAACGATAGTGGTAGGTAGCCTAAGCGCGGTGCACCAATGCAGTCGAGCAGGGCAGCCCGAGCAATGTACTGTTCATCATCGTGTGTACCCTTGAGTGACTTAAATTGGTCATTGCTCAGCGTGACCGGCACTAGCTTCTTGCTGAGACCCCATCCATTAAACACAAGTTTGGTGGTGTCGGCGGAGAGGAGTCCTATCTCAGCTTGTTCAAACGTCTTCGACAGTGTTTTTGCTGCCGCGACGAATTTCAAGCTGGGGTCGCCGCACCTTAAGAGATCTTGCTGCCAATTTTGAAAGGCAACATGAGGTGTTTGGTCCTTGAATTGAAAACGGATCAACTGCATCGAAAGTACGATGAGCTGCGCCGCCTTCAGTTGAAGTACGCGATCCTCGAAACTCCAAATTCGCTCCAGCACAAATTGGCGCGACCGCTCGAGTATCGCTTCCTCAGAATGTTCATCTTGTCTATGAATTATGTCCATGTCAATTGTCTCCAATGGTAGTGATATCTTTGATGGTCAAAAACTCATTGGAGGGCAAACATTGATCCTGCTTACGCTAGACCAATGTTTATCCTCCTCCGACGGGCTTGTACTATTTGGTGTATCTAGTCACAACCTGTAGCATTTTCGCTACGAATGGACTACGCAATGTTCAATTGCGCAGCCTCCTCGGGATAGAAATATGTGCCATCAGGCAACTTGATCCACAGGTAGAACAATCCCGAATTGTTTTCTGTCGTCAGCACTTCTTTGAGAGGGCTGAACAAGTTGCGAAGCAAGTGAAGCAATTCTGCTTCTCGCGAAGACGATACACTATCGTTCTTGCGGAATTCCACGTGATAGGCATACATGTGCTCACCACCATCAACCGGCTCCACTGCCATCGTGTAGCACGGAAGATCTGTCTCCAGAATACGAATGAGTTTCTCAAACACTGGTATCAGAAAACACTGCCTTGAACACAACTCAATCAATACTGCTTTCTTAGGGTCAAGAATTCTCCAATCCTCGACCACCTTCGTTTGCTGTATGATTTCGATAATCCTGAGTTTGTCATTTCCCAACTCTGGCTTTTCCATTTCAAGTCTCCTTTTAGAATCCTGAGCGCTAGGGTAAGCGCATTTTCTTTGGTATCACTTCGTCGTACCATTCTCCGTAATACTCCGGATATGTTTCTCCGGTTGTGGAAGTTATGGTCTTCTCCAACCATCTGCGGATATTGGCTTTGCCACCACCGTAGCGGTAGCGATTGAGCCAGATCAATTCCTTTTCCTCCACCGGCACACCAGCCGCGAGAAATTCTCGGACTATCTGGATTTCATGACAGATCGCTTCTGTCTCCTCCTCCAAACAAGCGTTGATGAATTCCTGGCGTCCAGTCTCACCAGGTATTGGATCTTTACTGGGTTTCACCAGTGCGTGCACAAACTCGTGTGCAATGCTCACAAGCTTGTACAGTTTCGGGCACTGCCAGGAAATGTAGATGATCCATTTCTTTCGATCGTAACAGGCCTGGCACGGTCCAAAAATGCGTCTGATTTTGACTCCCTTCTCTCTAATCTCTGCGATATCAGCAACAAGAGTGGGCGACTTTTTTGCAATTTCGGCAGTCGTCTTGCCGAACTGCCTCCTGAAATTTCTCATAAAAACCTCCACGTCCTGCTGCGGTCAACCCGGAGCAAGTCGAATTCAATTGGGTATACTAAAAAGTCGAGCGTGCAATTCGCGCGCTCGACCAATGTCTCCGATTTGATTTGTTAGCTGTCTTGCGATTCTTCCTTTTTCGCAGCGCTTTTCGCTTTCCAGAGAAAGAATACGGAGAGGACGGTGAGCACGCCGAGCACCGAGAGGTATGCAAAGTTGATGCACCGGAGCTCGCGTTCTCGTTGGATTTTCTGCCGGTAAACTTCAACTCTGGACAGGGACGGTGCACCGTATCGGTAATTGGAATACGGAGTGTACCCAAAGCGGAGATACCGGTTCTGGTAGTCACCATAGCCGCCATTGCACCAGCCTCGACCATAGCTGCCGTAGCCATAACGGTAATGGCGAGGCTCAGCAGACTTGGTTATCGCGAACAGCGCGAAAACAAATCCCAGAATCAGTACTGCGATGATCAATGTGCGCTTCATGATTTTCTCCTTTTCAAACATTACGGGTGTCGATGAAAAACTTTGTGCTCATATGAGCGTCTCGATTTTTAAGCGACGCGCGTGATACCACTTGCCGGTTGCAAAACAACTGACAAACTGGGAAATCGGCGTACATCAAGAAATACTGGGGGTTTTTTACGTTTCCATTTCGATTGAAAATCGAGCGAATATAAATGCAACCTATCTTTTTATTTGAATTAGAAACAATAATTGCATTGGGGCTTTCCCCACTTGCGCCACCGATAATTGGCTAGCGCGGTTAGCGAAATCGGCGAGCGGAAACCGCACACGCTCTCGCATCTGGAAGACGCGCAAGGGTTGCCAGTTGGTTAATTTGGTAAAATAGGTGTAAATTCATTGAACTTTTTTGGGGGTTCGAGCGTCTTTAACAATAGGACTACTCGTTGCTTAAAGGAGCGGCTAAGATGAACATCGAGAATAGACTATTGGAAGTTGTTGAATTAATCGCCGAGAGAGTCGGCGAAACCAATGCCAAGCTGGGCACACTTGAGACGAAGCTAGGATCGCGCATCGACGAAACCAATGCCAAGATTGACGAAGGGCTTGGCAAGCTTGAAGCGAAGCTCGGATCGCGCATTGATGAAACCAATGCCAAGCTCGGCACCCTTGAGACAAGCTTAGGATCGCGCATTGATGAAACCAATGCCCGACTAGGCACAGTCGAGACTAGATTGGGAGCGAAGATCGACGAAACCAATGCCCGGCTAGACGAAAACAATGCCAGGCTGGGAACACTTGAGGCTACCTCCAAAGAACACTCTGTCTTGCTGCGTCAGCTAAATTCGGGGCTGGCTGAGACTAACGTTCGATTGGGCAGAGTAGAATCCCATGTTGGTGGCTGCGAAAGGGGTCTCGATCATGTCAATGAACAGTTGGATACCTTAAAGCTGGTTTTCTCAGAGGACTATCGATCGCTAACTGTACGTGCCGATGAAAGTGATAATCGAATCGATACCCTGGAAATGCGCGTGGATAAACTCGAAGAAGCCGGTTGAAGTTTGTGCTAATCTGAAAACAGATCATATAGATCCATACCCGCAAGATTAAATTGACGTGCAACGGGAGGAACGACTATGAACAGAAGCAAAAATGTTGATAGAAAATGGGTCGGTTCCTGGCGCAAGTTCATTGGCTTAGCCGAGGAAGATGCCCATGAGATTCAATCATTAGACGATATCCCCGATTTCGATGACCCGAAAGCCGAAAAGCGTTATTGGGAAACTCATCGGCTCAGCCAAGCTGCGCTTGATGAATTGCCGCCCGATGAGTATGAAGAGGCTTCATAAACCCTGCGACCCGATTGATTAAACGACGAGGCAGCTCACACCGGCTGTCACATAGCTGCGCTAAGACTTGTTCATTACTTTCCTTAAAAAAAGGAAGTTCACTTATTGATTTAGCTTTCCATCTATATATAAGGTTCTATATATATAGATCATGTTTTAATGTGCACGGAACCTAAAACCCAAGCGAATCCATAACTTTTAGATTTTTGAACTCTTAGTAGCGAGAGCTCTGTTCGCACGAACTGACTCCCGCCTTTGTCATTGGAATTAAATTCGAGGAGAATGAAAATGAACGAGATAAAAAATGCCGGCACCCCTCCGGGATTTCTCAACATGCTGCAATCGGCAATTATTGCAGCAGCAATTGAACCGCTGCAACCGATCGTCAATGAAAAATTGCGTTGCGGTTGCTTCGAATGCATGTCACGTCTACAAGATGTTGTGATTTCCGGCAAGGACAAAACCCTCGACTGGGAAGAATGCATTTGCGGCCAAGAGTGCTTTTGTGGAGCGCTGGCAGTCGAGGACTGCATCTGCACCAAGCGACCGATGGTCCTGAAACTGTGGCATGAACATCATGCCGTAGCTGCTTGGGCAACCGAAAAGGGTCTGCTCTCAGCAATGAATGCGACCCCGCTTACCGAAGACGAAAAGCAGGCAGCTAAGAACCACATCGATGAGGTAATCGCAGGGGGTCGTCTTCTAGCCGACTTCCGATCGATAGCCCACGCTTTGGTCGACATCAATTTCAAACTGACCAGCACCGACAAGACGGGCTCGCTCCAAGATGCTCGTTTTGCCTGTCCGTATAATGGACGCCGCCAGGTGATCGTTTATTTGTTGTGGTATCCCAACAAATAGCACTCAAGGAATCATTGTTTCCCCACCACAAATGAGGCACTACGAAAATGACCAAAAAGAAAGAGAACTTTGTTCCACAATTCATTCTCGACAACATGGAAAAGTGGTATCAGAACATTCTTGCCGGACAACCGGAAGAATTGCCCATCAGAGCCTGGTGGGGAATGATCAATCCGGCATTGTTCAACAACGACGGTGCCACTACGGAAGAGCGCACAAAGAAAGGGCTGAGCAACTTTCTCAAATGGCTCTCGACTGATTTCATGCCTAGCACGGTGTATTTTATGAGTTACGAGCTGCTCGCGCTCATTGCATATCTGCCGGCAGTGCTTCTCAACATTTCGCGAAAGATCGCCGGCGTGCCGGACGAAGTCGCGATTGTCGTCTACGAGAGTGTCGAAGAGTATCACAGAGCAGAAAAGAACTGGTTTGGCATGCACTATCAAAACATCCACAACTGGATCTTTGAGATTCCACCTTCGAGCAGCCGAGGATTTCCCAAGTTGTTCAAGGGCCAGTTGCAGTTCAATCAGCCGTACTTCATGTACACACGAAAGAACGTCAACTGGCAAGGCGGCATCACGCGCTTGATCGTGCTCGTACCGAAAGACGGTCAGACCGAGGAGCAATTCCGCAGGGCGGTTGAAGCACTAGCCAAAGGAATGCAACTTGGATTTGACTCGGCCGGCGCCGACTGCGTTGTCCTGCGTGCCTCTGCACAGTGTGCCACACTTTGGCGGCACTTTGCGGAAGGAATCGAGCCAGATGATACCGACATTGAGTCGCTCCTCAATGAAACTTCGGTAGTGAAGACCAAGGACTCCGAAAAGGTGGCCGTTCCTCCCAAAGAGGAGTTCGGGCTTGCAGACAGATCGTGGTTCGCGTTGCAAACTGGTGACGAATTCCCGAACTTCCAGTTCGAGACAGGTAGACCAGAACAAAGCGACGACGGACTGATCTCAATGTGATCCGCACTCGGAGATCATAGAAACTGGGGAGGCAACTCCCCAGTTTCTACTTTTTGGCAGATTTAATCATCACTTTTTGAACTTTAAATGACCTCAAACGTCTTTATATATGTGGGGCAATTTGCGAGGCGGCACGTCTTGACATTGTAATGGTTTTGTACGACAATGTCAGTACACCGATTAATTGTGGAACAATCGTTTCAATTTAATGACGATAGTCTAAGTAGGCACGGCATAACAAGGTTGGAAGCACTACAAGTCATTGAATCCAATGATTCAGAGTATTTCCCGCTTAAGCGAAATAATGGTAACGACCGGCTGATGTTTGTCGGATTCTCTCAAGACGGAGTTAGACTCATTGAAGTTGGTGTTGAGTTCTTGCCAGACGGGAAAGAAAACATTTTCCACGCCAATAAAGCCAGGAAGTATTTTGCAGCCCTATATAGGGAAAGAAAGAAAACATGACAAAGAAAGAGATAACCGAGATGACGCCTGGCTTAAAGCGTCGCGTCAAACAATTAAAGAAGAAGGCTAGAGATTATATCGCCAAGACGGAAGTCGTGCAGTTTCGCCTTGATGAACAAACATACCAGGATTTATTCTCAATTGCCGAAACCGCCCGTCGGCCTTTGGGCACTATAATTCGTGAGTGGGTGACTGAGCGTGTGCAACAAGAGCTGAATAGCGGGGGCAAACACGGGCAAGCTACCGTATCACGATTAGAAATCACTACGCTACAAAAACAGTTGGATGATATTAAGCGCAGGCTCGCTCGTTAACTAGAGCGACTTTCGCCCTAAAGAAATTGTCCAGGCGTTGGAACGAAATAGGATGACAGCGGCAAGGCCAATTAGCACATTGGAGACTGCGATGGCTGCCCATGTGCCAGTGATACCAAAACCCGTTTGCGTGCTGAGATACCAGGCAAGTGGTGCGCGAATGGCCAATAAGCCGATGGCTGTAACAATCATTGGCATAACGGTATAGCCTGCACCGAGCAAGGCGCCGAATAAAATGTACCAGAGGGCCACGAATGGTTCAGAGGCAGCGACAATTTGGAAAAAGAGTTTGGCGTTTGTCACAGCCGCTGGATCGCTGCTCATCAACTTTGCTAATGGTTCGGCAAATAAAAACATCGCTGCTCCTACTATTAGGTTTAGCAGAAAACCAATACCGGCAATTTGCCAACCGGCGCGGCGCGCATTTTCAATTTTTCCCGCTCCAATATTTTGGCCGACAATAATTGTGGCAGCAGCGGCCAAAGCATATAACGGATTGGCAGCAAACATTTCTTCCACGCGTATGCCAATCGTCCACGACGCTTGGCCGGATGCTGGAAGAGCCAACATGGAAAGTGCGAGCAGTACAAAGTATCCGCTAAAAAACCAAATAAGTTCACGCATCGAAGCCGGTATGCCGATGGCAAACAGATCGCGTAGTGACGATGCGCCAGAGCCAGCAGATGTAGGGGTCAGGCATGCCTGACCCGCAGCAACCGATGTGCCACCACTTTGATTACTTCGGGCGAGGCATGCCTCGCCCCTACGCATGCAAACAACAGATAAAGCTGCGGCGAAAGATTCTGCGATCAACCAGGCCATGCCAATGCCAGATATTCCGTAATGAAATGGCGTGAGGCAGAAGACGACTTCTGAAGTTAGCAGAGTAACGACAGTCCCAACTTGTATCCAAAGCGCAACACGCGGTGTGCCCTGCGCGCGAAAAATACCAGTGGCGACATAGTGAACATAGCCAGGAATAAGCGCAAGCAAATAGAATTTTAGAAAATCAGATCCGCATGCTGCCACCAGTGGCGAGGCTCCTTGGATTTGCAACATCCAAGTGCCTCCCACAATTCCAGCAATTGCAACAACCACTCCCAAGAAAAGAGAGAGCTGAAGACTCTTGCGCACAAGTTGTTGTGCCGAGACAAATTCCTTCGCGCCCCACAGTTTACTTATTTGCGTCGTGGTTCCGGCAGCCAGAGCAATTTGCGGCAAGAGCATGAGGAAGAAAATCTGACCACCCATTCCTAGCGCAGCTTGCGAATTCGATCCTAAGCGCCCGGCGATCCAAACATCACCGAAACTAGAAATCGACTGAACAAACATATTAATGAGCAAAGGCCAGGTCATAAACCAAATAGCAAACCAAAGAGACTGATCTGCCAAGGTCTTACTTGGCGGATTGTCCACGCTTGTTTTTGGTTTAGTGATTGTCAGCACTAATAATCTCGCGATTTGATACAAGGACGCACTCTGGCGGCGGCTCTCAACATTATGTCATTCGAGGAGCTACTAGGAGCGGAGAAATCACCACGAACAAATTACAGGCAACTAATGATCTGCCTCGCGCAGCCGGGCTAGCCAAGTGGTGGCACTATGGCGCATACGCTTGCTGGTGCTAACCGCCGATAGCCAATCTTGCTAAATTGCCATTCACATATATCAAATTCAACTTCAAATTAGGCCTTTCAATTTGATAGGTTCAATTGCAATTAGATATTTCCTTCGACTTTCAATTACGCACAGAACATAAACCCGCACGCAATTATCACCGACACATCTTTGGCTTTGAGCCAAGGAGAGTGATAACGCTTGCGTGTTCTTCTTGCGAAATTGGACAGTCGCCCATTGAAATAACCAACCGTTAGGAGACGCACGACATGCCCGAAAGACAATTTCCAAAAGAAAACCACCCAGTCAACCTGACTCTCACGCCTGGAGTACAGCGCATCCAACTGAATCCGGACATAAACTGGACAATCAATCTCACCTGCCCAAATGAGATGCTGGAGCGCCTAGAGATTGCTTCCGTTTCACAAGAGCTGGATGAGTTAACCACTACTCTCCTGCCGATCGAATGGCCACGAGCATATCGCGTATCGCCGGACACACCATTCGATGATCGCACGCTCGTGATCGTCGTGAACAGAAATACGCGCCACCCATTTGCAATGCTTTCCCACTGCGCGCTGGATGAAGAACCCGTGCTGGAAAACTATTGCACGATCGAACTGACTCTGCTTTCAGTCGACGACCGCGGTTGCGGCGACGAGCCGGGAATGATGCCCTGCTTGTAAGGCGAAACACAACCGCAAGGTTGTTGCCCGTAGGGCGGGGAAACCCCGCCCCTACTTACTAAATTTTGGAGGACACCCTATGCTCAGTTCCCAATGCTCACGAATGATAACTGCGCTGATTTCAGTGCTGTTTCTTACGTGTGTCTGCCCACTAAGTCCTGGACTGGCGCACGAAATACCCGTACCACAGACAAGCCAACAAGCCGCAAAAGAACAAAGCAAACCATTTTGGTCGAACAAATGTTTGGTCAAAGCCAACATCGTTCGCGGTCTCGGTGTTGATTTCTGGTTTACTCAGATCGCCGATAAAGACGATCCCGACCTTCACAAAGTGAATGTGCTGATCAGAGATTGGGTAGCAACAATGGCAGCACAAGAATCATTCGAGTGCGAGCGGTTATCACAGTCAAGGGAATTGCGCTTTGCCTACGATCTGCAAAGACCTTTGCGAATGCCGAACATGCGCAAAGCATTTTTTCCGGCAGTCACAGAGGCAGGCGAAACAGAAGAATATGTCGACGACGACAAGGCGTGGCCGCCGGAAGTGATGAAGACTCTTTATGGTCAAGTCTGGGGCAGCGCCGAGCAAACTTTTCTGACGGCAGACTTGATATCAATCGAAGCCGTCAATCAAGGATACCTGTTTGGTGGCAAAGGCGATCACAGCTCCACAGGCAGCTTCATGGCTCGCCTTCGTCCTGCACAAAAATTGGAACTAGAAGATATCTTCTGCAAGGACACAGGCTATGTGCAGTTCCTATCGAACTATTGCAGGAAGGAACTTCTCGATACGTCAGTTGGAAAATACGAGCCGCAATGGGTCAAGAATGTAACCAGCGCGAATGTTAACAACTTTCGCACGGTTATTCTCACCGGCCCATCTCAACACCCCGACACTCATGAGCAGTATGAGGGTCGGATGATTTTTGAATTCGACGGTTATCCGATTTGGAAAGACAAAGACGGCACACCAACACTCACACGACACCTGTCCGTGGGTATCGAGTTCAGCAAACTGCAACCGTATCTCAACCCGGAAATCTATGCCCTTCTCAAAAAGGCAAAGTTAGGAGGTTAACACGATGAACTCCGAAGATGCAATGAAGAAGTTCGACCAGGACGCACAGAAAGCTGAAGCTGCTGCCAAGCAAATTGTCACAACGTTCAATGACAGCCGCGAACTGCGCGCGAAAGCCAGCCAAACAATTGACACATTGATTGGTCTTCTGCGTGCACACGCTCCTACCGGAACAGTTGCTGAAATGCGAGAGGAGTTGGCAACACAGCTCACGGCTTGCCAATTGTTTCAAAAAGATGCGCTGATTAAATTGGCGGAAGCGTTTGCTGCTGATGCAGATCTTTTGCTCTGCTACAAAGACATCTGCGACAACGTGTTCGAAGAAAGACTCTACGAATACGAGGTCGAAATGCGCAGAATCGACGAACTGGTCAAGGAAGCAAGTTCCTCGCCGGGCACAGCCTTGATTGGATCATTCGATGTGATGCTCATGGAATATATTTTCCTTGAGTTAAGCAATCGCGATGAAAAGATCGCCCAAACATTCGAGCAAGCGATTCAAACAGCAGTAGCGCAAACTCACAAAGCTGCTTGCCGAAGAATGGATCGCAGCAAGATGAACGCCGCGCAGGAAAAGCAAAGGCAACTTTTGCAACTGATTCACGAAGGAAATCGTGACGAAGAAGCAAAACAACTCCTGGCTGAAGTGAAGAAGCTAAGTTTTCCCTGCGAAATGCATGCAAAGCGTATGGCGAAACATTTAGCCAACGCGGCAATTGCAGTCATGGTTGCTCAGTTGAACATCGACGAAGCAGCACAGGATCCTAACACCTCAGGCGACACCATCGCCCAAATGCGAGACAAGCTTGCCGAGAAAGTAGAGACAGTTCATGCGTCCTGTGTATCAACATCACAAGTAATAACGCTGAACGAAATCATCGCTTACATGCCAGACGAGTTGGAATGGCTAGTAAAAAGCGTTTGAATTTTGCAAACGCGGGCGAGGCAATCTGAATTACGCGAAAGCGTAACAAGGAGCTTCGCTCGCGTTTTCCAACATTGAGTGACGCAGCAACCATGCTGCGTCAGTTCCTCTTACGTCCGATAGAAAAACCTCATGGAGATAAACACAGATGCACGAGAATCAAGAAAGAATCGAAAAACTCGAACAAGATATCGAGCGCAATCAGTCCGAGGTAGCTCGCCTCACCAGACTGATTGTGCAACTTCTCGATCGCCATCAAGTGGCCGAAGTGACCCTGCAAACGGCATTCGGCCTGCTCAATCAAATTGTCGATAATCCGTCTAGCAGCGAAATCGACAGTACACTCGACTTGCTCCGGCCAATGCAAGAATGCGCAGAAGATGATTTGCTCCAAATTCTGCAACTCTTAGCCGAAGATGCCTTCGATGCAGCCGTCGGGCTGACAGAAATCGAAGAAGCAAAAGAAACAGCCGCAGAGGACATGAAGAAAGTCCTCAATGCGCAAGCCCAATTGTTGCAGGCTTTGATTGACCGCTTGAAGCAGCCCGAGCGCCTCACCGAACTCGGCATCATCCTGACACAAATTGCTCTGCCGGACATTCGCGAAGAAGTAGATGCTTCCCGCGGTGATTCAACAGAAGCAGATCTCTTCGCGCGCGATGTCGACATCGTCAAAGAGCACGCGCCAATCGTCGCCGAGACGCTGGCAACATTCCAGGCAAACGAACTCTTCACCAACATGGAGTTCCTGCAAGGATTCAGACATCTCCTGATCGCCAATCCGGATAACACAATAGTCGATGCGATCATGAATCACATCGGCATACACAGCCAAATGGCTGGCACCGGACTGACCACGGTTCTGCATTCTGGACTGAAGGTGGCTCTCGCCCTGCAGTTTGCTCAAACGCGATTCGATCGCCTGCGCAACACTGCCAGCGACGAATCGCTTGTGGCTCTGAGAGCGAAGCGCGATGAAATGTCCGAGGCACTCAAACCTCTCGAGGGAATGACCTGCCTGATTCAACTCGGCGTTATGGTGGTGGCACTCGTAATGCCGACACTGGAAAAGAAAGTGGAAGAGCTGCGATACATCTCACGCGAATGGGAAGTATCGGCGAGTGGTGACGAACAGCAATAAGTGAATGAGAACAGGCTCTGCCCGCAGCATAACGCGAACAACATCGCCAATTGCTGCGGACAAGGCCATTCTCCTAAGCATTGCTCCACACAAACCACTACCCCAATAACTCCAGATGCCACCACTTCCAAGTGTTTGGTGGCATCGGCAAGTTATTTCGCCGCCACAGCGACGACTAACTAGCGCCAAGACTCTGCGCGAGGGGCGTAAACAATACGCCCCTCCCACGAGCTCGTTTTTATACCAATAAAGTTTCCGCAAAAAACAAGGAGATGACTATGTTTAAGCGAGCACTATTAGCCGTTGTCGCGGCTATGATGCTGGTAACACCAGCAATGGCAAATCCAACCGCAACCGAATCGCCGGATCCAACCATCGTTCTTCCAGGCGAACCGAAACCAATCTTTTTGCTCTTAGCGCAATACTGGGGCAATAATGATGACCCATTCAAGCGCATGGAAGAAGAAAGACAATACCGAGAGAAGCAGGAGAAAGAGAGAGCGGATCAGCAGCGCCAATATGATCAACAGCAGCGTGATTATGAATCGCAGCAGCGCCAATACAAGCTCGATCAAATCCAGCGCGATATACAATACGGAAATCCAAGCTCATGGCAGCTCGAACAATACAAGCGCGACATGCAAGATCTCGAGTTCAAACGAAACTCAAGCGGTGCCGGCCGAACTTATGATCCAAGTCCCAACAATCAGGAATGGACTGAACGCAATAGAGCTGATCAGTTGCAGCGAGATCTCGAGACGAAGAAGCAGCAAGTGCAAAGCCAAGAAGAAGCAGAGCGCTACCGCCACCAACCGTCTTATCCATCGGACAGCACGCCGACGTATCCATCGACGACTCAACGCAGTACTCCGCAAACTCAAAAGCAAGAGTCTTTCGGATCAACCGAATTCGTTCCAGGAGATGTTGTCACTATCAAAGTAATAGTCAATCAACAGAGGCGCAGGTCATTCAGTCACAAGGTGACGTCAACCGACACAGCGGCGACGATTAGTGAAGACTTCGCGCGTCAGATCAATTCTCCGCAGGGCAGCATCGTGGGTGTGAGTGCAAAAATCGAGAAGGATGGCGGGCTCATTCTGGTTCCGCAAGGCTCGTGGATTCGCATAACGGCTGAGCTGACCAATGATCACGCAGGCTCAGCAAAGCCAGCCGGCACACCACAAACTTCCGGTACACCGGAATCTACACCGCAATCCGCGCCACAAGCTACTGGTGCAGCAAAGACTGACACACAAACCAAGAGCGATTCACAATCGTCTCCGTCCACTAGCCAGTCTCAGCCGACCAGCAAGGACAAGCCGGATGCTTCCGCGTCCGAGAAGAAAGATTCCAAGAAAGCCAAAAAGCAGAAACGCAGCTTGGCCAAAAAGGTGTTTGGCGGTCTCGGAAAAGTATTTCGTCGACACTCAGACGAATAGTTGGTGATTCGAACATGCAGAGGGCTGAGCACGGCATAACCGCCGACTCACCCCTGCATATTCGCCAATCATCATTTTGTGGTGATTAACAACGACCAGTTGTTGACCACCGCAGTTTCTCAAAACAAGGAGGTCACTATGACCACACGTACACTAATCGTAATCGCAGCTCTAATGACCTTGCTACCGCAGGCGGCATTGTCACAAGAATCACCGGCAGTTCAACAACGGCCGGTGCAATTCGGGACAGACTTCAAAACCAAGGCAGAACCGATCCCGGTCAGTGATGTACAACCGGCTATACGTACGGCTGATTGTCCGGGGCCGGTCAGACGAGTCGTCCCCGCTAGTCGACTGCACCCGCAGTTGAAGCCGCAGCAAAATCCGCCAAACCGCCCGTGCAAAAGAAACTGTAATCGCATAGCCAACCAGAAATGGTGGCATGAGAGAATGCAGTAAAGTATGACAGTGGGGATGACTTGATTGTCTTTCCCACTGTTTATATTTGTGTTGTACCTTTTATTGTTCTTCTACTGGTTGTTATAGTATTTCGATCATCAAAAACAATTCTTGTGAGGGCTTAGTAACGTGTGCCAGGTGCGGATCATATTGAATGATCCACACCAGCACGTTCGCATCTCACTCCGTCGGGTCTCGCGCCGAGCTTCTGCACACTGTGGCGCAGAATATGTGCTTATGGACTTACAGGACCACCGGGCAGTTTGCGTATTTCCCCAAGAGGGGTAATTATAGGGAGAATGCTTTAGTCTCCCACTTAGTTGTATTCAATTTATTCATTCGTTCTGATTCAAGAGATTGCCCCCGCTTTGCGACATGTATTTCATGGCAAAATGGATCCCTCGCCTGCACAACACATGTTGTCGGTTCGCCAACATGTGTTGTGCAGGAATTCGTTTCTCAAATAAACTTGATGAAAATTACACCTCCTTGGGATTATCTCAACCGGGGAAGACGTACAGCAGTCGCCTGCTGCAATCAGAAGATTCATAAAACTGGTCTCGAGTTCAGCTCAACTCTTCTTCCAATGGTTTCTTGCCAAAGGTGTCGGCAATATTTTTGGATCTTGCCGGATGTACGGCGTCAACACAGATGCCAATCCGTGTTGCTCATCATTAGATCCCATGTGCGGGCAGGTCGGCTATTTAGCTCGGTTTTTCTCTGCCCTATCACCTTTGTTGGTTTGTATGAGCGTGACGTCATTTGCATTATCACCTGATGTGTAAAGTAACAGGGTGCAATATACGGATCGGCCCGATACATTATGTCGAAGTTCATTAAGCGCAGTTTCCCGCGATGATTTTGATTACTTATGTAGTTAGCGCGTCACTAATAACTCTTCATTGCCCATCCTCCCCTTTTCCGCCATTGGCGACTCACCATCCGCTACTTCCTCAATTTGCCAAAGCACTTTCCAGTCAATACTGAATCAGCCGCTTTCTCCAACTACATATGAATGCAGTTGAACATCGGCTGAAACGTTTGGTGTATTTGATTTGCTGGTTAGTTTTGCGTGCTCGGGACAAATGAGGAATCTGTGTGTACCCAGAACATACAAAACATACATAGCTCGCGGCAAGATCTGATCTTAGATCAAGTACTCAGTATCATTAGTAAAAACCGCACCCGGGGTGCTGTGCCGTGCTAGCGCGGTTAGCGCAAATCGATGAACGAAGCGCCACGTTGCCTCGATGCTTGGCACACTACTCGAATATACATTTCGTGCTGCACGTCCTTGGTCGCTATCGAACATTAGACTGTGCGCTAGCTATGCGACGCTGCGCTCTGCGGTAATTACTTAGTAGTTCGATTTCAATTTGAACTTATGACCATATCTTGCATCATTCCTATCTATCTTATTGCAGCTCTAATTTCGTAAGTTCAATACATACATAACCTACAGCACATTTCTCGAAAGCAACCAAGAAACACAATTTAAGACACCAGGCAATCCGATTAGAACCCTAGCAGTTACAGCAATTTGCTGTAGCGGTGCAATTGGACTCTGGGTGCTTTCTGCTGCAGGTACACATAACTCACGTCTACACAAAACTATTTACGAGGTAATGGCCATGCGAAAAACACAAGCGAATAGAACATCGCCAGCTTTTGGTGAAACCAACTTGTATAACTTCCTCAAAGAAGTTACCGAAAACATCAACCAGTTGAAGCCCACAAAATGCGAGGCCACTACCTTGCGTTTGACTGGCGGATATGGTGCGGACTGGGAAATCATCGACAAGACGACGGCAATGATCGCCTGGGTCGCCGATTCCAAAACGGTGGCCGCCGCGTATCGCCGCTTTCTGCTCGTTAAAGAGTGCGCAGCCAAGCGAGCAGTCGAGTTGATCGAAAAGGCAAGCCAAGCTGAACTGATCGAAGGCGACCGAGTCATCGAACAAGGCGACTGGGGCCTCGATGAGATCGGCACAGTTGATCAAATCAACCTGGACTGTCCCCAACCCTGCAAGCGGGTGGAAATGACTTACAGCTTTCTGGACGAGATGATTTACTTCCAATGCAACCATGGCTCGACGGTCGAGAAGATCAGCTTCAAAGCGCTGATTGAACCTCAGATCACGTCGCTGTCGGAAGCACTGGAGCGCAGAATCACCGCGATACAGAAGGCCGCAATCGATCCACTCACAAATCAGCTCGCGGTTCTTCACCATGAGCTCGACACACAACAGCAGGAGCTGGCGGAGAACAACGCCAAGTTGACGGCCCACATCGAAGCACAGTCTAGTGCGAAGAAAAGAGGCCAGCGCAACAAGCTCAAGGCACGGAAATCCACCGCTGTCGAACAAGCTGAACGTCCGGTGAAAAGAAACAGAACTCGCATTCGCCAAATCAAAGAGGAGATGGCGGAACTGAGGACCAAAATCTCCGGCGCGTACATGCAGCTCGGCAACGATGCGAAAGTGCTGGAGCTTCAAGCGCGACAAGACGAACTGGAACAAATGGTGGAAGGACCGAACTTCTCCGCTTGCGCCCGATACCTCGTCAATCGCACGGTCATGCTCGCCAAGTCCGACAAATCAAAGTCCAATAACTCAAGCAACACTCAACTCGTATAGGAGGGTAACCGATGATCAGAAGAGATATCAGAGACACAAAACAAGTGCACGGCGATTTAAGCGAACCGAATCCGCATGCCTGCGTTTGGCTCTCGAGTTCGGCCAGCGAGGCGCTCAAAGCTGAGCTGTGCAATCGCACTCGCATCGTTGACTCCATACGAGCTGCCCACAAGTGCAGCGATGTTGAAGTCGAGATGGACGGCAACAGAGTGGTCGGCTTCTCATTGACTTATCTCAATGCGAACCTAACGTTCAAAGTTGCTCTTCGCGTTCGCTTGAAAGTTAGCGGCGAAGGAAAAGCGCAGCGCGTCGCCACCGCGATCTCCGGATATTCCACGCAAGTGGAAATAACGACAAGCGGTAGCGTTTACGAGTTCGGACCGCAAGCTACTGTACCTAATGCGGTCTATTCGTGGGTCAAAGATCTGACGAAACTCGACGGGGGGGGCGACACCTGTCCCTGGCTCGACATCGACGGAGATTGGGCCACAAATGAAGCAACGCGGAAACTGGTTGGCAACGTGTGGCGCATGATTGGATACTTCAACAGCGACATCAGAATAAACGCCAAGAAGAAGCCACGTGCTCGTCGCCCAGCGTCCAGCCAGCCAACCGGAACGACGAACTATAGAACGTACAATCCGTACGTTCCGATGGGTCGCCGCCGCTAACCGCACTTCCGCAAGAAGTGCACATCTCAACATCGGTCCCGGTCACTAAACCGATCGGGACCGATGTGCTCCACCCACTCGACGTTCGAAAGTGATCACGAATCAGGCAGCATTCCGCTAATCGATTCGTGATCATTTCTGAACACTTGTACTAATTCAATCAGTTTACGTTCTTTTGTTTTTCCACTAATTCAACGGAGACTTCCACAATGAATACATTACCTTTCGAGTTACGAATCCAAGCCGCCAAGGATTTGGCCAACGCCTGTGTTGCTCGCGCACTGAGTGGCCCCTTTGGTCGGCCTTGGGGACCAGAACGAACATCACACAGAGAAGTATCGAATGCGGCTTTCCACAATATCAACGAAGCTCGCGACTATTTGGCCACTGTTAAACGTAGCTTGCCAGACTTCGGCAGAGACGCGACAGACGACGCCACCTTCAAGGCAATGGAAGAGGCGTTTCTAGCTGCTGACACCTACGTCTGGGCACAAGTGGGATTAGCAGAGCACATAGGAAGTGGACGCAAAATTGAAGCGCGACTCGACATGACGAGCCATGTCTTCATAGCACCATAGGCCAGGTTGCAGCCATAAGTCCAAATAACAAAAGGGATGCCATCATCCCATTTTGTTATTTGGACATTTCTTGCGATTGCGTATAGTAGACTCTTGACGAATCGTACGGAATCACGTACGATGGTCATTGGTATGGATTTGCAATTGCAGAGTTATAAGAATGCGAAATATCAGCGTCAGCAAGGCCAGGGCCGACCTCTACCAATTGGTAAAAGAGGCGTCAACTTCGCATGAGCCAATTATGATTACAGGCAAGCACAGCAATGCCGTGATCATCGGTGAAGAAGATTGGCGATCCGTCAAGGAAACATTGTATCTATTATCAGTTCCCGGAATGCGCGAATCAATCCGCAAAGGTTTAAAAACTCCTGTTGAGGAGTGCTCAACAGAACTTAAGTGGTAAAGTGGCGCATAGTCTACACAAAGCAGGCTCAGTCTGATGCAAAAAAGATCAGCAAAGCCGGTCTGAAGTCGTCCGCCCAGAATCTTCTTGCAGTCCTAGAGAAAAATCCTTTCCAAAATCCACCTCCATATGAAAAATTGATTGGTGATTTAGCTGGTGCTTACTCTAGGCGAATCAACATCAAACATCGTCTTGTGTACCAAGTGATCAAGGAGCACAAGATCGTCAAAGTCCTGCGCATGTGGACTCACTACGAATAAAATTAATAACGCCTTCCTCTTTCAATTATTAGGCGGACGCCAAAGTATTGTACAATTGATATGTACGATTTTGGGGAATGCGATAATGGCTGTAAGAAGATCAGAAATCCCTCTAGGCAAAAGCACTCGGAAGCTGGGCAAGTCAGAGACCCGGCAACGGTTCTTGCCTTTGGTTGATTCAATTGCTCGGGGAGGCAATCCAATAGAAATCACAGATCGGGGCAAAACGGTAGCAGTGCTTCTCAATTACCACGAGTACCAGTCGTTGCTATCTTCGATGAATGCTGGCAGAAAGACGTCGCGATCCCTGGTTGGTTCAATAGAAATAATTGGTGATCTGGAAGAAGGGAATGAGGAAATTAGAAAACTTTTCGAGCAATCAATTGAAGAATCCGCCAAAAAATTATGACAACTCCGCAATCATTGGTCTCAGATACTCACCCGTTAGTCTCTTATGCCACCGGCAAATATGCCAAATTGAGCAAGCGAGTAAGAGCTGCATTCGACGATGCCATTAATGGGTCGTCAGTAATTTATGTGCCAGTTCCCGTGCTTTGGGAGATCTCGCTTTTGGTGAAAGCGGGCCAAATTAAGCTCCGATGGCCGCTTGAAGATTACGTCAAAGACCGATTTTATGCCAAGGCAATCATTCCGGTGCACATGGAAGAATCTGACGTGATCATAGCTCACGGGCTTAACTTCACAAAGGATCCCTTTGATACTATGATTGTGGCCATGGCGTCAAGGATTGGTTTTCCTCTCATAACCAATGACTCACATATTCACAAGGTAGAGCCTTGTGATATCTTCTGGTAACTTACGCACCCAACCTAAACTTGCTTTCCAAGCTGGAATCTTTGGTCGCGGCGTGCTGTAATTATATGAACGAATGATTCTGGTGGGGGAGCATGGAAAAAATTGCACTGCAGGCAATTGATATAGCAACAGGAATGGGCGCGAGCTATGCGGATGCGCGCGTGATTGAATCTGATTGGCAGCATCTGGAAACGAAAAACAGGGCAGTTGGTGCAGTCAACATTGGATCAAGTCAGGGCATCGGCATTCGTGCATTGTGCAATGGCGGTTGGGGATTTGCATCAACGCAAGATTTGACAGCAAAAGGAATTGAAGAAGCAGCACGTCATGCAGTCGCCACTGCTAAGGCAAGTGCAATTTGTTTAGACAAGCCGATTGTGCTGGCAGCAGAGCCGGCACATATTGCTGACTGGGCGTCACCATGTGTGAAAGATCCGTTTGCAATTAGTTTAGAAGACAAACTTGCAGTATTGCTGAAAGCCGCCGAGATTATCTGCGCAGTCAAAGGCGTGACGCTTGCGCAAGGCTCAATGAATTTCCTGTGCGACAAAAAATATTTTGCTTCCAGTGAAGGCGCGAGAATCAATCAAACATTTCATCGTGCAGCCTGTGGCATTGTGTCGAATGCAACTGGTAACAATGATCGCCAACGTCGGTCATATCCGAGTTCCTTTGGTGGGCAATGGCAACTTGCTGGTTGGGAATTAATTGAACACTGGGACTTGCCGGCTCATGCGCAACAAATTGCGGAAGAATCAGTCGTGCTACTAACTGCACCAGCTTGCCCAAAGGATGTCAAAGACGTAATTCTTGGATCTTCACAATTGGCATTACAAATTCACGAAAGCTGCGGACATCCAACAGAATTAGATCGCGCACTCGGACAAGAAATAAATTTTGCCGGTGCCTCTTTCCTCACACCGGATAAGCTCAACAAATTGCAATACGGTTCATCAATCGTCAATTTGGTGGCAGACGCAACCGCACCAGGTGGACTGGGATCGTTTGGTTTTGATGACGAAGGCGTGCAGTCGCAAAAGGTTTACTTGGTAAAGGATGGTTTGTTCACTGGCTATCTGAGCTCTCGCGATACAGCAAGTTTGATTGGACTCAATCGTTCAGGCGGCATGATGCGCTCTGAGTCATGGAATCGCACACCAATTATTCGCATGACCAATATCAATCTTGAGCCGGGCAATGCCGGCAGCTTAGAAGATCTCATTTCTGATACCAAAGATGGAATCTTGATGGAGACGAATAAGTCTTGGTCGATTGATCAATTGCGCTACAACTTCCAATTCTCAACTGAAATTGGTTGGGAAATCAAAAACGGTAAGCGTGGACAAATGTTGAAGAATCCAAGTTACGGTGGCATCACCCCCGAATTCTGGAATTCATGCGATGCTATTTGCGGCCCGGATGAGTACATTTTATGGGGCGTGCCCTCATGCGGCAAAGGGCAACCAATGCAAACCATGTGGACCGGCCACGGCGCTGCCCCCGCCCGCTTCCGCAACACCAAAGTAGGCATGGCCCATTCCACATAAAACTAATACAAGGAGCACGTAAACTCAGCGTAACGCAGCATTGCGAGGAGCAATGCGGAGTGAAGCGAGAAAACGTGCGGAGGAGCCGAAAGGCGACGGAGCACTTAAATATGATATCCCAAGACCACTGCCAATCAATTATCGAAGCTGCACTTGCCCACGGAAAAGGCAAAGCCGAGGGCATTGAAGTTCATGTGCACGGCTCAGATGTCGCCACATCTCGCTTCGCCAACAATGGCATGACGCAAAATCAGTCTCCGTCTGCCGTAAACGTTTCAGTACGCGCAATTGTCGATGGCAAGCAAGCTCGACTTTCAAGCGACAAATTGGACTTCAATGCAATTCAGGAACTCGTGGACAACGCAATCAAAGCAGCGTCACTCTTGGACAAAGATCCAAAGCTTCTACCAATACTTAGTAAGAACGGTTTGCCACCACTTACAAATGTGAATCGCTTTGATGATTTGACCGCGCATCTTACTCCTGACGATCGCGCCCATACAATTCGCTTAATGATTGATGTGGCGAAAGAAGGACGTCTGAGCGCTGCCGGCATATATACATCCGGCTCCACCGTGTCTGCTCTAGGAAATTCCGAAGGACTTTTTCGTTTCCACAAACAAACTCATTCAGAATGCTCCGTGACAATGAGCGCTTTAAATTCAACTGGTTGGGCAAAAGCAGAAAATCCCAACAAACGTCAAACAGATTCATTGTCGATGGCAAAATCAGCTGCGCAAAAAGCAGTTGCCAGCGCCAATCCCAAAGAAGTTGATCCGGGTCATTACACAGTTATTCTTGAACCGTCCGCTGTTTTGGATCTTCTCGCATTTCTCTGGTATGACTTTTCTGCCACCAGTCACCTCGATAAGCAATCTTGCTTTCTTGATAAGGTTGGACAAAAACTCCTCGGTGAAAATATTACTGTTCACGATGATGTTTATCACCCATTGCAAAATGGTGCGCCGTATGACGGCGAAGGAATGCCACGCAAAAAAGTTACGCTTGTGGACAAAGGCGTGATCAAGAATTTGGTCTATGGACGTCGGGCAGCAAAAGCCATGAACGCCGAACCAACCGGACACGGATTGGCGGAGCCAAACACCGAAGGTGAGTATCCGTTAAACATTGTGATTGAAGGCGGCAACACTTCGCTGGAAGAAATGATCGCAAGCACCGACCGAGGCATTTTGCTTACGCGTGTATGGTACGTGCGGGAAGTCGATCCAACCAAGAAGATTGTCACCGGTATGACGCGTGACGGCACATTCTTAGTCGAAGACGGCAAGATCAAACACGGCGTGAAGAACTTTCGCTTCAACGAGAGCCTGATCGAAATGCTCAATCGCGTGCAAGCGCTCGGTCCTGCAGTGCGTACAGCAGGCGAAGAAGGATTCCCTGCCGTTGTTCCGCCTATGAAAGTCGCATACTTCAACTTTGATTCTGTGACTAAGTTCTAATACTCGCGCAAGCTATGCCAGGCGAGGTGGCGGAATTTCCTAGTAATTTTTCTCATACAAATTGAATTTCTAATTGCATGAGCCTTAAGGTTAAGGCAGTACACGTACCCTCCCTTCAAAAGTCTCCAAGCACCCAAAGCCAACCCCAGCACAGCATATTCCTTTCTTGAGCACTATTAGTTGCGCTCAAGAAAATTGTTGCTGTGTTTTTGACGCGCCGTGCAAAGAGCAATGAACAGACAAGACACAAACCTAACCCCTCAATAAGGAGAGTTGCAATGAAAGGACGTATTTTAACCACAGCAACAGGAATGCTGCTTATGCTCGCCATAGCCATTTCCGGCAGCAGCAATCTCACAGCGCACGCAGGCTCCTGCAACCCCCCGTTCCCTGACACAGATACAACAGAAGCAAGCGACAAAACTGACAGCAAATCCGAAAAGACCAAGTGGGTGAACAACGCAAACGTTCGCGGACCGTTGCTCACACATGCGCGTAATGCTCGGCTCTCAGTCAAGTCGATCAAGCTCGCCATGAAGCGAATGCTCGCCGAAGTTCATTTCCAAGGTCCGGATGGTGAAGCAACCACGAACGAAGAGCGTGAACCAAACGCAAACGAAACCAAGATGGTGCACGCCGCCCTGCTCTCGGCTGCCGCTGATCTCGCCGCGATCGAACAACTGACGAAGGAAAGCGAGCTGCCCTCATGGGTCGGTGCGAATTCCGATGGCTCGTTGGAAATTCTCGGCAAACTGCACCCAGGCGTTAGCGCCGAAGCCAAGCAAGCTTGGAAAGACCTCGCGACCTTGAGTGCAGCCGCACAGGAAACTGCAGATTCAGCCAAGAAACTCGGACCGTTCCGTCCGCAAGGTTACCGCTGGCGCAAAGACCTCAACGTTCTGATTCCGAAACTGTACGCACAGGTCGGGCAGATCGAGAAAGCAGCAATCACGCTGGAAACCGATCAGACAATTCGCCAGTTCGATTTCGAATCGGCGGACACGGAAGAGAAGAACAATCCGTAAGCAACTACGGTTGTTGATGCCATCCTGTAGGGGCGGGGTCTCCCCGCCCTCATCACGACGAAGGACCTCGCATGTGCCAACGACGCTAAACCGTCTGTTGCGCATGAGGGGTCCTTCGCTTTGCTCAGGATGACAGCCGTCTTTCTAGTTGTCGTCCTTATCAGCGATCGCCATTTCGACAGTCGTCTTGCGAAAACTTATTACTACCGGAAACACGGAGGTGACAATATGCACAAAAGACTAAACATAAGATGTTTGGACAACGTACTAGACCTCGAAGAATTGCAAACGCTTTATGTGTATGTCAAATCTTCGATTGGTAGGATTTCTTGTTTGCGTGATAAAGATCGAAACAAATGGTGGGGCTCCGGATTTTTCATTTCGGAAGATGGGTTGATCGCAACCGCGCACCATGTCATCGGCAATGGACTCGACCTTGTCTTCACAGTAGAAGATGGCCGAGAATACACTGTCGATGTGGTGGCAGATGAGCCGCACAGTGATTTGACAATCCTCAAGGTTCGCAACGCTGCATCCGAACGCTTCACAGCTCTACCACTGGAACAAACTGGTAAGCTGCAAGCGTCTTCGTTCTGCACCGCACTGGGTTATCCTTACGCACATCACAAGCAGATAATCGTATCTCCTGGAACGTATGTTGAATCACATACGACAGAACTTTCATTATTTCGCTCTCGGCATATTTTTCAAATGCGGGGAGTCGATGGACAATCAGGTGGACCGATTCTTTGTGGCAAAGAAGTGGTGGCAGTCGTCAGCGAAAGGCACGATTTCCCCGATTCGCCGCTACCTGGAATCGAAGCGCCACCATCAACCGATCTGCTATCTCTCTTACAGGCAGCACGATAGGCTGTACGTGTGGCAACACACGCAGATTCCTCGAGAATGCAACATCGACATTCGGTGTTGCAACACAGGGTAGTCACCAATTCGAAACATAAGGTAAGAAACAATGGCAAACAAGTTTGTCCCACAGCTACTCGCAAAGCTGAACAAAGGCGAGACCTACAAATTCGCGCCGGTTAAACTCGGAACACCGGGTCGGGCACTTTCACTCGACATGATAAGTAAAATCACCTACATGGTGAACACCGGCAAACCAGTCGACATGCCAGAGAAAGACACAAGCCCGTCTTGCACGGATTTCGACAATGAACCAAATCTTCCGGTAATTGGAATATTCTTCCGCCAGAGAGAAAACGATAAGTATGCGGATGAGGAGGATGAAGAACAGAAGAAGCAGCGCGGAGAAGTGCTGGCGCTAATTGCCACAAAGGCAGGCATCGCTGCCGCAGCCGCATATTCGAAAAAGCATGCGGACGGCGACGACGGCGGCGACTTCGGCGAATGGGCTCAAGGAATGGGATTCCCAGGAGATCTCTGGGGACAAATCGCTACGATGATTGGTCTGGCTTTCCGAGAAGTAGAGAACGATTACTCACCAAACAGCTCTAAAAAACCGGAAAACAAAATCCTCTCCAAATTCAACGTCGCAGACTTCGAGCTGTCTTGTCCGAATCCGGATGACTACAACTTCGATGAAGAAGACAAGGCACTGGGGAATGCGCATCTCGATGCGATCTTCTTCTACAAGAGCGAAGCATAAACATAAGCTGATTCGAGGGGACCTCTTCACACGAGAGGCCCCCTCGCGTCACTTCTATCAAGCGCACACATCGCTTTCGTAATTTTTTCTCTTGTGGAGCGCAGGTAGAACTGCCACCACTTCTCATACTTACCAAATGCTCCTTTCAGATTCCGATTTGAGTCCCAGAAGGAAATTCCTTTCCGGACCAACTCCAAGAACGAGAGGGAGCTTTTGTTGTCCAACCCATATTTGAGGATAATGAAATGAAAACACAACACAAAATGATTTTCTCACTCACAAACACCCCAGGGTTTTGCGAAATGCGGATCGAAGATGCCAACTTTTTCGTGGCAGTGAAAGATCGGGCGACCGCCGCAACAATCATCTCCAGCCAGAGCTTGGATCCGATCACGCCACCGTCAGAGAGTATGGCGTTCCCGCAGTCTTTGAATCTGCACCTTGATCTTAAGCGTGCATTGAAAGAGTTGCTCACAGATGGCTGCCAACCGGAAAGCGACAGTCTCTACGCCATCAATATTGACTTTGATCAACTTTTCCGCGTCCAAGGGATTCGACAAGACAACACTAATGTAGGGTTCGGTGCTTTCACACTGGATCTACAACACCTAGTGCTCAATTTAGGCAGACGATCTGCAGTTGAAAAACTACGCTCAACCTGTCCAGAATTATCCCTTGCGCACATGCGCGTGGACTGCGTCAGACAGCCACAGAAATCGCCAAACGCTTCTCGCAAAGCTAACGGCATTGTACGCAATGGAAATATGCCCACACGTTTGGACAAGTTCGAGGGCATGTATATTGGTGCCACCATCAGCAAGGATGGTACCGGCTTTGTCTCAGAACTAACACTTATGGGTGTAGCGTATGTGGGAGTCCCGAGCAAAGCTATCGCTGAAGACATCGCTCAATCCAAAGATCTTTCACAGCTCATGAAGAAAGACCGAGGACTGCATCTGACCAGCCAGCTCAATGGTGCACTGTTTCAAATGGTAAATAATCACGAGGTACAAGTCGGTCAAGGCGAGCCTGTATATGCCGTGCGCGTAAACATCCAAAAGGAATTGGTGCTCACTCAGAAAAGCGAGAAAGGCACTATTCTGTCGGACTCAATGGCCTTTGAAGTTGGCCTGGGCTCGAACGAAGTCCGAATCAAAGAGATGGATGCTCTCAATAAGTTGGCATTGGCGCCAATGGAAATGAGCGTCGTCACAATGATTCGAAGCGGTGCTTACGGTTTCTCTACACCGGAAGACTACAAGGTGAAACAGGCAAAGATCGCGTTGGATAATGCTCGTCGCGCTGCAACCGAGGCCGAACAAACCTGGATAAAAGCCGTTGAAGAACAGCGGCAGAAAAACTGCCATGGCTAAAACACAATAGCGGCACCACAACCAACCAGGGAGCAGAGCAAAACTCTGTTTCCCTGGTCTATTTTTTAGTACGTTCTGCTATTATCTATAGTAGTTATAAAATCGATAAAAATCCAGAGTGGTGTTCTGGAAGTTTTTATCGATCTCGACACGAGTTTGACAAGACGCGCACATTACAATTATTGCTTTCTTGCGTTCGTGATCGTATCCTGTACGAGCTTGACTGGTACCATGGCTACGCCGTCAATCATTTTGACTTGACCATTTTCTCCACCCAGCTCTTCGCCGATCATTTTGGTGATTGCGTTCTCAACGCGTTCGCCCGGATCCATGTACAAGTTATCGGCTGCAATCTCGTATGCGTACTCAAGTTTGTCCAGAGCATCGGCAATATCTCGAGACAGCACTTCTTCGGCACCGATTCCTTTGTATCGGTCAAGCTCACCAACCAATTTCTTCAGCCCATCGAGCAGGCCCGATTTCTTCTTTAGCTTGGGCTCAATGTCTGCGATTTCTGCCAGGATTTTCTCCTGCAGCTCCGCGACATCCTTTTGACGCCTCGCATCGATCTTGCCGAGCTCTTGTTCGGCAGATTGAACGTGGTCCCGAACGGGACCTAAATGACGCTTCCTGACTGTCATATATTTGTACCTCCATTGAAAAACTTTCTACAAACAGATGAGAGGAAGTCGACACTTGCCGACTCCCTCTAAATGTTGGGCGCTGAAACAGATTACCTGATGCGCTTGCGGATTTCGCGACGGTCGAGCAGCTTAGTCACCCGATAAATCGGAGCATCGGCTGCAGCGCACGTCTCGCCTTTTCGGTCGTCGAACAGGCACTCTGTGTATGACAGATTGCCTAATTTGTCGAGCGCAAAGTTTGGCTCGGCGATAGTGCCGATGTACTGCGAACGGCCGTTGACGTCCTTGCGCAGAGCAAAGCCGTTCTTTTGCGCCGTTAGCTTGGTGCCATCATCGAACCGAATCTGCTCGATCTGCTCGGTGAGAGAAGATGAAGCATCTGCAGATCCGTTTCGACTCTGCTTGTACTGAATGGCCAGCAATTGGTCTTCAACTCTGGCCCGCGGACCGAGATGAACACCAACTATGCGCTTAGCACCGGACTCTTCGTATCTGGTCTGCGACCAAATGAATCTGGTGTTCCACGTCTTTTGCCGTTCAGGATCGCAGTCCTCAGTCATGACGGTATCATTCCATCCGACAAAGGTTCGCCTACCTGCGGCATCGAAGTGATACAAACCATCCAGTCTTACGCCTAGGTCAGTGTATCGAACGATGTCCAACTTGGCAGTCGGACTTGTGGAATCCTTTTTGAACCAGGCTTCGCCAGTCTGATCATCTTCGTCCCTCACGAGAAGAACAACATGCTCGCCCTGCAAATCGGAAACGGAATGAACGACTTGATTGCCCGCGAAGAATCCGAAGGCTCGCACTATCTTTCTCCCCTCGGCGGAAATTATTCCGGACTCGCCTTTCAGCGGGTGCACGGTTTGTTCCTTGCGATTCATCGTCGTCTCGTGAAGAGACGCTACGACAAGTTGACCACGCATCGGAATAATCTCATATCCTTTCGGCCTTTCCAGAAATTTGTCCATAATTTCCTTCACCGCCTCGCCTCTTCCAGTAGCTTCCCTTTCGGCAATCGCGCTTCTGAAGCCATACGGGCAGTCGGCGAAATTAGCTATTGGAACTTTCTTGGAGACATTGAAATCGGGCTGCTTGATCGCTTCTGCCGTTTCTGCAGTCGCGCCTTGCTCGTTCGGTTCCGGTATGTCGTCTCTGATGTCGTATGCCATGGCGTTCACCTCTCTGTTGAGTTTCAAAACTTTGCTTGTGTCATCAGTGCATTGAGCAAGTGGCGCCCAGTCAATATCGCAAGCTGAAATAGCTTGTGATATCGAATGAAGCGTGTGAGTAAATTCTTGCTGGGTGCGCTTTTCTCGGTGTGCAAAGTAACAAGTTCTGATCGCACCTTAGTAAGCAATGCAGATCAAGTTCAATATAAGATTCGCGCTTGCATGCGTGTTTGCCCCACTTTCTTCTTTCAGATTTCCATAGCGCAGCTAACGCACAAGCGCATCGCGTGAGCTTCGCTAATTGCGCGGAGTGGTGGCATGGGGGGAATTACGATCTTTAATTTTCGAATTAATTTATGCGCGCGCGTATTTGTATTGTCTTCAATACGCTACTTCGTTAGGTTCAATTTATATATCGATACATTTTCGATCCGAGGCTATTTCAAGAGAACGACAACTAACTGCCACCAACTTTTCATTTTCCTTCCAATTCTGGATGGAAGAAGAGAAGCGCAGCAAGCCCAAGACCAACTTTCAATATGCGAAATAAGCGGATGCGTGGTGCATCCGCTCTCTTCGCGTATCCAATGACAGTTCGATAGCGAGGTACGTCACATGCCAAATCAAAATCAACAAAACAATCAAAACGGAAACGAAACATCCGAAGCAATCCGTCCGGAGCTCCTAGCAGATCTCCACGCCGGCAATTCGGGCCAATTCACTCTTCCTACCATGACTACGCAAGGCGCACGTCCGCAACTCCTTGCAGACATGAACGAGGGAGTCGAAGTCGACAACTGGATAATCGATGAGTACGATGTGCCAAAGAGCCTCCGCGGCACAGTCTGCATTTGGTCTGAACAGACAGCCGATGAGCTGCCCAAATATGACGCCAATCGCAAGCATGCGGAGTCTTCACTCGAAGGGTTCGAAGATCTGTTCAACAATCTCACCGAAAACTTCGGCCCCAGCTCCTGTTCAAACGGTGTCTGCATGAAAGACGACCTCTTCGACCCGAAGAAGAATCGTGCCAACCATGACGACGCCGCCAGCAACAAGACCGAATAACATCGGTCACAATTGGAAGCTGCTCTTAACCAGGGCAGCTTCCAAACCTACGGGTTCAAAACGTACCAATTCACAACATGAAGGAACTGACAATGAAAGAAGATGAAGTAAATGTTTTGGAAGAAGAAATGAAAGAAGAGGAGTCAGCAGCTGCGAGTCTTGCATGCGCACTTGCTGCAACGTTCGAACAGATTGCTGCTCAACAAGAATATTTCCGCGACGTGACCGGAATGCCCACTCATCAGTTCGAGCGCGTTCAGAAATCGCTGGAGAAGTTGAACAGTCCGTACTCTCTCAAGATCGGCGAAGTTCGCTCTACCAAGCACGTAGCTGCGGCATTCAATGATGCTGCTGATGTGCTTATGGAAACAGTCATCCAAGTCTGCAAAAAGGAAACTAATTCTGACGGGACTGTCTCCGAAAAGTTGGTTGGCACGTTCGAGTTGAACTTGATAGAAGTTTGCCGGATGTTCTAAATCAAATGCAAGCTTGGCGTTTTTCGCTTTCTTGCATTTGGTCTTTACCTACTACTACCAATAGTACTGTATTAATATTTCCGCTTAGCGCTTACTGACGTGCAGTATAGTTAAACCGACAATTTGCCCATCTTCGTAACGAACGATTATGTCATCATCCGTCAATTCACCATCGTCTGCTTTACTCGGCTGCTTGAAGTTAATATACAAAGTATCTGCGTCTTTATCATAAGATGACCACATAAATCCCGTCGGACTTTTCTTCACCACCGGAATCAAATCTAAAAACTCTTGAAGTCTATCTATGGCCATACTTGTTGCCTTCTTCTAAACCATCGAGTGCGCCTTGTAAAAAACGCAGTAATCACAAATCCATCATCCTCCATTTCACGATAAACGACAACCAGCCATTTTCTGCTTGCCAACGCATTCACCGCAATTAGTTCACCCCCGCCTCCAGAAAAGATAAACAATGGATCGCAAATCACGTCCATTACTTGTTCTTCAAGACCCGCCATCTCAGCGTGCTCGGCAACAATATGTTGCCAGCGCTCAACTGACAATCGAATAAGTTTGCCACTCTTTGAAATTTCCCGCCTCATAACTATAAGACGGTCAAGGGGTAAAAAACGTTCAACCGAATTAGGTTAAAAACCCAATTTTAATCTATTAAGCTGCGGAGATGTGACCGGGTTGTTGTGGCAATGGCTTACCGAAAATTCGACGTGGCGATGTGCGGCTGAAGCGCAGGAGCAGTTTGCCTTCACCGTTGAAATTCGCGGTCGTCACATATGATGTGCTGCGCGACGGCTTGGTCTTCTCTTTAATAATGATGGACAAAGTGACAGTGGCAGTTTTTCTGTGCGTGAAATTCTCCAGCGCGGACCGGCAAATCTTCATTGCCTCTCTGCCAAACAATCCCGGCTGCGAATAATCCTTGGGCGCGAGGCGCGGAAATGTGTGCTTGCCCAAGCCAACCTGGCTTGCATCCAAAAGCAATTCGTTCGAGCTGCCCTCATGAATCTTCAGCACCGTGAAGACCTGAACATCGGGCACGCGAATCACTTTATTAGGATTAGCCTCCCATTCGTCGCGATGCCCTTCAAAAACCGAGACAGCAATATCCGTTGCCAAATCCTCAAGCATACGATCGAGAGTAGCTTTGGTAGACGCCGGAATAATCGGATGGTCGCTGGTCTTCATACTACCATTTAAGCGCATTTTCCCATTTGCAGCGAGCCAGCCTGTCATTTCCATATTTAATCCAAAAACACTGAACTTTTTTGGGGGGTCGAGCGTCTTTAATAAGTAGGGGAAGCTGCTGCCTGTTTACATCTAGGCAATACTTCTTTTTGTAGCTACAATTATAGGTACAAGCAAATGATAATAGAGTGGGATGAGAGCAAGAACGAGGAGAATATTCGCAAACATGGAATTGATTTCGCCGACATACCCTGGCTATTTTTTCAGGCTGCGATTTATATAAATGTATCTCGCGAAAAAGATGGTGAGATGAGGATAAAGGCAATCGCTAATCTCAACGCGATCCCTATATCGGTGATATTCACAGCTAGAGAGGAGAGTATTCGTATTATCTCGGCACGACGAGCTAGCAAACGAGAAAGAAGACTTTTAGAAAACATTCGAGCAGGAGAACAACAGTAATGCCAACGGCGAAGAGCGCGAAACAGAAAAAGACTAAGACAGACTGGAACCGTCTAGCAAAAATGAAGGATCAAGACATTGATTATTCCGACGACCCGGAGTTGGACGAGGAGTTCTGGAAAAACGCGGAATATGGCATTCTCGCTAATAAACGCTTGCTATCGATCCGATTGGATTCAGACGTAATCCAGTGGTTCAAAGAGCAGGGTCCTTTCTACCAAACACGAATGAATGCAGTACTCAGAGCGTACATGAAATCAAAATCCACCAAACAACGACGCAAGGTCTAGGATTACTCTTGGTCAGCTTGAACTTTTGCAAATTTCTACGAGTTGATATAGTTGCTTTTTGCCAAAAGACAAGTGATTAGCTTGTCTTTGATAATACAGAGAAACCTGGAGGCAGAGCACGATTGCCCTGCCTCCGAATTCCTCTTAGCTTTTTACTGCTGCGGCTGGACATGCAAACCGTAGAGAACTTCTACGGTCTGGAAGCGTTTTGCTTCTTCGCCTTCCTTCGCTTGAGCGTCAGCGGTGATGGCTGGCTTCGCGAAGAACAATCTGCCAGCAGACTTCTTCTCCACGAAGTCTGTCTTTTCGACGAGTACGAACCCGCTGTTCAACAGGGCTTCGCATTCCTGATCGATGCTCCCCGGGAGGTTCATCGCTTTCTTCTGATCGGCGAAGTTCATGCTCTTGCTCAGGTCGAGCTCTAGCGGGCTGTCGGTTTGGACATACTCCGCCACCGACCCATCAGCACTTTTGCGCTTGAACAGGTATCCGCCGTTTTGCCGTTCGATGCCATCGAACTTCAGCATGATCGTGCTGGCGTTCGAGTCACCCTTTGGACCACCACCGATTCCGGTGCAGGCGCTGAGTGCGGACACAGATATCGCAGCGAGTGCGACGATCGTCAGTAACTTACTGATTTTCATTTGTAGCTCCTTTGCCTTTCGGCAGTTGTTGTTTTCTTAACTAGGGAGGACATCGTCAGTTTTCTTCGCGGATGCAAATAGAATGTTGGAGTCCTCCTCTATTTGCACATTCATGCGTGCACGTGGGCAGTCCTCGAACAAACTTTCGAGCAGCTCTTCTTCTCTTCCGCGAGAATAGCGGACGAGTGCTTTCACCAGGCGCCTGAGCTTGTCACTAATTTTTCGAGCCTCTGTAAGCTCGCCGATTTGCTGAGGCTTGCGTTCCTGAATCTCGAATATTTCTTCGCTTGCCACAATGATTGCCCGCATTACGGCTTCCAACGCCACTATCTGATTCTGGTGGCGGCGAATCGCCGACTCAGACTGATGCAGTCTGGTGTAAACATCGAGCAACCCCCAAATTGGATGACTACTCACTCGTCTCTCAATCGCGCCAACCATAGCATCGAGATAGAGTCGGTCGTAGGGAAGATCCAGTAAGATTCGAACCGTATTCATATCGATTCGCCCCTGATTGTCCTCGATATGAGCAATGCGACTTAGCACGCCTGGAGTTCCGTCAAATCCTTCCTTCTTGGCTGTGGCGGCAGCCATTCTCACTGCATCAACAATGCTCAAGCGTTCTGTCTTTGTCATCATCCTTTGTCTCCTTCTTATACTGCGCAGTTCACGCACCAAAGGTAGTGCGCTACTGCTTTGCTGTTGACTATTAGATACGGTTTTGCTTTTTAGCCAAACGAAAACTTAGTGGCGCGCACCGAAATGCGCGTCACTAAATAATCGCTAAAATACTTTCTTCCTCCTTCTTTTGAGAAGTCGCAGTTCCAACGCTTGCTGAAACGCAAGTGCAACTGCATCCACGGAAGATGCAGTCCTAACTCCCGGCGGAATTTCCACTGTCGAGTTCGGATCAACAATCAGGATCGACATTATGCCGAGACTCGTCGCGGCAAGAACGTTTTCGAGATTGTCATCGATGAACAAAAGCTGATCGAAGCGAACGCCTCTCTTAGCTGCTGCTCTCTCGAAATACTCGCGCGTCGGTTTTACAGCCTGAACATCGCTCGAGCAAATGGCGATGCGCAGGTGTTTACCGAGGCGCTTTTTCAATTCCGCGCGATAGAACCCTGCATCGTTGGAAGCGATCCAGACTTCGCCCACATTTTTTCGCAGAAACTCAACAGCCTCCAGAGCACCAGGGTACGGGCGCATGTTGCTCGCCACATGGTTTCTCAGAGACTTGAGGCTGCGAAGGGCGTCGTCCGTGATCGTGCCACCAAACTCATTCACTATCGCGCGAGCAAAGTGCACGACACTTTCCGAGTCTTGGATGTTGCAGAAGTCCACAAAGCGTTTGTTGAATTGTTGTGGGTCTTCGCCATTCGGAGTTGGCACGCGGAGAATTGTCTTCGCGTGCAAGTTCGGTTCCTTTGTCCCATTGAATGTCGGGCAATAGTAGAGCGTGCGCCAGAAGTCCGTCATAACTTCAAGCGGCAGCTTCGACAATGCCAACCATGTGGAGAGAGCGGGTGGTGGGTTCAAGCGGTAAGACTTTGGTTCTTTGCCAAAGTGTTTTAGATTGCGTGATGCTCGGGAGCATTCCGAGTTAATCTTCATCGGCGTACACCTCTCGATGCAAGAAAGCGGCGAACATACAAGCGTTCGTCGTTTTCGGTTGTAATAATGTGCGTGCGCAAGACAAGCTCGTGCCGCGGTGTGCGCAAACGAAGCAAGCGAAAAACTTTTCAGTCCATGGCAATACCAATACCTGCAGCTGACTTAGCTACATGTATTGAGTTATTTGTGGAACTGATTTGGTTTTTGCGCTTTTTTTGATGCTTCGTGTGCAATAGGAAATTTGACTATGATTACAATCTAAAGAAAACCTATAGGCATATTCAAGATCTATGACTAGAGCGCGCTATAGGTTTTATCCAATACTTTTCTAAATATGGGCAATTTCCCACTGAATACGACTAATTAGCAATTAGCGCGAGTCGCGCTAGCACCACTTTTGGTGCTTGTTGATGGTGCATGTCGATCAACTTGTCGCGATCTAAATTGTCATTCGTAGGGGCGAGGCATGCCTCGCCCGAATAGCGTAACGAACAAATACGCATCAGCAATCCAACAACTTTGTCATCCTCTTACGAGATGACCCAGTGCGCCATCGAGCACGAAGGTCCCCTCGACTTTTGTTGCAACATGAATATTCCTTGGGCATTATTCGGGCGAGGCGTGCCTCGCCCCTACGGATCACAATTCGAACAGACACGGATCACACCCCACGAATGATGCCGTTGATTGCAGAGCACGTTGACCGAGCTGCGCTAGCGTTGTGCCACCATATATGATGCGCGATCACCCCGGGAAATACGCATGGCACCACGGGTGGTGCGCGCGATCTATTTTTCTTCTATGCCCCACCCCTAGAGGGTTTTACTGGATCCCAAGAGGACAAATATAATTTGCTTTTCCAATTTGTATTTAGCTAGGTTGAATTAGTTATATATCCGCACAAAATTTTTTTGGTATCACGAGTCACAAAGTCACAGCCAATCTAGTTTTCGAAACTTAGAACACATTTGCTCTGCAAGTGTGGGTTGTGCTGCGCCCAAATGGGTGTTCGACAAATGAACGGATAAAACTCACCCGATAAACGAAATCACCTCGGCACACATGTTGTTTCTGCAATCAGCAGCGGCGGCTTGTGAGTCGGGGCGTTTCCGTTTGTCGGGCTGTTCACCTCGCCCGCATTCAGCGGGTGCTTCGTACCCTCACCCCAATCCGCTCAAAAGAGCAGGAGGACTTTTATGCACAATAAAGAACTTACGGCCAAATCACTCGGTCTGCATCCAGCAGATGTTCTGACAGATTTGGTCAACCAAGAGCCTGACCGCAAGGTTCCGGACAGCGTCGTCAGCCTTCGCGCCGTCAAACGGTTGAAGAGACAAAGAGCCGGAACGACAATCGGCAAGCCCGGACCGAAAGGACTTCCCGAGTGGGCGAATAACTTCAAGCTCAGTGTGATGGTCATCGAAGGTGTCAAGCCTTCCGAAGGCAACACCGAGCTGACCGATGAAGACATCCAACGCGCCTTCCTCACCAAATTCGACCGCAAGCGCACACTGAAAGAAATCTTCGGCGTGCGCGATGGCTTCTTCCTCAAAGAAGCTGGTCGAGTCAATCGCCACACGCTCGGCGCCGAGCTAGGCAAACAACTGATCACTGCTCAGTTCGATCAGTGGTTCTCCTACGATGGTATCAGCGCACCTATGCTCAAAGGTCTGCTGACAGTGGTCATGGAGGTGACCAAAAACAAAAGCGGCACGTTCCGCGTGAAGGTCGTCGCCATCTCGGCTCACATTCGTCCTGGTACGCCGGAGCCGGGTGTGGCCGATAGTCCTTGTTCAGATGAAGTGGCAATCGAGCGCGCGCTCGCGAACACCAAACTGAACAATCCCGTACTGCTCGGTCCTCCGGAACTGAAGTGGTCGGAATATCAGGAAAAGGGCAGCACGTACTGCAAGATTGGCCTGCTCAAAGTGGTGCCGGTCGGCGGAACGAACGCGAAAGGGTTGTCCGATGAAGTATACGCCTATGTTGACACCAAAACAACAGAGGTGGTGCACGAACAATCGTTCAAGCTGCGCTGCTGGGACGCGGAACAACTGAAAGAGATCGCCGCTGCCGCTGCGCAACGTGCAGAGGAAGAGACCAACGAATCGAAGACGCTTTCTTTCCCCGCAGTTCCTGTGGGCGAAACGATGGCAGACTTCGAGAAGTTCCTCGTCCCTTACACAATGCCCGGCGTCGCCAACACGGTCAAAGAGTTGAAGACCAACCAAGTCGAGATCTATTACGGCTCCGACAAGGACAAGAAGCTTCACATCTTAACCGCGAAGTTGGGACCCGACGGCAAGTGGTCATTCCTCTATCACCTGAGTGAGGATCAGGGCGCGGGCGCAGCCATGGCTCAAACCTTCCTCTGGCACGAAGCCGTGTTGCGCACGTTCAACGTACCCGGGTTCCCCGGTGTACTGCGACTCGAAATCGCATCGTTCAACGAAGACGACAATGGTCACTTCTCCACAAGGGGAAGCAAGACCAATTGGGAAATCGTGATCGGTCGCGGCGTCGATGTGCTGGCTGCTTTGATGTTCCTTGATCTCGGCGTGATGTTCCACGAAGGATGGCACTCTGTCATCCAACGTCTGGTCGGGATGTATCGCAGCGGTCCGCACGAAGCGAAGGCTGATGTAGGCAACGCGCTTGCTCTGCGTCGTAGATTGGCTGACCTCGGTAAGCTCGACTACGATGTGATCAAGAACGATCGTCTCTCGGTCGGCGAACTTGCCGGTAAACCTCTGCCGCAAGGCGAGTACAACCGCAAGGGCGAACTGCGAAACATCGCTGGTGTTATGGGTGATGGAAAAACAAAACTTCCAGTCAACCCGAACACCGGTGATTCGCACAAAGACGAGCTGCCTCTGGCTGCTGCGCTCATGGAGTTCTTCGACTTCCTGAGTGATGGCAGAGCTGGATTCTCCGCAGCTGAAGGTAACGACAGAGCAATCGCCTGTCATGTCTTCACGATCGCGCAAGATCCCGGCATGTCCACGCGTCGTGTCCATTCACTGCGAGGCGTACTCGCGTGGCTGGATTCCGCGCTCGGCGGAAAGTTCAAGAAGGAAGCTAAACAATTCTTCGCGAACTGGAAGATAACGGAGGCCAACATGGGTAGCGAGAACGACATCGATCGCATGATCGAATCGTCCAAACGCTACAAAGCGAGAGAGGCGGACCGTCGTCGTTCTCTCCGCTCCGCAAGCTAGCAACTGCTAGATAGCTTGCGCGCAGAAATACGCGCAAGCGACGGATCACAAAGACACATGCCGGCACTGGTATCACCACTGGTGCCGGCTGTGTTCTTTACTAGACCTTTATGAGGGGCGCACTCGTTTTGCTCTCATCGCGGATTCGTTCGCGGTGAGAGCAAACCTGTGTCCGATACCTCGCGCACGCTTTTGCAACTGCCCGCAACGAAGAGCCCAAGGAGGTTCGTAAATGAAAGACAAAGACAACTCGAATGACAATCTGCTGCCACCACTTCGCGCTTGCTTGAGCCTGGCAAGTATCGGTGGAATGAGCTGGACCCCGTCCGCTCTCGACCATTCCGCTGCACCGCCTCGTCTGTGGCGTCCCACGGATAAGCATGACATGAAGTTGTCTGAGGTGAGCAACAGGATTCTTCCGCCGCCGGCGCTGCCACCTGCGGTGCCACAACAGTGGGGTCGCTCTTTCCTCGGTGAGGATTGGGGCGAGTAGCGCGACGTTGCAAGGAACAACGCGACGAAGGATCTACATGAGGGGTCCTTCGTCGGCGCGTTGCTCCTCCTCAGGATGACAATTTGTTGCAGGGCTGCGAAACGGGCGAGGCATACCTCGCCTCTACGGATGACAATTTGTTGCAATGTTGCGAGGTATACTAAGGACGATTATGCAGAACAACGAACTGAAAGTAATGGTCTTTGACGCCGGGCACGTGGTGCTTGATTTCGAGTGGGATGAAATCTGCAAACAGTTTTGCGCGCGCAGTGGCATGAGTCGCAAAGAGTATCAGAGCGTTCTCAATTATTTGACAACGCTTGGCTTTGAGCATGGACGCGTGACGACCGAGCAGTTCTTGCAAGAGATCAATACCAAGCTCAGCACAAACATCACGCTCGATGAGTTTCCCGATATGTGGAACCACACATTTCGCGAGAATGTTCAAATGGTTGAGCTGACACAACAACTGCGCAAAAAGTATCCAGTCATTCTCTTATCGAATACCAATCCATGTTGTTGGGAATACGTGCAAGCGAAATACAACTTCGCGCGCCTGTTCGATGAGCTGGTTCTTTCGTACAAGCTCGGCTTCGCTAAACCCGAGCAAGAGATTTACTATGAGGTGCTCAAGCGCGCAGGTGTATCTGCAAGCGAGTGCCTCTTCATCGACGACCTCGAACCGAATGTTCGCACTGCCACCACAATTGGCATGCAGGCAATTCGCTTCACTGGTTTCGATGATTTAGTTTTGCAGCTCAAACAGTTGCAAGTGATCTAACGCTAGAGATTTGAAAGCACATTCTGCTGAGTGATTTGGTATCACTCGGCTCATTGTGCTTCCGCAAAACTCTGGCTCGTTCTCTCACCACAATAGTTACAAGCCAAGCCCATGGAGGCAAGATGCCATGCGACAATTTCCTGTAGTCATTGCAAAGACTTCAATCATCGTGCAACCGCCTATCAAACTCGAAGAGTTCTTTACTGCACATGACGCACTCTTATATGTGAATTGTCTAGCTGCCGAGCTCGCGAAGCGTAACGGCCAGGTTAACGACAATTTGCCTGCGGAGCCGGCAATCGAACAATCAGTTTGGTCGTTATTCCAGACTGAAGGACTCGACGCCAAAGTCGAATCCATCGTGTTCGATGAAGAAGATAAGATCGCTGGCGGACGCGACCACAGTGGTGCCATTTGGGCAAATCCGATTCCAACCGAATTGGCGCTGGGCTTCTTCATCAATGGGAAGATCAGCCGCGAGACTTATCTGGCTATCTTAAGAGAAAATGTCCTGGCGGACACCAGCGATGCCGCGAAGCAGGAAGCGCGAGAAAGTCAGATAGATGCGCTGAATAAGCTCATCACACTCTGTGAGGAGCACAAACACAAGGACGACAAAGCACCGGTCCACGAATAGGACTAGAACTTCGTCCGAATCTTCTGCACCCCACCACTAACCCGGTGGGGTGCACGTTCACGTACTACCAACAGACAAACAAAAGAGGTAACACATCAAATGAAAGAGACAACACACCACATGGAAGAACTCTATAAATTTTCGCATACTAGCAACAAGAAAATCGACAAGCTCGTCGAGACCTATGCTTCGGTCTCAAAACTTTGTGAGGCAGTGCGAATCAAATCGGAATCGCTTGTTTGGCACAACATAGACCTGATGACTGCCGATGATCAAAATAGATCCATAAGGCGCTGTAGTCATGCCGCCGCCAAAATGATTTTGGAGCAGAAAGTAGCACTGCTGCAGAACGCGCTGAATCAGCTAAAGGCCGTATACAAAACTCTCAGCGATGAAATGGACAATCCTGATTCCTTCATCAAAGAGGAAGACTATGAACCATACCGCGACAACAGCGCCGGTCATGGTCGGACCAATCGTGCCATCACTGCGTACTACTTGCTCGCAGCGATAAGCGGAATCAAGTACGCCAACGACGAGGTTCTCGCGGAAGCAAGAGAGAATCTTCTCGGGGCACCACCAAACGACATTCAATCCATCGAAGAGCGCTGGAAAGAAATTCGTTCGGAAGACGCCCTGTTCTAAACACGCACCAGCAAATCAGGCAGCCCGCCGAATTATTGGGGCCGGCTGCCTGACTTGCACTGCCACATTTTTTACCACCAGTTTCTGCATGGGAGGAACCATATGCTAACAGTTCAACGATCCTCATTTCGTCCACAATCAGACAATTCAAATTCCGGGCTTTCTCGACTGCAGAAGGAAATCCTGGTTCGATTTGCACCAGGTGCAATCGACATTGACGCAGAGAATGCTCGCATTGCCAAAGAACTGGCGATAGACGAACGCACTGTCCAGGTTTGCAGCGCTTTCATACTTCAACATCTTGGTGTAACGACTCGCGACAAAGTGCTGAAGGTTGCCGTTAAGTGCAAGATCATCCATCGCTTCACTGCGAAAGAATTGCTAGTTCTCCCGCGGTTGATAATGCGGAACAAGGCAATCATTGAAGACCTCTTCGAGAATGATTCCAGCATGAGTCTGCGCACAGTAGATCACTACATCTCGAACATCATCGCCAAAATAAATGCGGAAACCCGCACAGAGGCGATCATGCGTGCGATTCAGGTAGGCGTGCTCTCGGTTGCTCCTCTTTCCGGCAATGAGCGCCCGAACGAGAAGCTAACCGACAGGGAACTAGAAGTGGTGACCTGCCTGTACCTGCCAAACGAAACAATCAGCGAGCACTTCGATATGAAGCTCCGAACGGTGGAGAAACACGTAGAGGAAATTCTCGCGAAGTTGAAGTCGATTACTCGCCAGGAAGCCTTCATCAAGGCAATTCAGCTCGGCTCAGTTGAACTTCCAATGCCCACGGGCAAACTGTATGAGCTGGACATTCCAATCGCAGCATAGCGCTCGACTTGATAGGCACCACCTATGGTGTCTATCATTTTTTGTTTTTCTATGACATGCCGTAGTATCTTCAAAGCCAAGAAAAGCCAGAGAGCTGGCTCTTCTTAATCTCACGGTTCGCTACACCTGTTCTCTTTCGAGAGTCCTAGAAGGTGTGCCGAGCAACGATGGTATACGCAACTCGCCGTACGATTTCATCACTGGCGTTGATGAAGTCGCCGTACCACTCCTGATAGAACTCTACTTTCAATGGACTGAAAAATCGTTCGAGTTCCGCTTCGCTGAAGAGCATCACCATCGGTTCTTGCATCGGCGCGCCAGGCAAATGACCAAAGAAATCTGCAACTATCACTCCGCCGGGAATGAGTGCTGCAAGGATCTGCGACCACACATAACCAAACTCATCCTTGGGACAATACGGCAATGTGAGTGACGCATTGATCAATGTCGCAAGCCTCCAGTTCGTTTCAGCGAATGAGGCGAGCTGAGTGGTCAGCCGATCTTCGCGAATGTCCGCACAGGATTCTTCCATTCTCAGAATCGACGTTTCACAAATGTCGACAGCCAACACACGCCAACCGTCTGTGAGCAACTTCCGGGTGTCGCGTCCGAATCCGCAACCAAGATCAATTGCCGAACCTGGGATAACAACCGTGTTGTTGCTCCCAAGAATTTCCAAGGCCTTCAGCAAGCCTGGACTAGGTTCGTTAGCCACGACACTTGCGCGACTACGTTCGCTCCATTCTTGTTCTTGTTTTGTCATGGCCCATTACCTCATACATAAGTTTTTGCAACGAACAAAATTCAGCAAAGGCGCACTCATGCGACAATGCATCACGGCAAAGCAAGCGGGAGTCATGACACATAGTGCATCAGACTCGCGATTGCATTACATAGTAAGAGAAAGTCCCGCATCTTGCGACGCAGGACTTCTGTTTACCGACTACGTCGGACGGAGACGGTGGCTCTTCACCGCCTATTACGATCTGCTCGCCATTGTAGAAGGCACTGTTCCAATCCTTCTTTCCAGCGGGCTTGTGGTTCGGATTTTGTTTTTTGTTATCCTTCGTTCTGTTTCTTGTCTTGACGATCTGTATCAATTGTGTCGAGCGGCCAGGGAGAGTTCGGAAGTGTGTTCTCCCATATGTAGAGCGGCGGAGTTGCAGAGTCTGCATTCTGCGATTCGCTGATGTGCTCATTCAGGAGCCCGTTCTCGCTGTAGTATTGCAGCGCAGGTCCTCCAAGATCAGCGTGGCCCCTCTCGTACCCAATTATGCGGTCAAGAATCGCCGCGTCAATTGGAGAAACTGTATTTAGCGAATTCTCGAACTCGCCGCGATACACATCGCGGACATCCACAACGAAAGATTCGACGTCCGATTTTCTGATCGATTCCAGTTGCGGCTTGGTGTATGATCGCGGCCCGAACAGACCTGCCTTTGCACGCAAGCAATCAAGTTGCATCTGTAGAGCAAGTTTGTATTCCGCGCGAAGTTCTGCATTCGGAAATGCGATACTGCCATCATCCAAAGTACCGAACTCTTGCTTGAATGTGTCGGCATACTCAGCAAGCCCTTCTCTCATCGCGTCCAGAAGTTCTGGTCGCTCATAAGCCGTGATCTCGAGCAGGTGGAAGTAGTGTTCCGGATCAGCCTTGAACTTGGCAATTGAATCAGCCATCGACTCATGTTGTTTTGCATTGTTGTCATCTTGAGGCATTATTCTGCCCTCCTGCGTACAATTAACTTGATACTTCAAGCCACGAGACTTGAAGAAGGAATGGTCTAGTAAAAAGGAGTCCCGCATCTTGCGACGCAGGACCTGTGTTCTATCTTTTACCGAAATTGAATCGGCCGATGCCCTTGGAGGCATTGCGTGCCCGGCGCGACGCCTTGTTGGATTGCGCATTCATGGCACGCGGGGATTTCACGTTGCCCCCTAAGGTAAGGACAACGCAAGAATCCGCCCCGCCTTCATGTACATGAGGTCCCCAATCAGGAAGTTCGCGCGCCCAGGCCGCCCAGACATCGCTCTCAATCGGGTATAGCTGAATGTACACTCCCTCCTTCATGCGCAAAGCATTATGAAGCATCGCCCTTGCTTCGTAACAACAGTGGAAGATCAGGGAAGACTGTATGCTCGATTCTCCGTTGCGGACTTTGGTGGCTTCCAACTCAGTCAATTCAAACAGCTTTCCCAAAATCTGCAGTCTCAAGTCGAGTGGACCGCGCCCACTCCACTCTTTCACCTCGCTTACTTGAAGATCGATGAATCGTTCCGGATCCTCCATAAAACTTCTGAAGGTTTCCTCTACCGATGGCGCATCACTGGTATTTCCTTCTGACATATTCAATGCCTCCACAATTTTTCTTTGACGAACGCATGATCACAAAATCATGCGTTGAATTATCCTAGCAAGAGAAAGTCCCGCATCTTGCGACGCAGGACTTGTGTTTACCGACTACGTCTGAGATGGTGGCTGGTTTTCCCAGATATAGAGCGGCGGAGCGGCAGAATCTGCATTCTGCGATTCGCTGATGTGCTCACGATCGGTGGTGGGATGTGCCCTGCGGATGGTAGTTCGGATTGGGTTCACAGTCTTCAGAGAATAGGACGGCCTTGTATCCATGTTCCCTGAAACCGCTGAAATCTGGACAGCGATAATGCGAATCGAGCATCGGGTCCCCAGACCAGAAATCCACCATTGCAATGTCTCTGGTCATAGTCCTTATAGCATCGCGGATGCGCTCGACTCTATGCATCGGTTCCCCCTTCGGGATGAGGAATATCGAAGCTGCTGCCCACTTATTATTCTCCAGCCGCCGAGCTTGGATTTGGTCATCAGGGCGATCGACAAATCGGCTGAGTGGTTGAAGTTTGGATTGCGTGCTCAATTCCTTTTCCATCGGCTTCAACATGGAGTCGATTTCTTTCTCACTGTATCCCTTGCACTGAAGGTTATTTCGAATGCAATCGATTTTTGACTTTTCCGCAACGAGGCCTGACTCGAGGCAGAATTTCGCATTTTCCCTCGATGCGTAGTAGCGGTCTAACACTTTAAGGCAATCGAGGTATGTGCCACCTAGAAAAGCCATTCCGAGGTGATGCTCCCCAAGCCCCATAAGCTCTCTAAATGAAATCGTGTCGCCGTCTGGACTGTACTTTCGTTTTGATAAAAAAATCGTCTCGTCATCTGCACTGTAATTTGGAATTTCTGACATACGGGGTATCCTCTGTTAACAAAGATGGTTCAAGACCAAAGCCACAAGGCTAGGTCGAAAATGGTTAGTAACAGTTGCTATTGTTTGGTTGTGTAGGTTTGATCCAAGAGTCTGGGAATTGATATGTAATATCAACCTAGATGTTTTATTCGCGCGATCGCAATTTATTACTAAAACTATTTTTCAATCTAATTAGTAGTTGCCGCACTTAATCCAACAACGCTGACGTTCGCGCAGTTAGCGCGCCGTTTAATCTTGCGCGTTGTCAGGCACAAATTGAACTTTTTTAGAGGTCGAACGTCTTTATATATAGGCAGCGCACAAATACCGATCATTTTGGTGCGTATTGCTTTGTATATACAAATCATGTACGCTGGAGTTGGACATGTCCATAATAATTAGTCCCAAAGTACGCAGCAAATTAAGATATAAAATCCCACCCGTCTTTGAACACGAAATCATGGAGTGTTTTGAAAACCGTTTGAAACCATCCCTAATTGATACTCGCGATCGCCACAGAACGAAGCCTCCAACACGATGGTTCATTGCCGAGACAAATACTATGCGAAGGCTCAAAATTGTTTTTATTACCGCTCGATCCGGCGATCACATAATTAAAACTGCTTACGATCCTGATGACTCCGAGGCAAAACTGTATGAAGAAGAAACCTAATTACGATAAATACTTGGATGACGTCGAACTTTGGGAGACCAAACAACTCGGTGGCGATCCCAAATATGCCCGGCGGGTATCTGCAAAAGAAGACAAAGCACTGGACGATTCTCTCGGCTTGCAGGCCATTTCTATTCGGCTTCAAAAAGATCTACTAAAGCAATTGAAGGGTATGGCCCAGAAGGAAGGGCTTGGCTATCAGCCATTCATCAGACACATTCTAACCAAGTATGCCCGCGAAGCCGGCCGCGCTCGGAAGAAAGGATCAGCGTAAGTCTTCGATTGTTCGCACGAGAGTCATGCGCGGATTTGCATCAGGCCGAGATGGGTGGAAACATGCTTGCACCATCGAGGTTGCCATTCGATTAATTTTGATAAAATGGGTACAAGTGCTTTGAACTTTTTTGGGGGGTCGAGCGTCTTTATAAGTAGTAAGAATCTTTTTTGGAGGAGCGCTTTGTATGAGCACCGAGATTAAACTACTGGAGTCAATTAGAGACAGGCTGGACACAGGCTTTCAGTTGCTTGCCGGGCAGATTGGCGAAACCAATGTCAGACTGGGCAGAATGGAGGCCGGTTTAGAGGCAAAGATTGATGAAACCAATGCCGGGTTGGGCAGAGTCGAGGCCGGGCTGGGAGCGAGGATCGATGAAACCAATGCGCGGCTCGGCACAGTCGAGACCGGATTGGGGGCGAAGATCGACGAAACCAATGCCAGGCTTGACAATCTGACATCTGAGGTTGGGAATCGTGTCGGCAATTTGGAAGTAGCGGTTGGCAATGTCCAAGAACAAGTTGGCAATTTGGCAAGGCAGCTTGATGTTACCAACAGCCACCTAGATACCCTCGTATCCATGCATTCAGACACTTCGATTATGCTAAGCGATCGTGCGGATAAAACGGATAAGCGACTTTCTTCCTTAGAGAATCGCGTAGATAAATTGGAAGAGGCGAGTTAATCGCTCGGCTGCTTAAAGTCCCGACAATTAAATGTAACCCAAGTTGCGTTGGGAGGAGCTTGCCGGAAGAATGCGCAGGCGGCGCATTGGTTCGTCTCCAACTGAACGGCTAGTTAAGTTGTATTGTTCGACGAGTTGATGTTGCAAGCGGCGAATGTATGCCTTGCGCGGTGCAAGTTCAATCGGCTCTTGTCGATCCATTACTCGCGTGATGGCTTGGCGCGCTTCTTCTAAAGCAAGTTCCGATTCGTCCATTATATCGGACTCCCACGAAACTTGGCCGACACCATCCGCATCCAGGTGCAGTGCTTCGCGCAACGCCTTTTGAATTTGCGGAGTATTGTTACTCTTCACGATGTAGACGGGAACTTGTCTTGCCTCAGCAAGCGAGTGAATCTTGGCACCAGCGCGGGCGTAGCTGCGCAAAGCAAGAATGGCATCTGCTTCGTCGATTGATTTGACGACGGTTACCGGCAGTTGTGCTGTTTTGACGACACGCTCAAGCTGACCCTTACTTACTGCATAAGGATAAATCTTGAGGAAAGTTTCCTGCTGAGCCAACCACTCTGGCGCAAAATTGACTGCGTCTTCCATAGTCACATGATCGTCCATGAGGACTGGCGTAACTTCCTTTTGAACCACAGAGAATTTGCCTGTAGATTCGTCGCGTCTGCGAACTTCCGGATGGATCTTCCAACCTTTGAGAAGTTGATCGACGGACTCGCCCACATTGCGGTGGACCGCAAGATTTTGACGATCAAGAATCTCAACGCAAATTTCAAATGTCGGTTGAGATGCGCGCTCCAAAACAGTTTTTTGTGTACCGCGACGGCGAGCTTCTTCGTCTCCGAGTGTCACAGTTTGAATGCCACCTACCAGATCGACAAGCGTTGGATTCTTCAAAAGATTTTCCAAGGCGTTACCGTGAGCAGTACCAATCAACATGACACCACGTTCGGCAATTGTCCGTGCTGCGGCAGATTCTGCTTCGGTACCAATTTCGTCGATAACAATTACTTCCGGCGTGTGATTTTCCACGGCTTCGATCATCACAGCGTGCTGCAAATCCGGATGCGGCACTTGCATACGGCGAGCGCCACCAATTGCCGGGTGAGGAACATCGCCGTCGCCAGCAATTTCATTTGATGTATCGATAACAACTACGCGCTTATTGAGATCATCTGCCAGCACGCGAGCCATTTCACGCAACTTCGTTGTCTTGCCCACACCTGGAGGTCCAAGAAACAGAATCGATTTGTTTGATTCAACCAGATCGCGAATAATTTCGATTGTACCGGTTACAGCTCTACCAACACGGCAGGTAAGACCAATGATTTTGCCGGCGCGATTACGCATGCAAGAAATTCTGTGCAGCGTGCGCTCAATACCAGCGCGATTGTCGCCCGAGAATTCTCCCACATGTTCAATTGCGTATTCTAAATCGGCAGCCGTAACTACTTTGTCGGAAAGTGGAACACCGGGACGCTCCAAATAGCGCGCCTCGGGCAAACGTCCGATATCCAGTACTACTTCTATTAAGCCGCTTGTTTCTTTAGAGACAACACTGCGCACGCGCTCCGGAAGAATCGACAGAAAGGAAGAAAGGTCGTCGGCAGGTGGAATGAATTCCATAGTGTTTCTCCATTATTCCGTAAGGACCCTAACACTGGTCAGTGAAATGCGTGCTGAAAGCTCTTGAGAAATTCTTTGTCCTGCCACCACTACTGGAATTCCAGGTGGGCATGGCGCAATAGTTTCGGCGGCGATGCGGCCAACGGCTTTTGAAAGTGGTATCACTTCCGATTGACTCATAAATGCCTTGCGCGGAGAGATAACTTGCTCTAGCGGGAGATATTTCTCTGGAGACGAATTCGCCGCGCTTGAGGGATCCTTCGCATCGCTCAGGATGACAGTGTTGGTGAAGTCGGACAAGGCAGACTTCAAGCAATCGATATCCGTATCGGTTGTATGAGTGCCCATCATAAAGAGCACGCCATTGCCCAAGATCGTTTCGGGCCAGATGCCCCATGCATCAATAAATTCTGCAAATTCCCGTGCCGTTGCATTTTTTGCACTGATTAAGAAGCGCAGCGGATCATTTGCAAATGCAGATTCATATATTGCCAGCCCAGGCAGTTTGGCAACCGCAGTGTGAATCTGATTGCCGAGCGCAACAAGCTCTGCCAATCTGGCAATACCGTGATCGCCTTCCATTTCCATAATTGCTTGTTCAATGGAAGCCATCAACAGATAGCTGGGGCTGGACGATTGCAGCATGTTTAGTGCGGCGCGAATTTCATGCGCAGGGACGCGAGAATCTGTCGCAACATGCACCATTCCCGTTTGAGTTAGTGCCGGTGCAGTTTTGTGCAACGAATGAACCACGATATCTGCACCGAGACCAATGGCAGACTGTGGCATCACAGAGCCAGGCAAAAAATGAGCGCCATGCGCTTCGTCTACAATAAGCGGCAAGTTATGCGCACGGCACTTCTGCGCAACGGCCGCGATATCTGAAACCGCTCCACCGTAAGTAGGTGATACTACTAAAACTCCAGCCAGCTCGTACTTGTGCTTTTCAATTATCGGTGCAATTACTGAAGGCGCCACCGCTTCCCAGACTTGCCACCTTTCATTCCAGGTTGGCTCGTACCAAATAGGATACATGCCGCTAAGCACCAATCCGTTGACGACCGCACGGTGTGAGTTGCGGGGAATTAAAATCTTGTTGCGCACCACGCGCATCTCATTCTGACCACCCGCGTATGGCCATTCATGATCGGTATTCTGAAATCGCACAAGTGCCAGCATCGCCGCAACAATTCCAGCCGACGCACCATTCACCGAAATCAACGCATGTTTCGATTTCCAGAGACGCGCAGCACGTGCTTCTAAATCCGCCAACACACCCTTCGGCTGTGAAAGTTCATCCAAGCCAGGCAACTCGGTGACGTCCCATTGCCAGAGCGCACCACCGCGAAACAAAGTATCTTCCCCCGTGAAACGCCCCTTGTGACCGGGCATATGGAACGAGGCAATTTCCGCACTCAAATGTTTTTCAATAGCGGAAGTAAGCGGCATGACAGGCACATTAACAGTAGGGTTGTCCCCGGTCCCAAGCGCAGACCGCGAATTGCCAGAATGGGTGGTAAGTGGGGTCAACTACTGAAATCAGCTCTTTGCTGCTTTTAGAGCCCCTTAGCTCGTTTTGTTGATAACCTGTAAGCCAGACGGGCTCTGTCTGTCTAGGCCAAGTATAACACGAGTTAATGAGACGCAAAGAGCTGAAACAGCGCGCTGTGAATATGTTTTACGTATGCGCAACGAGTCGATTTTGTATACCAATGATCCCTCTTGGAGATCTGTTACAGCAATTTTTTCATTAACAGAAACACATTCATATATATAGAAGTTAGCGGCTTAACTCTCCAACGGTTAAGTAGCTTCTCAAAAGACTCAGACATTGAAATGCCTGTCTCTCAGATTAGCCACAATATTGGAGCAACAAAGGCTGGTCGTACTTGGCAAGAATCTGCTAAAATGTAATACAGGTAGTTAATACAAATGAGGTTTTCTATGGTCAGCTCGTTTCGTCTTACCGACAAAGAAGAAAAGTTGCTAACCACCCTGGCGAGGCGCACCGGGCAGTCGCGTTCTGAGCTTGTCAGAAAAGCGATTGAGGAATACGGCGCCAAGCTAATTGCACAAGGCGGGCGTTCCTCCTTGGACAGGCTAATGGAATCCGGCTTTGAGCCTATTGCTTCCGGCGGGGACACCGACCTTTCGACAAATAAGGAAAAGCAAAGGAAAATCATTCTTGAAAAACTTACGAAGCGTCGTCGTTGACACAGGCTTTTTAGTCGGTTTGGTTAAGAGCGATGACGCGTATCATAAAAGATGCCTCACCGCACTCAGCCAGATGCCGGAAAACTGTGCGTATCACACGGTTGAGTCTTGCTTGGCGGAGTCAGTTTTCTTGCTTGCATCCGAAAAGGTTATATCTGCATTGCATAAAGTGGTAGACGCCTTGCCACTGCAAATTCAAGCTCTCACAAACGCTGATTTGAGCCGTGTATTTCAGCTACTAAATAAATATCAGGACCGTCGAATGGATTTCGCCGATGCCGCATTGGTGGCATTAGCTGAACGAATGAACATAAAAACTATTCTGACTACAGATAAGCGGGATTTCGGGATCTATCGACCGAAGCACACCACTGTGTTCGAATTAATTCCTTGAATGAACTTGATTCTTTAAGACGTGATACGATTTTGTATATATGAATTCATATTTTTGAGTACGTTACACGAATATGGGCGGCACGAATATGAAGGATCAAGAATCAGTATTAGCCGAAAGAGGGCAAGTCACCATCCCTAAAGCCATTAGGGATAAGCTTGGGCTTAAACCGGGAACGCGCTTGCGGTTTGAATTGGACAAAGGCAAAATTCTGATCAGTAAAGAAATATCCAAAGATCCGATTGAGCGGGTGCGCGGCATTCTCCCTTATGTTAAACCTAGCGATCAATTGATTGCAGAATTACGGGGACACAAATGATCACCGCCGTTGACACCAATATTTTATTGGATATCTTCAGCGACGCTCCTGTTTATGCAGATAAGTCAGCACGTGCACTAAGAAAGCAGTCGGCTCACGGTTCGTTAGCAGCCGGCGGAGTTGTTTGGGCAGAAGCAGCAACTTTTTTTGCGAAGAGAGAAGCTGCTGCCAGACTTTCTCATTGCGGCACACGCTCTTACTCAGTGCGATTGTCTTCTCACCCGCGATAAGGGCGTTTATCGCAACTACTTTAAGGGATTAAAGATCATTGAGCCTTAAGGGTTTTCCCTTAGATATGCAATTCCGTCTAGAACATTTTTTGGTACCAAGATTAACTGCGGCGCTAGCCGCGCGAGCTTTCCACCCGCAACATAAGTGTGGCAATTACGCAATTTCTAATTGAACTTCAAGTCTATTAAAAACTATGGTGTAACTATCGTTTAACCACCAATCAATCTTTCGGAAGCAACCACAAACCAAGGCACATAGCGCATTCAGCCATTTCACACTAGAGCAGTTCACTGCCCTGACGTGAGCGGACCTTGCCTTGTTGCTGACACGAAAACCATTTGATTGGCAATCGGAAACTAAGTCTGTAAGAGGAAACACACAATGGGAATGAAACAAGTCCTCATCTGTTATTTCGCCTTCCCGGCAATCGTACTACTGGTAGCACTCGTCTTCTGCTGGATCTCATCGCACCCAACTATCCGCGTTCGAGTAAAAGAGAGACAAGATATCGACCGTTTGATCTTTGACAAAAACATCAAACAATTCCGGACCTATCGGTATCGGGACAATGGACCGTGGATCCGTTTTCGGCTGATAGATCACGACTCACAATCAAAGGCAATCGTCAAAAATGAAGGAGCGTAGAATGAACAGATTCGCAATTGTACTCGTAGCAGCCGCACTCATCCCGCTGGCCTATCTGGTGGCGGCGGTGACCGGACTAGTCCCCAAGGCAGACCACAGCTTCTCCAAAATCGAAGAGGCCCAGCGACGCAACATCCGACGAGGTGGTGCATTGCTAGAACTGCGCCTTTCGACACAATGGCTCCGTCACCTAAACGTGGCTGGCGCAATGCGCGATCGCGTTTGCCACCAGTTGGGCATCAAGAAACTCACTTCCTGTCCGCAGATGAAAGAGTTTTTCGAGAAGTCCGTAAAAGGCGAGTACGGAGATGCAGCCGCTGAGTCTGCAAAGATGACAGACCTGATTAGCAAGGCTTATCCCGGTGCGGATGCCAATGCTATCTATGACAAACTCACAAGCTACGTAAACACGCACAGAGACAAAGAATTCCGAGCCAAACAAGCCGAACTCGCAATGGCACTGGCTGAATATAAACAGTGGCTGAATGGAGATTCCGGATACCCAGGCGGAGCCATAACCACCAGGAAGATCATCAAAGAAGAGGGGTTTCCTTCGAATAGACTGATCGCTGCTGTCGGTGACAGAATTGTCGTTGGTCAAACTGCGCTCGACTTGATAATCGCGCTTACGGACGACTCCAATCCGGGTGCACCAAATGCAGATCCCCCAGGAGGATCTGCACCGCCAGCTGATCTGAATCCGCCGGGTCCGCCGCCAATTGATGCGGATTTGCCTGGCAATCCGTCCGCGCGACGAATTCCGTTGCCCACTTCGGACGCCGCATCGCCAGCTAAAAACTAACGGCCGGCGCAGATCAGCAAGAGAAATTAAGAGAACCCCGCACACAAATGTGGGGTTCTTCTTTTGTGCACCCTTAACCAGGTAACTCAAATGATACGGAGGCAATTCACACAGGACAAGTACAACACGCGGTCACTCAATTACAGGAATAAACCATGAAAAAAATGAACGCAAAGAAAGTCAACGTCATCCAAGGTGACATCACACAGGTAGCGTCCGACGCACTCATCAAGAGCATCAGCCACTGCGGCTGGGCTACGAGCAACCTCGACATCGCAATCAAGCAACAATTCGGCGACCACTTCCACAAGCAAGTGGAAGAAGCCACTTCCCTCAAGGAAGGTATGACTGTCGTTGCTCATGGCACCGGTAATACCGATGACAGTTTCGCAGCAATCGTCTTCGTCGTAGACGATGCCACGATGCCACTCAGCCTAATCGTTTGCAATGCGCTCAGCGCTGCAAACCGACAAGGCTTCAAGAACGTGACATTGCCCGCCTTACGAACAGGCATACTCTTCAGCAAGAAGAGAGAACAAACTCTGCAAGAGGCCCTAGCTGAAATCGCCAATCAATTGGCCGATGGAGTGAAAGCATTCCTTTGCCAGAAGTCCGATATCAAGGGACAGAAGTCCGGAATCGAGAGCATCACGTTTGTTATAAAGAACGATCCCAGCTTCGAAGCCTTGCTGACCGAAGCACTGGACCGTAAAGCAAAAGAGAGTGAGGCAGAGATGAGAGTCTGGCACGGTCAGTCCGACTAGGCTACTCTCGCCCCAAAAGACAGCAGCCGAAGCTGCTGTCTTTTTTTATATACATTCTGCTATTTGTTATAGTATCTCTTAAAAAGGAGAAACAATTGGGAAGCGAGCCAATCGAAATCAGAAACAAATTCCAATTCGATTGGCTGCGCATCCACAACGCTGTTGCTTTAGAACAAGGACGGGCCGGCATCGGTTGAATTCCAATACCAGTCCAACACCTTGTGAGTGAAGTATGCACCAGCAGCACCACGAGCGGCACCGCGCGCAGCAGCATCCTCCGTTTGTTCAGTTGGGGTTTTGACCGGTTGAGCAATTTCTTCCTTGCAGGTTGGCGCCGGCTTGGCTGCTTTTGCTTTGGACAAGTATCGCTCTTGTCCATCGAGTCCCATCCACGCATATCCCGATTCGCCGCGGTTTGCCCAATAGCAACAAACCTGGCGAGCATCATCGTGATAGTGATAGGTGCGGTAGCACTGACAGCCGCCATCCCACACTTGGAAATAGCCGTCTTCTTGCACGACTTCTTGACGGTTGGGGTGAGAAGGATCGGCAATCCTGCCGCACATGCCACAAGGAATCGAGCGTCCGGCCTTTCTGAGAACGATCACGGCATCCTTGCCGGTAATTTCGTAAATGTCCTTGCCGGCATATCTACCTTCGCCCGGATGATGAGGAATCGACTTGGCGAGCGTGTCGTCGAAGACGATAGGGAAGTTCTCCGGATTGGGCGGAGGCACATCCTGAGGTTGCGTACAGCCGCTCAAACAAACGAGCAGGCAAAACAGCGGCACGAGCAGAGCCAGAAATTTCTGGCAGGTTCTAAATCTTTGTTGAGGTGTAATCATGATGAATTATCTCCCGATTGAAAGTGGGCGGGACCAAAAATCCGAACTGGTATTAAAGACAGTGCCACCACTCGCAGCGCAAACTGCAAGCCGGGAAACTAATTGAAATTCTGCTTGGTGATTTTTAGAAGGTGTGTTGTTCCAAGGAATTCACTGGGGTCTTCAAGATGCCTTGAACCTAACAAACGGCAACTAATACTTGAAAGAGAAATGTGTACTACGCGCGAATAAAAGCAGTAAATATGATTTGCACAATTGCGCTACCTTTACAACTTCTCACAATTCAAGACAGTTGCCGATTGTTTGCGCTAGCTTCGCCACATTGCTTGGTTTATCTCTCGCTCACAACCGCCTACATAACCGCAAATTCTATTGTGTCTGACAGCAAATAAACTTTAGGGTGATTTTGTATTGTTATTACCCATTCGTTTTTCAAAAGAAGCCAACACTCTAGATTTATTGCTGCATTCAAGTATGAATTTCCCGCGCGCAAGGCGCGAGGTAGATATTCAATCGCAAAGATTAGCTACAACAAATCTAGAATTAGTAACTTAGAACTTACCAGCACTCACAAGCTCACGTTCGCGTCTCCAATTTCGAACTGCACAGACCCGCCGAAGAACATTCGGTGAGTCTCTGAAGTTTGGTGGAGATTTTGCGATGCGACTGCGGGTGTTCTCACATATTTCCAGGAGGGGAACAGCATGAAGCGACGCATATCACATGATGAGATTCGACCAATCTACACTGAGCCATCGCCTGTGTTCTATGTCACAGACCGTGGGCATAAACTCGCTTGCGATTCGCATACCGGCGAAGAGAGCACCGACTACACAGAGCAACAGAATTCGTTTGGTTTGTACTATGGCTCTTGCCCGGTGCAACTCAAAGAAGCAGCGGTGCCTGCAGACTTTGCACTCATGTTGAGTGAAGAGTTGATCATCTTGCGGCAGGTCGGTGCAATTGGGGCAGAGATTTACAACCTGGTCTCGCCGGTCAAAGTGCTGGCTCCCAATGAATTCGCCTCAACGGATACTGTGTCTGCACAAGCGCAATTCTTCGCAGCTCTTCGCGAGGCCAGTGCCACCAAACGCGAGCGGAACTTTGGCACACCGCGTATCGTTGTTTTGACACCGGGATTCTTCCACTCCTTGCGAGAGGGCGGAATGGAGCGCGGTGCAATTCTGACGCACATCTTGCGGCGGCTTGGGTATGTGGTGATTGTTCTTTCCTGGAGTTCCAAAGGCACATTGATGCCCGATTACTGGGGAGATGATCAAAGAGTCGATGATGGCGTCAGCCGATTCGCACCATTTCTGGTGGACTTAGCGCAAGAATTCGGTGCGGAAAACATCGTACTTGTGCAACATTCCATGGGCAACAAGTTGATGTGCCAAATCATGGCCATGCTGGTTTCCGAAATGGGCGGTGCGGCCCCGCAATTCAAGCGTAATTTTATGGTGGCACCCGATGTCAGCCTGAAGCGCTTTCAGTCCGAATGGATAAATCCAGTAAGAGCATGCAGTCTCCCAATGGGCACTTTGATTTTGGGTTCCGAGCGAGACAGACTTCTGCCAATCTCGGAATTCATTCACGCGCCATTGGATCAGCAAGTGCTGCTCGCGCTGCAAATGCTGATTCCGTGGATTCACGCGGGCACCGATCCGCGTCTTGGCGAAATCAGCAAGATCCCCTTGCTTGAAGGCGTCAAAGAAGTGAATTACACGGAGAGCGACGACCGTCTCTTCGGACACGGGCACCTTATACCGTACGTACTGATTCGCGAGTTCATTCTCGCGGCTATGTATGGCACAAGTTACGGCTCGCAAGTCGAAAGGCAATATCACGTCGGCGACAAACTGCGACATGCAGTTGATCTGGGAGCGCTGGCACACAACTGCATCTAGTTTAGAAACCCTTCGTTTTCCGCGAGAGCAACACCCCTTGCTCTCGTGGAGCCGATTTCGTATTAGGAGGAATGCCATATGTGCATGCAACTACCAAAAGACCTGACAAGAAGGACTGCTCCGCTCGGCACGTTGTTGCTGCGCGGTCTGCTGAGACTAACGCTGCCGACGCCTGGTTCCCTTCGACCTCTCGGCGCCGCCCTGCGTACACCGCCGGGAATGGTGGCACCAGACTCGACTGATTACTTCGAGACCAAGGATAACGCCACCATTCCGATTTTCTTTGCTACCAATCGGGAAAAAGAAAAATCGGGAAACCGCTACGTGGACTACAGGGACCAAAAGCGAATGCACTTTGGTCGACGCGTCGCAGAGATAAACAAGAACGCCAGCGACTTCGACTGGTGGTTGATTCTCTCTGAGCAAATCGGCCTGCTCGCAAGAATGATCCCGCCGCTCGGAAATTTCGTCAACAAGCGTTCTCCCGTCAAAATGCATGTGCGGGAAGAATTTGGCGGAACGGAAAGCCATGCACAACAGCGGATGTTTCGAGAGATTGAGGCTCTTGCCGACAAGATTGGACACGGAGAAGCGGCAAAGATCGCGCTCCTTGTTCCCGGCATGAACCAAAGTCTCAGTGATGGTGAATGGAGAACGGCGATTCAGTCGTTCACGGTTCGCCCGAATCCAAACTATCCAGGAAAGTTGGGCTACATCGGACTCTGCTATTCATGGCCATCGATCGGTCGAGGCGAACCCTCGTACTCGGTGGACGGCTGTTCTGCGGAAGAGTCCTTTATGGATTTCCAGCGATTCCTCACGGATCTGGTTGCCAGATTTGGAGCGAAGAACATTGTGATCATCACTCACAGCATGGGTGACAGAGTCGTCGATCGCGCTCTGCGTGGTTGGGTTTCGCCAAACGGCGAAGACGACCGTTTCTTTGCTCGCATCGATGTGGCGCCGGATTTTGATGCCTGGTCTTTCGAGACCGGTTACATCGACGACGCAGTCAATTCGACTGAATCTGGTCATTCCTGGATCCTCGGTTCGCAACGCGACAGGCTCTTGCTTCTTTCCGAGCAAGTGCACGGTACCGTCGGCAGAGCCTGGAATCAATTCCTGCGCTGGATAAAAGGTGTCAAGCTGAGCGAAGAAGAATTGCGTCACGAAGAACGCCCACGCAAAGGGCAAGTGAACAAACTTCCGCGCCGGTGGTGGCAGATATTCAGAATCCGCGGTGTTGATTACACCTCGCAGGACGATCCGCTCTGGGGTCACGTGATTCCGTACGCGCTCAACAAGCTCATCCTGCTTCTCATGGAGCAGGGCAGAGAAGATGAGCTGCCTCGCGTCGGTGATTCGCAATTGGTCGACGATCCGGAATTCATTCCCGTGGTCGTAATCAAACAGTTCATGGAACTGTTTGGCAGCATCTCCAAGATGCTGGACAACTGGTGCGAAGAACCAAAGGTGAAGTAATCGCCAATCAAAACAAAGAAGGACCCGGGCCAATGGGCCTGGGTCCTCCTTTTGTTTTCTCACTTGCCAAACAAATGCCTAGATACACATTGATGATTCTGCTCTTGACCTTTTATTGTTAAGTATTCCGCCAGCGCTCGTACTTTATTTTTTGCCGCCATCATTGAAAATACGGAATTATGTGCCATAATTTCAATGATGATACCCAGACGATTAACGCAAACAATTATTGACCGATTGGAGCAATTCCCGGCGGTAGCCGTGCTCGGCCCTCGCCAGGTCGGCAAAACAACGTTGGCCCAAAAGATTGCCGAGAAGCATAAGAGTCTCTATCTTGACTTGGAAAATCGCTCCGATCTGCAAAAGCTAGAGAATGCCCAATCATATTTGGCTACCCACGAAGACAAACTGGTCATTTTAGATGAGGTCCAGAGGGTCCCCGAACTGTTCCAGACATTGCGTGGATTAATCGATCAGGGTATCCGCAAAGGGAGAAAATCAGGACGCTTTCTCCTTCTCGGTTCTGCTTCGATGGATCTGCTCAAACAATCCGGTGAAAGCTTGGCTGGACGGATTGCATATGAGGAGCTGTTTCCTCTGGATATCCTGGAAATAAAAGCCAGGGAAAATGAGGAGCTTTGGTTACGCGGTGGATTTCCAAAAAGCTTCCTCTCAACAAGCGATAAGGCGAGTGCTATTTGGCGTGAGAATTTTATTCGAACCTATCTGGAAAGGGATATTCCTCAGCTCGGTCCTCGCATTCCAACAGAGACGTTGCGCCGGCTTTGGACAATGCTGGCACACAATCAGGGACAACTCTTGAATGCAGCGCAATTGGCCAAAAGTTTGTCTGTCGACTGCAAGACGATTGCCCGCTATCTTGATCTCATGGTCGATCTTCTTTTGGTGCGGCGCCTTACACCATTACATGCAAATGTTCGCAAGCGATTAGTGAAATCACCCAAAGTTTTTGTCCGAGATAGCGGCCTGTTACATGCATTATTGGCGATAGAAAACCTGGACGGCTTAAACGGTCATCCAATAGTAGGATCCAGCTGGGAAGGCTTTGTAGTAGAAAACTTGCTTTCGGTTTTGCCCTGGTCGGTGAAGTCGTCTTTCTATAGAACTTTCACAGGCGCAGAAATCGATCTGGTGCTTGAGCTATCTGGTGGTGAGCGTTGGGCAATCGAGATCAAGCGCGGCTTGGTACCAAAACCAGAAAAGGGATTTTATCATGCCTGTGAGGACTTGCAACCGACGCGCGCATTTGTAGTATATTGCGGGGATGAGCGCTATCCGATTGCAGAGAACATTGAGGCAATTAACTTGCGTGAATTGGCTTCCTTACTTGCTGCAATTTGATGTCACGTCTTTTGTACGCGCTCTGCGACCGCCAGTAGTAGACAAATGTTTTTTCAATGGAATAAGTGCCGCCACTGTTGCGAAGTGGTGGCATGACCGTCATGCTGAATTTACTAATTGAGAACACGAAGTGTGGTGGCGAGACTTGCTGTCTGCCACCACATCTCGTTTGACGGGTTAGAGAAGTGAACTTCCCGACCCCGATCGACCTGTGAATATGCAGGCCACTTGCACACAGTTTTGCGTGCAGGCCTCACACCCATTTGCTGACAGCCGATTGCTGTCGAGGGAGTGAATGAGCTTCCTCAACTCCGGCTTCGGGCAACGCGACAGATAGAGTGCTTCGATGAACTCAGTCACGCTGAGTGTCTTTCCGCACTTTGCCACCGCGTCCTGATAGATAATGCGGAAGCACTTTTGTGCTGCTGGCGTGAGAAGCGGCGTGAAGTGTTGCTTCGCCTTCTTCTTTCCGCACAGGCGGCTCCGAGTGCCACCACCCGGATGTCGATGCAGGTCGGTCTGCAGATAACATCTAAAGTCGATTCCGACCCCGGACAGAAAGACATCGCTGATGATTCCACCCAGGATATCTCCATCGGATTTACCCGGATTCTGCTTTCGCAGAAGCCGCACCACATTGGCGCTAACCGTTGAAAGCGACAAAGACAATTTGCTCAAGTTTGGTAGTTTCATAAAAAGCACCTCCTCAGATGCAATTGCGCACAAAAGCAATGCCACCACTTCGCAAAAGTGGTGGCATCACAGTCATGCTAGTTTTTTCCTTTTTGACTCTTGTTGCTGCGGCGGCGTCTCGTTTGCACGCCTACAAAATGACACTAACGAACTACTGCGCGATTAATGACGCGTTGGCAGTCCTTCGATCATTCCGACTCCGATGAGTCGCTCGCGAAGTTCATCGGGCGACAAGTGTGCGGAGACCGGCATGCACACACCGATCGTCCCATTGTGGGTATTGCAGTTTCCAATGCAAATCTCTATTTCGTCGCGCCCGAATGACATCGCATGCGCTTGCACCGCTTCGCCAAACTTGTTAGCGATCTGGCCTGCGAGCTTCTGGGCAACCTCGAGCTTGCGGCTGTGCCTGTCTGATGATACCTGGATGATTGTCTCGGAGAATTGGGGGTCGTCTGCTTCTTGCTTCGGCGGCGAAAAATAAAATTTCATGCGTGTTCTCCTGCGATTAGTATGATTTGACGAGTGCTGTGCCCCATGGACCTCCTTTCGTTTTTCAATGGATGAGAGAAAGGCACCACTTTGTCCAGAAGTGGTGCCTTTAGTCCTCTCGCGGATGGGGGTTAGCGGCGGAACCAGGTCCACGGCTTCAGAAAGCAGCGCTTGGATTGAGGACGAAGCGACTTGGGCGAGATGTCCCAAACGTCGTCGCCGGAAACAACCCATTGTTGCTCCGTCAAACGAATTTCCGCATCTCGCTTCACCTCGGCGTCGGTGTTGACGGGGAGCGTGAAGGAAATCGCTTTCACATTCACACCATCGAATTTTTGATCGATGCCCGCTTGCCACACTTCATCTACGAGCTTATCGACTTCCGGTTTCCGCTTCTTTCTAGCTTCATCCTGCGCCTTTTGAGCTTGCTTCAACTCCGCTTTGCTGACTGCAGCGGTGCCTTTGATCAGGTCCTGGGGTGTAAACTGAGTACGCATATGACAATTCCTCCTAGGAATTTTCAACAGTGGTAACAATGCACACGAATGAAATCTTCAAGCGAAACCGAAACACAAAGCACCACCCGTGAAGCCATTGCTTCTTGGATAGTTTTGAAAACGCTTATTGGATAATGCTTTAGCTGTGTTTCTGGGGTCTCAAATAAAAGTTGGTTTCAACGTGTAAATTGAACCTATCAAAACCACTTACACAAAAGAAATATTCTAAATATAGATCTCAGTGGGAACCTTACGATATACCACGATTAAATCGACCCGTTTAGGTGTCGATTAACACTAGCGCAACCTAGCGCACGGTTTAATGTGAGTGATACCACGCCTCACTCTATTTCTTGCGTTTCTTGGGTGCGGGGGATTTACGCGCTGGTGTCTTTGGCGCTGGCGGCTTTGACGTTTTCATGAGCTGGTGCTCCATGTATTGGCGCAGCACCGCATTCATCTTGGTCTGATATCCTGGACCAAGGCTTTTGAACCAAGAAACCACAGCCTTGTCAAAGCGCACACCCAAAGCTATCTTCCGTCCCGGGATAATCCACTCTGCATCAGCCCAAAACGCTTCATCAGTTGCCGGATCATCCGAATAGTCAATGTCTTTGTCTTTCATTTTTCGAACCAGCTTCCAATCGGTTCGATCCTCAGCTAATAGATCTTGTTCTCCATAAAAAGTACGTTTTCCTTTCATTTCTACTAGCCCTCCTTGCTGAAATAAGCCGAATCGTGTCTGCTCGCATGGTGTAAGTCACACGCAGGACCAAGCCCTCGACTTCACCCATGGACACCCAACGAATTTCGCCATAATCCCTTCGATCATCGCGCTTGTCCAGACATGGCTGCGAAAACATGGGTGTGATCTTGAAAAAATCAATATTATGCTTGAACAAATTTTGTTCTCGCTTGTGCACATTCCATTCAAATGTGCCATAGCTAGTATAGACGATATGTCTAGACACGTCAAATTCCCCCTGCTGCCCCTCATATATAAGACGTTTGAGGTAGGCAAAAAGTTCAAACCAAGTGGTGAATTTTAATCTCGCTCGCTAAACAATCTGCGGATGCCTTGGCAGAGAAAAAACGCAACATTAGACGGCGCGCTAGGTCGCGCCAATTGTTGCGCTTAGTAATTCCCCTAATGATCGCGCGCGCGAAATATAAGTTTCTCTTGTTTCTTACTATAGAGAATTACTAAGTTGAGGTTCTCTGATATAACTCATTTTTTTGTTTAGGACATAGCCCAAAAGCTCTACCCAATACAATTTCCAAATCAAAGGCAACCTTTCATTTAGCATCGCAGCTGAATAGGAGAAGTCTTTGCAAATGAGTGATACCAGATATGTTCTGCGCCAGTTTTGGCTCGGGACATTTTTTCATAGCGAAATAGACGATTGAGCAGGTTATCTGCTCGGGAGGTTCGATTATGTCTAACGAAGTTAACGCTCAGGAACCAGCAACGCAAGCTGAAACTCAAGAGCCAACTCAAACCGAAACGCCGGAAACAGCGAATCAGGAAAACACAACAGCCGAGACCACACCAACGGAGAAGATATCACTCTCGGCATTCAAGGACATCATCGAACCGCTCACCCCAGCATTCGATGGCACGCAAGCCAGACAGTTCATTCACAGGATCCTGCTCGCGAGATCAAGCAACCTGCTACGGGTGCGCGAAGAGCAAAACGGGAGCGTCAGCTTCCACTGCCAAGTTGCTCCGAGCAGCTTCTCGGTGGAATCCGCGACAGAGAGCGTTCTTCGTTCGCTACAGCGCGAAGGCGAGAGCATCACCGTCGTCGTGGACGCCAAAGGGAATCGCCTCTTCAAGAATGGTGATCACACGATCATTCTGTTCACGGAGACCGGAGTGAAAATCCAGGCGTCTCGCATAACGCGCGACTTGCGGTACACGGAAACCGCGCTGATCGCCGAGTCCGTTCGGGTTCGTCGAGCCATCAAGGCAATGAAGTGGGCCTCAGACACCCGCATCAAGGCTGGAGAGAAACTCCATGTCCGCACGGATATCTTCAGCCGAAAGGCGGCTCTCGTAGCTCAAGGTGTTTCGGAACACGACCACTACTCGGATCTCGCCGAACTCGAAAGAACGGCTGAGAACCTCGAGAACGTAGTGATTCCGCAGACACTAATTGAGCGCATCGCCGCACTCGAAGACGCGCTCAATCTTCGACAAGCTGGAGCGGAAGGGGCTGCGGAGGCGGTCGAGACTGCGAAAGCAAGTCTCGTCGAATTCGTGGCCGCGACCGTGCGTGCTGACTTCGCGAAGCGCAACAGCCTGTTCAATCTCGTCCGGGCTCTAAAGAAGATCGGATTGGTGGAAACGGCGCACATCAGTGCACTGGGTTCATACATTCCCGATCTCGCTCAACTGATTCCGAACATCGCGCCCCCAAGAGCGAGTAATCGGACAGCGAGCAAGCCCGTCGAGAACGGCCAAGCACCAGCGAAGAAGAACAAGAAGAAGGGCAAGAAAGGAGGCAAAAAACCAACGCAACCTGCCCAAACGTCCGCGTCCGATACAACGGACAAGGTGGTGTCGTTAGACTGCTAACGCACCGCTAGTTCAAACACGCGTGCCACCACTGCACATCGCAGTCGCCAAGCCACTTCGGCTTGGCGGGCACGCGTGATTACTACACTTTCAAACGAGGAGGCACGCTTATGTGTCAAGAACAAGGAACGATGCACATGGGGCCGGACGCAAAACCCGGTCATATGTGTGCGCATCTAGGATATCAACTTGAGTGGATACGAGCCTGTATGCACGGACTCAAGTATGTGATGACCAGAGAAGAAGCTGTGAACCACGTGGCGCTCTGGTTGCCTGATGCGGTCACCCCTGGTGGTGCTAAACTCGCCGACTATCTGTCCAGAAACTGGACGACCAAGGTCGGCGTGCTTCTTAGTTGGGAAGGCACAACGATGACCGTCCTCTTGCGAGGATGGGACGATAACGAAGACAAATACTACCTCTTCACGAGGACGTACTGACAGACGCCATAGACAATCAACCGCTTATGCTCCAACATCAGCGGTTGATTGTTCTTGTGGTGCCATCATTTTTGCGCAGCAAGCTATATTATGTTCTGTATTTTTTATCATACTTTACTAGACGTACTAGTAGTTTTCAGCACAAAACGAAAAGCCAGAATTTTTACGACTTGCTCTGGTCGGGCGGCTCTAGGTTGTTATTCGTAGTAATCGGACAAAAGGACGCGACCTCGTGCTCCCTATATAAGGAGCAATCGGAACCCAGCAGAATAAGCCAAGGCATTTCCATCGACTCCACTACTCTTCAGTCATCCCTCGGCATCTTACTGCCGTGACAATGACGGAGAAGGTAATGGCTGAATAAGTGATGGCTAGCGCAACTTAGCACAAGACAACGACATACCTCTGAAGTCAGTGCAAGAATGACAACTGGATCAACAAAATCACAGGACACCCTCGGAGCAAACTTTCATGAAGTTGCCGTTCCTTGTAGCGTTAATGCTCCCACAACATACTCACCGGCATTGCCCATTTATTGTCGCCAAAAGCAATCAACCGATCTCCGCAATAGAGAACGACACCCCTGGTAAATTTCTGTTTGAAATGTGAGGCAAAATAATTGATGCCTCGGAAATCATCCTGTGTGACCGATGTCGATGCCTTGATTTCTAATGCTACTAATCTCCCGTCTTGATCTTTGACGATGAAGTCCACCTCGATACCCGTGCGAGTGCGAAAATGAAAAAGCTCACAATCCAGAGCGCTCCAGCTTGTTTGTTTAAGAAGCTCGGCATAAACAAAATTTTCCAGCATGCGTCCAAATGCCTGCCCATCACTTAGAAGTTTCGATTTATCCAAAGTTAGGACATAGCCGGCCAGTCCGGTATCCAGCATGTACACTTTCGGGGACTTCGTGATTGTGTTAGTCAACTTCATCGACCAGGGTTTGACAAATCCAACTAAGTAGGCGGCATTAAGGAGAGTCAGGTATCGGGAAAGCGTGACTGCCGGTATAGCCGCCCTGCCAGCCAGATCGGTAACGTTGAGAAGCCCGCCCATGCTTGATGCAACGTGAGCAAGCAGTGATGGTAATTTGTTAAGGCGGTCAATGTCCGACATTTGCCGCACCTCGCGCCGTATGACGTCAGAGAGATACGAACCAAACCACTCTTTCCGGATTGCTGCATTATCCTGAAGTGCCACAACCGGAAAACCCCCTCTCAAAATTCTGTCTGCCAGATCTGACTTCAGGTTCTCTCCCTTGGCGGCTTTGCCAACGGATGATTCTCCAGACATCTTGAGTCTGCCATCAAACACAAATTTCAGAAAGTCTTCTTTGATGCCGGCAAGTTCGCCTTGACTAAACGGATACAACGTATGCGTGTCCATGCGGCCAACCAGGGCTTCTGAGAGCTTAGGAAGCACCATGACACTAGCAGAGCCAGTAAGTAAGAACATTCCAGGCTTGCGAGACCTATCGACTACTAGTTTTATTGCTCTAGCTACTTTGTCAACTAACTGAACTTCGTCAATGATGGCCGGCAGTTTCAGTGACTCTACAAAAGTTTGAGGGTCTGCCAACGCCAGATCTAGAGTGTGGGCGTCGTCAAATGTGTAGTACTCCGCCTGATGCATGCGTTTGGCCAATTGACCAACAAGAGTGCTTTTGCCGGACTGCCTCGCACCACTCAAGAAAACAACCGGTGAGTGATCAAACGAATTCAGCAGACGAGTGGACAAACTTCTGGATAAGAGCATTGGATTCAACCCGAATGGAGCTGATTCAATCATACCACCAAATGGTAGCAATGCTACCATTGTATGAAGGATTTGCTTTTCATGCTATGTGTAATAGTAGTCACAAATCAAGAGAAAGGCGCTTGGTAGCGGGCTTTCGTCTTGTGCGGCCGTTGGTGTTGGCGAAGGTTATAGTCGGCCGCCTAAACTTGTTAGACCCACCACGGCTTTCCTTCAGGGAAGCCGCAGAGGATATTTCCTTCTAAGTGAGAGGTCTCATCGTATTGTGATTCCCACCAGTTTTCACTGATAGATCCCCCCGCTTCTTGGATGCAGGCTGTAATGCATTCCATTAGCTCTTCACCGGTAGTACCGATGAGAACCCATGGCGTTAGCTTTAACGACTCGACAGCGCCTTGAAGCAAGGCAAGCTGCACATGTCCCTCGGCATTGCAGGCCGATTCAATTTTTTCACTTGCTTCATCAAGCTCCCATCCTTTCCATCGTTTGTCGGCCGCGAACTCGCGGACAATTTCGAGAGAGCGGACCAGATTTACATTAAAGGTATTCATACCTTTCTCTCCTACTAAATAACTGAACCCTCAGTCGATAATCGCTTGCTAAGCGTCTCGGCTCTTCCACCGAAATATTACGAGCAGAATTTTTACGACTTGCTCTGGTCGGGCGGCTCTAGGTTGTTATTCGTAGTAATCGAACAAAGGAACGCGACCTCGTGCGCGCCGCCAAGCATTTCCATCGACTCCACTACTCTTCAGTCATCCCTCGGCATCTTACTGCCGTGACAATGACGGAGAAGGTAATGGCTGAATAAGTGATGGCTAGTGCTATGGGGGGCTCTTAGGTTTTGTCCTTAAAAAAATTGGTGTAATCCATTTCTTGATTCGAATCTACGCTTCTGAATATAAGAACTCAATTGCTTCTGCGTATTTCTACTATGAAAGTGCCACTATCACGGTTAGCGCAACTTAGCGCAAGTAGCGTGCGTCGCAATGTATCTGTCGACCGGATAAGCATGAGCAGAACATAGCGCAGCTAGCAGATGGTAGTTCATTCGAATGTACTGTGTTTACAACCTTAAAAAGCTTGAATTAGGTTTCCAGACTGCATTTTCGGTAGGGTAAAACTACGTATATCGCCCTTCATCTACAACGAGTCTTCTAAGCCCCAAAAACAAAGCTAGTTCAAGTACTAACCAATCCCTCCGCAGCAGTAAGCTTCGGAAGAAATAGACACTTGGCGTGACGCTAGGTGCCATGACTCGCCTAGACCATAACGCCACAACTCTTGAGCGCCTCGCATTCGTGCGGGGCGTTCGCACTTCCATAGGAGGTAACTGCAATGTGCATGCAAGATCCCAATCGTAAGAAGTCTGTCGTCGCCCCGCTAGTTATCAAACTTCGCCACGCGATCGGCTATGACACCAAGCTTCATCTCGTTCACCAGAACGCACCGACCAAACGCGATGCGCGCAAACACTCAATGTGCCATCACGACAAAGCGTCGAAGATGACACCGGAAGAGCGCGCCGCCAGTACGGTCAACGTCAGCCTCGCCGGCCTAGCCTCTGCGGATCCAGTAATCAACCTTCTCCTCCAGAACCAAATAACTGAGGGCGAAGCCGTCGATATCCTCAAGGTTCTCACCGGTATGGTCAAGCCGCCGAGTGCTCTGCGCAAAGCAAAGACGCTCCTGCTTGGACGCGGAATTGCTGAGAACGAACCCATCCAGGGACGAAGCACACACGGCAAAGACATCGACCGCGCGATGGAATATCTGAAGAACTACTACAAGCAGTTCCCAGGTTTCACCGTGCGCGAAGTGCCTTATCGCAAGAATGGCAAAACCTTCAAGAACTTGGAGGTCACCATTCCCGGTAGTGGTCCAGCCGCCAACAAAGTTCTGGTTCTGGGAGCTCACCTCGACTCGACCGCCGGCTCACCCTGGGGTCCAGAGATGAAAGCACCTGGCGCAGACGATGATGGCAGCGGCACCACTGCGCTCATGCTCGTCGCTCGGTTCTTCCACGAACTGATGAAGAACGGCAAGCTGGCTCACACCATTCGCCTTGTGCATTTCACTGGGGAAGAACAAGGGCTGTGGGGCAGCAATGCCTACAGTGATGATGTGGCCCGCGAAGTCGATCAGAAGAAAATCCAGCCGATAGCAATGTTGGCGATGGACATGATCGGCTACACCGGCGCAGGTGGGAACGACGTTGAGATTCACGATTTCGACGACGTTGACCGCGGCTCGAGAAAAGTCTCCGAGAAATGCGTGCACATGGTTGCAACGTACAAGCTCAAACTGAATGCCACCATCCAGAAGAGCGATCACCTCGCAGACCGTTCCGACCAATCCGGCTTCCGCCGTCACGGTTGGGCTGCTCTTTTGATCAGCGAGCGCACTGTTGAAGAGAACCCGAACTATCATTCCACGAATGACGTTCTCAGTACTCTCAACATTGAGTTCCTCGTGAACGTAGCCAGAATGATCGGAGCAACCGCTGCCGATCTCGCCGGCTATCAAGCCAATCAAAAAGCTGCTTAAGTGCGGCGACCAATCTCGATTTAGAGAGGGGCAGAGAGGGAGACAATGTCTTCCTCTCTTTTTGTATTTTTCTTGCTACGTGCAATAGTAGTAAAAATTCAAAAACAACGGAAACCGGCATGACCACTGGATTTCGCTATGCTCATCATCAGCGATGCAAACTAAATCGGAGGAGCCCACCTTCCGAAGAAGATGGGCTCCACGATTTGGTGCTAGTTTCTAGCTAGCTTCGGCGGCCGGCGTCTCGACGCTGACCTCAACTGCGACTTGGGATGTCGCTTGTTTCACAGCCAACCTCGCTTGCTTCCGGCGTTCGATGCCTTCGAGCTTCGCCTTGGCGTCTGCTTCACGCTGTTGCTGGGAAGCTTTCCTTTGGGCTTCATCGAGCGCCAGTCGCTTTTCTTCTTTGGTCAGGACTGGCTCGCCAGTAACGGCATCAACCTTAGGCGGAACAACGACGGGCTGCTCGCTCGCGGTCGGGCGCTCGAACGTCCTCGTTGCGTAGTCATCACGCTTTCCGTCCTTGCGATTCTTGCCGTATTTGTAGTCGCCATCGCTGGGACCCCTTTTAAGCGATTCCCAGAGCTTTTTGATTGTGGGATCAACCTTCCGGTCGTCCAGATTTTGCGACACATCGTGTTTTGGCTTTGACTTTCTCTTCATGTTCCAACCTCCGAGTGGTGGATTGACTTGGTGTTAACGCTCAATCGAAAACCGGCTATGTCCCCAGCAATAGTTCTCCGCATTTCACAAGATTTGACTTGGAAATGCCGGGGAGCTATTGCTGTATTGAATTGTTGCGGCTGTTAGGCTGATCTCGATTGGATGTAATTAAATTACGTAAGTCCAACCTAATAGTTATGACTATGGAGTTTCAATTTGAACTTGCGTGTTTACCCCACCAGTTGTGAAAGAGAGCAATTCACGAAGCTAGCGCAAGATCTTTGCCGAGCAAAATATCGACGGCCGCACGAGCTCGGATATGATTAGTAATGAAAGAGGGGAAATTCAAAATGATCGCAATTGAAGTCGCAGTACTAATTTTCTTGGGCGTGGTTCTGGTTGTCGGAATGCGCGCGATTGCTGCGCCAATAATTCAGGCTTATGCGGAAAAGGTGCGGTACAAATATCGCGATATGGGATCGGAGTCCGAGACAATGTTGAAGCAAAAAGTCGAATATCTTGAAAGTGAAGTGCTAACCCTCAAGCAACAACTTAATGATGTTCAAGCGACATTGGATTTTGTGGTCAAACAAAATGAGACCAAGATTGAAGTTGATCCGGTGATTAAAGTTAGCGAGAAACAGAAGTAACTTTTCCGCTACTTCAATTGAAAAATCGTGCCACTGGAGGAACCGTTAATTACGGTTTGGGGTAACTTGCCATCCCAACGTTTTACCTTTTCGTACTCGATTAAAGCAGGCGATTTGGAAAGTGCTTCGCTTTGAAGATGAATCGATCTTGCTTGAGCTTCCGCGTTAGCAATTGTGATTTCTGCTTCCTTTCTTGCCTTATCCAACTCATAGGATTTTTGCAAAGCTTGTTGTTCCATAACTTGTTTTTGGGCAATGGCGTTCTGCAAAATCTCGGGCAAATCCACGTGGGTGATCGGAATGTCCACGACATTAACCAGACCTTTGACGTTTTCCCGCACCATCACCAGAACTTGGTTCTTGATTATGTTCACACTCTTGGTAGCACTGTCGGCTTTGTACTGAGAGACAACTTGGCGAAAAGCTTCCTGAATTTGCGGGTCGACTAATTTGCTAAAAGGATCCCCGGAGTACTTTTCATAAAGGGTAAGAATCTGACCTTCAGGAATTGAATAGAGCACTTTGTACTGAATGGTAATTTGCTGTTGATCGGCAGTAAGTGGAACGGCCTGACCGGCAACTGTTTCTTGCTTAATAGTGTAACGAGCTATTTGATCGGTAAGCGGGTTATAGAATTGAACTCCAGAATTGAGCAGGTTTTTGTCCATTGTTCCAAGACTTACCTTAACTCCTCGCTCACCGGGATCGACTACGGCGCATCCGGTTAACGACAAGAACCCGGGTAACAAAACCGCGAATCCAATAATTCTTCCCAGTTCTTTTTTCATAGCTTATTCCGCCCGTTCACCTTTAAGCTCATGATTATACCGACTTTGGATCGGCAATTTGGAACGGCACGACTCAGCGCTCCGAACTCATCAGAATTCTTCGGAACTCAAAAAGCTCGGCCACCCAAAATGTGAACACATGTGTTCACATTTCATTTTTTGTCCGGGCGTTTTTTCTCAATATCTGAAATCCTACGCTCATGATCATTTACGTCTTTATCAATGGCAACCAGATATTTGCCAATACCGGTCATATGATCGTTGAGCGTGCGCTTGAGGTCACGAATGTCTTTACCTAGTCCCGTCAAACGATTGGTGTGATCGCCAAGTCGCTGGTTAATACCAAGCAACTGCGTTGAATGATCGTCAAGCCGCTGGTTAATACCAAGCAACTGCGTTGAATGATCGTCAAGCCGCTGGTTCATTCTTTCAAATTGAACTTCGTGCCGATCGAGTCGCTCCACAACAGCACCGAAACCAGACCGCATTTCTGTCTTAAATGTATCAATAAGCTCTCTGTAGATATCCACCGCCGATCCTCCAATGAATCTGAAACGCCCCTACTTAATAAGACGTTTGAGGTGGCAAAAAGTTCAATTTCTAGTATACATCTAATCTGATTTTCAAGAGGTGGGCGGCTGTGCCAACACAATTAGGGAACGAGCAACACTTCCAGGTAGGTTTTTAGTCTCGCCTCGACCCGACATTCGTGAGCCATCTTCACCAACTTTTCGACATCTGCTCCCGGCTTAGCCAAGTAATTGCGCAGACCCTCAATCGCAATTTCCTGCCCGACTACTTTGCGCAATCGCAAGCAATCACAAATGGACTTTTCGGCATCAAATACGGCAAGCATTCGTTTGCCTACCTTTTTCTCAATCAGACCAACTTCCAACATCTTTTCTGAAAAGCGGAATATCGACAGCGGCGGATAGGTAACTTTGGGAACCCACATATGTTTTGGCATCGCCACGTAAACGTCAGGCGGGAATGAGGCTATCAGATTGTGATAGGCCAAAGCCGATGCCAGGCAAATAACTCCCTGGGGAATAGCGCGGCAAGCGTCCAAAAGATCGTGCTCGCTTCCGGTCGGGCGGTCTGGCGATAAATGCGAAGCCGCGCCCGCGGCACTCAATCGATACAGCCCTTTGCGCACTCGGGTGATTGTGCCCTCTTCCACCAGCCTGGCTATCCAGCGCGAATGGATGCCAACCCGCCCCAGCGCCGATTGGCGCAGCCAGCCGTCATTTGCCTGGCAGGCCTGGATGATTAGAGCTCGCATCTTAGGATCGGGAATACGCGGCACTTTGACGCCTTTAAGTGGACGGTAAAATACACATTAAACCCGATCATACACTGTTTCGCACAGATCAATCGGGATTTTTTATAGGAACTTATTGACTACCTAAAACTCAAGCCCTGTGAGGCTTTCGGGGATCGCTTTACTTCTATCTGGCAAACAGCCTATACGGTTGATATATGCGTGAGTATTTGCAAGCGATATAAATGACTATGTAATTATGGCATTTTGTGATCAATTTATTGGGGTGATCAAATAGAAATGCACCAATAACATGTCATCCTGAGGAGCAAAGCGACGAAGGACCTCTCATGTTTCAACGAAAAATATGAGAGGTCCCTCGCTCGGCGACTCTCTGGGTCGCCTCGGTGCTCAGGATGACACGGAGGTTATTCGAAAAAAAACAGCCCGCTTGTGGCGGGCTGTTCAATACGCTTAATGTGTAACTCTAGGCAGTTGCGTTCTTTACCATCTGTTCGAGTTCTGCATCGTGGAACTTTCCGCCGGCATCTTGGTACGCCTTCAATCCAATCACAACTTGCTTGTGCTGTTCACGAGCTTTTTGCAATTGACCTTTGTCTCCGGATTCCAATGCAGCTGCGCCAGAATTCACGACGGAAGCAACATTTGTATTCTCCAAGGCAGATCCATGTTTCGTAGCAACTTCTTTGATAGCCACTAGAACACTCTTTTCTTTGTCATCGAGTTCCTTGGTTGATGGCTGATCTGCTTTGCGCTCAGCCAGTTTTTCACCCTTCATGAGATCTTGAACTTCATTGCTCATATTCTCGGAGCTTTTGGCCTGAAGGTTTTTCAGATCCTTATCGCCCGTTTCTTTCGATTTGCCGATGCCTTCTTCTGGTGCTGCCATGATTTCCTTCTCCTGTACCCTAGTTTTACGATACCACTTAAATTGGGATTCTATATAAGAGTGGTCCCCGACCGCCTTGCCCCAACTTGTCCTTTCTGGTTTTGATCAATATATATTGATCTGATTACCAGTCATTTGAAGCTGGTGTACATATCCTACCCAGTTGCCAAAACTAATCAATTTGCGCAAGTTAATTATGGGCGCCTTTTAGGGGGAGGACCCCCACTGAAAGGGGGAATTTTTTGATCAAACTGGGTTGATGAGTCGGAATCGGCACCGGAAGAGGCGGAATTATCGTCATCGTCCGCGCCTGCCTTTTTCAATTCATCGATGCCTAATTCTGTGTCTGGCAATTCTGGTTCGTCGCTCTCGGACGGTTCTTCTTTTGATGAAGATGCACGTTTTGTGGTTCTTTCTTTTGAACGATCGACCGCATCCTTATAGTCCTTAAGCCGTTCCATAAGCGAACGATCTAATAGATCCTCTAATGGATCGCGGACGAGTCCTGACTCATCATCATCTTCTATTAGATCGACTGGCTCTTCTGCGAGGTCTTCTTCCAGATCCTCTTCCGGAGCCAATTCCTCTTCGACTGGTTTTGTTGGCACACTTGCGGCTTGAGAATTTCTTGGGCTCGCTTGAACTTGCGTTTGCGCCTGCAGTTCGGCAAGCGATGATGAGACAGCCACTACTTGATCGGCAACTGTAGACTCAGCTTGCGACAAAGTATCCGCCACAAGTATCTTCAATTCCTTTTGCAATCGCCTAAGTCCCTCGGCGATCTTCATCGATTCTTCGCTGGAAACAGACAGCGAGCCAGAAGCTCCTTGCGGTGACGCGCCCTCGAGACCAAGCGAAGCAAGCAAGGCTTTGCGCACAAAAATACCCATCGACTTCGCACCGGCCGCTTTGGAAAGTCGCTGCACTTCTGCGAGTTGTTCAGGTTTAAGCGTAATTACTATTTGATGTTCGCGCAAGAATTACTGTCCTGACTTTTTTGCATTCTCCAGGGATTCTACTAAACGCTCGCTCGCCTTCAATATTTTATGCACAAGCTTGGTGGCTTCGCGTCCTATTCCAATCCTATCAGCTAGTTTTTCTGGCGATGGGCCTTTGTCCAGCCAGTCTGCCCAGTCGTCCAAGACCTCGACAATATCAGTCAGTGTCTTAACCGTGCGTGTGTGCGGCACGGATTTATTAGTGCGGGCAGGCTTAAGTTCAGCCGCTGGTATCAAGGCTTTGAGCGCGGCGCGAATTTGTTGTTCGGTAGCCTTCTCAATTGGAATGCGCTTGCCGTGCTCATCTGGCAAAGGAATTCCTTTAACCAAAAGATCTTCAGCCGTTGCCGGCTCGAGTGGCAATAGAGCCATGATGTGTCGGTGACCCAATCCGAGCATCACCTCGAAAGGATCGGGCATTGCATCGTGCAATTGTCCATGATGCTTTGCCGATAGATGTTTGTGCGAATCTTCCGCCAAGCGTTCTGCCATTTCCGCAATGCGTATCAAGCGATAGGCATACGTTGCACTCATCGTGTGCTCGGTGCGGCAGTATTCTTCGAAGGTTTGATAGTGTCCCTTAAAAAGTTCATCGTCTCTCAGGCGCGCAAGACGCATGCCTTGTGCCACCAATCCGATAGCCGCAAAACGACCGGCTAAGCGAATTTCCTCTGTGAGCTGATTGTAGTCATCCGTAAACGGACGCAAATCTTGAATTGAAACATCGCGATGAATCAAATCAACGCTGCCTGGTTTTCTCACAGCCGGCATTTGTTTGGCGGAAGCAACAACTGGCATTTCGGCAATTTCGACCTCGGTCGATTCTACTTTTATCTTTGGTCGTTTTTCTGACTCGACCTTAACCGAGGGCTTCTCGGATTTCGCCGCTTCCCTCTCAGCCACTTCCTGTTCGCGGCGCAAACGTCCCTCGCGCAAACGCGCAATTAATGTTGCACCGGGTGGAGTCTTTTTCTTCATCTTGGGATTTTTATCAGTCATCGCAATTAGTAATTCCAATAATTCTGTACCCACTAAAGGCATAAATAGAATCGAAAGTTTGACTGATTTTTGATGCCAAGCAGAGCCCTTTTCTGTTATTGATGCTCCGTAGGCGCATAGTAAAAGATGTCCAAACGCATAACGGTGTTTACAAATAGACGGCCAAGTGTAAAAAGGAATTTTGTCAGTGAGGCAGGCGTTGCACAAATATCAACGCAGACATCTTCGTGAACGCCTTTCAGCGATCATCAGTCTTTCCTATCTTCAACAGTGACTATTACTTCTTTACCCAGCCTTGTTAGGTACTTTACCAACATGTCGATACTAAATTTACCAATTTGACCTGTCATTAGTTCCGAAATTCTAGGCTGAACTACCCGCAATTTTTTCGCTGCTTGTTCTTGAGTCCAACGGTTTTTCTTTATCGCACGCTCAACTTCAATCATGAGCACGCTGCGCAAAATCAGTGAAGCAGCTTCATCATCACTATGTCCAAGATCTTTGAATACATTACCTGTGCCATGGTCAATTCGAATCTTGGCCAGGCCTTTCTTGGTCGATTTGCTTTCTGTATGTTTGTAGCTCTGCATAATTAGACCTCGCAATCATGATTTCTTTGAGTGGTGCTTTTCTAGTCTTTTTCTCAAAGGCATTGAGAACATAAATAGCCTCCGGAAACTTTGCCACATACAAAACACGGAACTCGTGCGGCTTGTGAATACGTATTTCAATTACTCCGGCACCGACGCTGGACATCGGCTTCCAATCTAAGGGGAATTCTCCTCTCTGAACCGTGTCAAGTTGATGTCCAGCTATATCCATCGCCTCGCCAGGAAACAACTTCAAGCGATCCTTACTCCCACCCATCCACTTGATTGGCTTCATAACCGGCTCCTTCCCATTATACACAATTGTGTATAACCATATGACCCTATAACTTCATCGCAAACTTCTTCCCGACCTGCCTCTATATAAAGACGGTCAAGAGGATCAAAAAGTTCAGCAAAAAAAGATTAAATTAGGGGAGAAAGAAAGCGCACATTAGACGAAGCGCTAGCTGCGCGAGGCGCCATGCGGGTTTTGCAGTGGGGCAAATACGCAGATTTATTTTCAATTGCATTTCTAATTACTTGTTTTGCCTACATCCAAAGACATAGGTTGTTCTTACACGTATCTCACTTATTTATTCATAGGACTGCTCCAAAGACCCATGCAAACAGAAATAGAAGGCTAGCGTAAGAACAATTTAGTTCTGCGGAACAAGCTGGGCTTGTCTTGCGCTGCCGTATCCACTGCTCACATCGCTGTTCCGTAAATCGCAAAGCTACTAGTTACGCACAACGTGACAAACGCTTACTACGAAAACTCGCTGGAAAGTTTTCGTTCACAAACTCACACCCGCAGATGGCATTGCATCTGCTCAATCTCTCACGGAGGGAACCCCCATCATGAAACGGAAACAATTGCTACCAAACAAAGCTGCCCGCATTGATTTACATCCGCGGAGCACCGAACAAGACTGCGAGGAGAAAGACCACGCAATCGAAGCATTGAACAGGGAGGTCGAAAGACTGAACACAGTGCTTGAACAAAGATCCCGCGAACTCGCGGATAGAGATCTCAGAATCGAGGAGCTAGAAATCGCTCTCTCTCGCGAGATCTCGATCCGGGAGCTAAGGATTGAAGAACTGGAAATCGCCCTGACGAAAGATCCCGTGTCAGGGTTCATGAATCGCAAGAAACTTCTGAAGGAATTTCTTCCGGACGAAGTTAAGCGAGCAAAGTTACTTGGGAAACCGCTGTCCGTCATCATCATGGATCTCGACCATCTCAAAGAGATCAACGATTGCGACGGGCATGCTGCGGGCGACGAAGCACTGCGACAGCAGTGGGACGTCATTCGCAAGAGCATGAGAGAAAGCGACACAGCGGCTCGTATCGGAGGAGACGAGTGCGTGATCGTTTGCGAAGCCAGCGCGAAAGCTGTCGAAGCTGTCGCGCGCAGACTTGGCAAAGAGATGCGACAGCGGAGCGTCGGCTCAATAACGCTGACTTGCTCGATTGGCTATGCCACCCTTGCTGCGGGGATGGATGCCGACACTCTCATGCAACTGGCTGACCAAGCTCTGTATGCAGCAAAGGGAGTGGCAAAGGTCGAACAGGAAAACGGCAAGACCAAGTCGATTCAGGTTGACCCGAAAGGACGCGACCGAATCCGGAGCGCGGAAAGTCTGCCCAAGTGGCATGCCTTCCTCGAGGACAAGGGAATCTCCAGCGATCCCAAACCCAGACTCCATCAGGCTAGACGCGCAGAAGACGTCGCAGCCTAAACGCAGGAAATGAAGAATCATGCGGAACGGCAACTCACAATGCCCGAGTTGCCGTTTCCGCATTCCTTCACCTTCCTGCTCACGCAACTCAATACCAACACAAAGGAGGTTTCAAAATGAGAAACCAAGATTACCAACAAAGCACAATTGAAGAAACCATCGACTGGCCGTTCTTAGACATGGCCTTCTCCGCAAAGGAAGACTGCTATGTCGCAACGATAGCGGATGCAGAGACAGCCCAACTGCTGAACCAGTTCGACGAGGATCTGATTCGCGCTGGCAAACAAGTTCCAGGACCACGGATGCTGTGCAAATCGGCGGAGTAACTCTGTTCGAAACAGCACCCGGACATTTCTTGTTCGGGTGCTGACACAGCGATGCAGGAAACACGGACACAACTTTTGAGGAGGTACTTTATTGTGTTCACCACATTATTCAACAGAATTACCATGTTCGTTCAAGAACTACTCACAAACCGGCCGCACAAGCGAGCAGAAAGAGAGAAGCTGCTGGCAGAACTGTTCCACTCGCAAGTGCAATTGACCGCACTTGAATGGGCCGAAAAGAATGCGGATAAGTTCATCGTGTTGGTACACGAATCGAGAGAGCAAACGAACACTCCCGAAGTGCGATGGGCGGTTAGACACACAGACAGCTGTGATGTCGTCTCCATCGGTCGCGCCTGGCAATCCGGACAAATCGCGATGCTGAAACTCCGCATCGCATGTCTGGAACATCAATGGTCCGCTCTCGAATGAGAGAACCAAAAGACTTACGGTGGAAACCTGGCGAACGACAAAGTTCGTTTGCCAGAGCAGCCACCAAAAAATAGGAATCCCAGTAAACGGTAGAAGTTCACAGAGGAATACGCAAATGGAAAAGAACGAAAACACAGCAAAAGCAACGAAAACCACATTGACCGACGGCGAGAAAGCCAATTTGGAGCTCCTGACGCGCGTACACTTAGCTGGACGACCAGGGCCAAAAGCAACTGGCGAAATCTCGCGCCATCAAAACGACACGCAACCGCTAGCTAAGCAGTTGCGTCCGGAAACCCAACCGTATGTTCCACAGCGCAAAGAGCAAGACGCTGCCGCCGCGCTGAACATCGGATGGATCAATCGGCTGAAGCCAAACGCTGAGGAATCCGGCGGCTAAGGCACCACGCGCTGAACTTTCACAGTAGCGCAAACAAACAGTTGGCACCACGAGAGGAGCACGCAAGTGCTTCTCTCCTGGTTGCAGGCTGTGTCCGCTTACTAGCAATCAGCATTCCAAAGGAGGATCTGAATATGCAAAATATCATCATCGCACTCTGGATCGTCGCTTCGATCATCATCGCAACGCCAATCTTCTTCGCAGCAAGAGCGCACTATAACCGTGCGTTCCGACGCAGCCGTAGTGGCAAAAATGGATACACGGGTGGCTATACAAACCATTCGAAGCGGATCTGGTGTAGAGGAAACTACTACAACTTCACCAGACCGATCCGCGAGAAGAAGCATCAAACGGAAAAGCCAACTCTCAAAACGCGGTGCATTGCCTTGGTCAACAAGACATTTCTGAACCGCCTCGTGTCCAAACAATCCGTAGTTCTCGATCGCTCCCGGTATCAATAGTTCATCGTGAACATGTCGCCAGTTGGGACGCATGCAAATGCTCCCGGCTGGCGGTCGCTTGGCGCACACGTCGTGTGTGTGCCCGTTTCTACTTAGAGAGGAAGTACAAATGTCTAACGAATTCGACTTCATCGACATCCTCAAGAACGCCGACAAGATCGTCGCAAATACTACAGACACGACAGCTTCGCAGCTGTTCGGTGACATCGAGGTGACCGACGCACCCCACACAATCCTCACAAGCCTTCTCCAAAAGGCAGCATGGGAAGATGATTCACCCCAAGTTATCCAGCAAGCCTTCGACCAGTTAGTGGGAGACGGTACGGCTTGGTATGAGGAGATTTCCAAAATGAGCAAGAGCGGCAAACTCTCGCTTGTCGAAGAAGCACTTAATGGTGCTCGCAAAGCAGAAACGAAACTGCTACTCAGCCAAGATCAACCGATTGATCAAACCTTCACCCGAAGTGAAGGGAAAGAAGCGCAGCAATTCCAGGGGTTGCTCGATTCCGCCCAGAAAGCATTTACCGAGGACGCTGACACCAAATCGCCGCGCGAACTCTGTGAGGAGTTCGTCGCAGCATGCCGTGAAAGCATCAAGCCGGAAATGAAACAGGAGAGAGAAACAATCATGATTGAATCACTCATGCGAAAACCTCTAAGTGCTGAAGCGCAAGAACGCATCGAACTCCTTTCAGAACGGGAAGCTGAACGCGCACGCGTTGAGACAAGACTAAGAAGAAAGAGAACTGAAGAGCGAGCCATCGGCGATGCTGCGCAAGTGGCATTCATCGAACTCACCCAAGTCTCGATCTGTCATGCGCTGAAGAAGGGAACTTCTCTTCATCAGGTAACTTCCGAACTTCTCGATATGCGAGACGAGTTCGATCTGCCCATCGATCTCGACATCTTCGAAACTGAGTACAAGAAGGCAGCCAAAAACTACGCGGAAGTTGCCTACGAAGCAGGCGACAATCGCATGGTTGCACGTATGGAAGCGCTTCGCAAAGCCGTCGAAAACTGCGGACTCTCCCTCAAGAAAGTTCGCGCGGAAATGGACGAGATGCAATCCTCTCACGGAGGAAACGGCATCGAGGCCATGAGCGAGTCCAACGAACTTAGTTCGTTGATACAGAAACGCAGTTTCTTCGGTTAAGAAAGAATCCCACGCCAACCCCAAGCGCCCTTGCTCCAAGCAAGGGCGCTACACGGGCGCGCATCTGAATAGGGCAAAGCGCCAAGTCATTTTCTTCATGGAGCACATATAGCAATGAGCGATAACTACCCATACGCAACAACAGTCGACGACATGTTGGAAAGTTCATACGCGCAAGAAGCCATCAAGCCGCGCGCCGACGACTTCGTCAAAGCAGTGATTATGGGATTTCTGATCCCATTAATAGGACCGCTGCTTTTTCTCCTCAATGAGATCAAGATGCGTGGCTACGCTCTAGAAGTCGGTTATATAGGTATACCGACCAGCAGACAAAGCGACACTTTCACCGCCGGACTGCAAGCTATCTTCGTCGCCTTCGTCTACAACCTGCTGATTATTGCCGCCGGTGCAGCAGTGTTCTTTGTACTGATCAAGGCGCTCGGTGCATTTGGACTGCCCAACCTTGCAATCGGATGGATCGCAATCGCCTTATGTTGTGGCGGCGCGATTCTACGATTGCGATTGAGCAGTCGCATCTCCGCATTCATCAATGTGGCTTGCAGCATCGGATATGCCAAGCACAGAATGCTAAGCGAACGATGCTGGTACGACGTCGTATCCACCGTATACGACGCACCAAAGAAGCCAACATCACAACAGATCGACCTGATCTCCGCGTTCAACATAAAACTCGTACTTGAGTTACTGGGCACGAGCGACCGGTTCATGCTAAGGGCGGCAGTAGACGCGGACATGGAACACAACCATCTCGTAGTCCAACTGCTAATTAAGTCGATACTCTGGATGTCCATAGTGCCGGCAATATTTGCACTGCTCGCCCTCGGGCCGTGGAAGTTGCCTGCCTGGCTATGCTTCGCCCCGATGCTATGCGGAATGATTCCGTTCTTCGGAACGGCACCAATCATCACGCGCGTGGCAGGCAAGTTCGTCTTCCGAATGGTACCGCTTTTCGGAGTGGTACCGCTCGTCCAAACCAATGCCTACAAATTGGTAAAGGGTACATTGCGCACATCGCTGCTCTATGGCGCGATCTGCATCGCGGGCAAATACCGGTAACGCAACAACATCAGACGAGCTGCGCACTGCACGCGCAGCTCACTCTTACTAGGTATCTCAAATTTCTCACTCACAACGAGGTATTCGTTATGACAATTAGCACACAAAAACCAACGAGCGAAGAAGTCCATTCATTTCGCTCTGCACCGCTCGGGCGACAATTCGAGTTGACGAGAAGGTTGTTTGGCTTCACAGTAGAAGAGTGGTCGCGGCAAATCGCTCTGCCACCCACTTTAATTCGTAGACTTGAGAAATCAAGCCTCTGGACGGAGCTCGATCCAGATTTCTCCCGGGATCCCGATCTTCGCGATCAGAGCAATGCTCGCTCTTTTAAGCGTGCCGCACAAATGGTGAGTTCTTTGGTTGACCTCTCTTACTCCGGTGTGAACCTTGCTCATTGGGTGCACAGCCGACACTTCCGAATGGCGGGTTCAACACCATTCAAACTCGCCAAGATGGGTAACTTATTCGGACTGCACGAACACATTCAGTTATCCATGGTGGAACGGGATGTGGACTACGGTCCAGACGACCGTCCGTACAAGACGGATGGCTCCCCGCCATCCGTGCCACAACAATCGGAGCTAGGTTCATAGCCCCAATCAGGTGTGTACGTGTGATGTACACGCCCTTAAAGTTCACAACACACAGGAGGAATTCGATGTCTAAAGAGGAACTATATTCACTAAAGAATTTGCTCGGCGACCATCCATACACACAAATGAGAAGCCGTTCGCTCAAAGCTGGAGGACGATTGGACGTATCTTGGAGTGACTTTACTGCTGCTCAACGCGACTATGAAGCTCTTCTCGATACTTGTACTCACAGCTACGAGCCTTGCCCTAAATTCTCCAACTACATGCTCTGTTCCATCTGTAGAGCTCACTCACGGTTATGCGACAAGAGCCCGGACGGTTTTTGCCACATATCGTCCCAAAAACATTGTCTGAAACAAAAGCACGGACATTTCTGTACCTATTTCGGTCCAGAAGACATCTGCAAATGGTGCGGATACCAGGAACCACTACCAGAAGATTATCTATAGAGGAGATCAAATATAGAAACAGTTTGTCCGCATTACCAGGCGTAGCTGATGCGCATGATGAACTCTAGGCGTGTACGTGTGATGTGCACGCCCAACAATTACTAACTTACCCTTAGAGCAAAGAAAGAAGTCTTCGGATTTCTTTCTTTGCTCTTGCATTTTCTCCGATTTGATGTAGTAGATTGATTATGGCTTTTGTCCGGACTCATTGCGCTAGGCGGTGTTCAACGCAACCAATTGGCGATGCTTAGTTTGGTAATTCTCTCAAACTCGCGAACGTTGTCTGTCACGAGAGTAACATTCAGGGCCAACGCATGTGCAGCAATCAGCATGTCCAGAGGACCAATTAGTATGCCGCCCTTCTTCAGTTCGGCCCTAAGGTCACCATAGGCGTAGGCCGCTTTAGCGTTAAAGCTTGCAATTTCTATAGTTGACAGGAATTTTTCGAGAGCCTCAACATTGCGTTGTTTGTGCGTGCTGTTGGCTATGCCGAAAGATAGCTCAGCGAGAGTAATCGATGAAACGCAAATTTGATTGGGCTCTCGTTTGGTTATATTCTTTACCAGCTTATCGGAATCACCATTGATCGCTGCAATGCAGGCATTGGTATCAAGCATGAACTTCATGATAGAAGAGCCTTACGCTTTTGCTGCCCTTTTGGTTGTTCTCTCTTGAGCCCACCGTCAAATTTAAACATCGAAAGGCTGTCGAGAAACTCGCCCCATTGTTCTTCCTTGGGAATTAGAACGACAGACTTGCCTTGCCTTACCACATATACTTCGCTGCCGGTAAAGCGAAATTCTTTCGGCAAACGCACGGCTTGACTTTGTCCATTCTTAAATAGTTTGGCGGTTTTCATTGAACGTTCTCCGACGTCTATATTATGCAGTATATACTTTTTAACGCTGCAAGTCCAGAACACAATAGCTACTGATTTGTGACTAAACGCGTTTAGTTTCGCGCCCGGTATGACTTTATGCTATACTAACCGCATGAAGTTACGCAATTTTTGGCTGCAGCGAATCGAAAACGCCTGGGAGAAACGGCGAATTGTATGGCTATCGGGAGTTCGGCGAGCCGGCAAGACCGTTTTGGCTCAATCTTTGCCCAACACAGAATACTTTGACTGTGAACTAGCTCCGTCCAGGTTCTTCTTCGAGGACACCTTAAAGGCTTTGAATAAGCTAAAAGGCAAAAGAGTAATTCTTGACGAAGTTCACAAATTGCCGAACCCTTCCGAGCTGCTCAAGGTTGCGCACGACCATTTCCCAGAGGTGCGTGTACTTGCGACAGGCTCATCCAGCCTTGAGATTTCAAGCAAATTTAAAGACACACTGACCGGGCGCAAGATTGAAGCATGGCTGACCCCCATGAATTTCGCCGATCTCAACGACTTCGGCTCGCTGGATTTCAAACATAGACTGCTGCATGGCGGGCTGCCCCAGTTCTTTTTGTCACAGTCGCCGCCCGATTACGAGTGTGAAGAGTGGATGGACTCTTTCTGGTCAAGGGACATTCAAGAGTTGTTCAGAATTGAGCGGCGAACAGCATTCCTAAAATTGGCCGAGCTACTGTTTATCCAGAGCGGCACTATATTTGAAGCTACTCGCTTTGCCGGTCCATGCGAGGTCAATCGCTCCACAATAACCAATTATCTGGCAATATTGGAGCAGACAAATGTCCTGCATGTCATTCGACCTCTTAGTGGCAGAAAAAGCTCCGAGATAACCTCGGCTCCAAAAACTTACGCGTTTGATACCGGCTTCGTTTGCTACTTCCGCGGTTGGAGGGAATTGCACCCGCAAGAATGTGGAGCATTGTGGGAACACCTGGTGCTAAATGAACTTTATTCATACTTTCTGCAACGCCAAATACTCTACTGGCGTAACAAACAGGGGCAGGAGATCGACTTTGTTCTAGCTAAACGAGGGAAAGCGCCAGATGCTATTGAATGCAAATGGCGAACCAAAGACTTCGACGCAAGCAATCTTCACAGTTTTAGAAGGCTGTATCCCGAAGGACGCAACTTCGTGGTGGCAAGTGATGTTACCACACCAACAACGAAGCAATTGAAGGACATTGAGGTCACCTTTATTGGTCTTGCCGACATAGCCAATTTATAAAAGTCAAGAATAAAAATAGCTCGGATTGTTCGCTAAAATAGTGGCGTCAGCCTCAATACAAAAGGGAAAGCAGAAATGCCAGCTACTACAACTGTTGTCGGATCTTATACAGTGCCCGATTGGTATCCCGTTTTGCAGGAAGCAGTAATTGCCAAGAAAATAACGGCGCAAGATTTTGCTGATGCCAAGGCGACAGCAGCACGCTCGGCGATACACGATCAAGAAGTTGCCGGTATAGACATAATTTCTGACGGCGAACTTTTCCGTCGCGACGACAATCGCTTTGGTCCTCCCAATGCGATGATCAATTTCTTCGCGGCTAAGATACAAGGATTTGCAAAAGAGCCAAGAGAGAAAAGTGGTATCAGTCCGGTTGCGCCAGATGCCTCGTTGCCCGCACCGGTGATTACGGGAAAGTTGGGATACGCACCGCTCACTCTTATCGATGAATTGAAATTTCTGCGCGCCAACTCAACGCAGAAAGTAAAAATTGCCATGACCGGTCCACACATGTTTGCTCGCGTTTGTTGGGACGAACACTACAAAGATCCACAAGCAATTGCTATGGACATGGCTGCGATCATCAATAAGGAATTGCGCGAGCTGGATACGCAAGGTTGCGATGTTATTCAATTGGATGAACCAATACTTTGGTTTCTCAAAGGAGATCAAAGTTGGGGAGCAGAGGCAATTAACACTTGCTTCAATGGTGTGAAGAATGCCAAAAAACTTCTGCATGTTTGCCAGGGCAATTACAATCCGGATCCATCTGCACACAAAGGCATTCGCATTTTCCCATCTGAATTTGCCGCGATTCTTCCACTGATTGAAAAATCGAATGTGGACATCGTGCACATGGCAGCAGCTTCATTCGGTCAAGAACATTTAGCTGTGCTGGAAGATTTACCAAAGAACAAAATCATCTGCTTTGGTGTTGTTGATGTTCAAGATCACAAAGTAGAAACACCAGACGAAGTTGCCCGCGCGATCGAAAAGATCACAAGCAAGCTGGGAGAAGAAAGGGTGTGGGTCGCACCAGATTGCGGACTCAATCACTTGCCGCGCGACATTGCCTTCGCAAAGTTGAAGTCGTTAGCTTCCGGCGCTAAACTCGTTTTGCAACGGACCCGCTAAACACCCGCCCGCGCTGGCTCTTTGTCCGCAATAGGCAACATGCGTTTCAGTCAAATGGACAAATTTGACGCGCCTCAAAAAATGTAGTAACATATCTACATTGCTAGAGGAGTCCAAATTATGACTATCACCACACTATCTAGCCGTGAATTCAACCAAGATGCTGGCGGCGCCAAGAAGGCAGCGAAGAAGGGTCCTGTATTCATAACAGATCGAGGTCGACCGGCACATGTCTTGCTGACTATCGAGCAATACCAGAAATTGACAGGCAAGCAAGCCAACATTATCGACGCGTTGGCCATGCCGGGTATGGCGAATATCGACTTCGAAACACCGCGTATGGAAGATGACTTCTATCATCCCGCCGATTTATCCTGATGTTTATTCTCGATACCAATGTTATTTCTGAGCTGCGGAAAGCCAAGGCGGGCAAGGCTGACAAAAAGGTAGTGGCGTGGGCAACAAACATTCCAGCGTCTGCTCTGTACCTCTCAGTTATTACTATCCTGGAACTTGAAACAGGAGTGCTTTTGATTGAGCGGCGCGACAAAAAGCAAGGAGCAGTGCTTAGAGCTTGGTTGAATAATCATGTGCTACCGGCGTTCACTGATCGTATTTTGTCCATAGATATTGCTGTTGTTCAGCGTTGCGCACTTATGCATGTTCCGCACCCGCGATCTCATCGGGATGCACTAATAGCAGCAACAGCATTGACTCATCGCATGACAGTAGTAACCCGCAATGTAACTGACTTTCAACCTATGGGCGTTCCAATACATAATCCCTGGACTTAAGCGGTTTTCTTGCTATCGCCTATAGTAGATCAGGGTTTTTGAGAAGAAACCAGTTGAGTAGCTTCTTCTCTGTGCTTGCTTAGCGCCCCGCAGCGCATTCCTGCTAGGCAGCGCCAGAGGGAAACGCCCCGTGCAGGCGTATCGAGCGAACGCCGCAGGATATCTTTTGCTTATCCGCGAGCGCGAGCGCTTTGCGCCAAGCATCGTCCTCTCTATCATACACCTTGCTCTCCAAGAAGCACTGCTTCAATTGAAGCGCTTCCGTCGTAGGCAGAAAACCGGTGACATTTTGCATGGCTTCGAGGATTGTAAAATATTCCCAGTCTACCGCTGCCACACGATATTCACTGGCACCGCCAGACTTAGGAGTCGCAAGTACAATACAAATGTCGTCTTTCATATAATCCTCCTGTGTGGCAATGCCACCATTGTTTAGTAATTTGGCACATCGATATTTCTGTTCCAATAGCTGGACTTGCCTGAACAAGCCCAATTATCGGAACAGGGAGAGACGAGCTCTCCCTGTTGTGAACGGAAGGAACTAGTCGCCGGTATAGTTCCAGAGTCGCGAGTGGTACTGGCTGGCGAAGCTGACAAGTTCGCGCAGTTTCGTCCTTCGCTCGTCCGTGCACTCATGTTGGCGGAGCATTTCGCCAACACGTGCATCATACGCGCGCGCGTAATTACCACACTGAGTGTGGTGCCGCAATGCTTCACGAAGCTAGCGCGCCGTCTAATGTTTGCAGTCTAGGCGGATTTATAGGCTTTGTAGGTTTTGCTGTATTACCCTGTCAGGTGAGCTGTGCTATGTGCTGTAATCCCAGAAATGTGATTGTCAAATTTTTGAATTGTTTGGTAAATGCCTTATCAATATTACTTGCCACAACAAAGTTCTCACCCTGCGGATAAGCTCGTCTAAAACACTCAAGGTTACTTATGTCAAAATCTCTATATCGCCACTTACACTCCACCGCAATTGGAGGCTGTCCGCGCTTAATAAGAACAAAGTCAATTTCGTTTCCTTGTTTGTTTCGCCAATACTGAATTTGTTGTGGGCGGAAATACGAATGCAGTTCGTTAAGAACGAGATGCTCCCACAAATGACCTTGGTTGCTGCGAGTAAGGTGAGACCAGGCATTGAAATAACTAACAAATCCCGTGTCGAACGCATAAACCTTTGGTGCGGATATAATTTCGGAAGATTTACGGCTGGTAAAAGGGCGGACTACATGAACGGTGTGAGTGTGTTCGAGTACCGCCAGGTAATTGTTGACTGTTTGCCTGTTTATTTCACATGGCTGCGCGAATCTTGTCGCTTCGTAAATACTGCCGCTTTGAACAAAGAGCAACTCCACCAGTTTTAAAAAAGCAGAGCGATGTTGCAAGCGAAATAGTTGCTGAATGTCCCTAGACCAGAATGAATCAAGCCACTCTTCAAAATCCTGTTCTTGGATTTCGCTGGCCAAAAAAAATGGTGGTAGTCCACCATGCAACATCCGGTGCGAAAATTCCTCGTTTGCAAAGTCGACCAAATCGCGGTGATTCATAGGAGTTAGCCACAGTTCGTACTTTCTGCCTGTTAGGGTGTCTTTAAATCGATCCGATATACCCAGAGTGGAAGAACCGGTGGCAAGTACTCTTGTCTCAGGGTAATAATCATGTGCCAGCTTAAGTACTTCCGCAGGGTTGGACAAACGATGGATTTCGTCAATCACTATTCGCTTGCCCTTGAGCTTAGCAAGAATAGCTTCGATATCATCAAACAAGTATCTTGTTGCCGCGCTCTCGCAATCAAAATACTCGACTCCAGGCACGGATCTCGCCAGGGTGGTTTTTCCCGCACGTCGAACTCCGGACATCCAAATAATAGGACGCTTTTGCCAGTAGAGTTCAATTTTATTCAGCCAAAATGTTCTCGACCTCATGCTAGTAGTTTAGCACATAGTTTTACCAAACGCTAAAGCGTTAGCGTTTGGTAAAATCAATTTTCTACCCGATAACCCATGACAGGGCAAAAACGGACTAGATATTTAATCGATACCTGCGATTAGTGAATGCCGGCCATAAGTTTGCGCACGGTTGGTGTGAGCAGGGCAAGAATTCCTGCAGCCACTAGTGCTGCGATAGCCATACCACCAAAGAGTGCGACCATCAAATTAGGATCTGTCTCGAAGAATCCGGCAAGTATGCCAGCCAACATGTCACCGAGTGCCGTGGCGAAGAACCAGAGTCCCATGAAGAATCCAAGCAAGCGAGCTGGTGCAAGTTTGGTAACCGTGCTCAGACCAACCGGGCTCAAGCAAAGTTCTCCCACACACTCAACAAAATAAACAGCCACCAGCCATAAAGGACTGACCAAGCCACCCTTTGTCAGCATCGCAGCCGGCACCATGATACCAATGCCTAATGCCAGAATCGCAATACCCCAAGCAAATTTCGCTGGGCTTGATGGTTCTTTGTCTCCCATCTTCACCCACATCAAAGAAAATACTGGCGCGAGAATCATGACAAAAATTGGATTGAGCGATTGGAACCAAGTGGATGGAAACTCGAAACCAAAAATGTCATGGCGCGTCAGTCTATCCGCAAACAAGGTCAAGCTCGATCCAGCTTGCTCGTAAATCGCCCAGAAAAGAATCGTGAATACAAACAGAACACCAAGCGCACCGACGCGGCTCCATTCTTCTTTCGTGAGTGGTCCTTTCTTTACCGCACCAGTTGCCACTGGTTGTGCGGGAATCTGCATCATGTTTGGATCTGGTTCCACTGGTGTTTGTGCAGCGACCGCCTGAGGCAATTCAATTTCTTTAGCAGGCGGATTGCCGACAGTCTTGAGCCTTTCACGATGTGCAATATATTGGGCAAGACCAAGCAACATACCAATTGCTGCTACACCGAAACCCCAGTGCCAGCAACTTAAAGGATCAATACCAACAGATGTGAGCCAGGCTTTGAAGCTCGCACTCTGCGCACAGTAACCAATAATTAGCGGAGCAATTGCAGCGCCAATATTGATTCCCATATAAAAGATGGAGAAGCCACCGTCGCGGCGATGATCATTTTGTCCATACAACGAACCCAACATCGTACTAATGTTCGGCTTAAGCAACATCGTACCAAGCACAATCAAACTCAAGCCGGCATAAAATGCCGGCAGGCCACCGAATATCAAAGTGAAATTACCGAGCGCAATAATTAGTCCACCAATGAACACTGCTTTGCGCGCGCCAATAAATTTGTCGGCAATAATTCCGCCGATGAATGATGGTAGGTAACACATCATCTGATAGATGCCATAAACAGTAGCGGCATACTTGATGCTAAAACCCAAACCGCCTTGCGCCGGCGCCGTTACCATATATAGAACGAGAATGGCGCGCATGCCGTAGAAGCTAAAGCGCTCCCACATCTCTGTGAAAAACAGTGTGGTCAATCCGCGTGGATGTCCCCACAATCCCCCAGTGTCCTTAAGTGAATCTACTTCAGTTGGCATAATTTCCTTGCTTTCAGACACTGCTTGGGACATTTATTAACTCCTACGACAGATTGTCATCCTGAGCAAAGCGAAGGATCTCTCTTGCATTTGCCCCCCATTGGGCGGCGACATAATTGCCACCCATACAATCCGACAATTGTATCGGGAAATTTGCTTCCTGATACAAAAAATTGCGGAACTGTCGTTATCAAGCGCCTGGAGCATTTCACGCCGTCAGCATCCCAACAAGATATTGACAATCAGAATTGTTTTTTCATATAATAAAAGTATGGATAATTAATACATGCATTACGGGAGCATGCTTATGGGCAGGCACACTGGTTTAAAAGCCACCATTGCAGAACGAGGTCAAATCACTATTCCAAAGTCATTGCGTGTAAAGCTCGGATTGACTGCCGGCACTGTAGTCAATTTTGAACTTGTAAACGGACAGGTCGTTCTCAGGAAGGAAGGCGCTGCTCAGCGCGTGAAAAACCTAACAGGAACCTGGCAAAAAAAGTTTCGCTGGAAGTCTACAGACGATTACATCAACGAAATTCGCGGCCCTGTTGCGTAGCTAGGTACACATGATCACAGCCGTGGACAGCAATATTCTGATTGACATATTTGCAGCCAGCTCTCCTTTCGTGACCCAGTCAGAAAAGGCCCTGGCGCGATGCCTTGATGAAGGAACAGTGGTAGCTTGCGGCATAGTATGGATTGAACTAGCGCCGGCAGCGCCGTCAATTCAAGATCTGCAAGAGAAAATGTCATTGCTGCCAATTGGTTTGTCTACAATTTTATCGGAATCTTATCTGCTGGCCGCTAAGCACTGGCGAAATTACAAACATGCCGGTGGCACACGGGAAAGAATCGTTGCCGACTTTTTAATCGGAGCTCATGCTCTTGTTCAGTGCGATCGTCTGCTGACTCGCGATCGAGGCTTTTACCGCCGGTATTTTAAAGAGTTGAATATTTTCGATCCTTCCTAGATTTAGATTAGCTAGCGCGCTAACTGTCATAGCCTCTAATCTTTCGCTTTACATAAATGCCACCATTGCAAGTCTTCTGCATGGTGGCATTCCCACTGAACTTCTATTTTCGTTATTTATTTCACTTAGATCATTCATGTAAGGTGAATTTACATATGTAATTCACAAACTTTTTTCCGGAAACTATTTAGCCCAAAAGCAACAGCACGACAACAACAGCAACATTTCTTTGATGGCAATTGCCCATTGGGAGATGTTGCTCTGTTGCTTTGGCTCGAATTGTGGTTACCAACCAGCAACATTTTTCCCAGGAGGAAACAAAGCCATGAAAACATCAATCTTGACCAACCTCGAAGGCAAACAGAAAGAGCAAGTCGATGCAATCACAACGTTGCACGAGCTCGCCACACTGGCCATGTTGACACTGATCGAACGAGACCACACCTCGCCCGCAAAGGAAATTGGTCAAGCTCTCGCGACTCTGCCTACCGAGTGCTCAGACGCACCGTTGGACAGTTCGACGCTGCAGTTGCTCGCTTGGTCCAGAACACCCGCAGCCTTGATCATCGCTCTGATTGATCACCTGCAACGCTCAAAGCAGATTCAAGCTGCTGCAGCGATTTCCAATCGCGCATGCCGACTGGTGCTAAACACCGAGTCTCCGCGGAGCGAATTGATCGTGCTACTCGCGAAAGCAAATGAGTGTGCAACCGAGAACGGCGACACAGAGCAAGCCGTTTACTTTCAGCGCAAGCTCGACAAGGTAGGGGACTGTGCATAGAGAGCCGTTCTGACTCTACGAAAAATTGAATACGACTTATGAAGGAGATAGGCAACTGTCTCCTTTTTACTACGACCACTTCAAGTCGAAAAACTGACTGCAATTCTCCGGGGAAGCACCGGGGCGCTTAGCGAGCGGACACAGCTAATTTACTTACGATTTACTTTTCAAAAGGAAGGCATACTATGACTATCGTTCTTGTTATCGAAGACCACCGCGATTTGTCCAAAGCTAATTGCTCCTTCTTAGAGAGCAAGGGGTTCGAGACAATCGCGATTTCGGGAATACGAGAGCTACAGGGAGACAAAGCCATCGCCATTGCGATGGACCATGAAACTCCTGTGGAAATTGATCTGCGCACAATCGCGGCTGCCACTGTTGACTTTCAGCTTGTTAAGCAAAGTCTTCATGGCACCGCCATTGCTACAGCTCTCGCGGCTCTCGGAATTCCCTGTTGCTCAGCGTCCAGCAATTGCAACAGCGAAGCGGACCTGAAGATGTATTCGAGATACGGCATCTGCACCTATCTCGAATTCAAGTGCCTGACCGAGAGCAACTGGGAGCGCGTAGCACAGGCATTGGGCCTGATGACTACAATCTCCTAACTGTTACCGATTGGAAGGAGCGCGGCGTACGTCGCTCCTTCCAATCGGGCTCACAATGCTCGATGGTTACTCCGACAGTATCCCAAGGAGGATCACATCTGTCTATTTTGTGATACTCTACTTCTTTGTATAGTATTAATAAAATACGAGTATAATGCCAGACTAGGCCGACATCATACTCGTGAACGCGAGAACCATTGTGACAATGCAAGTGCCACCACTTGGGTCATGCTGTACCGTTCGGTCTCAAGCGGTATCGCGGCATTGGAGTGTCCGGCACGTCCTGCACCGACTCTATTACAGCGCAATAGAGCGTCGGCACCGAAGCATGTCGCAGAGTCACATGAGTCTCACGTTCGGTGGTAATGAACCCACCGGCACAATTGAATCCCAATTTCTCCAGTTCGTGCTTGCATTGCTTTGCACGCTCCTTGAGGGTCGGGGTGGCACCAGAGGCGTTGGACTGCTCCTCTGACTTTGGTGCCACCACTTTGGCGTCTCTTGCTAGAGCGCGATTTTCTGCAGTGTCCGGCCACGAGTACAACTCCACTCGCAGAAGACTGAGAGTGTCTTCGGTTGCTTGAAAAATGGCATCGAATCGCTCAACACCATCTTCGCCACCACGGTAATCCATTTGTTTGATCGTTGGACACGCAGCTTGCACCTGCTGAGCAAGCGCTATCATTGTTTCGTCAGCCATAGCTCAACCTCCTTGATGTACTACTAATTAGACTCCGGCTCGGCCGGTGTTACCAAATCTGGCATTTCGCGCAGAGTTTCTCTCACGCCACCGTTCACCCAAAGGTGAGTGGCTAATGCCATTAACAGCCCCATGATTCCCATATAGAATTTCGCTTGCAGATCTTCATCTCGAGTACTCATGTCTCTCTCCTTTGGGCGGTACTTCTTGTAGTAAAAAAGCGCCCCCCGTTTCCGAGAGGCTGATCAACACTTTTGCCAAAGCCGAACCGCCGCCGCATCACATTGTGACGAAGCGTTGATAGTTGAACTATTGAATTGCTTTGGGTTCTGGGATTTGTTTCAGAGAAAAGAGTTGATACTTGTACAAAGACAAACCTAGACAATTTGAGAGTCAATTTTCAATAACAATTGAATTGTCTAATTAGGGTTTCCCCCACGCCGAGCGCGAAAGTACGGTAGCGCTAGGTTCGCAGAGCATCTAATGTTAATTTAGCCATGAGTTACATTTGGTTTGGCCTTAAGATCAAATGGGTAGGGAAGATATGGCTATTAGTCAACTGCCGTTCGATGGCAAGCCAGAAGAGGGATAAATAATGCTTCCAGGAAATTCTGATAACTCGGGCGGTTCATCCGACGACCTTAGCAGACAGCTATCGCCAGACCAATTGGCGCAGATGCAGGCGGGGCAGAACTTATCCGAATCGAGCGGAGCTTGGACTCGTACGAATCGGGACACTGGCGCAATTTACATTCCGGGCCAGGGAATCTTCAATGCTGACGGCACGACTTGGTCGGTATCCGATTGGGGGAAAGACCAGCCTTTGAGCGGACCGAGAATGTACATCCCACCAATGCAGTATATGAATCGGCCGCCCGAGCAAACAGTTATGATGCAGCCTCAAGTTTTTCCACAGCCGATGGAAGCGCCGCCATTTTTCCCGGCACCGCAATTTGCACCGGCACCACTGGCGGTGACACTTACGCCAGAGCAAGCGATGCCATCTATGAGAGAGCAAGCCGCACTCGCTGATGTTGCACGCGCACGTCAGGCACAAGGCTTTTACGACAGCGAAATTGTTGCAGCAGCTCCCACTCAACATGTGCAACTGAATCCGCAACCAATTGAACAACCTTATATACAACAACAACCTCAACAACAAGTTCACTTGCCGTACGGTCAATGGAACACTCCTCAGTATTCACAATGGAATCAACCACAAATTCCGCAAGCTGCTTATGACCAACAAATGCTACAAGGCGGTATGCCCGGATACGCTCAAAATCAATATGGTATGCAACAGGGTCATCATCGCGGCGGTTTAGGTGGACTACTGCAACGCTTCGGAGCCCCACTTCTTGCTCAAGGATTTGGTGGCATGGGTGGACCCATGGGCGGAATGGGTGGTTATGGACCAATGGGAATGGGCGGCGGAATGGGTGGACTCAGACTTCCATTTATTGGACGCGGCCTGGGGAATTTTGGTATGGGCGGCATGGGTGGAATGGGCGGAATGGGAATGGGTGGCATGGGCCACGGCTTCCGAATGCCACGCATGGGTGGTGGCGGACTCGGCGGCATGTTGCGAAGAATCTTCTAGAAACTCCTATTTGGTAATCTGAAAAATCCCTTTCATAGAGTCAGCACGTCGCGCTGATTAAATCTCAACTTGGCATCTACAATTAACGCTGCTAAACTGGTTTTATGTTGAACTTTTTTGCACCTCGAACGTCTTTATATATAAGGACCCAAATTAACCGGAGGATGCTATGTCAAACATAGAGAATATTCTGATCAACATGCAGTCAGACCTGCATGAAGTAAAAACTGACGTTCGCGGGCTCAAGTCGGACTTCGCCGAAATGAAGTCTGACGTAACCGAAATTAGGTCTGACGTAACCGGGCTGAAGACTGACGGTGCTGGGCTGAAGACCGACGTGCGGGAGCTTAAGTTCAACGTCCATGGTTTGCAAGTGGACATGCAGGCAGTAAAAATCCATATGTGCGAAATTGACGAAAATAGCAATGCGCTTTATGGGAAGTTTTGCGCATTGGAAGGCAACTTCTATGGCATGGAAGAAAGACTGAACGCCAAGTTCGACAATCTTCGCAAGGATATGAAAAAGGGGTTTGACGGCGTGGGTAATTATTTTCGAGCCATTGATGATCACATTACAAAGCACACAGACGTTCTGATGGATTACGGACGCCGCATACAAACATTGGAAGACGAAGAAAAATAGCAACCGCTCCTGCGGCAAACGAGTTGCTAGGAAATACAAAACCTAGCGCGAGCTGATACCAAGTCAGCTCGCGTTTTTCGTGGGACTAATACGCACAACTTTTACTTTAATTCGCGCGACTTCAATTGATTATTCATACGCGTAGTTCATAGGGTGAAGTTACACATAAGTGTTTTCAATTAAGCGCGGATTCTTCTCACAGCTAAGCCAAATCACTACTTACGGAATTTCCCGACATCGCAACGAGCGATGAAGTAGAGCTTGCTTTGGGTTGAAGAATGCTTGGTTTAGAACAATTGGTGCATCATCACATTTTTTGCGAGTCGACGTGACAGCAAAGGAATAGATTATGAGAAAACTATCGATTGAAGAACGACTTCGGTTTTTGGCAATTGTGGATGTGGATCATCTGCGCGGCAAGTACGGCGAAGATATGAGGAAAATCCTCCTCGACGTCATAAGAACCAGAGACGAATCCATCTCGTTGTTCAACAACGAGAAGAACTGGACCGAAGAGGAAAAGTTTAATGAGAAACAGACTGAGCTGCTCGCCACACTCAAATCCGTTCACGAGACCATCAAAGAACTGCGCGGTTCTTGGAAGCCGTTTTGCCTCGGGGAAAGCGACACGCCGGAACCACTCACGGATACACAGCGAACTGGTCTGACAATCATTTCGGCTATTGAAGTCGACGCGATTCTGACGGAAGAACGCGTGCTCAAAGCGACGATCAACAGGCGCACGCGCCCCAGTGGCGTAGCACCACAAGAAGACGTATAAGCGAAAGCGACGGCAATCGGCGGATGTTCGTATGAGCATCCGCCTGCCTCGCCTTTGGCGAAAACAAGTTACCAGAGCATCCCTAATGAGGAGAATAATGATGCCATCAACAGAAATAGACAAATCAGCGATACTTTACGCAGTGGTTCAACTGCACAATCCCACCGAAGATCACATTCTGCAAGTCACGCTCGGGCTTCGTTCACACGCGCTTGAGGTCCCTAAAGAAAGACCACACGGAGGCAGTCTTTACGTAATCGGATCGGCAGAGTCCTTTGAAAAGCTGATTGGTGAAAAGTTGAGTCTGACCACCAAGACAATCACGGAAAGATTTCAACTCAACGGCGAAGTGCGCAAAGTCGAAACTGAAATTGTGGTTGCTGTCTCTCCACAAGAGATCAGCAATATCAAAAACGTCGACCGTACAAGCCAGCACATCGCCAGCATCTACTTCGAACCGCGACTGGACACCTCGCGCTCTGAGCCGAGCTAGAATCTCTCCAAAGAAGCAAGCATTCGACATGCTTGCTTCTTTGACAAGGTGATTTACTAGTCCTTTTAGTAGTCATTTGATTTTCACAGTTCAACACTCTCCTTGCGAATGTGAGCATTTACTTAGCGGTCAGGGAATTAGCATATGTGCGAGCGGCGTCGCGCAAATCGTTTTCGCTGCGGAACTTGCCAAAGAGTCCCCACGCACCGAGTGGATCGTGACGTTCATTGGCTAAGATGCCACACAAGGCCATTCCCTCTAAAAATGTTTTCTTGTCCAGTGCTTCGCCATCGGCGTTTGCCTTAGGCATGTTGCTGCCAATGATGATGCCAACGAGCAGCGCAATTATGGAAATATATTTGACGTCGTTAAGCATAGCTACTCTCCTCCAGTCACACATGGCAAACTTTGACCCAAGCTTCTTTATTCCCTGGGAGGAGAAATTAGTCTGGAAACGCCACTTCAGCCCTATACAAATTGAAACAACATTGGCAGAGCCGCGCTAGCCAATTCGCGCAAAGCCTCTATTTATCAGTGTTACGAGCAACTTCCCCCGAATGACAACTCTCTTGAGAAGGACTCTACAAACTCTGTAACTTGAAGTTATATATGTAACTCCCGCACGAATTCTCACCACAAGAAAAACAACAAGAGTTAGTACAGCAAAGCAATTTCAACATCCAAGCAACATTTTCGCGCTGGGTGGTTTTTGACGTGCCTTTGCCACCATTCTCACAGAATCATTGTCGCAAAACTCCCGCATGAACTATCGCTAGTCATCGACATCGAAACTAGACGACGGCTCATTCGGTTGTTTGCGACTTCTCTCATTTGGAGGTCACCATGAAACATTTCAGTATGAGGAGAGTCCTCAGTCTCACCTTGATCTTGTTATCACTGGCATTTTTTGTATGTCTAGTATTTCCGGATCAATCATCTCAGCTCGTCATGACGCTTGTTGCAGCCTGGCATAACCTGCTTGGTCTGTGGCAAATGCTTCCGCCAATTATCCAAAAACTCCCGGCTATCTCGGCCTTGTTTGTCATCGGCTTGCAATTGCACTCCGAAGAATATGGACATGAGCTGCACAAAGAAGGTCAGCAAGGCATCATGCAACGCTTTGTGCGTTCGTATCTTCAGCCTAAGTCTCGCCACCTTGTCACTCTCGATCGCCTCAAGGTGATCATGGGAGCATCGTTTTGGCTCACCGCAGTTGTCTGGGGTATTCTGCCAGAACTCACGACCGTTCCCAAGGAATTGTTGCAAGTAGTCATTCTTGTATTCGGTTTTACCTGTTCCAAGCTTGTTTTTGAATCAGCTTGTGGCATGTTCACCCGACTTGCAGGCAGTGATCACGAGCGACTAATTCCCGGACAACCACACGTGTTGCAGGAGTGGACAGAAATTCCTGGCGGAAAGGTCATGCTCCGTCCGATCAAGTGCATTGTCGTAGAGCGCGGTCTGTTCTCGGTCGCGTTTGAACCGATTGAAGAAGCGGATAAGAATAGTCTTTTCCAGCCATTCATCAATCGCTCATACAGCCAACTCTTGCTTGGTGATAGAAAGTACTTGCTGCCGAAACGCGCAAAGCAAGTGCAACCAACCAACAAGAAGGACATCGACGATCAAGAACCGGGCGATGACGATGACGATGCGGTTCCAATGACACCATCAGATGTACCTTCTGATGAACCACCGAAAGGTCCTGCGCCTGCTAGCGAAACACCGCGTTCGCGTATGCCGATAACGGAATCTTTGCGACCGTTTGGCAAAGCCAAACCGAAGAGCAAAGAGAATCCAAGTCCGAAACGTCCGAAAGCTCAGGCTTCGTCACTCGCAATTCAGCCGAGCGACGCGGCTCGCTTTGCAATTTCTTCCAGCCCGGCTAATGAAGAGTTGCAGAGCACGCAAATGGACGCGGACATCGACGCGGCAACATCCATGGAGCCAATAAGCAATATGGATGTCGCAGTTGTTGCGAGCGAAGCAGCACCGAAGCATGTGCATAGCGACTGCATAAAACTCCGGAGCATGAATGAGTCGGACATCAGAACAATCTGCGCCCAAGATATGCAGAACTTCTGTCCGCTTCCTGCTGTCGTGGTAAACAGTGCCACCACTGCTTCCTGCACAGGCACGTGCGCAGAGTCACCGAGCAAGCCAAAACAAAATGGCGAGCAAGAAGACTCTCGCACAATGCTGGTTGATCTGTCTGATGGATTAGATCCATCGGAAATAGTGATAACCGTGAAGGAAGAAGATGAGGGTGACCATCCTCAGATGCACTAAGCAGCCCACATAACGCTTGGACGACCGCCTGCAGCGAGCAATTATTTGCTTGCGCTGCAGGCGAGTCCATGCGTAATCTCAACGAGAGGAATTACCCATCATGGATAACGATTTTGACTTGCCATCAGACGATGACACCGGTGATGAGAACCAAGACGCGCACGAAGAGTACGAGTTCATCTTTGATACGGAAGATCCGGAAGTACTAAAGCGCGTGGCAAAAGCGCTCAAATGCGTATGCGAAGAATTTTACCCGGATGCGGAATCCGACGCACGAGTTCGCTGGGACAAGATCAAAGTCACCACGCCTGCTTGTGCGTCATTTTCACTGCTGTTAACGCACAAGGTGCGAGTTGCGCTCAAGGACATAAATCCATATAGCGCCAAAGGCTGGACAGAAGATGATCCTCACCCGGAGGAAGCGCGTGCACTCGAGATTTTTCTCAACAGCTACTTCCGCAATCCGATGTTTGTTTACGAACCAATGGAAGCAAATGTTGAAGAAGGACAAACGTTCATCGTCATGAATAACGATCGTCTGCGCCTCGCACCACAAGATGCATTAGCCGCATTGAACACGTTAGCTTGTTTGATGAATGAGGAACGCATCACGATCAAACCAAGATAAATACAGACCAAGAAGGAGAGCCAGCAACACTCCCTTCTTTTTTAGTTTTCTACTATAGCCTATAAGACTTTAAAACAAAAAGGTAAATCCCTAACCCTGCCGCGATTCTCTGAGTATTCACACAAAAAGATAGAACAGCGGTGGGCGTACCGATTTAAAGTACAGCCACCGCAATTCTTCTACGCTGTCAGTTCCCTATCTTTCACGCACGAGCATCGAGCCGTTGCTTCAACAACTCGCCCATACGTTCACAGAAAGGTCCGAGCACCTTGGGACCAGTGGCCGTCAAGAGATTTGCTTGCGCATCGTAGACGACATCATCGTTGTCGACGGTGAATCCATAGCGCCGCATGTCTTCTTGAATTGAACCCACACCGGTTGCGTGGATGCCTTCTGTCGGGAAACTGTTTTGTCCTTCCGGCGCCTTGCAAGAAGCGCTGCAAAGAACCCATCCCCCATGGCATATCGTTGCCACCAGCAATCCCAGACGGTTGGCTTCACGGATAATGCGCAAGGCATCGCCATCGCCGCGAAGTTCATCCGGACACCAGCATCCACCTGGCCAGTACACCACATCATACTGGCTAACATCCACCGAAGAGAATGATATCTCCGGTAAGAACATGCGGTCATCATTAGTCCACTCACCAATGACTACGCTGCCGGCCGGTTGACGCCACTGATGCCGCCAAGGGGCAGAGGCAGTAGTGACTTTTGCACCACAGAGATTCTCCAAGTAGTGGCCAGGCACGACGCCCTCCGGAAACTCAAAGCCATCTGCGTAGAGAAACAACGCATTGATGCCAGCCAACCAATTCGGTGGAATATCAGATCTAAATTCGGGAATCTTATAATCGTCTCCTATGTTGTCGAACGAACGCGACGGAAAACTCTTGACCAGTTCATGTGAGCCCGTGACTCCGGTGAAGTTTCCAAATTTGTTCTGTTCATCAGTCATTTTTCATTTTCCTTATTGGGTGTACAGTTCTTATCACATGGACAATTAGTTCTTTGACGCTGTTCGATCACCTCCCGCGATGTTAACAATCTCCAATGTCTGCGATTCAGCAGGCGCAAATCTAGACATCAAAAACAAGCGCGAGACCCACCAGTGAAGACTGGCTTTCTCGAGTATGTTTTTGATGTCTATTTACTGCTGTTTCGTGCGCTCTCTTATGACTTTCAAACAAAAGTTATAAGAACAAGCTACTTATAAAAGACATTTCAAAACAAGATATTTATTTCGTAATTCCACTAGTAATTACGTTAAGAATATACACAACGTACCTCGCGCACTTCGCTTAAGCGAGTGCCTCGCTAGCTAACAAGTGAACACCCTTGAGTGTGAGATCTTGATCGACAAAATCAAACAGCTTGCAGTGTTTCTCCAAAGTTTCATCCCAGCCGCCAGTGGCAACTGTTACCGAATCACCGGTTGCGTGCTTTCTGGCAACGCTCAACCATTCTCGAATCAAACCAATGTGGCCAACCAAGACACCATTTTGAATATGGCTTTCTGTGTCATGACCAAGTTCATACTCAGCACCTTGCATGGCAAGATGTGGAAGAAGCGCAGTCTTCTCGTGCAAAGATTGAAACATCATACCCACACCCGGCGCGATATACCCGCCACCAGTCTGGCCATTCTCTGAAATCGTCAATAAAGTGGTAGCAGTGCCAAACGTCATAAACGTAGTGAACAATTTGCCTTGCCCGTAGATTTTCCATGCAGCCACGGCAGCAGCAACACGATCGGCACCCATGTCCGGATGCATGCCAGTAAGAACTTTTTGCGAAAGGGGATTAACAACATAAAGCGGGCGATCGATATCGGAACAGCTTTGATTAATCGCCACTGTTGCCGCAGGAACAACAGAAGACAATGCCACCGGTGCATGACTTCGATCGAGAAAATCTTGGGCAGCCGATTGCACATCGCTCGTCTGGTAACGCCAGATTTCGCCAATTTGCCCGTTCGTAAATACAGCACACTTGATATACGAGTTGCCAATGTCCAAGGCAAGAATGTCTTTCATCTTTATCCCTTTCAAGTTACGTCTAATGATACCAATTTTCAGGACCAATCGGGAGTGATTTGGTCATGGTCGGCAGAGCTCGTATAGCTGCGCTAATTATCCGGGTGCAAGTTAAGTGGGAAATTTACTAAGTATTCCGCGCGCGCGCGAAATACTCTTCTCGCTTTTGTATTTAAGTAAAAGCTAAGTTCAAGTCATCAGTTTATTTCTAATACCGGAAACCCGTACACCAAGAACAAACAACATCGCACCTCGGAAAAACATCACTGGACTTGTCCAGTGAATGCCTTCCGCGGTGTCACATTGCCATCAGGCGAGGAGAAAATCATGGACAGCTTAACTCTGACAAAAAAACAACTGGGGCGCGTAGCTTCGGAAGTGGAACACTATGCGGGAACATGTGCAGCAAGTGCACGTTATACCGCTCGTCGCCTTCCCTCCGATTCGGAGCAACTGCAGCATCCGGGTGTTGAAAGCGCTATTTCGATGGCAATCGCGTTGGATGACAAGGAAACTTCGTTTCCCCTACGCTTGACCCTGCGCATCTCGGTGACACAGAACAACGACATGCCCATCGGCGGATATGTGACATTCAAGTCCATACCGGGGTGCATCAAGAAAATGGTCACGGAAAAGTTCAAGGACCAGCCCATCACCACCGAAGATGGACTCAAGTTCTCGACGGATCCCGCAAACTCGTTTGTCATTCCGGTGCGCAGTGGTCGCAAATCGGGCTACTTCGGCGAAACCGTCTATGACGCCACTGTCGAACTCACCATGGAGAAATAGTGCATGGAACATATGTCACTTTTGCAACACTGCATGCAGGCGCTTGGTGGCTTCTTTCTCCTATCATTCGGCGCGACCGCGTTTGGACTATACATGCCTTGGTTCATGAATACGGTCGCCGAAAATGATCGCAGAGCGGATGAAATGCGAAGGCTCAGTGCTGACGCGTACATTCAACTCGCTACTGCTGGAGAGACCGAGCAACTGAACGGCTTGCAATTGCCAGCAACAAGTACGACGTTGGCCGATAATGCCTTCGCAGTACGAAGCGACGCTGAGCACGAACTACCTGCACCAACAGATTCCGATGACAAACTAGCTATCTGGTTTGAGAATTGGAACAACCGTCTGGTAGTGCACGGCACGACTGGCCTGGCGACAGCTGCACTGATCTTTCTGGTGCTGCTAGCAATGTGCCACTAGCCATCGGCAACCCAAGGGTGTTGAGCAATCAACACCCACCCTTACTAGTTCACAACTAGACAATCGTCACTCTTTTGGGAGGAATATCCAATGTGGAAATATCTAGCTTGGAATGCTGCTGCGATCATTTGCGCAGTTGCTGCCTACAATTTCGCTAAAGGTGCACCGTGGGAACAACTCGCTTGGGTAGCATATATCGCTGCAATTGCGATGACGCTCCCTACGCTTTTCGTAGCTCACTCCCTGTACTCCCAGTACAGAGCATTCAAAAGAAACAACTCGAAAGAGCCGACAATAGACATCGGCTCCGAAGAAGCGTTTCCTGCTGGAGAACTTTCAAACTTTACTGCACGCTCCTTCACCTTTCGTGGCATCATCTGCGCTTCGATGGAAGGTCTGTTGCAAAGTTTGAAGTCCTCCTCGATCGAAGAACAGATTCATATCTGCACTCTGGTCGGCAAAGACGCGAAACGAACAGGCCGCAAAAGCCGATGGAAAGAAAACCAGACTCTGTACTGGCAGGGCGAAGCAATCGATCGTCATTCCGATGAGTACCAACAACTCATAGATGAAGCGTTCGATGCTTTGTACACCCAGAACAAAGATGCGCGAATGGCCTTGCTCGCTTCTGGTAATGCTGTGTTGACGCATAGCGTCGGCAAAAACGATCCGAACCAAACGGTTTTGACTGAGTACGAATTTTGCTCCAGGCTCATGCAAATCCGTAATCGCTTGAAAGCAACTTAAACACTACGAGCTCTTGCTCAAGGAAATTTATGATGAAGGAAAAACTTTTGAAACTCTTCGATCCGGGGTTGGTGTTGCTCATCTTGCTGATGGCCATTGGATTCGTTTTGACAAACGTTTCCACAGGCGACCAGATTTTGAGTACAGCCCTTACCCTGCCAGAGTTGATGTATCGTTCGTTGATATTGAATGACAAAGTCTTCGACGGACAACTCTGGCGACTAGCAACGTATGCCTGCATCCACAAATCATTGGGATATCTGGCAACGGGCATGGGTGCGCTGACGTTCTTCTACCTGAAGGCGCGGCAATACGCCAGACCTACTCAACTAGTTGTCGTGTTTGCTCTCGCCGTCATCTTTGGTGGTGCGATGCAGATATACAGCAACTGGCTGGCACCAGTCATCGGAGCCTCTGCAGGCTGGTTCGGACTATGGGGACTTTGGGTAGGACTTGCCTTCAAGACAAGCAAGCCGATGTTCAACAGGAGGACAATCAGGTTGCTTTGCTTGTCGGTTGTTGCGCAGTACGCACTGGCGATTCTCTCGCCTGGAAGCGCAACTGTTGCACACAACGCCGGCTTTCTGCTCGGCGCATTCCTGGGAATAGCAATGCCCTTCCGTATGAAGGTGCCAGAGCTGTTCTCAAAACTAGTTCGAAAAACTGCACAAAAGTGCGCTTAGTTTAAAGCGCACAAGAAGCAGACAAAAAAGTCCCTGCGGTGAACCACAACTGCAGGGACTTCGTTTTTGCGTGGTTGATTAGACAGGAGTAGTTTGTTATGTACAAAGAAACACAAGCACCCGGAGCGGACGACGAATGCGACGCCCTTCCGCAACTTCTCTCCAACTGGAAGACAGTTGCTGAGGTTGCCGCATGTCTCTCTGTTTCGGAAGAAACGGTAGAGAAAGCGATAGCCGATGGTCATCTGAAGGCCGACGACGACAAACGCGTCTTCTTCAGCGACGTCGTCTTCTTCTTGCAGGAGGACGAAGCCAGACGCGCCGCAAGCCAAAGCTTACTTGCCGGCGACAAGGTCGAGAGCACAGCGAAGTACCACATCTGGGACTAGCACAGACGGACCAAGGAAAGGAGAACAAAGCTACACATGTGGCTTTTTCTCTTTGAAAATATTTGCTACATGTACTAGTAGTTTGAAATGAAGAATATGGTGGCAAATCAGTTTGGGATAAACCAAACCGAATGCCACCACATTTTTTCTAGATGAAGAACCAACCGACCAAGGCTACGCCGTGCTTTGCGTTGTACATTTGCACAACAGCAGTGGCGTTGTTCATGGCGTGCAGCATCATGGCTGTGTACAAGGAACCAGAACGCATGTACACCATCGCCAGTACAAAGCCCATCAAGGCTAAGACAGGCGAACCAGTGAGCGTCAGGTGTGCACCAGCAAATGCCAGTGCTTGCACAATCATGGCTGCATAATCGGCGTTGCTGTCCGTGCGCAAAATCTTGCGGCACCATCCTTCGCGAAATGTTCTCCGCAAAGCATTCATGAGAAAGCCGCGGAAAAGAATTTCTTCAAAGATTGGTGCGCCGACTACCGCTAGAAGAGCAAAGCCAAGGAAAAGCGGACCATTGAGATTCTTCGCCAACTCTGCTGCCGGATCGTGAACCGATCCGAGGAAGTGCTGCGTCAATTGCACAATTGCCGGCTCAAGCAACATGATCACGCCATATGCGCAACCAGCCATTAAAAGCGCGCGGAGGAATCCAAGAAATCCACCGCCCAGCGTTTTGAAGTTGAGCGACATAGCGTCACGGAAGCTGAGATTCGCTTCATGCAGCTTCTTGATCAACCACCACACAGCCGATCCGAATCCCGTGAGGAAGGAAATGAATGTGGTGGCAACAGTGAGCATGAACGGATCAAGTGTGGCAACAAAGGCCGGCCACTGCGTTCCTAAAAACTCAACGAACTTGACGATCAGGAATGCCGGCACGAAGGTTCCGATTACGTAAGCAACGATTGCCTGCAATTCGATTTTGGTGAGCTGGCCAAAATTCCAAGGAAATGTTTGTTTCAAAACAAACTCTCTTGGAAAAACGAAGCTCCAGATTTTTTTGATGATGTTTAACATAAGTCACCCTCGGGCTAAGCCACGAAAAAATGCCCGCACCAAATCGGTCGCATCGCCAAAGGCGGTGCAACGAAAGGCGCGAGTCGTAGTGTTACTAGATTGGCTGTCGCTTTGGCACAAAAGCCAAAGAAATGCAGAACCAAAAACTGAAAAAGCTACTTGTTAGAGCTAGGAAGTCACCAGAAGAAGTAGTGATATGAATAATTCGAACTTAGCGAAGATCGACTGCGCGCAACAACATTGACAACTCAAATATGTGTCAAATGTCAGGAACCGCGGAACAATTGCGCTGCTTAACAATTAGCAGAGCCGAAAAGGCCTGATTGCGCGCATAACATAGTAGACTTGATATGTTCCAAGGGCTGCGCAATTTCGACCGCGCAATTTCTATATATATAGTATCTATAGCCATGCCAGAGACAACAACTTCAAACGACGTCAAGAAAAACGCCAAGAGCAACAAACAAGAGTTTGTTGAGCGGACAAAGAATTTGCGACTGCCGGAGGGTGTCCGCGTTGGTGTACTTTTGCTGCATGGTTTGACCGGCATGCCCAACGAAATGCGCCCAGTCGCACAGGCACTCGAATCAATCGGTTGCACGGTGGAAGTGCCAATGCTTGCCGGGCACGGCAACAGCCATCAAGAAATGCTGGATACAAAATGGACGGATTGGGTCGCCGGCGCCCGAGCAGCTCTCAACAAACTTTGCGAAACTTGTGACCGCGTGGTGGTGGGCGGACTCTCCATGGGCGCAATTATTTCCCTGATTCTCGCCGCAGAAAATCAGAAGGTGGTCGGCGTGGTCGCCATGTCCACCACAATTTACTATGACGGTATACATGCAAACCCCTGGCAACGCCTGCTCTTCCTTGTTGATCTGGCGCCAAAATATATTGGCTCCTGGTTTTACTGGACGGAAGCACCACCATTTGGCTTGAAGGACGAAAGGCTGCAGCGGATTATTCTTAGGCAATTGGAAAAAGCGGACAAGGGCGACAAAACTCAGTTCGGTCAGTTCCGCACTTATGCCGGCTCACTCAGACAATTGCAACACATGTTAAAAGAAGCAAAAAAGCGCGCAGCAAAAGTCACTTGTCCAGTTTTGATCATGCACAGTGAAGAAGACACGCTCACCTCAGTAAAAAATGCTGAAACACTTTCCAGTTGGCTGGGCACAAATGATAAGCAGATAATCATAATGAACGGATGCGATCACGTCTTGACGCTTGACCTAAAGAAAGAAGAAGTTGCTTACAACTTTGCCAACTTTACCTGTCGTGCCACCGCAACTGGCACATAAGTAAGCTGCGCGAAGCAATCGTGTCCACCACATACCTAGCGCGGCTCTGCAAAGCCGTTAGGATAATACGACTCTTATACAAGCCCGCAACCAGTGCAAATTAATGCAATAGCGCCGTTTTTTTCTGAACAGCGCTTTCTTTTGTCTGAAGCGATTTGCTAGGCTCACAACGATTGTTTTAGACCCTGCAATTTAGAACGGACATCCACCCAAAGAAGCACACCCACTTACTATAACCAGAACTTACCGAAGCGCTAACTCTTTGCCGAGTTCGCACATCGCTAAATTCTAGGGCTGGGGTTTTAGTGTGCTTTCTTGTGGTGGCATGCTTCGCGCTGATTGACAGGGTCACAGAGAAAAACCAAGACAGGAGCCAAGCAAAAACTCCTGCGCCTTTCTTAAGACGCAGCGGATTTTGCTCCTCCTCCATTTATCGGAGGATCAATGGATGACAGAAATCAAAATGCTAGAAGATCGCGCTCGTCAAATCGCTAAAGCGGAATTACCCAAACCAAGCGAAATGAATCAATCGCGCAAGGAACTTGTTGACTGCTTGCACAATGTGCTTGTTGCAAAGAAAGTGTCAGTCAGCTTGTGCGAATCGTGCACTGGTGGGCAAGCCAGCACATGGCTGGTAAAACACCCTCACTGCTCTTCGTATGTAAAATACAACGAAGTAGTCTATGACATAAATGAGAAGATTGAGCATCTGGATATACCTCGAGATTTTCTCGATGAGTTCGGACAGTATTCATCTCAGTGTGCAATTGCTATGGCAAAAGGCAACAGACGCAACTCAGGTTGCACAATTAGTGTGAGCATAACTGGTGTAGCCGGGCCAACTGGCGGCAACGAGCTCAATCCTGTTGGTTCATTTTACGTTGGTGTTGTCACCAAGGAACACGCTCAGGCCTTTACTTTCGATCTCTCCGAAATGAATGGCTATGACAGAGAAGAATTTATCGAGGCTTTTGCCTACCTCGCATTGAGAGAGCTGCTTAGATTTGTTCTGGCGCTTGAGCCGGATTGCAGATCCTAAAGCAATATCCAGGGGGACAAGCTATGCTACTTGTCCCCCGTTTTGCTTTTTGTTTTCTACGAGTCCGTATAGTATATTGCGGTTCAAAAGAAGAACCGGGTTTGCCCGGCTCTTCTTTTGACGGTTTTGCTTTGGCGATTACGTCGCGTCAATGCGATTGCGCATCCAGTCGAGGATGTCGTCGATCAGATCCGTGATCGCCTTTTTCGACACCGACTCGTCTTTGAGAATCGGCATCAACTCCTTTTGGTGAGTGACTCCAGCATCGACTTTGCCTTCACCGAAAGCCGTGTTGAACACGCCGCGCACGGCATTTGTCCAAGCCGGCTCGTCTTCACGTGCAAGCAAACGAACAAAGCCTTCTTCTATCTCATCAGGCGTGGCGATGTGAGTTGTGTTGCCCAGATAATCGACGAGTTCCATCCAAACGGTGAGAACTTGCATGCGCACGTCGTCGTCCATAATGAACTTCGTCATGCCACCATTCTCCGCTGTCATGAAACCGGCTTTACCTGTTTTGAACAATTCAGGCAACGCTTCTTTGAACAGGTCTTCACCTGCTTCTCTACCTCTATCTGAATACGGCATTTTGTTGGACCTCCTTGGTGGTGTCGTGTTGGGATTCCGGGGATGATAACTTTGCAAAAATCGAGATGACCTCATGCGGCATCTCCCCATCCGTCTAATTCAGCAAACGTCTTCAACTTTCGCAGTGCTTCGCCCAAAATTTTCTGCACACCTTCCGGTGTTCTTTCAGTTGCAGCTGCGACTTGCTCAATGGACATTTGATATCCACTCACCAAACCGAAATGCAAATACAATATGCGCCTGGACTCTGGCTCTAAGAATCGCAGCCAAAGCTTGAGGTCTTTTTTCAGCAGGGCAGTTTCTGCGTTTTGCTCCGGAGTGCGACTTTCCTGGTCAGCAAATTCATGGCTGCCATAATCGCCGGCGGAGCGGTCTAGGGGTCCGGAAGATTGCTCTCCCCTGCGCTTTCGTTTTCTTTTCATGGCTCTAATCTCCAAAGGGTGTGAACAGCCAGCCGGTCCTATGCGAGGAACAGCTAGTCCTACTAAGTGGTTGGATGCTTTTAGCGTCCGTTCAATCTGTGTGCATCACTAGTTCTGGCTTGGTGGTTTTTTGAGGTGTTTTTCTTGCAAGCGAATGGGGATACATCTTGACCTGACCGTAACAAAAACAAGTTCTTGAAAAATAGTATTTAGGAAGAAGATTTGAGCGTATGCACAATTTCCGCATACGCAAGCTAGCGCAGACTGATACTAAATTGAAAAGCGCCAATGTGAGCGGCGTTTCATCAAGCTACACAGCATGTCATCCTGAGGAGCGCTAAGCGCGACGAAGGACCTCTCATGCTCCTACGAAGAACTTCATTGAAATATGAGGGTCCTTCGCCTGCGGCTCAGGATGACTAATTAGTGCGAGACCCTGCCAATGACAAAATATGGAAGCTTGTGATGTAGAATAATGGCGAAGTTATAGGAGGCTTTGCCATGCGTCTCAACGTTGCCGGTCGTATTCTTTTATTGATCGCTTCCCTTAGTGCTGTTCAGGTAGCTTCCGCGCCGATAACCGCAGCAGCTTGCCCGTGTTCCGAAGTAACGGAAAGCATGATCTGGTCCACACCGAAACCGGAAGATCACAAAGAAGGTTTGAAGTTTACCGAAACTGCGGAATTCAAAAAGGAATTTGATAGCGCGATCGACTCAGCTAAAGCCGCTTTGCAAAAACACATTGGCGAAAAGAATGTGGCAATTGTCGCCGACATAGATGAGACGCTTTTAGACAATCGTGAAGACTATATACAGAATCCGGTTTGGAGCTGGAAGGCATTCGAATCATGGATCAAGGAAGCGAAAGCACCTGTCTTGAAGCCGACGGCCGATTTGCTGGCTTGGGCAAGACAAAATGGCTATGCCGTTTTTCTAATTACAGGGCGCAATGAGAATCTTCGCGGTGCCACGATTGAAAATCTGGTGCGCGACAAAATAGCTTACGACGGGCTTTATATGCGTCCGGATGCTGCGCCGAAAGATCCAGCACAAATCGTCAAACCGCTTTTGAGAAAACAAATTGAAGACATGGGCTTCAAAATTGTCCTCAATATCGGCGATCAGTATTCCGACCTTACCGGTGGCTATGCCGAAAACTGCGTTAAGCTGCCCAACAAAATGTACCGCGTCCCTTAAATAGATCGCCATCCCCGGGAATCAATATTCTGTCATCCTGAGGAGCGCGCAGCGCGACGAAGGACCTCTCATAAGGATAGCCATGTTCAAGTTCCTCTTACGAACAACACTAATCGCAGTAGCATTCGCTTTTGCTGTACCGCTAATTTCCGGCGCACAATTTCACGGCGATTGGATCGGCGCTTCAGTCACGTCACTCGTGTTCAATGTTCTCTTTCTCGGCTTGGAATGGCTGCTCGGTGCAATTGTCTTTGGTATCAACATAAGCACACTTGGTCTGGGCGTAATAATCACAAGCGGATTGAAATTCGTTGCCACACTCTTGGCTCCATCAGTTGCACTCTATGGCACAGCACAACTGATGCCACGCTTTCTGGAAATTTCCAGTTTCTCTCCTGTGGCAATTGTTGTCGGTCTGATGTTTGGTGGCGTGCTGTGGGCAACCGCACCAAGTAAAAAGGCGCGCTAGAAAAGATCTGACCAAGCTAAAGGCTTCGTTCGTCAGGACTTTTGGTCCTTTCCATTTTCGCTCTTAGTCAAGGTCATCATATTTGATGACGATTAATCTGACGCCACAAATCACGTGCCTGAAAAGCTAGACTAAGACTGGCTTTTCAAAACAGCAGAAACACAACCTGTCATCAAATATGATGACCAAACATAGGCCGAAATGAATGTGCCTCGATATTTGCTATGGCTATATGTGAGCCGCGGTATGCGCGGTGATTACGTGAGCCTCGATTATTGCTGTGACTACGCGAACCGCGGTATGCACTGTGACTACGCGAGCCGCGCTAATTCCAGTGTGTGTCTTGTTTTAGACCACCATTAGTTCATCGATTGGTTGTCAATAAGCACTAAAGCTTTCATTCGTTTGCGAAAATTGTCGAAGGCTTAACGCGCCCTCTTCTTGACAAAGCACCAAACACCGCTGGTGGTGGCACTCTTTTTTGTACACATTATTCTTGACAACCGATATTGCGTGTTCATTGTACATTCGCGGCTATTCTCGTACGCTCGATGTCAAGCGCCACGACACGCATGGTGAGCGCATCTGCGCTATATGTTCCATTTCAAATTTCTATTGAATTAGTACATACATAATGGATAAATTCAAAGTATGTATCACTACCCAATAAACGTTCGGACCAACCCATAACCAGCCCACCAACTCTCTAACAACAAACAATTCACAACATTTACCAGCGACTTCCAGTCATACGACCGGAGGTCGCTTTTTTGTTTGGGCTTTCGGAGGCACAATGCAACACCAAGAACTTGAGAAACACACTAAGAGATTGATTGTCTTGCTTCTTGGTTTTGCACTTCTGACTGTTACTACAGCTCAGGAGGCAGATGCCTGGAACGGGAGCAATTGGCGCGAAAATTTCTTCAACGGATTCAAGCGCAGTCAGATATCGCGCCCCACGAACATGAAACCAGTCACAGGCAAACTCAGCGAAACGCAGTATTGCGATGAGCAATGCGGAGTGAAGCGGGCGAACGTGCAGAGTAGGCGAAAGCCTGCGGAGCACTTACATCTAGATTTGTTCGGCGTGATCAAACAGCTCGCACAAGAAATGTTAGCGGACAGTAAGAATCGGCAAGAGGATCTCTCCTCAAGAGATCTGGCCGTCGAGGCAAAATTGGCCACTGCCCGACAAATGAAACTTGATGTGCCATTTGCAGCAATTGAAAGAATACTTGCTTCTGCCCGTAGCCACACGCAAGCATTCAAGAAAGCTCTTGATGCTGGCATGTTTCAACTTGCTCAAAAGGAATTCGAGCTGGCGCGTGAAGACTATGCCACCGCCAATGGTATGGCCATGCCGCTACCCTTAGCAGAAGCGCGCTGCATTTGGTTGGATCGCGGCACCATCGTTGCTACCAAAAACGATGCGGGAATGGAAGCGTTGTTCGACAGGCTCAAGGAAACCGGTTTCAACACCGTGTACTTTGAAACGAACAATGCCGGTTATGCAATGTATAACGCATCGCTTGATCCGGTAACGCACAAACCGAAGGTGCCAAAAAATCCTCTTATCGCGCCTAACTATGATCCGCTTGGTGCAGCAGTGGTTGCTGCTCACAAACGGAGCATGTCCCTGCATGCCTGGATGTGGACATTTGCTGTCGGCAGCAGAGGACACAACCGCATCAATCCAAATACAAGTGACGACTATCCTGGTCCAGTTTTGGAAAAGGATCAATCGCTTGGATTGCACTCGGACAGAGGCTCTCCCAATCCACCTGGGCAACCGGAGTTTTGGCTCAGCCCAGCCAACAAACGCGCTTGCATGTTGAGAATTGACGAGATGGTCGATGTTGCAACTCTTTATCAGGTCGACGGCATTCAATTGGATTACATCCGCTTTCCCTGGCAATTGTCGGGAACAGAGATGGGATTCGATGCGATTAGCCGTACTGCTTTCGAGCAGGAAAACCCTGGTTACAAGTTGCCGAGTCGGTCCGATCAATTGGACAGAGAGACTAGAGAAGTCTGGCATACCTGGAAAGCAACCAAAGTAACCAACTTTGTGCGCGATGCCTCGCGTACGTTGCGGAAGTTGCGCCCGGGCATGACCATATCTGCCGCAGTTTACGCTACGCCCTTGCGAGCCAGAATTGCAGCAATTCAGCAACATTGGGAAGTATGGGCAAACGAAGGGCTGATCGATGTGATCAATCCGATGACGTATGCACCTGATACGAAAGATTTTTCCGATGCCTGCGCATTCGTGCGGGACTCTGTGAAAGATTTCTGTCTGGTGTATCCGGGAACATCTATCGATCGTTATCCTGCCGCCTTGCTCATCGACCATATCGAAGCTGCGAACAAGTTGGGATTTCTTGGGACGACGCTGTTTGCTGTTGCGCATTTGCAAGACAGCAAAGAACGAATTATCAAGACTGGTCCCAATCGTCAATCGACCTCGCAGCTTAGCTTAATCGTGCCGCACGAAAAACCAGTTACGGCTGCAAAGTCCGTATATGAGGATTTCGCGGTGCGAGCAATCGAATGTACAGACAGTGGGTGCACGCAAGTACTTGCCACCACTCACGAATCTAGCACGGTTGTTGCGCAAATCAAAGAAATTCAGCGCGACCTGAAACAGCTTACAGAAGGCTCTTCACAAGCCAGTCTTGAAGCGGTTCTAGATAAGGTGAGCCAGCTAGAGAACTCCGCCAAGCAATGGCTGCGGTCGGAGCCTTTAGTTAAGCGAACTGGTCGCAGCGAATTTCTGCTAGGCAAATTGAATAACGTGCGCTGGTTGCTCACGTATTCCGTTCAACTAGCTAAGCGTACACACGACCCATCGCTGGGGACTCGCGAATAGTCACCAGCGAAATGATTTTCCTGCACTGACGCGCCAAAACGCGCTCGGGAATGAGCTTGAAACCGACCTGTCCTTTTTACGGGACAGGTCGTGTTTTGGCGCGCGGGGACATCAGACCAACTCACACAGTTCACACCACGTTCCTCGCTAGGAGGGTATACATCATGAGACAACCTAATAAAACCGAACTGTTCAATATCTTCAGGTCGACAGACCTGCCGTTGCCAATTCGCGTACTGCCTTTGGATGCAGCAGCGGAATTGATGGATCGCTTCCCCAGCACGGAAGTCTATATAGACACGCAAAAGGGACGCCCCTATCGCGCCATAACCAAGTTCTGCTTCCTGCGCGACACAGTCCTGCAGTATCCGGAACTGACAGAAGAAGAACTCCAAGCTGCGCTCAACACCATCAAAGGTACCGGAAGCCGCAAAGCCAAACAACAACTGCGCACGGAAAACGAGAAGGCGAAGAGAGCCAATCGTGCTCAGATTATCGGTGTTGCAATGGCCACAATCAAAATGGCTTTGCTCCGCGATACTCTCAGCATCGGCGATGCCACCAACTATGTGCCGTACAGCATAAGCCGTGATGCGAATGATCGCATCACCGTGGTGCTGATGCAGAAGCGCACCGTTTATGGCGTCAACAAGCCCATCTACGACGGAATGATCACGATAAAGATGCGCGTCATCGAAATCGACGACCCGAATAAAATCGAATTGGTCGTGGAAGACGTGATCGCACCGGTCCGCAAAGGTCGTCCAGCTCCCAGCATTCATGCTGGCATCGACGAGAAAGCCGCTGTTCGTGAAGCTGTGGAAAAGACCAAAGCCGCAGTAATCGAAGCAGCCGAGCAAGCACTAGCCGAAGCGAATCAAGATTTGCTTGAAGCATCGGTAGATGTATTTGCTGATGGAACTCCGGAAAGCGCTCGCCAAACTCTGATGGATGCTGAAGCCCGCGTGAAACAGGCAGAAGATTTTCTGGCCAAATCGCGCAAGCTGAAGAAGTCGCAGATCAAAGTCTTGGTGAAGGGATGTGGCTATTCCTCTCACCAGGAAGCCGGCAAGGTTACCGAGAAACTCGGCAACGTGTTCGTTATCGTCACCGAAGCAATTGTCGCCAAAAAGCCATTGCAAATGGAAGTTTTTGTCGAAGCGCAAAATGGTAACGTTGTGCGAACAGATCTGGCCCAGCACTTTGCTGACGCAGCCAAAGCGATAACCTTCGTTGGTTCGCCCGATCCGAAAAAGTCACTCGCTGAACAAGAAGTGGAAGCCTCTGTTCCTGGTTTAGACCAGGGCTCAAAGGCCTTCGAAAACAAAGTCAGAAAGATGACGTACGCGGCAACGGACGGCGGCTCATTCCAGTCGCTCGCCCCGAACAAAGACGGAAACTTCCTGAACAAGACCGACGACGTAAAGTCGCGCGCCTCTACTCCCGGACAATTCATGTTCGCAGCAGAAGACGTGATGACCAAGTTGACCGGTGGTACGTTCGACGGTACTTTCACAACCGTGAAATCATGGGACAAAGGTACCGAGGATAACGCCTACTTCACGGACAGCGGACTTTCCTGGACACTGTGGCTGCAAGAAACTCCAATCGAATCAGCCGGCGCCAAGAAACTCACCATCGTTCTCGGTGTGGGTACTGGTGGCAAGCGCTTGCGCAGAGACGGACTTGTGTACGGCACAGACGTTTCCCTGCACGAGGACACTCCTGGTCACCGTTGGATTTGGTTGCGGGCTCCCCTGCACCAGTTCCCCTCGGACTGCCACGAAGCGCTCGCCGACTGTGGAGCTCTCCTGTACATCTACCTCCGCATGTTCAATCTCGGTCTGCTCACAGCGAAGTTCATCTTCGAAGACAAGCGATTGATCGGCCACTACACCGCGGGTAACTACCGCGATAAAGATGGCAACGAAGCGATTCGCGATGCCCGCACGGTGCATGGTCAACACGAAAGCAGCGAGCCACACGCTCGCGGTCGCGCTTTGTCCGGATCCGTAATGGATTCGTACGAATCCGACCTGGCAAATCGCATCAAGAGCGCTTTGAACATTGTCGGCGAGTTGACCGACGCTCTCCTCAGCAAGTTGGACAATGCTCAAGAACAAGAGATCCTCGGCAAGTGGCTTATCCACTGTCTCTTGACTCACGACAATCTGATCACCACTTCCAAAGGCCGCAAGACCACGTTCGAAGATGTTCTCGGTTCGCACCTCGCGTTCGACAAGAAGAACAACAATGCCTCCAATCAAGACGGTATCAAAGCCTCGTACAAGAAACGCGACATCGTCGTGTCTACCTTGGACTCAGCCGAAGATGCCGCCAAGCTGGTGGCCGGTGAATTCGAAAGCCGTGTGCTTATCCTCACCTCTGCGGAACAAGCCCGCACGCTCGCCGCAGCTCGCCGGGCAGAAATGCGCAAATCGGCATAGCCAATGACCTAAATTGGACAGCCAAGCTGGTCGGTACTGAACAACTCAGTGCCGACCAGTATTTTTTGCAGCAATCAGCGGCAATTGGAACATCGCTTAAACACAGAAGGAGGAAATGGCCGCGAGACAAAAGTCTCGTTGCCTGATTCTCCTTTTGTGCTTTAAGTCTTGTTCGATTCGTCGCGCAAGCTTACAAATATCCCTTCAACAGGTGATTAGTTATGAGATTTATCGAAATGATCAATGGTCTATTTCAGGAGCCGCTAAAAAGCGTAAAGGCGCTTTGCTATCTAGTTGGGGACTTGTTGCAACATGCCTGGCAAAATATCGTGGAAACTTTGCAGGGCCCTTCATACGATAATGCGTGGCGAATCTATTGCTACTTCTACGAGAAACAATTTCCTGGCTACGGCAAGGAATTGGATGAATTGGCCGAAGAGATTTACAAAGAGCACCACAATCCGCCAATCTATCTTCAGATTCGCGAACAAAGTGCAGATCCATACTGCCGCATATTACAGCAATGCGTTAAGGAGCCGTCCTATGATGCATGGCGCCCAGGAATGAGCAACGAAATTAGAGTAGTTGCCTCTCAAGAAGGGACTTTGCTCAGCAAAGCCATTCTAAAAGAATGGATTCTCAAGACATACAACGACTACTATGCCAAACGCAAATAATAGTACAGTCGCGGCAAAAGGCGGTCTAGAACAAACAGAATCTAGACCGCCTTCTTACCTTTAAGCACAAAAGCAAAAAGGAATCAGGCAACTTGCCGACGAGTTTTTTATCATTTCTTGCTACTATCAGTAGTAGCTCGTAACCAAAGACGAAACGGGCAGATGGCTTTGTTACAAACCCTCGTCTCGTCTGCGCAAACGCTGATGTTCTATCTGGCTAATGTATACCATGTAGCAGGACCACGTCCATATCGTGCCAGGGTTTGTCGCTGAACCAGCTCGTTAAGACGAAGTTTTATTGTGCTGCGACTCTCTCCAGTTAGGTTTTCAATGTCGGAGGTCTTTATGCGCCCACGCTCCCGAACCAGCTCCAGTATGCGCACCGCCAGTGGTGGCAATTCACCTTCGAGCAGATTTTCTCGTGAAATCTTTACTTGTAAATTTGCTTTTTGTTTTTGCACGGCCCTTAGGAAGAATTGAATCCATGGATCCCAATCCGGTGCGTCAGATTCCAGAGTGCCCTGAGTTCTGCGGAGCGCCAAGTAATAGCTCTCCTTGTTGGCTTCGACTACACCTTCCAGGGAACTGTATGGCGCGTAAGTATATTCGTTTTTTAGCAGAAGCAGGGTAGTCAGCACGCGCGACAATCGGCCGTTACCATCTTGAAAGGGATGGATTGTCAGGAATGTAGCGATAAACATGGCTATCACTAATAACGGATGCACGTCGCCGGAATCGAACATTTGATTTGTCGAAGTGACAAGTTCCGTCATTTGATAAGGAGTATCGAATGGCGTAGCTGTCTTGAAAACAATTCCTAGATTTTCGCCGTTTGGACCGAACGCTGCCACATTGTTTGGCACCGTCTTATACTTTCCTCTGTGTCGATCGTCTTTCGTGCTGTACTTCAGAAGATCTCGGTGGAGTTGCTTAATATGATTCTCCGTTAAAGGGATCTGCTGCCAGCTTTCGTACACTGTATCCATTACATCGGCATAGCCTGCCACTTCCTGCTCATCTCTTGACCGAAAAGACTTCTTTCGAATACCAGATAAAAGCGCTTCAATCTGCTCGTCGGAAAGCGCAGCGCCTTCGATTCTCGTAGACGAACCTATACTCTCAATAGTCGCTACTCTTTTGAGGACTTGGAGGCGCTGCGGAGATATGGCGGATAATGAGCGCCAGGCACCTTTAAACTCGTCTATCTCTCCAATCAGACGCAGCATTTCAAGGGTTGGCCGAAAATTCTTGAACTTCATTGGTCAAAACCTATTAGCCAATTATTTAACCGATTATGTCCAATTATAGCCAATTACGTCCAATAGATCAACTTAAAGGTAAAAAAGTGGTCTAGAGCAGGATCGCCCTAGACCACTGTCCACTGTCTCTCGCCTACTTGCTAGTTTCTTGCTGTGGTCGTCGTCTGAGACGCAGAACTTTTTCCGGTCTGCGTGATTCTTCCAGTGCGCGTATTTGCATAACGCGCAATGCTCCGGTGTTGATCGATTGGTCAAGCTGCTGTGCGCTAGCTGGCTTTCTGTGCGGCGTGACTCGGCACGACTTTCATCGTGTCGGTGGTGCCGAATTCCGACTGCAAGCAAGGCATGATGCGAATGATCATTTTGCGCAGGCGTTTCGATTCGTCGGCTACGTTTCTGACAGATGCACGGCACGATGGTGCTTGCACTTTCAGTGCTTCGATTTCATTTCTAAGCACTTTGAGTTTGGACTCCGGCGGTATGGTCATCGCCTCAAAGACAGCCAACTCCTTGTTGGCCGAGGCAAGTCTGGTCCGTGCCCAACGTTCCGTGCCGTGAATGAACTCGATTGAACGTTTGTTCGTGTTCAGACACTGCTTCAAGCGTTGGATAATCACGGCCATTTGAACAAACTTGAGCAACATTGCATCAAGGTCGTCCTGAATCTGCTCGTCTCTGGCCCGCAGCCGCAGAAGAATAAGTGCCTGCAAATACCAGCGCTGAGCGCGAGCCACATTTTTGTGGTGAATGTCTTCGGGACGACCATCTCCAATCATGTGAGCGTCGCCTTCATTAATCGCTACATCGCAAGGGTCGATAGCTTGTGACTTGTCCGGCGCCCAATCATCATCGTCGTAAGGATTGTATGGCGAGTAGTTGCCCATTTCGTTTGTAATCATGATCCATAACCTCGATTAAAACTCGTGGTAATTCAAACCAGTCGTGCCGAGTTTCATTAAACACAGCTGGTCTTCACTCGATTTCGAAACAGCACAATCGCCCACATGTCCACAGGACACATGATGATTCTTGCTGATGTTGAATTGCTTTGTCTTTGGGACTTGCTCTTCGGTTGCGAAAGCGAATAAATATATTTCGAACCTAACAGTTATCACTTTTGCATTGCAATATAACTTCTCTGTATAACTACGTAACTTCCCCACTCACGGTGCAATTAAAAGTGCCACCATTCAGCTTCTAATTTCAGGCGAAGATTTGATCTAGCAATGAGAACTTTCTGCAAATAGTCGGCTATCCAGCATAGATTAGACACTAGCGCAGGTTCGCAAACTATTGCGCACCACCCATGCTGTGGTGACTTCCTGAGGTGTCCCCCAATTCGTGGACAAATGATTTTCTACGAAGCTGCTTTGCGTGACCAATATTGTTTTTCCACCTCCTCTGGTGATTTAAACCCGATTG
>JAGVKG010000055.1 GCA_020050685.1 Candidatus Obscuribacterales bacterium | reverse complement strand
TGCCACCACTGGCACATTGTCCGTAACTTCCGACTCAACAACCGTCGGTGAAGGCAATGCCTTCGTATCCAACAGCTCTGGACTCTCACTTTCTGCTTCCAATGTCGATGTGACAAACACCTTTGATCTCTCAGCCGCTGGCACCATCACAACATCCGGTGCTGGCAACGTCTCCGCCGGTGACGTCAACCTAACTACCACAACCGGCAACATTTCACTCACAGCTGGTGCAGGAGTTGCTGCTACCAATACATTGAATCTGTCATCAGCAGGAACAATCGTACTTGGTGCATCTGCTAATGCAGCCGGTGGCTCAGCAACACTATCTGCCTCCGGTGATATCACAGGTGCCTCCACTGTCGGCGGTACATCTGTCTCGCTCACATCAACGTCCGGCAACATCGGTGCAAGCGGCAGCGCCATCAACACTGCCACCACTGGTACTTTGTCCGTCACTTCTGATTCTGCAACTCTCGGTGAAGGCAATGCTTTCGTATCCAATAGCACAGGTCTCAGCGTCGACGCTGCCAACGTCACCGTCACCAATACCTTCGACCTTACAGCTGCCGGCACGATAACCACATCTGGCGCAGGAACAATCTCAGCCGGTACTCTTGCCTTCACGGCATCTGCAGGTGATGTCGTTGTTGCCGCTGGCGCAGGCATGTCCACCACAGCCGGCGACATCGACCTAACATCTTCTGCCGGTGCAATCACTGTATCTGCAGCTGTGTCCGCTGCCACCGATATCACATTCGGTGCTAGCACGACAATCACCACTTCCGGCGTAGGCACCGTAGCTGGTGACAATGTCACTCTAACCACATCAAGCGCTAGCATCAATCTCAACGCCGGAGTCACAGCTTCGAGCACCGTCGACATCACTTCCGCCGCAGACATCTCCATCGGCGCAACAACAACAGGTACCACCTCACTTACCGCTACGGCTCAAGGTTCATTCATCCAAAACGGCGGTGGTACATTTGCCGGTTCTGACGTTACATTAGATGCAGTTGGTGGCTCAATCGGCACCACGGGCAGTGCGATCAACACCGCGGCTTCCACACTGACTTTGACCGGTGCAACCGACGTCATGGTCTTTCAAGCAGGAAGCGTCTCTTTGGAAACATCTTCTGCCGGCGGTGCTAATACATTTGATCTGGTTACAACCGGTGCTGGCAGCGTGGCCATCGATGGTGGCGTTACCGCCGGTACAATAAACCTGACAGCCGGTGGCGCTGGCGACATCACTAAGACCTCAGGTTCTTTGGCTGGCACTGATATCAATCTGGCATCCGGTACTGGTAATGTTGGCACAAGCACTCTCGCTGCCGATCGCATTGATACCACTGCAACTGGTATGTTGACGGTCAACACTGGTGGCAATGCATTCGTTCGTGAAGCCGGAGATGCTAATCTCGGTCTGTCTTCTGCTGGCGCTCTCGGTACATTTGATCTGCTCACCACAGCCAGCGGCGCAATTGACGTCGCCGGTGGCATATCCGGTGGCACTGTCAACCTCACCGCCAATGGTGCTGGTGATATCAGCACATCACTTGGCGTTATCGACGGCACCAATGTGAATCTCGCTTCCACCTCCGGCAATATCGGTACCGGTGCTGGCTCACGTGTTGACACGATTGTCGGTACATTGACCGCCAATACTGACGGTGATGTATTCCTCACTGCCAACAATGGCGTAACCAATCTCGTTACTGTTGATTCATCCGCAGCTGGCACTGGCCGCGCCTTCGATCTAACATCTGCTGGACTGACAAGCGTCGCAGTCACTGGCGACGTCAGCGCCGGTAACATCAGCTTCGCTGCCACAGGTACAGGTAATGTCACAGCTTCCCTTGGTGCCAATTCCATCACTGCTGACACAGGCGAAATCAATTTATTCTCCGCTGGTGGTTCTGGCAACATCGATTCCGGCACTCTTATAGCTATGACCAATATCAACCTCACTGGTGAAACGGCAGTCTCCGTTGGCACAGCCGGTGATGTTGCACTTTCGGCTGGTGCTCTGATTGCCGGCGATCCTCTTAATACTGATATCAACAGCTACCAAACCGACAATATCTTAAGCTCCGGCAATATCAATGTAATCACCACAACCTCAACTTCCAATATCACTTTCTCCGGTGCCAATGACACAACCATGCTCTCCATCGGCGGCGATGTAAACATCACATCCGGTCAAAATGTTGACCTCAGCACAACAACAACACTCTTTGCTCAAGCTGGTAATGTAATAGTCAATGCATCCGATGGTACTAACACACTTCCAGACGGCACGACCATCACAACCGTAGCTCGTTACGTCACAGGTGGTGGCACCGTCACCATCGACGGTCAAACCGTACAAGCATTCCAAGGCGGCGGCTTGGCAATTTGGGCTGGTCCTGAACCAGTTGGTGGCTTGAGTGCGTACCTCGACACATTGCAATTGGCCAGAGTTAACACCATCAGTGGTGGCACGGTCAGCACAAGCGGCATTGTTAACTTGGCACCAGGAACAGTGACAACCACAATCGGCGGTGGCTCGATAATCTTCGCCTCCGGTATTAAAGGTTCTATCAACGTCACCGGAATATCCACATTCGTTGCTGACGGCTCAGTTCTCTTGATTGACCCAGTTGGACCAATCAACATGAACAACGTCAACTTCCAAGCCTTCGGTCCACAAATTGGCTTCGTGCCACCAGTGCCACCAACACCGTCTCCAATTCCTTCACCAACAACAACGTTCGTGCCGACAACATTTGTCACACCAACCATCCCATCAATTGGTGGTACACCAACTGTAATTTCCACTGACCAAACAACAACTCAATCAATGGGTCAAATCAACAGTGGACCAAACACCAAGCAACAACCATTGCAGCCAATCAATTTAGACACCAACGATGGCAGCCAGCAATCGAACACTTGGTTCATTGCTCTTGGATCGTGCCAACCATTTGCATTTGAAGGCAGTGAAGGCACATCAATCATCGGCGCTGGTGGCACCACTTTTGCTCCATCCGGACAACACACCATATTGCTGAAAGAAGGCAAGATGGTGGCAACTGCAGGACGGGCGGGACTGGTTATCGAGACCGTACACGGTAATGTGCAAATTCCAGCGGATGCTTCCGTAATCGTCGAACAGAAAGCAAACGGAGTGGTGCGCGTTGACAACTTAGCCGGTGGCGACACCAACATGACATTAACCAAGGGCAACGAGAACAAAGTTCTCACAGCTCAAGTTGGTCAAGAAGTAATTGTCGCCGATGAAGCCCTGAGCGACGAAGAATTGATCCCAGTGGATGGTGTCGATCGTGAACCAGTAACTGGTGCCTTGGCTGTTTCCGGCGTCAAAGTGAGGAAGAACAAATACAATCGCGAAATGATGGCCGAGCGCGAAGTGCTCTTGCGCTGCGACATGGGACCATTCGTTGTCTGGATGAAGAAACGCATGAACGATTTACGAGACAACATGAGTGGTGTTGCAACCGCCCCAGCCAAACCAAACAATCTGAAGGCTAGCTTGCCAGCTAATACAAATGCCAAGCCTGGCGGTAAGGGCAGCAAAGCCATTCAAGAGGCACAAGTGCCACCAGAGTTCCAACAAATCGCTTATAACCCAAGCGATGACCTTAACGTGAGCTTTGCCACCGGCATCATGACTTTAGCGACACAAACGGCGCTTTTCAAACATGCAGGCTCCACGCAATTAGTCATGGAGAATCAACCTGGTCTCTTCACACTGAAGAAAGGTGAAACTCTGGTTTGGGCATTGAAGCCAACATTCGTCCGCTCCGGCGACTACACAATTTCAATCAAGTCCGGTGCTATCGCCTTAGTCAGTCGTGAAGGCAAGATCCTCAAGGTTCGCAATATTTACGAAGCATCAACAAATTCAATTTGGGCAATTGCTGGTGGCAAGTGCGTCAAGTTCTCAGCTGGTCAAGAAGTCTGCCTCGGACCAACATCAGAAGAACTGGTCGAAGTACTAAAAGATGATCCAATCGGTCGCCGCCGCCTGAACAACATTGATATTGGCAACGGCTGCACATTAACCAGATGCGAAGTATCGCTAGTGTCCTTGGCTCAGCACACAGATTTGCTCAGCAAACTAATTTCCAGCGATAAGGTAAGCGATCGTGACATTACTGCTAAACTGCTTAAGATGGCCGCATGCCTATCTTTCGTCACTCAAAGTCACGGTCCTTATGCACAAGTTAGCCCATAAGCATCCAGAGCAAAATGAATCGGCATCTCGCAATCCAAACGTTTACATTCCCACGCTTTATTTTGCCGAGGGTCTGCCGTACACAATTGTGATCATGATGTCGGGCGTTCTTTTCAAGAATCTCGGCGCCTCAAACGAATTCATTGGTCTGACCAGCTTCCTTTATATACCTTGGACTATCAAGCTGTTCTGGGCACCACTTGTCGACCTGTACAGTACAAAACGAACCTGGATCATAGTCTCGCAACTTGTACTGTCGGCACTGATAGTCTTGATGGCACTCGGCATGTTATCCTCGCAAGCCACTGTCATCGCACTTTGCGTACTGGCTCTGATTGCCTTTGCTTCAGCAACACAAGACATCGCCATCGACGGATACTATCTCGATGTTTTGAAGAAAAGCGATCAAGCATTTTACGTCGGCATTCGGAATGCTGCTTACAAAGTCGCCTGGCTACTCGGCTCTGGCGGTTTGGTTTATTTAGCCGGAAAAATTTCTGAGCATTCAAGCGTCAATTTTGGTTGGTTTGTCGCCTTTGGAATTTGCGCTTTAGTATTTGCCCTCTTATTTATTTTCCATTCTTTCTATTTGCCAAATCCCAAATTCGGCTCAGTGCAAAATCGACCCAAAGCGCTAAAAGAAAATCGCCAATTCTTTTTGGATGCCTTCGCCACCTATTTCACACAACCTAAGATTTTGGCTATCGTCACTTACATTCTGATTTTCCGCTTGGGCGATGCCCTGATGCTCAAGATGGCTCAACCATTTTTGCTAGACGAATGGAAAAATGGTGGCCTAGGAATTTCCACTGCCGATGTTGGCCTTATATATGGAACGGTTGGCACGATCTTTCTTTTGGCCGGCGGAATTTTTGGCGGACTTCTAATTGCCAAGGACGGTTTGCGCAAGTGGCTTTTGCCCACTGCCATAATTCAAAATTCAGCAATTATTCTTTATTTCTTTCTTGCCTATATGAAGCCGCAAGTAGCCTGGGTTTACGCGGTAAATTCCCTCGAGCAATTCTCGTATGGATTGGGCGTTGCCGCCTACACAGTATTTTTGCTTTCCACAGTCAAAACCGAATTCAAAGCCGCCCACTATGCAATCGCCACGGCCATGATGGCCCTTGGCATAATGTTGCCGGGCGCAATTTCTGGTTATTTGGTCACATGGCTAGGCTACACAAACTTTTTCCTTTTGGCATTTCTCGCTTCAATTCCTGGTATCATCACCATTTACTTCTTGCCTCTTGAAAAAGCAAACTAAATGGAGATGGTTTTCAATGCATTATCGAAAGCTTGGCAAATGGGCGCTTAAGGTCTCAGAGATTGGCTTTGGCAGTTGGCTAACTCTTGGTGGCTCGGTAGAAGAAAAATCTTCCATCGATATGATTCATCATGCAGTGAGCAAAGGCATCAACTTTCTCGACACGGCAAATGTTTATGCACACGGTCAAGCAGAAGTTTGTGTCGGCAAAGCAATTCAATCTTTGAAGCGCGACGACATCGTGCTTGCCACCAAAGTATTTTTCCCCATGGGCGATGGACCTAATGACAAAGGACTTTCTCGCAAGCATGTTTTTGAACAATGTCATGCCAGCTTGAAACGCCTGCAAACCGACTACATAGATTTGTACCAATGCCATCGATTTGATCCGGAAGTGCCGATGGAAGAATTGGTACGGACGATGGACGACCTATGCCGCGCCGGCAAAATTCTCTATTGGGGTGTGAGCGAATGGTCGGCTCAACAAATTGAAAGCGCAGTCAACACAGCAATTAGCTTGAACGCAGCGCCGCCGGTTTCCAATCAACCCTTTTACAACATGCTCAATCGCGAAATTGAAGGGCATGTCATCCCCACCGCTCACAATCTTGGCTTGGGGCAAGTTGTGTTTTCGCCTCTAGCCCAAGGAGTTTTGACGGGGAAATATAAGCCGGGTCAGCCACCACCACCTGGAACGCGAGCGGCCGATCCTAGATCCAACGCCTTCATGATGAATCGGCGTGTAATGTCCGATGAAATTCTTGTGCAAGTGGAAAGGCTTTCGGCCATTGCAGGCGACCTGGGAATATCCATGGCCCAACTGGCTCTTGCCTGGTGCTTGAGATTACCAGACATTTCTTCTGTAATAATTGGCGCCACTAAAACTTCGCAATTAGATGACAATATCAAAGCAAGTGGTATAAAACTCCCACAAGACATTTGCGATCGAATCGATCAAATTCTCAAAGAACCAGCGAGTGTCAGCATTTAGCGAACTTTCAGTTCACCTTGTAGATTTTCGGACGGAATAAAGGAGAGATTTATGGCAATAACAGTAAAGAAGGCAGTACTCTGGCGCAAAGAAATTTCCAATCAACCAGGAACTTTAGCGCAATCGCTTAAGCCATTGGCAGAAGCAGGTGTGGATTTGCAAATCGTCATGGGCTATGCATTTCCAGGCAAGCCAAACAGGGCAGCTGTCGAAGTTTATCCAGTTACCAGCTCCAAGGCAGAGCAAGCGGCGAAGGCTGCAGGCATGAAGCCTGGAGATTTGGCATGCCTCTTGGTTGAAGGAGACAATCAAACTGGGCTTGGACATGCTATTGCCAAGGCGCTTTCTCAAGCCAAAATCAATATGAATTTTGCCGTGATTCAAGTAATCGGACGCAAATACATTGGTGTGCTTGGCTTTGACAAAATGAGTGATGCGCTGGCTGCTACACCACTAATTAAGTCGGCTGCTGTCAAAGGCAAAAAGGTGGGGGGCAAGGCCAAGAAGGCCAGCAAAGCCAAGAAAACTGGCAAGGTTAAGAAAGCATCTAAAATTGTGAAGCTTAGCTCTGCCAAAAAGAGCAAATCGAGCCGCAAAGGCAAGAAAACATCAATGGCTAAAGCCGCGATGCGAAAAGCCGGCAGCAAGAAAAAGACCAGCAAGAAGAAACACAAATGATGTCCTCCGTAGGAGGACATCATCCTGAGGAGGAGCAGAGCTCCGACGAAGGATCTCTCAATAACTTGTCAAACTACTCAAGGACCTCTCTTGTTCAACCATGAGGGGTCCTTTTTTAGCTGCTCCGTCGGCTATAGCCTCCTCCGCAGGTTAACACGCTTCACGGCACAACCCTCCTCGGGTTGCTTCGTTTCGCTCCTATTTTGTGGCCAAATTCGAATTTCATCATGCTTGGAAATTTCCTGAGCATTAACAAATCAATGAGTATATGATGAATAAATCAGGCTCGTTTGAAGCGCGGCCGCTTACATTAAGCACTCATATAGATTCATATATAAAGGATGCGCAAATGTTACCAAGCAAGTTGTCCACGAAAGTTTACACTTTGGTTTTGGCATCTCTAGCTATTGCTTTCCAAGCATCATTGACCTCGCAAAGCAATCCGGCCGAGCAGGCTCTAGCTTCCCGACCAAGCGCTGCACCAACTTTGCCTTCACCAACGAAAGCGGACAAAATGAACGCAGATACAGTTAGTTTCGGACACATTGCCACAACTGCGCCGAAAGTCGCCATTGTTTTAGAAGGTGTAAAGCTCCATGTGATCCGATCCGCCGATGCCACCGATATTTCCGTTAACGCATCATGCCCTGCTCACTGGAATGTTTCAGGATCTGTAATTCGGCAAGTTGCCTTTGGTACAACCCAAAAAGGAATTTCCTTGAGAGCCAGTGGCTCCGGTTCAGTGCTGATGGTAAATGGCAAACTTTATCCCTTGCCACAAGATGCCAACGGCTCATTGCATGGACTGAGTATTTCGCAAAAGGATGGACAAGTGGTGATCAACGGCACTGTCGTCAAACCGATTCTTGGATCCGATGTTCCCGGCCCTTGCTCCGGCTTAGATTTACTTGACGTGGTTGTGCCGGAAAGTTACCGCGGCGATTTGATGTTATACGCCAACGGAGCTTCTGATATTGTTGTTGATGGTTGGCAAGGTGGCGATTTGATTTGCAATCTTTCCGATGCCAGCGCCATGTCTTGCGGCAATCTGCAAGGACTTTCAAAAGCAATTTTTGAATTGCGCGGTCAGGGCAAAGTTAATGTCAAACAAATGTCGGCGCAAGTCTTAGTTGCAGACAACAACGGCACCGGTGCCTTAGTAATTGAATCTGGCAGTGCACAAGTTAGCAATGCCACTGTTTCCGGAACGGGGCAGATCACATTGCACGGCAAGTTCAAAAATTTGAAAAAGGCTGTTTCTGGTGGCGGTTCAATTGAAGTTCTTGACTAGGGCTACTTCGCGTCGCTAGGCTGGCTGAACTTCATTTGCGATCGCTGACAGGCGCTCGACGAATTTATGTTTTTCGTTCAAACGCGAATAGTAATCGTGTTCGAAGTACTGTTCCAAGAAATTCAAATCGTAATGAATTATCTTCAGTAGCTGATCAATCTCTTCAACTACTTGCTTGTCCAATTCACTCAGACAAGCAAGCACTTGAGAATTTGCCGGGTTGGTGTGATTAGCCAGCGCTTTATGAATACGGCAAAGAACTTCTCCGTATCCACTAGCAAGCTTACTTAAATAGCTTGCCAGCATCTTTTCTTCAAGCGTGGTCCTTTTGGAAGATAGTAAGAGCAGGGAGTCAGCAATCTTGTAAAGTACTGCTCCAATTTGTCTTGCTTCCTCAAGCCAACCTTCAAAGCTATGATCCGCTGAGTGCATGTTTAGTACTGTATCAACTGATTGCATGCCACTACCGGCGGTATCACTTCAAGAAACCCCATTAAGCAACTGGAGTTGGGACATTTTCCGTAGTCTTAGCACCAGACACAGCCATGTTGGTGGTTTGGAGGCGACGGAAATTATCGAGATAACGACGCAAGGCCTCTCTTATCAGGTCTGATCTCGTACGGTGCTCACATTGTGCAATGTAATCGGCTTGCTCAAGCATCGGCTGCGGTATTGCTATCAGAACCTTCTTAGGCATTGGCGAATTCCTCTTGTTTGTTTCCTACTTCTATTATTATTCACACCAAAATGCTGCCAGATATTCCTGCGGTTTCCAGTTGTGCTTTACGAGTCTCAAAGGATCTTATCCAAAAGGATCTCGTCAGCAGGATCTGGCAGCGAAATTTCTTTTCACATATCGTCACTGGATTCAAGGTATGTACCAGTGATCATCAACAGCTATTCAATTTACACTTGATCGGCAATAACGTAAAGGTCTGAATTACTCATGAAGGGTGATTTTTATCCCAAAACACATAAAAGCTTTTTCTGAATAGCCGAAAGAAAAACCAGACAAGGAAAACGATGATGCAAGCAGGAAGCACTATAACCAAGAATGGCTCACCAAGCCACTTCCAGCAAATATAAATAAAATACAGGTTGCCAGGCTCTCATCTCCACATTTCGTTTACAGATTAGCAATTGCTATATAATCTCGCTTTCAAAGCCTGTAGTCGTTCTGACAAGTTGAACAAAAGGAATGAAAATGCTCATTGCAAGCTGGAATGTCAATTCAATAAATGTGAGATTGCCACAGGTTCTTGCATGGTTGGAGGCAAATAAAGTTGACATTCTCTCTCTGCAAGAAACAAAAACTATTGATGACAAATTTCCACTCAGCGAATTCAAAAATCTTGGCTACCACGTCGAGTATTTCGGCGAAAAAACTTACAACGGTGTTGCCATTGTTTCGAAAACTAAGCCAAGCGCCGTACAAAAAGGATTCAAAGCAGAGACAGAACCATTCTCTCGCAGGTTTATCGAAGCACGATTCGGAAACCTTCATCTACTCAATTGCTACATTCCCAACGGACAAGCACCAGGCACAGACAAATATCAATATAAATTGAATTGGATTTCCATGCTCAGGCAGCATCTTGACCAAGAACATAAGAAAGATGAGCTGCTAGCGATTATGGGCGATTTCAATGTCGCCCCCGAACCACGTGACGTCTACGATCCGGCAGAGTGGGAAGGTCAGATATTATTCAGCATTCCTGAACGGCAAGCTATTCATACATTAATAGATTGGGGTCTTATCGATACGTTTCGCATCTTTGAAAAAGAGGGCGGACATTATTCTTGGTGGGACTATAGGCAAGCATCGTTTAGACGCAACCTGGGCTTGCGCATCGACCACATATGGGCTACGACAAAATTAGCTCAGTCCTGCACGCGAGCAGCAATCGACATTGAACCACGCAAATTAGAACGCCCATCTGATCATGCGCCAGTTATTGCAGAGTTTAATATTTAAACGCTGCGTTTTGATGACGAGAACCCAGCGCAACGTAGAACTGCGAGGAGCAGTTCGGAGTGAAGCGGGTAAACGCGCGGAGGAGCTGGTGCTTTGCATCAGCGACGGAGATGGTATGTAAAGCGCCCTCAAGTAATAGCGTGAGGTAATGGAGTAAAGATTGCCGGCAGGTGCAGAGAAAGCTAAAGCTATCA
>JAGVKG010000025.1 GCA_020050685.1 Candidatus Obscuribacterales bacterium | reverse complement strand
TTGTAGCGAAACCATGACCTGAGGAGCCGGATGCCTTAATTGGGCACGTCCGGATCTGCGGGGGAGCCGGGGGAGCAATCCCTCGGTTTATCCCAATAATTTTTTGCTTAAATTATTGGAAATCGTGTGATGCAATTGCAATAGTGGCTTCCTTGTTGAGTTCTGGTAGCTTTTCAATATGATTGGCAATTATATTGGCAACGCCTTCTTGCACTTGAAGACGTCCTCGTATAGCAAGAAAACTAGAAGTCAAAATTGTTTGGCGATATTTTTCAAACATATTCGGCCAAACAACAACATTGGACATACCAGTTTCATCTTCAAGTGTAATGAAAACAACTCCTTTGGCCGTGCCTGGACGCTGACGGCAAATTACACCACCGGCAGCAGTTAGTATTTCTCCATCAGCTTGTTTCGAGACTTGTCCACAAGAAACAATATTTTGTTTTTCTGCCCAGGCTCGCCAATAGACCATCGGATGTTGCCCGGTTGTTAAACCAAGTGTTCTGTAATCGGCAATTGTTTCTTCCAGTTGAGACATTGGCTCAATTGCATTTGTTGGGCGACTTTTGTCTGAGAGATCTTCTAGGGACTCAAATAAGGGTTGTTTTTTCTTGTGTACAATACCTAATACTTGCCATAACGCATTGCGCCTGCCTTGGCAAAGGCTATCGAAAGCACCGGCTTGCGCCAATAATTGCAATGTCTTAATGCCGAAGTTCGTACGCTTGCAAAAATCAGCAAGAGAAACAAATAAGCCGCCATTTTGCCAGGCTCGTTTGAATGTGTCTTCTGCTTTTTGCCCGAGCCCCCGTATATAACGCAGGCCAATACGCAAAGCCAATTGGCCTGCAGCAGTTTCTATAGTGCAGTCCCATTTGCTTTGAACTAGATCCACTGGATGTACTTCTACGCTATGAACAAGTGCATCACGTACTACTGTTGAGACGCTATAGAAACCCATTGGTTGAGCGTTAAGTAAAGCGCAATAAAATTCTGGGGCAAAATATTTTTTTAGATAAGCTGAGGCGTAGACAAGCAGAGCAAAGGAAGCCGCATGTGATTCGGGAAAGCCATAACTGGCAAATGCCTGAAGCTGATGTGTAATTGTCTCAATTGCTTCTTGGGAAAAGTTATTGGCACGCATGCCTTCGGCTAATTCCTGACAAAGCTCAGACATTTTTTCATGCGAGCGTTTATGGCTCATCACTCGTCGCAAATGATCGGCACGCGCTGGACTGAAACCGGCTGCTACAGTTGCCAGTCGCATGCCTTGCTCTTGGAATAGCGGCACGCCTAAAGTGCGTTTTAAAATTGGCTCAAGTGAAGGATGAAGATAAGAAACTGGCTCTTGCCCGCGACGGCGCCGTACATATGGGTGTACTATATTGCCTTGAATTGGTCCGGGGCGCACAAGTGCAATAGAAACAATAATGTCATAAAAACATTGAGGACGTAAACGTGGCAAGATATTCATTTGCGCCCGTGATTCTACTTGAAAGACTCCAATGGTATCAGCCTGGCAAAGCATTTCATAAATAGCTTTGTCGTTCATGTCAAGATGAGCTAGATCGATTTTTATGCCACGATGCTCTTCCACTAATTTCAATGCTTCTTGAATCAGGGTTAGCATGCCTAACCCGAGCAGGTCAATCTTGATCATGCCGACAAAATCAAGATCGTCTTTGTCCCATTGAATAACAGTGCGTCCAGGCATAGAAGCATTCTCAATTGGCACCATATTGCCTAATGGCTCTCCGGAAAGGACAAATCCACCTACGTGAATAGAGCGATGCCGTGGCAATTGATTTAGTCCGGCTACCACTTGAATCAGACGCTTAACTAATTTGTCTTTCGGATTCAAGCCGGCTTGCTCAGCTCCACCAGAGACCAAAGCCGAAGCAGCACCAATTGCTTCATGGTGGTGACATTGGCGTGCCAGTTTGTCTTGCGTGTCCGTCGAAAAACCAAGCACGCGAGCCGCATCACGTACTGCCGAACGCCCGCGGTAAGTAATAGTTTCACTAACCATAGCCGCATGTGCTCGCCCATATTTGTTATAGACATATTGCAAAACCTTTTCTCTTTCCTGATGGGCAATATCTAAGTCGATGTCCGGTGGCTCATTGCGCCCTTCTGAAAGAAAACGTTCAAACAACAGATCCATGGCAATCGGATCAACGGCTGTAATGGCAAGACAATAACAAACAGCCGAATTGGCAGCTGAGCCCCGCCCTTGCACGGAAATGCCTTGGGTTTTGGCAAAATTGACGATGTCCCACATGATCAGAAAGTAAGGGGCAAGATCAAGACGATAAATCAGCTCCAACTCATGGCTAATTTGCTTGCGTTCTTTTGCTCGCATATTGGGATAACGTCGCTTTGCTCCTTGCCAGACTAGCTCGCCTAAATATTGATTGTGGCTCATGCCGTCAGGCAGATCATATTTTGGCAATGAAGGCTTGAGGGAACCAAGACGGAATTGGCAACGCTCGGCAATGGCTAGCGTATTGAAAATACCTTCTGGCAGGTGCTGCCAGAGCTTGTACATTTGTTTGGCGGATTTGAGGTACCAGCTGCCATTCGGACGTAGTCTCCTTCCTGCATCCTCTAATTTCACTTCATGACGCAAGCAGGTGAGAACATCGTGAATAATCCGTTTGGCAGGACGAGCATAGTGCACATTATTTGTCACCACAGGCGGTATTGTGCAAGCTTTGGATATTTCGAGAAGCTTTCTTGCGATTAAAGCTTCTTGTCTTAATTGGTGATCCCACATTTCTAAGTAAAAACTACCAGCAAATACTTCTTTTAATTGATTTGCCTTTTGTTTGGCTTGCTCATATTTCCCGGCAGCAATTAATGTCGGGATTTTCCCCTGTGGGCAACCGGATAAAGCAATCAGACCATGATTATGCGCAAATAAATCAGCCCAAGTGATTTGCGGCTTGCCACGCTGGCACTCTGTTCTGGCTTTGGTAATTAAATGGCAAAGGTTTTTATAACCGTCAACGGTTTCTGCTAGTAAAGTCAGGTGCGAGGCATCATCAAGTGTTAGCTCGGCACCGACAATGGCTGGGAAATCCAGTTCTTTGGCCGATTGAGCAAAACGGACAATGCCACCAAGATCATTGTGATCAGTCAAGGCCAAAGCCGTGAGCCCAAGCTTGACGGCATGGCTAACTAGTTCCTCCGGACTTGATGCGCCATCAAGTAAAGAAAAAGATGAATGACAATGAAGTTCAGCATACTGCATAATCAATACTTACCTGAGACACTCACGCACTCAATCAAAAATCCCCTCAATAAACCAACTGTCGCTTGCATGATCGCAAACAAGCAAAACCAGTTCGGCAGAAGCCTGACTGTAAGTTGTTTTCTGGACTAACTGTATTAGAGCCATATGATAAGACTTTCTGATTGGCTCGTCCCACCACTTGCTCGATAAACAATCAGGGACTGTAATTTGTTTTACCTGATACCACTTCTGATTATAAAGAAGAGACCTTGGTTGACTGTTGGCAAATTCAATTAGAACAGAAACAGCCGGATCTAATTTCTTGCAAGCCAGCTGCGTGGTTAATTGGTCTAAGCCAATAGTTTCTTCAATATAAGTATTGTTAGGCTGAACTAGATGTGGTGTGGCTTCATATATAGGTACCCAGAATGCTGCTTCTGTCAGGGAATATTGATCATTTGCTTTTGCCTGGACAAGCACATTTTTTCCTAGTCGTGTGAGAAAGCGCTGCATTACATGCCGTAGGGGCGGGGTTTCCCCGCCCTCCTCGCTAACAAGCATCTGATTGGGAAATCTTGTACCGGCATTTTTGTTAAGCCGCATTTGTTTCCATTCCTGACGGGTTGTGCGCGATATTCTTAGCGTTAGACCTGTGCATTCACGCTCAGCTGGTTTTGCCTCTAAAGAAAGCTTGCTTACTTCCAGCAAAAACTTGACTTTATTACTGGGACTAATCAATTCGATTTTGCGCTCGTCAAACTTATCGTTATTACTGTATAAAGAAAGTGAAAGTTCTTCTGCTGCCAGGTTGGCACAATTGAGATCGTCTACTAGTTTGTCCAACATGGATTTGAGAATAAAGAGATATTCCGGCACATTAGTAATCGGGGAGGCTAGTTCTAAGGTGCAAGAAAATTGTGGTATCACTTTTGGTAATTGTGGTTTGCGTTTGTCATAACCCTTTGCCAAGTCATAAGCACGCAGTGCTTCTGGACCAAAACGCTCGACAAGCAAGTGAGAAGAAATTTTTGTTAGCTGACCCATGGTTTTAACCCCAAGCACAGAAAGCGCTTCTTGCATATCGAGAGAAAGCTCTAAATGTTTAATTGAAAGTGGAGCTAAAAATTCAGCATCTTTTTGTGGTGCGACTATGTGGAAGCGCTTTTTATGGACTCGACTGGCAACAATGGCAGCAAAAGCAGAATCGGCAAGACCGAGATGACTATCCGTGAGACCAGCTTGGCTCATTGTTCTCAGCAAGTTGTGACAAAATTTTGGTTCGCCACCAAAATGTTTGAGCCCACTGGCATCAAGTAAAAATAATCCCGGCTGAATAACAGTTACTTTGGGAGAACAAGTAATTAGTCGGCTGATAAAATCCTTTGGTATTTGTTTGGCATTAGTTTTTGACTTGCCTGCGGTCAAAAGCTGGGGGATGCGTAAACAAGCAATTCGGTACATACGAGCCACCATTGGTAGAAAGATTTATTTCTAAGTTATGCGACATGCCATCTCGCAAGACAGATAACTGCACCGTGGGTAGAATCATCACCACGCCGGCCAGTCCTTCTTCTTCTTGAGCCGGTAAACCAAAACGAAAGTTGAAATGACTGGATGTGCCCCAACTAGCTGGCGAAGAAAAGGCAGGACTTTCATCGCGCACTATGAGCAAGGCAGTTTTTGATTTTTGCAAAGCCTTAAGCAAACGAGCATAAGTGCGGCTAGAAATAAAAGGTGTAGAGCCAACATCTAAGATCACTACATCAAAGCCTCGACAAGCAATTAGTTGCTCAGCACTCCATAATGATTCTTGCAAATGTGGTGCTAGTCCCTTGACGGTTGATTGGCTTTTGGGCGGATTTGCTTTCTTAGCAGTCGGTCTGACTACCCAAAAAATCCCTTGCTTAGTTTCTAAGCTATCATTAGAAAATGTCCAATCACAAGCTAATAGCCGAGATTCAGAATCTATATAAGCAACATTTGTGCCAGATTTTGTCCAGGAAGCAATTACTTGTCGTAAAAAAGAAGTTTTGCCGGACGATACTGGTCCAGTCCATTCGCAAATGCGTTGGCGAAAAAGCCCACGCTCCAGAATGCGATCAATTTCGGCTTGTCCGGTAAAAATAGTTTTTTGTTTTTTCTCGGCTGCTCCCCATTTACCAGGAAAAGCCTGTTCAAATTGTTGTTTTAGTGTTGATACATCGTGACGAATACCCATTTTTTACTCACGTTCTAGATTTAGTTGTGGATTTAGTTTGTGGTTTTAATAACTACTTGCGCTTACAAATTTGCATCGAGATAAACCAGATGCGTTCTGGCCTTTTCGGTTTTGTTGTGGAAACGAGAGGTGGAATTGAACCCAAGGCGACTTGGGTTCAACTAAATTGGTAGTGATATGTCCACCTGATATTGGTTATTAAAACATACATACGTATGTGTGTCAAGATTTTTCTACTTAATTGCTGAAAATAACTAGCCGGCATATCAAGCTGTTGACGGCAGGCTTATTTGAGATCAATATGGAAGAGCCAAAAGGCATCTATATAAGCCCAAAACCTATAAATAAGTACTTGCCAAAGGAATGTCGTCCCATGACAACAAAAGAAGTCTCCATCCCAGAAGCAATTGATTTCGGTTGGAACAAACTGAAGAACAATATCGGACTATTGCTTGCTGTTGTTGCTAGTTCTATTTTGATACCAAGCATACCAACTTTTACCGCAACCCACTTACCAGGTATTGGCGCAGGCGAGATCAATATATTTGCTGGATTATTTGGTTCACTTGCTGGTCTGGTTCACTATATTTTGCAATGTGGCTTGCATATGGGCATGCTCAAAATTTCGCTTGCCTTGCACGATGGTAAACCAATTGCTTATGCAGATTTATTTTCTTGCTTTGGTTTGATCCTCAATTACTTTTTTGCTGCTTGCGTTTACATGGCCATTCTCATAGCCGGTACTATTTTGCTTGTCGTGCCTGGCATAATCTGGGGAATAAAATTTCAATTTTTCAGCTTCTTCATTGTTGATCAAAATGCTAGCCCAATGGAATCACTGGCAAAGAGCGCTGATTTAACTAAAGGCGTTAAGTGGCAGTTATTTATTTTTGATCTTGTGATTATGCTCTTCAACATGTTGGGTATGCTTTGTCTCGGTATCGGCGTGCTCTTTACCCTGGCAATCACCGTGCTGGCTTTTGCTTACGTTTACCGTAAACTGCTTGGACAAGTTACCAATCAAGCACAACCAATCGCTAATCCCTAATTGCCGGCAAATTTCGTAAGGAAATATCCATGACTAAGAAAGTGCAAGCTAAGTCAGCCACCAAGGATAAGGCTAATAAAAAAGACAATTCTGCCATAACCGAACTGGTCAATGCTTATGTCGAAAAGCACAACCAAGGTGTGGCTGCCGGAAAGTTTGACGAATTTATCTCCCTTTTTGCCCAGGATGCAGAAATGACTTTTGCTGGTTCTGATTTTGGGCCATTTAAAAGCCAGGATGAAATTGCCCAAGCCTTTGCTAAAAAGCCACCCAGCCAAAATTTACAAATTCTTTGTATGGATGCAAGCGGAAACATTGCTGAAGTCACGTATAGCTTTCAAGGTGGCGATGGCAGCATTGCTGGTATCTTTCGTTTGGAAGAATCAGCTGGCAAAATAGTTAAGGTGATTGTCCGACAGGTGCGCCGCTGACCGACGGACTCTCGCCTTGTGATGTTTGAGAGGCGTGTTCGCCTGTCTGAGACTCAGACGTTTCTTCGCTGGCACTAAAGACAGGTAAGCTGATACTAAATGTGGTGCCCTGACCGAGAGAGCTTGTTAAGCTGATTTGACCATTATGGGACTCGATAATTTTGCGGCAAAGATAAAGACCAAGCCCGGTGCCGGTTGATTTTTTCTTGCCTTCATCGCCTTGATAGTATTGCTGGAAAAGATTTTTTTGTTCCTCCAGCGAAATGCCCTTGCCTGTGTCCTTTATACTCAGCCGGACAAATTCTTTGCCATTGTCCAGGGCATTGTCGGCGATCATGATGATTTCGCCTTGGTCCGGGGTGAACTTGATGGCATTGCCTAACAAGTTCATCAACACTCTGTGGATAGCCATCTTATCAACCCAGACTTCCTTGAGTTTGGCTGCCAGATTGATCCTGATTTTTAGATCGTGCGCTTGGGTAATCGGCTTCAGTTCGTCTGTACAACGCAAAAGCAGCTCTTTTAGATCGACAACCTGGAAGTGCAAACGTTCTGATGCATCGCGATAAATCTCCAGCAAATTTTGAATCATCTGCAATTGGTCATCAATACCTTGTTTAATCAGCGATAAAATATATTTTTGCTCATCCTTGACTTCGCCATAGCCATTATCCAAAATCATGTTCAAGCCGCTGACAGCACAAATAAGCGGTGTCTTTAAATCGTGGGTAAGAGTGGCAATAAAACTATCGCGTTGTTGGGAAAGCTCAAGTTTTTGCTTTGCATCGGCAAGTTTCATTTCGTAAGAAATTTGCTCCATAATCCGCATCTGTTCAAGATTGCGTTTTACTTCTTCGTTTTTTCGGAACAAGTTGAAAAACACTTCTACTTTAGACTTGAGAATCTCAGGATTGACAGGCTTGAACAAATAATCGACAGCACCTGAGGCATAACCCTTGAACATTTGCGTGTCGCCTTTGTCCGAGGCGGTGAGGAAAATAATCGGTGTGTATTTTGACTTTTCTCTTTGGCGAATAAAACGTGCACATTCTAAACCACCCATGCCGGGCATGATTACATCCAGCAAAATCAAAGCAAAGTCATCTTCTAAAAGTCGCTTCAGGGCTTCTTCCCCGGAATGAGCGCAAACTATGCCATGCCCAAGCTCAGACAAGACCGCCTGCATAGCCAAGAGAGTGTCTTTGCTATCATCAACAATTAGGATTTTAATTCTGTCTTGGGAATCCATAGCCTTGCCTTATGCTCCGGCGCATAACCAATACTCTTGAACGGTTTGCAAAATTGCCGACAAAATTTGGGGTTGAACGGGTTTGCGTAAATAGTAGTTCATTTTAAGGTGCATGGCAGTTTGTACATCTGCATTACTTTCGGATACGGTCAATAAAATCACTGGGATTTGCGCTAACTTAGGATCTTTCCTCATCTCCAGCAACACTTCATGCCCATTTTTGGAGGGCATATTTAAGTCCAAAATAATCACATCTGGTGAAGCAGCATTTTGTAGGTAAGCTAATGCTTTTACACCATCATCAACTGTCGTTAACGTGTGCGTGATACCAATATCTTTCAGGACTTCCTTGGCAAAGCGCGCATCCTCTGGACTGTCTTCCACCAAAAGTATGTCAAGCTTGTCCTTCATTCGTGTCTCCTTGAGTGTCTTTTCTGGTTTCTCCCTTGTCGTCGTTCTCATTTGTCTGATTGATATCAGACCTGATTGTGAAGTAGAAAGTTGAACCTTCCCCTGGCTCTGACTCTACCCAAATTTGGCCATTGTGGGCCTCGACAATCTGTTTGCAAATTGCCAGACCTATACCGTTTCCTGGATATCGATTACGGTTGTGCAAACGTTTGAACATTTCAAATATTTGTTCGCGGTATTCTGGCTCCAAACCAATACCGTTGTCTTGCACAGAAAAAACTATGTTTGGACCATCTAGCTTAGCCCCTATATGAATCGAAGGTGGCTCGCTGGAGCGGAATTTCAAAGCATTAGATACAAGGTTCTGAAATAGTTGTTTTAGTTGTGGTCCGTCAGCCGATACCACTGGTAATTCGTCCATGGTTATATCAGCACCGGACTCGTTAATTGAGCCTCGCAAATCACAAAGCACCTGGCCTAGAATTTCACTTGTTTCCACGCGGCTAAAATAAGCATTGCGGTTGCTTATGTAAGAATGATCCAAAACATCTTGAATTAGCGATTGCATGCGCTCAACACCTTTGTTAATAAAAGTGATGAACTCAACTGCCTCGGCGTCTAATTTGTCTTGGTAGCGCCTGAGGAGCAATTGGCTATAGCCTTGCACCATGCGTAGTGGTTCTTGCAAGTCGTGCGAGGCTATGTTGGCAAACTGCCTCAGTGCTTCATTAGAGTGTGCCAACTGTTCCGTACGCTCGGCTACGCGCTCTTCTAACTCAGAATTGAGCTTTTCTAACAGTGCTTCTGCTTTGCGCCTTTCTGCAATGGCTTGTTCTAAATCACAATTGACACGAGTCAAAACCTCGGCTTGTTTTCTGACATGCTCTTTTTGCCGGAAGAGTTCGACAAAGGCATTCACTTTCGATCGCAAAACTGCTGAATCAAGCGGTTTGAAAAGATAATCAATTGCACCAGACAAATAGCCAGTTAATACATTGGTATCACTTGTATTGATTGCGGTGAGAAAAATGATTGGTGTGTAGCGGCTGCGCTCGCGTTGGCGAATCAACTTAGCTGTTTCAAAGCCATCCAGTCCGGGCATTTGCACGTCCATGAGAATCACTGCATAGTCTTGTTTAAGTAATTGCCTGAGTGCCTCCTCGCCAGAATGACATTGGACAATATTGTATTCCTGGCTGGCCAGTGCTGCTTCTAAAGCAATCAAGTTCTCGGTTCGATCATCAACGAGAAGAATATCGACAACGTCTTGGGCAGAGACTATGTCTGTCGTCGGTACTGCTAGATCTTGGCTAGCATGCATCAGCGTATCCTCCGAAACAGCTTGCTTTGATGATCAACTTGCTTGTAACAAGTCTGATGGGGCGTGAGGTTGAGCGACTCCATGCTGCCCAGACCCAGTACACCTTGTTGCGATAGGCTCTGGTAAAGCAAACTATGCACACGGTCCTGCAAAGGCTTGTTGAAATAAATCAGCACATTGCGGCAGAAGATCAAATTGAATTCGTTAAAGACTCTATCTACAGCTAAATTGTGGATCGCAAAAACGACTTTCTTTCTTAGTCTGGAATTAAAGATGGCGTTTTGTGAATCAGAGACATAATAGTCGGAAAGGTCGCCTTCGCCGCCAGAGGCAAGATAGTTCTTTTCGTACTCTTTCATTCGTTCCATGGAATAAATGCCGTCTTTGGCTTTCTGCAATACATGAGGATTCATGTCGGTGGCATAAATCAAGCAACGGTCGTAAATGCCGGCTTCTTGCAACATGATTGCTAGCGAATAAACCTCCTCGCCAGTCGAGCAGCCAACGTGCCAAATGCGGATAAAGGGAAAGGTCTTCAAATGCGGAATGACTGAATCGCGCACACTGGTATAGAAGCTAGGATCGCGAAATAGCGAGGTTAAGGTAACCGAAAGCTCAAGCAAAAGCCTTTGCAAAGTCGATTCATCATGGAGAATCTTTTCTTGTAAGGCGGAAATGTTTTCTAATTGCTCTGCCCGAACCCGGTTCCAGAGCCTGCGTCTAAGCGAAGGAAATGAATAATCCCGGAAATCGTAGCCATAATACTGATAGATACCTTCTAGCAAAAGGCGAATTTCAATTTCGTCAAGCCTGATGTCTTGATTGCCAATTGGTATTTGTGATTCTATTTGTATAGCCATACGCGTAAGAGTGACAATAACTGATCGGGGTCTACTGGTTTGGCAATGTAATCGGACGCTCCAGCATCAATACACTTCTGCCTGTCATTCTTCATTGCCTTAGCGGTCAAGGCAATAATTGGCAAGTTTTGGAACTCCTTGTGAGAGCGAATTTCCTTGGTGGTTTCGTATCCATCCATTTCTGGCATCATTACGTCCATAAGTACCAGATCAATGTTTGGTGTTTTGGCTAGAATCTCGACTGCGTCCTTGCCATTCTCAGCATACAGCACATCCATGCTATGGCGTTCAAGAATTGAGGTTAGAGCGAAGATATTGCGCACGTCATCATCAACAATCAGGACCTTTTTGCCAGAAAGTGCCGGATCCGAACGGCGAATTTGTTCAAGCATCTGCTTTTTAGCATCAGGTAAATTAGCCTCTACTCGGTGCAAGAATAGTGCCGTTTCATCAAGCAGCCTTTCGAGCGACTTAACATCCTTAATAATGATCGTATCGGCAAGCTTTCTTAACTCAGTTTCTTCCCGTTTGCTTAAGTCACGCCCTGTATAGACAATAATCGGTAATTCGGTAAGTTTAAGGTCTAATCTAATCTTTTCAAGCAGTTCAAATCCTGCCATGTCTGGCAATTGCAGATCTAAGACCAAACAATCAATTGGCATGCTCTCGAGAGCGGCAAGGGCTTCTTGCCCGCTTGATACAGCCTTTATTTCTACATCTTCCGAGCCAATCAGTTCAATCATCGACTCGCGTTGGGTTTGATTATCCTCAACAATTAAGAGTGACTTGGTTTTACGCTCAACAATTTCTTGTAAGTGCTGGAAGGCCTCTGATAAGGCTTCCTTGCTGACTGGTTTTTGCAGCCAGGCTACAGCTCCTTGTTTGAGACCGCGCTGGCGCTGCTCGTCGACGGAAATCACATTAACTGGAATATGGCGGAAACGCGGGTCATGTTTGAGGCGATCCAAGACCGTCCAGCCATCCATTTCCGGCAAGCGAACATCAAGTGAAATGGCGTCTGGTTTGTACTTAGTGGTTAAGGCCAAGGCCGCTTCACCACTATGAGCAACAATAGCCTTATAGCCACGCTCATGGGCAATGCTTAGAAGAACTTGGGCAAAATGCTTATCATCCTCAACAATTAAGAGTATTCTGTCGTTCTCTCCTAAATTAGCCCGGTCGTCTTCAATTTTGGATTCGGTAATCACAGCCACGTTGCCACGTTCTGTGGCCGTGCCGCCCGGTGTAACTTGGGCTGAGCGAGCCAATTGATCCATAAGTTGTTGAGCATTGGCAGCCCGACGTGGTGACATTGTCGGGGTCATGAAGCTATGCGGCAAATAAAACGAGAAGGTGCTGCCTTGTCCTGGTCTTGACTCTAGGCGGATTTCGCCACCCAAGAGTCTGGCAATTTCTCGACTGATGGAAAGACCAAGACCGGTACCGCCATATTGTCTGGAAGTGGTGCCATCAGCTTGTTGGAAAGCCTCGAAGATAATCTTTTGTTTTTCGTCGGCAATGCCAATGCCTGTGTCTTGCACTCTAAAGACAATCACTGAATCTGCCCGACCAAGTGTTTCACTTTCCGGATCCCAGCCTTTCTCTGCGACGTCCATGCTCAAAGTGACACTACCTCTATGCGTGAACTTGAAGGCATTAGAAAGCAAATTGTTCAAAACTTGTTGCAAGCGTTTGGGATCTGTATATAAAGATCGTGGCAAATGCTCGGATGCATCAATACCAAAATCTAGACCCTTATCTGTTGCCAGTTGACGGAAACTTCTTTCAATGTCCTCGGAAATTTCACTGAAAGTCAATTCACTAATTTCTACCCCCATGGTGCCCGATTCAATCTTAGCCAAATCGAGAATGTCATTGATTAAGGCCAATAAGTCGGCACCAGCTGAATAAATTGTCTCGGCAAACTCAATTTGTTTGGCACTGAGGTTGGCATCCGTATTCTCTGAAAGTAACTTGGCCAGAATCAATAAACTATTCAGCGGTGTTCTCAACTCGTGAGACATATTGGCCAGGAACTCGGATTTATAGCGTGAGGTCAAGGCTAACTGTTCGGCCTTTTCCTCAATTGCTTGTCTGGCTGTTTCAATTTCTTGGTTTTTTGCTTCAACTTCTGATTTTTGTTCAGAGAGCAAGCGTGCTTTCTCTTCCAGCTCTTCGTTGGTTTGTTGCAGCTCGTCTTGTTGTGACTTTAAGAGTTCCTCTGACTTTCTCAAAGAGGCAGCTTGTTCTTGCAGGCGCTCGTTGGTCTTTTGCAACTCTTGTTGTTGGCTTTGCAGCTCGGTTGCCATTGACTGTGATTGTCTGAGCAAGTCTTCCGTACGCATGGTGGCAGAAATGGTGTTTAACACAATACCAATACTTTCTGTCAATTGATCTAAGAATGCCACGTGAATATCACGGAAGCGGTTGAAGGAGGCCAGTTCTACCACGGCTTGTACTTGTCCCTCAAATAGGACTGGCAAAACAATGATATTCAAAGGCTTGCCTTCACCAAGTCCCGATGAAACTTGAATATAATTGTCGGGCACTTCCGTAAGCAGAATTCTTTGCTTTTCAAAAGCACATTGACCAACCAGGCCTTCGCGTAATTTGAATTCGCTTGCCACGCTCTTGCGTTCTTTGTAGGCATAACTGGAAAATAGTCTTAAGGTTGTGTCCTCATCGTCATTTTCTACCATATAGAAAACGCCATGGTGAGCTGATACCAGTGGAGCCAGCTCAGATAAAATAAGTTGCGAGACTGTGACCAAATCGCGCTGACCTTGTAACAAACGTGTAAGTTTGGCTAAATTGGTCTTGAGCCAGTCTTGCTCAGTGTTGATTTGCGTTGTATCTCTTAAGTTACGAATCATCTCGTTCAAGTTATCTTTGAGAGCCGCAACTTCGCCTTGAGCTTCGACTGTAATTGATCGTGTCAGGTCGCCTTTGGTCACGGCAGTTGCCACTTCCGCAATCGCGCGTACCTGAGTGGTGAGGTTAGCAGCTAGCTCATTCACGTTATCGGTCAAGTCTTTCCATGTCCCGGCAGCGCCAGGCACACGTGCTTGTCCGCCCAACTTTCCTTCAATACCCACCTCGCGCGCCACCGTGGTTACCTGGTCAGCAAATGTTGCCAGTGTCTCACTCATTTCGTTGATTGTGTCAGCCAGAGCAGCAATTTCGCCTTTGGCTTCCAATGTGAGCTTCTGTTTCAAGTTGCCGTTTGCCACACCGGTCACAACTTTGGCAATACCGCGCACTTGGCCGGTTAAGTTAGACGCCATGTAATTCACATTTTCGGTTAAGTCTTTCCAGACACCGGCAACGCCTTTTACCATGGCTTGTCCACCGAGCTTCCCTTCCGTACCCACTTCACGAGCCACACGGGTCACTTCTGAGGCAAATGAATTCAGCTGGTCCACCATGGTATTGATTGTGTTTTTTAGCTCTAAGATTTCGCCATAAACGTCGACGGTAATCTTCTTGGATAAGTCGCCGTTTGCCACAGCGGTTGTCACTTCAGCAATGTTACGCACTTGTCCTGTCAGGTTGGATGCCATCCAGTTCACGTTGTCTGTCAAATCTTTCCAGACACCGGCAACACCCTTCACAATAGCTTGACCACCGAGTTTCCCTTCCGTACCCACTTCACGAGCCACACGGGTCACTTCTGAAGCAAAAGAATTGAGCTGGTCAACTAGAGTATTGATTGTATTTTTTAGTTCAAGAATTTCGCCTTTAACGTCGACGGTAATCTTCTTCGATAAGTCACCATTAGCAATTGCAGTTGTCACTTCGGCAATGTTACGCACTTGTCCTGTCAGGTTCGATGCCATTGAATTCACATTATCACTCAAGTCTTTCCAGACACCGGCAACGTCTTTTACTTCAGCTTGTCCACCAAGAATTCCTTCCGTTCCTACTTCACGAGCCACACGGGTGACTTCTGAAGCAAATGAATTCAGTTGGTCCACCATGGTATTGATGGTGTTTTTCAGTTCAAGAATTTCGCCTTTAACGTCGACCGTAATCTTTTTGGATAAATCACCAAGAGCTACGGCGGTTGTCACATCAGCAATGTTACGCACTTGTCCTGTCAGGTTTGACGCCATTGAGTTCACGTTGTCGGTCAAGTCTTTCCAAACACCGGCAACATCTTTTACTTGCGCTTGTCCACCGAGAATTCCTTGCGTTCCCACTTCACGCGCCACCCGTGTCACTTCTGAAGCAAATGAATTGAGCTGGTCCACCATGGTATTGATGGTTTTCTTTAGTTCAAGAATCTCGCCTTTAACGTCCACGGTAATCTTTTTCGATAGATCACCAAGAGCCACAGCGGTTGTCACTTCGGCAATGTTACGCACTTGGCTTGTCAGGTTTGACGCCATTGAGTTGACGTTGTCTGTCAAATCTTTCCAGACACCACCAACTCCTTTGACTTGCGCTTGTCCACCGAGCTTTCCTTCCGTTCCTACTTCACGCGCTACACGCGTCACTTCTGAAGCAAATGAATTCAGCTGGTCCACCATGGTATTGATGGTTTTCTTTAGCTCAAGAATTTCACCTTTAACGTCGACGGTAATCTTCTTCGATAGGTCGCCCGTCGCCACAGCGGTTGTCACTTCAGCAATGTTACGCACTTGTCCTGTCAGGTTCGATGCCATTGAGTTCACATTGTCTGTCAAATCTTTCCAAACACCGGCAACACCCTTCACAATAGCTTGTCCACCGAGCTTTCCTTCCGTTCCCACTTCACGCGCCACCCGGGTCACTTCTGAAGCAAAAGAATTTAGTTGGTCCACCATGGTATTGATTGTATTTTTTAGCTCAAGAATTTCGCCTTTAACGTCCACGGTAATCTTCTTCGATAGATCACCAAGAGCCACAGCGGTTGTCACTTCAGCAATGTTACGCACTTGGCTTGTCAGATTTGACGCCATTGAGTTCACGTTGTCTGTTAAGTCTTTCCAGACACCACCAACTCCTTTTACTTGTGCTTGTCCACCGAGCTTTCCTTCTGTTCCTACTTCACGCGCCACACGGGTCACTTCTGAAGCAAATGAATTCAGTTGGTCCACCATTGTATTGATTGTATTTTTCAGTTCAAGAATTTCGCCTTTAACGTCGACGGTAATCTTCTTCGATAGATCGCCACGGGCGACTGCGGTTGTCACTTCAGCAATGTTACGCACTTGTCCTGTCAGGTTCGATGCCATTGAGTTCACGTTGTCTGTCAAATCTTTCCAGACACCGCCAACCCCTTTCACCTGCGCTTGACCGCCCAGCTTACCGAACGTTCCTACTTCACGCGCCACCCGGGTCACTTCTGAAGCAAATGAATTGAGCTGGTCCACCATGGTATTGATGGTGTCTTTTAGCTCGAGAATTTCGCCTTTGACGTCGACTGTGATCTTCTTTGATAAGTCACCACGAGCCACAGCCGTTGTAACGTCAGCAATGTTACGCACTTGGCCTGTAAGATTTGACGCCATTGAGTTCACGTTGTCGGTCAGGTCTTTCCAAACACCGGCAACACCTTTCACAAGGGCTTGTCCACCCAACTTTCCTTCCGTTCCTACTTCACGCGCCACCCGGGTCACTTCTGAAGCAAATGAATTCAGTTGGTCCACCATGGTGTTGATGGTGTTTTTTAGCTCGAGAATTTCGCCTTTCACGTCGACAGTAATTTTCTTTGACAGATCGCCGTTTGCCACAGCGGTTGTCACTTCAGCAATGTTACGCACCTGTCCTGTCAGGTTAGACGCCATTGAGTTCACATTATCGGTCAAGTCTTTCCAAACACCGGCAACGCCTTTGACAATAGCTTGCCCGCCCAGCTTTCCTTCCGTTCCCACTTCACGCGCCACCCGGGTCACTTCTGAAGCAAATGAATTGAGCTGGTCCACCATGGTGTTTACAATTTTGGCTGTGCGGAGGAATTCTCCTTTCACCGGTCTGCCTTCAATTTCCAAGGCCATTTTTTGCGAAAGATCGCCACGAGCCACAGCGCCAATCACGCGCGTCACTTCTGTAGTTGGTTGAACTAGATCCCCAATTAAAGAATTTATTGAAGTTATACTTGCTTCCCATGATCCGGAGACATTTGGCATGGAAACGCGCTGCTGAATTTTTCCTTCTTTACCGACAACGACCGAAACTCGTTCCAGTTCGGTGGTCATGCGTTGGTTTAAATTGACGATTTCGTTAAAGGCCTCAGCGATATCACCGGCCACTCCGGACTGTGCCAAAGGCAACCGGACTGAAAAGTCGCCGTTTCTTACCGATCGCAGGGCTGATAATAAAGCTCTGTTGTCAATAAAGTCTTTGTCCAATACCGAGCTTTTACTCGCCATTGTCGCCACCTCCGCAATTAATCAGCATTCTTGCAAGCATATTTGCAATTTTATTTACAAACCAAAGCTTCGCTCAGGCTGTCTCATTTCCGCAGCCAAGCAAGGTTTTTGTCTTTAGGGGTTCAGTGATGCCAGGCAAGTTATTCCACCGGGAAGGTCACCCTAATCAAGTTTGCTGGCTTTATTTCCAAAATTAAATTAAAAAGCGCTAGGTCTAGCAAAGCCGCGCTAACAATTAAATCTTGAAATTGATGCTGAAGAAAAATCGCGAACCTTCACCTTCCACAGAATCAACTGAAAGTTCGCCGCCCATTAGTTCAACCAATCTTTTGGAGATAGAAAGACCAAGGCCAGTGCCACCATATTTGCGTGTGGTTGATCCATCGGCTTGAACAAATGGTTTGAAAATATGCTGGCGCACTTCCTGATTTAAACCAATGCCTGTGTCTTCAACGGAAAAATTGAGCAAAAGACTATCGCTCTGTTTGGTCGCGAGTCGTACATCTATATTGATTTGTCCTTTATGCGTGAACTTAACTGCATTGTCCACCAAGTTCAAAAGAATTTGACGCAATCTATGTGGATCGCCTTTAAGCTTTCCAGGAATTCCCGGATCAATAAATGTTGTGAGAATCAATTGTTTTTCGCGTGCCCGCGCTGCCAGCATGTCTGCACATTCAGCAACAATAGCAGCCACACTCATCTCAATTGTTTCAATGCGGATATGACCAGCTTCCAATTTGGAAAAATCCAGCAAATCATTGATGATATAGAGAAGTGCTTGTGAAGAACCATACATTGAACGAGCCAAGATCAATTGTTCTTCATTCAACTCTGTGTCAAGCAAAAGTTCGGTCATGCCAATGGCTGCCGAAAGCGGTGTGCGAATTTCATGGCTTATGTTGGTGACAAATTCTGACTTGACCTTGGCTGCAACTAAAGCTCTTTCGGTAAGTGATTCTAGTTTTTTGTTTGCATCAGCAAGCTCAAGCAAACGTTCTTGCAAGTTTTGATTCAAGCGAGCAATTTGTGCTTCTGCTTCTTTGCGTTCGGTGATATCTTCTGTGATACCACAAATGCGGGCCAGGTTGCCGGCTCGATCTAAAATTGGAAATCCACGGCTGACCAGCCAACGTATGGCACCATCGGCATGCCGTAGCCGATACTCATGGATGAATCTGCCACCACGGGTAAGTGCTTGGTTGATGCATTCCGTGAAATTGTCCCGGTCATCAGGATGCACTGCTGAGAGAAAAGAATTGGAATCATCATATAAAGATTGGCGAGGGGTTCGCCAAATTGTTTCATAAGCCGGGCTGACATAAAGTGTCTGGCTGGTTTTGGCATCAGCAATCCAGATAACTTCATCTATATTATCTGCTAATTGATTTAAGAGTTCTTCGTTTTGTCCATGCTCGCGCTCGCAGGCCACACGCTCGGAAATATTTTGCACAAAACCAAGAAAACCGCATGGCTTATGATCGTTGTCCTTAATCATGGTGACGGTGATGCTCGCCCACAAGATGGTATCGTCTTTACGCAAATAACGTTTCTCTACGTTGGATGAAGTTATCTTTTGCTCCAACAATTTGTGTGCTACATCTACGCTCTGTTCTCGATCATCTGTGTGGGTGATTTCAGCAAATGTGCGGTTTTGTAATTCACTTTCCGTATAGCCAAGCCAATCGCAAATGCACTTGTTGGCGCGCACGAATTTGAAATCCAAACCGGTAATCACGATGCCAATCGGTGCGTCTTGAAAAATTCTCGGTAGTGACGAAAGTGGCTCAGACAACTGCCGGTGAGCCGGATCAGGACTTAAGTTGGGAATTGACTCAGGCATGGGCTGAGTCCTCTTCTGCATGTTTTTTTGGTAAGTGGTTTGTCAGATGATTGACCATAACGTTTACCACGCAAGCACAAGGCAAGGCAAAAATTACGCCACAAATACCATCGACTCGAGCGCCAACCATAATTGCCAGAAAGATAATTACTGGATGCACGCCAATAACATTACCAACATAACGTGGTGCCACCACATTGTCCTTGATCCACTGAATCACACTGACAATCAAGGCCAGAATGATAATTTCAAAAAGACGATTGCCTGGGCAAAAATCCATACCGTAAAGGGCAACAGATATTAAGGCCGGCAAAATCCCCAAAGGTGGTCCAACCACGGGGATGATTTCGGCAATTGCCAGAATTACTGAAAGCAAAAGAGCATAATGCACACCAAGCGCTAAGTAAAACACCAGCATAATTGCGCCCATGAGAAATGCCAAGACAACTTGCCCGCGCAAGAATGCTTGCAAACTTTTGTCGATAGCGGAGGCAATATCTTGTAAGTTGGTCCGATGACGCTTAGGAAATAAGGCAATAATCGAATCGCGCATTTTGTGGCCATCAAGCATGAAATAGAAAGAGACGACAAAAATGCTCAAACCATAAAGAAACCAGGTAACTGTTGATACTGCTATGTTGCTCACCCGATCAAGAAGAAATGATGGGTCCGGTCTGGGAATCGATGTCGCAAATGTAGTAAGAAGGTCAACTGTGTTGACGGGAATCTGTGCTTGATGGAAGCGGCGCTCAAGTGGTGCCAAAGCGCGAGTCAGTGCTTCAAAAGCAGCCGGCAAGGAATTAAACATACCTTCAGCCAATTGAGCCAACTGATAGACCATGGATGGAATCACTAGTACTGAGCCTAATATTGTCACAAGCGCTAAAACAGCATAGACAATTAAAATTGCTGCACTGCGTGAGCCAAGTTTTTTCTCCAAGAAATCGACAATATTAATCACCAAATAAGAAAGCAAAAGCGAAATGCCTAAAATTCGCAAGATATCAGCAAAGTAACTGCTGACTTGGAAAATTAAGAAGAGCAATACAAGTGCAAGTACACATACAGTCATTTGACGCTGGAGCGTTAATAGCTTTTCGCTCATGGTGTCCTCTGAACTTGTTTGAGATAATCAATTTTGTTTTTTACGTCGCCGGCATAAGGGGCTAGAGGATCTAAATCCAAAGCTTTCTGGTATTCCGAAAGCGCGTCTTCACCCTTTTGTTCCAAGAGTAAACAATCACCCAATAGCTTATGTAACTTTGCATCGTTTGGTTTGAGCAAAAGTGCCATCTTCAATTCTTCATGAGCAAATTTCGGCTCAGAGCGCGACATCTGTACTTGGGCCAGACGATAATGAAATTCACTATCCATCGGATCCATTTTGCTGGCTTTGGTAAGTAATTCTTCTGCTTCGGCCAATCTGCCTTGCTTTTGCAAAACAATGCCCAAGTTGTAGTGATAATCCGCTCTTTCCGGACGCAAGCGCACTGCAATTCTTGCTTCCTTTTCTGCCTCGTTTAATTTGTCTTGGTCCTTCAGCACCAAGGCTAAATTATTGTGATAGGCACCACCTGCAGGATAAAGTTTGATTGCTTGGCGGTATTCTTCCTCTGCTTGCATCAACCTGCCTTGTGATTGCAGGGCGATACCTTGCTGGTTGTGTTCACGGGCTTGTTCACGGGGAACCTCAGGCGCAGAAATGGCGCTCAAATTTAAAAGCATCATTGCCAGGAAGGTAGCCAGCGAAGCTTGCGTCAAATTGAAGAGTCGATTTGTGAACATATGCGTTTCGTAAAATCCGCCAAGATCTTATATTGATTGTCATATTACAACGAAATTGAGACAACGGACACCAGCGAAGCGTCTTAACCCACGGAAGAGCCGAGAGGCGATAAGATATTAGCAATTATCTACTTGGTAATTGTCAGCCAGGCAATATTGTCTCTTCAATAGGATTCTCAGAAAGTGAAAGTACGCATACTAATCGGCGTTCTGGTTTTGTCGCTTTTGGCAAACGTAGCCGGATTGATCTTCTTTATAAGCTTCCTCAAGTTGCGCGGGCAGTACAAGGTAGTAAAGCGCGACAATGATCAGATGTCCCAAAATTTGGCCATAATCCGCGGACGCGGTGTATTGCCAGATGCTTTGGACGCCTCAGGCAGGATTTACCGTCGGCTTTTTGTCAGTCATTTTGACGGACAAGAAGATGCCTTTGCCTTGATGCCGCCCACGGCTCCGCGTCCTCTCAGCGATTTGACTTTGGTGGTCTATTTGCACGGCATGGGCTCTTCTTATATTGAGCCATTTGTTTGGCCGGAACATATTTCTATTGGTCAGTATATTTCTGAGCACGATCCCAAGATCTGCTTGGCATCGTTGAGCTACAGAGGGAAAGCTTCCTGGGGATCTGATGCGGCAATGGCGGACATTACTCAAAATATTCGCCAGGTATGTCATGAGTTTCCGATCAAAAAAATTGTTCTGATGGGAACGTCAATGGGCGGTTGTACCGTGCTTACCTATGCCGAAAAAGCACCACCAGATATCAAGGAGAAGCTGGTTGGTATTGTCTCGGTTGAATCAGCCGGCGACTTGGTCTCTCTTTACAACGAAAGTGAACATCCGCAAGTGAAGAGCGCCATGATTGAAGCTTTTGGTGGTACCCCAGAACAAAAGCCCGATGTTTATAAGAGCAAAAGCTTCTTATCGGATTTGTCCTTGCTGCCAAGCAGTGTAGATGTGGCGGTGGTTTCTGCACGGCAAGACAATATTGTCCCTCCCGATCTGCAAAAGAAAATTGTTAGTGAGCTGGAAGCGCGCCAAATCCGCACCAAGCTTATTGAAATTGATGGAGGACACGGCTGTCCACCGGCGGAAATCTATTTGCAAGGACTGGATTTTGTCACCAGTGGCTCTTGAGTTTACACTCGCTTAAGTAAGTCTCTCAAATTGGCTAAACATGCGATACTGAGGGATAGATGGCGTTTTGCGCGCATCTATTCTTGTTTTCTCAATTCCGGGAGCCTTCCGAAATATGGTTATGTCAAACATTGAACAGGAAACCCTTGAGTCCAATGATCTCTGGATTCCAGAGTTTGGCTTGCTTGCCGCCGATCAAATTGATCTGCAGAAAAAATATCAAGGGCGAATCTATCGTCTTTCCACTGAAGCTCAGCGTGTCCTTCCGGAGATAGTCGGTTTTACAGCCAAGTTTGATTCTCCGACAGTACGCTCGGCATACGTTGATGTTTTTAAGACGGAAGGTTTTGCAATTTTAGAAATTGATCGCAATACAAAACCGACAGATGTCAGCTTGCGTTACATGCGCGATCGTTGGCATGTTTTGGAAGTAAGCAGCAAAGGTGCTGATGCTTTGCGCCCTTGGGTACGTACAGATTATGATGCGGCATTTTTGCCGGAGCAAGTCTTCCATGGCGTGGCTGAGCAGCTGAGAGTGAAGGCTGACGAATTAGCACATTTTTATGTACGACTAAATTTTAGAGACAGAATAGTCGGCATCATCACAGAAGAGCAATATGCCCATGAGCTTCCCACTGGTGCCTTTGAGGTATTCTCATTGCCATCTCAGAACGTCAACACGGTTCCAGTAACGAGCTATGCAGACGAGACTGAAATTATCAACGTACAAACAAATTTACAAGGTGAAGATATGGAGGAGAGAGGAATGCAAGCTGGCGTTGAACAGATCAATGAAGTAATTTCCCAGTTGGAAACAAGCGAATCAAAAGCAAGCGAAAGTCCAACATCAGTTAGTTCATTGCCAGAAGATAAATCAAATGGTGTTTTCTTTAGCCCCGTTGCACCTGAGGCTCCTCGAGTAGAAGCTCAAATTGAGCCAAAACCAGCCAAGCCTTATCAATATGAATCAGTTCAAGCATCGCGCGAAGCAAGATACCAAGCTAGCCGTCCGCCAATTGAACCGCAAGCTAAGTATGCAACTTATTCCAAATCCGAGGTAGATCAGATGCTGAAACAGCAAACTGAAAGTATCACCAGCGCACTATCTGGTAAAGTTTCCAGCCAGCAACGCTTATTGCAAGAAGCAATTGCCAACCAGGAGAAAAACCTGAGCAAGATTACTGATAAGTTTCTAGCCGAATTTGAACAAGCCCGCGTACGTCAAGAAGCGAGTAACAAAAGCGCCTTGGAGATAAGTCATAAGGAACTGGAGCAATTCCGCCAAGCACTAAACAAAGAGCTTGATCAGCATCGCGCGCAAATCAATAAGAATGTCATACCACTTTCCAAAACATTCGATGAAAAGCTCAAGGCTTTGCAAGAAGTTTCGAAGCAGGGTGGCGAAAGCATCAAGCCTGTGATTACGCGTTCAACCGGTGCGATTGTGGTGGCAGTGATAATCGCAGCTGCAATTGTTGCTGGGGTTCAAGTGATGCAAGTTGGCGAACTGAAACAACAAGTCTCTGACCTGACTGCAAAAGTTGATAAATTGACGACAGGCAAATAACATCTGGTTTGCCAGTTAGACATCACAAATAAAGAGCCCTCCAGCTAAAGACTAGGAGGGCTCTTAAATCTATGACGAAAAGACGATTGTTTACGACTTATGCCATTTCACACGGTAGTGTAATTTCTTCCACTTGCTGCCGTCTTTGACAAAAATGTCCGTGGCTTTGCAAACTTCCTTGCTCGGGTGCTTGCCGCCAATTTCCCGCACAGCTTTGAAGCTAACAACCGCTACATCGCCTGTAACTTTGGCATAAGGGTGATCAATGGTGTAGGAAACAAGTGGTGTGTCACCATCTGCACGATAACGCGTCATCTTGTCTTTAAGCGAATCAAGCACTGCTTGTTTGCCGACTATCAAATGTTTGTTGCCTTCATCAAAAGTAGTGCAGCCATCCGCAAGGTATTGCTCGTAAGTCGTCAGGTCGCCTTGATTCAAGGCTTGCACAAGTATCTTAAGAGTCTCAATCACTTGCTCGGAATCACCATCTGCGGCAATTGGTGCTACACAACTAATTTTGCACAAGTCGGTTTGATCGAGTTTGGTGGCTGTGTCAACGCTTTGTCCAACAATAATTGTTTGCATCACTTCGTTGCCCATGGCTCGGTTTGCCATCGGATTGAGAATGACTAAACCTAACAAGGTCAATGAATATGCAAATTTGTTGAAACTATTCACGCGCTCACCTCCAATTATCTTCAAATTATCAAAAAGGCTTTAGTTGCCGGATTGACTTAGGGCGTTATTCACATCTCTGAGAGCATCTGCAGTTGAGTTCAGGTAATCGTTGATGCGGCTCTGTTTGTCCTGCAGGGTATTTATCTGATCTTGGACTTTTCCGTACTCGTCTTTCAAATAGTCTTGTTGTTTTAGTAAGGCGTCTCTGGAAGTCATCAAATTGTTGTAAGTTTGAGAATCAAGACCAGCAAAACTTGGTAGTACAAGTGCGATGAAAATCCCCAGAAATACAAAACAACCAACTAGTATCAGTCGTTTCACTTTCCTCCCCAATTCCCTCCTAGTGTGGCAAAGCACAAGATGTCAAGCTTGTCGTGAGATCAGCTAATGTTGCTTGGGCAACAAGCTATCCACAATTTCTTAACAATCTTAGGTCAAAAATGAAGGAATGGGAAATTAAATATATGAACACAAAGACAAGCAAAACAGACCTCAGACATGGAGCTGCCCAGAGTCGGTAAAAGATGCGGTCTTATGACTTATGCGCTTGAGGTTTCGGCTTCAAATGATCAGTTTGGCTGGCAGTCAGCTTCTTCCAGTGTCCACGAAAGTGTAGACGTTTCCAGCCATCACCAACTCTGACAAACACATCGGTTGCATGACAGACTTCTGTGTATGGATGCTCGCCGCCCAATTCGCGAATTGCTTTGAATGTTACGACTGCGGTGTTGCCACTAACCTGGCAATAAGGTTGATCAATAGTAATGGAATTCAAAAGTTGGCTGTCTTTGCCTTTGCCGTCGCGGACAGTCATGTTTTCCATAACTGCTTTCTTGCCGACTAAAAGTTTTTTGGAGCCTTCGTCAAAAGTTGTGCAGCCGTCATCTAAATAACTTTCGTATGTGGCAATATCACCTTTGTTCAAGGCATGAGCCATGGCTTGCAGAGTCTCAATAACCTTCTTTGATTCATCGCAATTGGCGTGCGGCTCAATGCAGGTTACTTTGCATAAATGTTGAATATCTTCTGGAATCGGGGCGACTGTAGTTTTTGATTTGTCGGTCTCAGTTTCTTGTGCCATCACGGGTGGTGCCTGCAAGAGCCAAGGAGAAATTGTAAGCGCAAGCAGGTAATTCAGGCTGGCTGATTTGGTAGCACTAAAAATGCTGGATCTAATCACGCTTTGTTCTCCCTTTCCACTGACTTTCGTCAGTTCATCTACAAGACCATCAGTCACCTTTTCTAGTTCGTCCAATTAGTCGGATTGCCGTATGGCATTTTCCACATCTCTGAGCGCCTTATCTACTTGGTGCTCGTAATCACTTACTCTTTTTTGTTTGTCTTGCAACTCGTTTATCTGATTACCCAAGTCATCTACAGCTTTTTGCAAATATGCTCTTTGTGACAAGAGCGCGTCTCGCGACTTCATCAAATTGTCATAGACTGCTTGGTTACGTGCGTACGCTCCGGATACTGTCTGTGCAAAAACAACTAACAAAAGGATAGCTGTTTTCAATTGTCTTCTGGTTAGCTTTGGTTGCCAACTCATTCGATTAAACATTGCCCTTTTCCTAACTACTTAAATTACTTGACCCTAGTCTAAGTGCAATCTATATAAAGAATGGGAATCCATAATCAAGAATTCATTCTACTGTTAAAAGGTTGCAATGCGGTTGTCATGCAGCCTTTAGAATTTCTTCATATACCGTGCTGCTGAATAACAGCGTAGCGCAGCATTGCGAGGAGCAATGCGTAGTGAAGCGTCTTGACGCGCGGAGGAGCCCAAAGGCGACGGAGCGCTTACAAACAAATATTTTTATTTACTATTTACTACTACGCCACCTTGGCGTTTTCGATTCAACCAAAGTTCAACTGCCCGCAGTCGCTTCTTGGCACCGCTTGCCAATATTTCCTCTTGATCTTGTGGCGTCAGCAATTTATCAAAGATGCGATCACCGATATTGGCAGCCGCCTTCGATGTTTTGTAACCAAGTTCACGGGCAATGTCTTGCCAGCCTTTTCCGTCGGCAAGTAGATCCAATAGACGTGCTTCCTTGGCCGAAATGTCATCACGCAAAAATACGTGACGCATTTGACTGGCAACAATGATTACGTCACCACGAATGGCCATTTTTAATTCGGTGAGCATTTCTTTTACGTCAGAAATTTTGGCCCGTTTGCACAGATAGCCATCGCATCCAGCAGCCAATGCGCGTTCACCATCTTGTTGTGCACGTGAGCTGGTCAAGACAATAATTGTTTTGTAGAAGCCATAAGTTTTTCTCAATTCGTTGAGAATGCGAATGCCGGCAATGGAATTGACTGACTTATCGCCTGGCTGATAAGGCAATTGCAAATCAAGCAAAACACAATCACAATCGCGAAGACGCGTTTCAGCAATATGTTTGAGCGCTTCAGACTCAGACGAAATTACACCGGAGACGAAAAAACTGCCATCTTGTTCAAGGGTTCGCTGCAAAATTGTGGCGAAATCTTCGTCGTCTTCAATGATCAAAATATTTGTCATGTTAGTCTTGCTCATCTTTATCATTATCCTTTATTTTCTTACCGTTGGAACCATGAATTTCTTCAGCGCCATGTAGCGAGCTGGGGAAAACGACTGAAAACCGAGTGCCTGCACCGACTTTGCTTTCTGTGGAAATTTGACCACCCATTCTCTCGACTAATGTCTTTACAATATCCAGTCCTAAACCTTGGCCGTCTTTGGCATGTGGCTCGCCATTGGCTTGCCCTCGATAACCGGCTTCAAAAATATGTTCAATATGCTCCGGCTTGATACCTTGACCATTGTCGATGACATCAACGATGTGATGGTGACCGGTGGTTTGCAATTTGACACTAACTTTGGTGCCAGGTGGATTGTGTTTGATGGCATTGCGAATCAGATTATCGATCACGCGCGAAACTTCCAGGCTGCTTGCTTCAGTTAGTAGTGGTGCATCTGGTAGTTCTTGTTCAATCTGAGATGAATGCATTTGTGCCAGTGGTTTTTGTAAATCAAGACAATCCGAAACTATTTTGGTTAAGTCGCAAACAGCACTTTTATCATGAGCACCAGGTTCAGTATCGTAATCGTAAGATTGGACAAGCTGATCTATTAAGCCACAAAGCTTGTCCGAATTTTTGGACATGCGGGCAATTTTTTCTTGGGCATCCGGTGTATCGAAACCCTCATGTTCAAGATCCGATAAAATCCAATTGAGCACAGTTACTGGTGCATTAAGATCATGGTTGATACGGCGGACAAATTCTTGTCGGCGTTGTCTGTCCAAAAGAATTTCGCGTGACTTGGCTTCTGCTTCTTGTCGTTTCAAATCCGATTCGTATTTATCGCGGGAAAGAATCAGCTTTTCTTCGGCTGCGTCTAACTTTGCTGCCAACGCTTCCTGGCGTTTGTTTTCGCGTTCCCACAAAAGAGAGGCTACTGATGCGGCACCCAAGGAAATGGCTGTGACAAAGACTGGCACAATTAAGGACCAATAAGCAAATGCTAGGCAAGCAACTAAGAATGCACCATAAAGTGTAGCCAGCATGCAAGTCATGTCGATCAACATGATCAAAATTCCTGGCGTCTTTCTGTCTTGGGCTATCCCCAGTACTTTATATTGCACGCTCTTGGAGGCAATCCAAATTAAGCCACCAGCTAAACTAATCAAGGTTGAATAGAAAATCGCACTTAGACCATCCAGCCTGGTAGGCCAACTGCCGCGGGCAATCGTTTCAATGCCATGAACAAGAATCTCGGCTCCGCTCATCTGATTTAGTCCGGTGTTTGTCAGCGGTGTGCTGTAAACGTCAGTTACGCCATCGCCGATTACGACGATGGTATTTTTTAAGGTCACATCGCCCGCATGTTCGTTTTGTGATTGCAAGGCTCTCTTGCGTTCCGGGTCCAATAAATATGTCATGGGCCGCACGGGATAAAGTTCTGAATTTGGTGGCATGGAAAAATCAATGTCCATGGCGTCAGGCAGGGCTTCGGAAATTCCTTGGGGCAATTGCCCGAGACTGGACAGAGCCCTAAGTGCAATGGACTCATGCAGACGGCCATCGATGCCACGAATACGTACTGCGAGTGTGCGCACTACTTGGTCTTCATCCGGCAAGATGCCAGTAATGCCAGTAAATTTATTCATCACATCGCGTGGTGATTGACTGCTTGGCTCCAATGCCTGCAGCTCATGCAATAATCCGGATGGTGCCGAGGGAATTTCCAGGGCAATAATGTTGGCTTGCTGCCGGCGATTTATCGTTCTGGCTGTTAAAACCGGTACTGGCTTTCCCGATGTTTTCCCGGAAGATGCATCGTGAATCGCTTTAGCTAAAGCAGAATCATCTTCCGAATATTGAGGAAAGTCGTTATCCAGAATAATCAAACGGGCATCTGATTTAGCAATGAAACTAATTGCTTCCGCTAATGCTGTGCGAGGCAAAGGATGATGCAACAATGGTTTCATCCAAGGGAATGTGGCAATTGCCTCTGCCGGCGGTTCATCTTCCAACAAATGATTGAAGATGACAAACTTATTCATCGCTTTTGGATGATTATTTTCAATCAGCCAACTAAGTGTATAGTCCCAAGCCCACCATTGGCGTGGTATTTCATGCGCTTGATGATATTGCCAGAGTCTCTCGGGGTTTAGTCTGGTCAGGCTTTCTTGTGACCATGAAAGCCAAGGTCGCATTTCAAATCGCTTGTTGATTGTTTGCAATTCTTGCCTGGCAAATAGTTGTGTAGTTTGCAAAATCACCGTAAACAAAATTGCTACGACAACATAAACTGCAAACAAACTAAGCAAAAAGTGTTTGCCACTAGATTTAGGCTCGAATCTACCGCGCATAAGCCTTAGTTATCCTTTCCGATTAAGGACCCGTTTTTTGGAAATTGTTAGGCCCGGGTTTATAATTGGGCGGCGATGTGGAAGTGGTCGATGGCATTGAGCGTGTTTGTTGCACAAAGGTTTGTGTTTGCACCGGAATGAAATTCGTATTGCTTGGCACAAAGAAAGTGCTTGGTCGCAATGTGGTGGCATTGGTTATTTGCCGACCCACGTGCTCCGAAATTGTTGTGAAGGCGGTTTCGAGTTTTTTACCATTTTTATCATCCAGATCACCTTGAGCAATTGTGCCGGACGGTGGTGAGTTATAGAGCGCTTCTTGAGCAATGGAAATATCTTTGCCTAAATCCGGACCAATTAAATAAGGAATATTGATCGGTACGCGAACCACATGCAATTGTTTGCACAACGATTTGTCCACTTTCACTATAGCTTGGTCAAAATCCTTATCCGTTTCTTGGGTAGCTAGACGAGGCATTTCTTCGAGAGAGTCATCAACCAGCGGTTTGCTTTCAAGTTTACTCTCAAATCCAACTACTAAAGGATGGTTGGCCAAAGCATCCGGATCGGCAGACGTAATTTCTGTGAATGATTTTTCGGAAGAAAAAAGTGCTTTTGGCGAACTCTTTTGCAGGGAAATCTTCTTTGTCTCGCTTGCTTGCCTTTTTTCTTGCGGGTTTTCTTCTGGTGTTTTAATTTCCAGGACACAGCCGGGAGTGAGACGCACTAAACTGTGATCAATGCGATTCATCACATCAATAGTTCCTTCTAGAACTGTAATCTTTGAGGAAGTAGGCAAAGCTTGGACTAAGACGGTGGTGCCACGAATGCGTGCTTGCAATGTCTTTGTCCAGATCAAATATGCACTTTTGTCTTTTCTTTCCTTCTTAAGATTAAAGAGCATTTCGCCGCCAATTAAATAAACAAGCTTTTGATTAGGGGCAATAGCAAAGACAGTGTTGGACCAGGCTCTGGTTGTTACATTTGGCCAGGTTACTTGTGCCCATGATTTATCGCCGGTGCCAATTTGCATGCCTTCATGTAAGGCATCGCCGATGATAGCCGGTTCAGGATCTGCCCAAGTTTCCTTGGTCCAATCAATAAAGCCACGCTTGAAGATATTGCCATGCGCTTCGGTTAATTTGGCGGTTGCTACTTCAGCGGCAGGTGATGCGGCTTTCGCTGGACAAACAAGAATAAAATCCCCCGCTAGGGTGATCGAAAAAATCAAGGCCAATAATTTTGTTGACTTAGTAATTGTTCTTTCTCGAAAGTGTCTGCCCAAATATGCCATGCCCTTACACCCCTTCAAAATCTCGATTGCGCAAGACTTGTATATTTAATTAGCCTACTCTCACAATCTATGAGATGCGCCAAATGACTGCCCCGCTGCCCCACTCTAACCTGATGCTAGATGGAACAACGTGAGTTGAATGTGAAGTATGAGCTCTAATCCGCTTTATTTTTGCTTATGTTGTGGGTTTCGCGACGCAGGAGCTGCTGGGCGCGCAGATGACCAGCCGTTGCCAGCTCACTGGAAGTAATCTTGCAGCAAACCGGACATCTTTGCCCCTGCGAGCGCGAATTCCACACCAAGGCCTCCACGGCCAAGCCTGAAAAGCGTTAGAATTGATGGGTCCAATTTTTCCATGGCACAATGCCCTGTAAATCTCTCCCCGCTAGGTTATGACTCTATATTAGACAAATATGTTCCAACAAAGCAATTGGAAAGGGAAAACAGAACTTCGACCAGCCGAACTGGCTTATTTAGCTTCCGGCGGCGATATGACGCATACTCTTTTAGTTATGATCGTCGATCTTGTCCACAGAGTTCTCAAAACTAATTGGCAAGACTGTGAATTTGCGCCCTATGAAAAAGAAATTGCCTTGAAAATAAAAGATCATTTGCAAACTAAAGCTAGCGAAAGGGTGGCTCAAGTCCTGCCAATCCCTAAGAAAAGAGAAAGAGTTGGTATCGGCCTAATATTTTTTGCTTGGCGGGTTTATCAATTTGTTTGGCAGAAGCTGAGACATGTTGTTGCTAAAGTGATCAAAGATCCCTTACATTTAAAGAAGTATTTTTCGCCCACTTTGATCATGCGTTTGCTGACAGAAATCTTTGGTTCTGGATTGGAAGAAATTGTTGGCAGAGAAATCGAAGTGGATATGCAGGCAAATCAATTGCTTTTGCTTCCTGGCGAGTACCAAAGGCAAAGCAAATTCCGGCGAAAGCAACTTTGGCTGGCGGTAGTTGTTGTTACACTGAGCGCTTGTATCTTGCCTTTTGTCTTGCTTGCTCATAGTTTGCCCTGGCAGGCGATAGCCTGTTTTATAGTGGCTTCCTCTCTTAATGCGATCCTATTTAGGACAATTTGGTTTGTGCGTAAGTTCATTCCCCTCTATTCCGAAGTAAAGGATGTGCTTGAGCACGTTAAGCGAGAAGACGTTCGTCTGGTAATCTTGCGTCTTGTGATTGCTTTTATTACTTGGTTTACGCGCTTTGCCTTCGCGTTTCTGACATTGTTTGTTCTGTTTGGCGAAGTGTTTATCATTAAATTCGCTTGGGCATTGGATATGGGCATCGTGGCAGTCTCTGTGATTGGCTTGACCTTCTGTTTCTTGGCAGATTTAGAACTTGCTTTGCACCTGCGTCGCCTTGATCTGGGCTTCATGCCCACCAGGGAAGCCAATCGTCTTGTACTTGAGTATAGAAAAAAATTGGAAGATGTTAGCCCATTTGAAACTTTCAAAAGTGTCTTGCTAACGAAAGAATATGATCCACAATTCTCTGAAATTCTGGCTTTGTATGGCATTGAAACTTTATGGCTATTGATTTGAAGATACGAAATGAAAAGACAAATTGTCGAGGGAGAAAAAATGGTGGAAAGCTGGAATTTGCAACAGGAAGTTAAAGCAGTAATAACAGGCGCATCCTCAGGTATCGGTCGAGCCCTGGCTATTGAGCTGGCAAAAAGATACAAAGCCAAACTTGTGCTTAATGCGAGAAGGCAAGAGCCTTTGGAAGAGACGGCAAATCTTGTGCGACAAGCAGGAGGTGTTGCTTGTGTTTTAGCCGGTGACATTGGCAAGCAAGATATTGCGCAAGAAGCGATTGATCTTTGTCTTAGCCACTATGGCAAAATAGATCTTTTGGTGAACAATGCTGGTCTGGCTAAACCTGGTCCAGTTACATCAATTACACCAGAGGATTGGCAACACGTCTTTTCGGTTAACTTCTTTGGAGCGATTTACGCTACTTATGCAGCCTTACCGCATTTCCTCAAGCAACACTCAGGCAAAATAGTCAACGTCTCATCCGTGGCCGGCAAAGTATCGTTTCCAGGCTCCGTTTGTTACTCGGCTTCTAAGTTTGCTATGACAGGTTTTTCCGAAGGTCTGGCAGCTGAGCTTGCACCAGAAGGCATTGATGTGATTACCGTTTGCCCTGGCTGGGTGCGTACGGAATTTTTTGAGAATAATCAACATAATGCCAGCCGCAATCCAACTTTCATTGCTCAAAAGTCAGACTTGCAAGGTTGGTTGATGCGCAATCATTTGAGCATCAGCTCAGAAGATGCGGCCAGAGAAATCATCAAAGCCTGTAATGCTGGAGGCAGCCGCGAAATCATTCTCACCACACCGGGAGTCTTTATTGAAAGGCTATCCGGTCTTGCACCAGGGTTAGTTGCGGCAATAAGTAAACGGGTGCCCGCCTCTCGTTAGCTTGACTCCCTATGCTAGCAGGTGGCCTACTACTGCAATAGCGCTTTGATATTTTCTACTGGTCTGCCTAAGACGGCTTTCGTCCCGCGTTCGACAATTGGTCTTTGAATTAAATCCGGATGTTTCACCATCAAGGCAATCAATTCTTTCTCGCTCTTGTCGGCTTGGGCCAATTTCAGTTCGCGATAAATTGGTTCGCTTGTGCGCAAAAGTTCACTGGCCTCAATGCCCATTTTATCAATTAGCTTTTTTAGCTTGTCTTGCGTCAGTGGTTCAACGTAGTAATTGATCTTCTCGTAATCGATACCACTTTCGCGCAAGACTTTGTCTACTTCGCGGCATTTTGTGCAAGTGGGTTTTTCGTATACGGTAATTTTTTCTGTCACGATTTTTCCCTCGTTATTTGTCTTTTTCGCTGATGTCCAGAATCGCTTGAGCGGCTGCTAAGCGAGCAACTGGTACGCGATAAGGAGAACAACTGACATAGGACAAACCAATTTGATGAGCAAAGGCAATTGAGGATGGTTCGCCACCATGTTCGCCACAGATGCCAAGCTTGAGATCCGGACGGGCCTTTAGTCCCTGCTCGACGGCAATTTTCATCAATTTGCCCACGCCATTGCGATCCAAAACTTCAAATGGGTTTTCGTTCAAGATCTTTTGTTTTTCGCCCAGGCAATCGATACCTTCCATATAGCGTTGCAAGAATTTGCCTTCTGCATCGTCACGACTGTAACCAAAAGTCATTTGAGTCAAGTCGTTTGTGCCGAAGCTAAAGAACTCTGCATGTTCGGCAATTTCATCGGCAGTTAGGCAAGCACGCGGAATTTCGATCATGGTGCCGAACTTGTAGTCGACAGTAGTCTGTTCCCTCTGCATTACATCTTTGGCTACTTGCTCAAGTTCAGTTCTTGCTACCTTCAATTCATTTACGTGTCCAACCAGGGGAATCATGATTTCCGGATGGACGTTTTTACCGTCCTTTTTCAAGGCAACTGCTGCTTCAAAAATTGCTTGCACTTGCATTTTAGAAATGTCCGGATACAAAAGTCCCAGACGGCAGCCACGCAAGCCCATCATCGGATTGGATTCATGCAGTTCTTCGACCTTTCTCAGAAGAGTCTCTTTTGCTTTTAGCTCTGGCGACTTAGGACTAGTTGCCCGCAAAGTTGCCACTTGAGCAATTAACTCGGAAAGTTTTGGCAGGAATTCATGTAGTGGTGGATCTAAGAGTCTGATTGTTACCGGCAGACCTTCCATGGCCTTAAATATGCCAATGAAGTCTTCCTTTTGCATGGGCAAAAGTTTTGCCAGAGCCAGCGCGCGATCGCTATCGTTTGCAGCCATGATCATTTGCTGCACAACAGGTAGGCGCTCTTGGCTCATGAACATGTGTTCTGTGCGGCAAAGTCCAATTCCGGCTGCCCCAAATTGGCGAGCCACTTTAGCATCGTCCGGAGTATCGGCATTGGCTCGTACCCCGAGCTTGCGTACTTCATCTGCCCACTGCAAAAGCGTGCCAAATTCCTTGGAAAGATTTGGATCCTGTGTCTTGATTGCACCTTTGAATATTTCGCCGGTCGATCCATCAATAGAAATTATTTCGCCTTTACGCAAAATCTGATTGGTGCCAGCCACTTGTACTTCTTGCTTTTGTAAATCAACTTTGAAAGATTCACAACCAGCCACACAAGGTTTGCCCATTCCGCGAGCCACGACGGCCGCGTGACTGGTCATGCCACCACGACTGGTGACCACACCTTGCGCTGGGACAATGCCATGAATATCATCCGGGCAAGTTTCTACGCGTACTAAAATAACCTTTCTGCCTTGCTTGGATAAAGATTCTGATTCGTTAGGGTCAAAGACAATTTCACCAATTGCCGCTCCCGGCGATGCATTTAAACCGGTGGCTAAGTGTCTGCCTGATTTTTTTGCTTTGTCCTTATCTTCAAAATCAAAGCTGGGCAAAAGCAATTGATTTAACTGCAATGGCTCGACTCTACCGAGTGCTTCGTTCTTGTTGATGATTTTTTCGGAAGCTAGGTCGCAGGCCACTTTCACAGCGGCTGCTGCTGTACGTTTGCCCGTACGAGTTTGCAATAAATAAAGCTTACCTTGTTCGACGGTAAACTCAATGTCCTGCATGTCACGATAATGACTTTCCAATTTGGCCGCTGTCGCTATCAGCTCTTCATAGACCTTTGGCATTTCTTTGCCCATCTCGGATATTTTCTTTGGAGTGCGCGTGCCTGCCACCACATCTTCACCTTGGGCATTAACGAGATATTCGCCATACAGAGTCTTTTCACCGGTGGAAGGATTTCTGGTGAAGCAAACACCGGTTGCCGAAGTATCATCCATATTGCCAAATACCATGGCTTGAATGTTGACTGCGGTGCCGAGGTTGTGATCAATTTTGTTCAGATTGCGATAGTAAATTGCCCGACTGTTATTCCAGGATTTAAATACAGCTTCTACGGCAAGCGCCAGTTGTTCATCGGTATTTTCTGGGAAGGGTTTGCCCGAAACCTTTTTGACCAGCTGTTTAAATTCATTTGCCAGTTCTTCCAGCTGTTCGGCAGTAAACTCCGTATCCAAAGTGATACCAAGTTCGTCTTTCTTATCTTCAATCAAATCTTCAAACTTGTCTTTGCTCAGTTCTAAGACGACGCTTGCATACATTTGAATAAAGCGGCGGTAGCTGTCCCAAGCAAAACGTTTATTGCCTGTCATTTTTGCTAATGATGCAACGGTTTTTTCATTCAAACCCAAGTTCAAAATCGTATCCATCATGCCAGGCATGGAAAACTTTGCACCGGAGCGAACCGAAATCAAAAGCGGTTTTTCTGCATCACCCAACTTGCGTCCGACTTTCGCTTCAATCAGGCTCAGTTCTTGTTTGATTTCTTCCATCAAACCTTGCGGCATCGATTGCCCATTGTTTGAATATTCGCGGCACGAGGCGGTAATCACTGTGATACCAGGCGGTACATTGACACCACTGGCAGTCATTTCCGCCAGTCCTGCACCTTTGCCACCCAGCGCTTCGCGCATCGTGCCGCGATTGCCATCGAAGGCCTTAAATGCATCGGCAAACTGAAAGACTCTTTTTGTTTGATTCTTTGTAGCTTGACCTTTTTTCTGGCCTGTTTCAGTGGTGCTGATCATTTTATGCTCCTTAGTAAATTCCTTGTGAATTCCGTCGGTATGATGGTCACTGGCGTAAATGTAAATAAACTTCACTGGATATTTCTTCAATTGCTTTGGAAGAAACATCAATCACGTGGCATTTGAGATCGCGGAAGATTCGCCTGGCATAACGCACCTCAGTGCGAATCTTTTCCAAATCGGCATAATCTGTTTCTGGACTCATGCCTAAAACTTTGGCTCTCATTGAGCGAATATCGTGCAATAAAAGTGGATCAATCGTCATGCCGATGATTTTGTGCGGATCAACTTTGAATAATGCCTCAGGTGGATCAACACCACTGACGATTGGTACGTTTGCTGCACGCAAGCCATAGTGATGGGCAAGATACATGCTGTTTGGTGTTTTACTTGTGCGCGAAACACCACTAAGAATCACATCGGCTTGTGTCAGTCCATCCGGATTTTTTCCGTCGTCAAATCGAATCGCAAAATCAACTGCTTCTATGCGACGAAAGTAAGTTTCATCGAGAAGGTGCAGTCTACCTGGCTCAGATAGCGGCTTTGAGCCGGTTTGTTTTTCCAGTGTGCTTATTAGGGGTCCAAGAAAGTCTATCGTCACCAAATTGTGCAGCTTCGCTTCTGCTTCCAAAGTTTCACGCAATTCCGGAAGCACAAGTGTGTAAGCAAGCACTGATCTGCCGGTGGCAATTTGCCGAACGTATTCGACTATTTGTAATTTGTTGCGTGCTTGTGGCAAGCGATAGATAGAGGCTTGTCCGGGTGGAAATTGCACCAGTGCTGCGCGCGCTACAGCCTCGGCGGTCTCACCAGACGAATCGGAGAGAGTGTAAATTATCAGTTGATTCTCACCGACCGGAAGTTTCGTTTCAAGACCTAATGGCTGTTTTATGTCCATCTACTTTTAAGTGCTCCCTGCGGCTCGTGCCTCGCCTCGTCCGCGCATGTGGCGCTCGCTTGGCTGGGCACTTGTTTCAAAGTTGTGCCCGAGCTGTTTTTTGCAGCTCTAGAAATAACATATTTGGCAACCTTTTAGATTAATTACGAGGCGACACGCACATTCAACGATTTGATGATTGGCAAGAGATCGAGTGCCTGCGATGTGGTTTTGATCAAGTTGCCTTGATTGACTCGTTCCACGCTAATAGATTGGCTGTATTCAAGAGTACCTATATATGGAACACCGGTGCGCTCTTGTAAGGCAATTTGTGCTTGTTCGGAAAGTTGTTTTGCTTTGTCCCCAGTTATTTCTGCCGCTGTCTTGACTAAGGCAAGGGCAATTACTTCCAGCCCGCGTGATTGCAGATAAGTCGCATTTACAACCAAATCTTCAAATGACCCTACGCCGAATTTCCCGACCACCAAACAAGGCCAAGCCAATTCGTAGGCTAAATCGCAAGTATCGGTATATGTTCTTGGCAAAGCAGTGTTTTGTGCATCAAAGTAAGTCAGGGGAAAAGCTGGCGACCCAGGCAATTCCACCAAGGTCAATTCGGTGCCTTGTGTGGCAATGCGGATTGCCTCTTGCACTTGTGATGGTTTAAGGCCACCTGGTTGACTGATGTACTGTACTCTGTAATCAAGCGGTGTATGACTGATTGAGCTGATAAAAGCAAGTTCGCCTGAGGCGGAAGTGGCATCACCAGTACATATCGGCTTGATAGCTTTTACTTGCAGACCTTCATCTAAAAGCGTGCGTGCTAAGCCAGTTGCTAAAACGGTTTTTCCGCAGCCAATGCTCGTGCCAACGATAGCCAATCCAGGTGGTGCAATTCGCCTACGGCGTGGTGGCACCTTGGTTTGGGCTTGCGCAATTGGTTGTGAATGGGAATCGTCCACGGCAGGTCCTTTGACTTAGTGCTTGTTTAGTGTAGCACCGCAGTCAATGCACCTACTTATTGTGTGCCATATGTGGGCTATTCATTTTTTTCTTGAGCACTTCCATGGCTCGGCCAAGCTGCACATCTTTCAGATCATCCGGAGTACGCTTTACGGTTGGATTATCCGGATTGAACCACCACGGTCCTTTGCCACCAAGAATGTCCTTCTCCGAAAGCTTGACTTCTACATCCGGTACAATCCCCTTCTTGTGAATGTCCGTATCATTCGGTGTCAAATAACGGGCAATTGTAATGTTGACGCCCGAGCCATCATCAAGACGGTTGATGCCTTGCACCAGTCCTTTACCAAAACTCTTTTCGCCCACCAAAGTTGCCCGCCCATTATCTCTCAAGGCACCGCTCGTAATTTCAGATGCGCTGGCAGATCCTTCGTTGATCAAAACCACAAGCGGTAAATGTGAAATTGGCTTGCCATCAGACATGGCTGGTGTTTTATAACCATCACGGTCGACTGTGGAAACAATGTTGCCACCATCCAAAAACATGTTGGAAATATCGATGGCATTAGTGAGGAGACCACCAGGATTGCCTCTCAAATCCAAAATAATCCCTTTGGCACTGCCCAATTTCTGTAGGGCTTCTTTCATTTCCCGTGTGGCTTGTTCGGAAATAAAGCTTGATAGGCGTATATAGCCAACTTCACCCGGTAGCATTTTGGCGGTTTGCACTGCCTTAATTGGAATCTCACCACGGGTGATGGCAACTTTCAGTTTTTGCTTGCCGCGCACCAAAGAGAGAATTACTTGTGTGTTGATTGGCCCCTTAATTTGTTTGGCAGCCTCTTCGACTGATAAGCCTTTGGTCGGCTTACCGTTAATTTCGGCAATTTCGTCTCCAGGCATGAGACCTGCACGTGATGCCGGTGTGCCATCGATAGGGGCGATAACTACAATTCTTTGCGTCTTATCCATACCAATTTGAATGCCTATGCCATAAAACCTGGCATCAATTTGGGTCTTTTCATCATCAAAAGCATCACGATCTAAAAATCGCGTATAACGATCGCCAAGTGAAGCGAGCATGGTTTCGATTGCTTTATGGGCATCATCGAGATTCTTTAGTTTGCCGTCGTAGCGGTTTTGCCAGCGAGCCCAACTCTGGCTGTTATAAGTAGTATCGTAAAAGTCTTCCTTTATCAGCTCCCAAACTTTGTGGTAGACCTGATCAGGCGTGGCCGATGCTCCAGTAAAGACGCGCTGGACCAAATAAGTTGCCTGCGAGCCGTCTGCCAAGAGCGTGCCATTTTGGACGACAGAAGCACCGCCCAGTGCTGCGGCCATAAACACTGAAACTGCTAAGCCTAGTTTCCACCACATAGAGCGTCCCATTTCCTTTTGCCTGTCCCTAACAAATTTTCATCATACCAATCTGTCCCTGAAGATACATCTAAAAGATATGCCTAACAAATGAAAATTAGTCATTTACTTTGTACCCTCAGCCCCGGGAATTTAATCTTGGCCAAGCAATCTGTCATCCGTAGGGGCGAGGCATGCCTCGCCCGCAGAAGAATCTCTCATAATCGCATGCCAATGGGTCGCTCATGTTTTGAGGATGACAAAGGGCAGAAAAGCCAAGACCGGGTGCTAATATTTCATATTGCCTGCAAGGGCGCGAGATATCTATATGATGGAGTGAGCTGTGGACAAGACGCAAGCAGATATTGGAGTTTTTGGCGGTTCGGGCTTTTATAAGCTTTTTGACAAGGCTGAAGAGCATGTGATTGAAACGCCCTATGGACCACCCTCTGACAAGGTGGTGATTGGCACACTCGGTGGCAAACGGGTGGCATTTTTGCCGCGTCATGGTTCGCATCACCAAATTCCGCCCCATCAAATTAATTACCGCGCCAACGTTTGGGCGATGAAGTCGCTTGGTGTTCAGCGGATTATTTCGCCTTGTGCTGCCGGAAGTTTGCAGACCAATGTGAAGCCGGGCGAATTCGTGGTTTGCGATCAATTTGTCGATCGTACATCCGGACGCAAAGACACTTTCTATGATGGTCCAATTGCTACCCACGTTTCCTCAGCCGAGCCTTATTGCCCGGAAATGACCAAGTTTGCTCAAATTGCCGGCAAACAATGCGGCATTACCGTGCATCCGAAAGGTACCGTGGTAGTGATTCAAGGACCACGCTTTTCCAGCAAGTCCGAATCAAAATGGTTCACATCAATGGGTTGGGAAGTGATCAACATGACCCAATATCCGGAAGTGCATTTGGTGCGTGAACAGGAAATGTGTGTTGTAAACATCTCTTTGATCACCGATTACGACTCTGGTTTGGTTGGTGACGTTGAGCCGGTATCGCATTCCGAAGTAATCAAGGTTTTCGAACAAAACATCAGCAAATTGCAATCGATGTTGGTCAAACTAATTGAAGCTTTGCCGGAGTCACGCAATGGTTGCGGCTGTGCCTCAGCTTTAGCTGGTGCCCGCTTTACATAAGCTAAAAAGGAAATTTTTCGCTATCATTAACAATCATCAAGTAGCAGCAATATTGGCTGTAACGCTGGCAGCGACCATATATTTCTTGTTGGACAAGGTCGGCGTGCCGCACAAAATTGTTGTCAGTGCCACAATACTTACTATACTTGTGGTCGCTTGCTTTTGGACACTCACAGATTTAGGTCCTTACTCACATGGTGATGACGACGATGAAGAATAAATTGAATAAATTGCCGGTTTGGATTACGTTAGCTCTTTCGTTTGGTATGCTCTCTTGTTCTTTTGGTCCAGCAGCTTCGGCTGCCGATTGGAAGACTCCTTTGATTCCAGTCACCAAAGATTTCAAGCTTGCCAATGGAATGCGTTGTATTCTTTCAGAAGATCATTCGGTGCCAGTGGCATCGCTGGCGATTGTTTACGACGTTGGTGCGCGTGATGAAAAGAAGGGGCGCTCTGGTTTTGCCCATTTGTTTGAACATATGATGTTTGAAGGTTCAGATAATGTTGGCAAAAATGAGTTCTTCAAATATGTGGAAGGTGCCGGTGGTTCTTTAAATGCCTCCACTCATCCTGACTTCACTAATTATTTTGAGAAGTTGCCGAGCAATCAAATTGAATTAGCCTTGTGGTTGGAATCTGACCGCATGCGTTCATTAAAAATTACCGCTGAGAATTTCCAGAATCAATTGCAGACGGTAAAAGAAGAAAAGCGTATGCGCATTGATAATCAGCCATACACGCCAGCGGCAATTCGCTTCGAAGAAATTATGTACGACAATTGGGCCAATGCACATCCGGTAATCGGAAGTTTTGAAGATTTAGAAGCTTCCTCAACGCAAGACGTGAAGCAATTCTTCACGACCTATTACGCACCAAACAATGCGGTTTTAGCTATTGTTGGTGACATAGATTCAGAAAAGATGGCCAAACTAATTGAAAAATATTTTGGTTCGATTGCTTCACAGCCGCAACCGTCGCGTCCTGACGTGTCTGAGCCTGTACAAGCAAAAGCCAAGTATGAAAAGATGCCTGATGCTCAAGCCAAGCTTCCAGCGTTTTGGATAGGTTGGAAAGCGCCAGCCAAGCGTGATCCGGATTACTATCCTCTAGCCGTAATTGAAAAGCTTTTGGGTGCTGGTGAATCTTCACGTTTGTATCAGCGCATGGTTAAAGGTGATCAAGTTGCTTTAAAAATCGATTCTGGAATTGATTCAAGACGTGGACCAGAAGCGTTTGAAGCATTTGTCGTAGTCAAGCCAGGTAATTCGCCGGATAAAGTTCGTCAGATCCTTTTTTCGGAATTGGAAAAGCTAAAGGCAACACCGGTTAGCGAAACGGAACTGGAAAAATCACGCAATCAAATTTTGCGCGAATTGTTTGCTTCCGGTAGCTATTCGAGTTTGCAACGTTCTTTAGGACGGGCGGAAATGCTGGCGGAGTACACATCTTTCTGGGGTGATCCTAGTCTGATCGACAAGGATTTGGATGCCTTTATGAAAGTCACTCCAGCTGATATCCAGCGAGTTGCCGCTAAAGTGTTTAACGAAGCAAATTCAACGGTTATTGATGTGAATCCAGTGGCTGCCAAATCTGGCGACAAGGCTTCTCTTGATACGAAGCCCGCCCTCGCCACCAATTCTTCCCGCAAGATCAAATAGGAGTGACAAGCAATGCGTAATTTATTTCTCGCTTCAAAAGCCATTTTGGGAGCCGCAATTGTTTTAGCTTCTGGCGTTATGCCGGCAATTGCATCAGAGCCAATTTCTACAGGTAATGCCAGTCCGGAAGCCTGGCGTAAAACGCCACCGGCATTACCTGGTCCGCGTCCTTTTAAGGCACCAAACATCGTGTCTTATAAATTGGACAACGGTTTGAACGTGCAATTACTGGAAGATCACAGAGTTCCTTTTGTGACTGTGCAACTTGGTATCAAGGCTGGTTCCTCTTTAGATTCACGCGATCTTTTGGGTGTTTCCAGTTTGACAGCGGCCATGCTGACGGAAGGTACAAAAACTAAGAAGAGCAAGGAAATTGCCGAAGAAGTCGACTTTATCGGCGGTGGCTTGAAGGCTGGTTCCGACGCCGACTTTACTTTGCTCGGCGCTTCTTCGCTTTCCAAATACACAGATAGACTTTTCAACATGGTCTCCGATGTTTTGCTCAACCCGTCTTTTCCGGAAGACGAGTTCAAGCTCAAGAAGACCAATTTGTTGCAAGAGCTGGTGATGAAGAGATCAGATCCGGATTTCTTGATTGACGAGCGCTTTGCCAAAGTTGTTTTCGGTAACCATCCATATTCTGTGGTGGCGCCTAAACCAGAAATGGTTGAGAAGATGACAATTGCTGATTTGCGCACTTTCCACGAGAAGAACTATTTGCCCAATCAAGCGGTTTTAGTTGTCGTTGGTGACTTCGACACCCAAGCAATGAAGGACTTGATTGCCAAAAACTTTGGTTCCTGGAATTCCGGACAAGGTCAAGTAGTTCAATCGCCAATCACACCAAAGCAAGATGGCAGACACATTTATCTTGTTGACAGACCAGGATCTGTGCAGACATCAATCAAGTTGGGCAATATCGGCATCAAGAAAGTTGATCCCGATTACTTCCCATTTTTGGTGACCAACCAAATTCTTGGTGGTGGTGGTAATGCCCGTTTGTTCATCAACATTCGTGAGCAAAAGGGTTACACCTATGGTGCTTACAGCGGCTTTTCTGCTCGTAAGGAACCCGGTTCCTTTGCTGCAAATGCTGAAGTACGTACCGACGTAACTGCACCATCTTTGGAAGAATTCATTTACGAATTGGATCGGATCAGAAACGTAAAAGTTTCCGACAAGGAATTGCAAGACGCAAAGACTTACCTTGCCGGTTCATTCCAACTTGGTTTGGAAACCCAAGCAGGTTTGGCTCAACGTTTGATGGAAGTGCAATTATATGATTTGCCAAGCAATTATCTGGAAGCCTATACAGATAAAGTAATGGCGGTCACACCAGATCAAATTCGCCAGGTAGCTCGTAAGTACATCGATCTGAACAACATCGTCATCTCCGTAGTTGGCGATGCGCAAAAGATCAAACCAGACCTCGAGTTCTTTGCACCAATCGAATTGTATGATGTCTCTGGCAACGCCATAAAGGGAACAGCCTCATCATCCAAACCAGGTGCATAACTAATAAGGTGAATCCATAGTTCAAATTCAAAAACGCGGAGGTTCCTTTGTGGGGTCTCCGCGTTCTGATAACCTATAGGTTATCAATGACGGCGTATAAGTTATAAATGATAACCTATAGGTTATCACCGAAAAAGATCCCCCTCGAGGGCCAGGTAAAGTGATTTATAAAATTCTTGCATTTGTACTGTCTCTGCTCTTAAGTATTCAAGTTGCGGCAATAGCGGTGATTTCTTTACCGCAGATCCCAATTACTTCTGATTTCACTTTACCTAATGGATTGCGTGTTGTTGTATCCGAAGATCACTCAGCTCCAATTGCTTCGCTTGCGCTTGTTTATAAGGTTGGTTCTCGTAATGAGCTGAAAGGCAAATCGGGATTTGCGCATTTGTTTGAGCATATGATGTTTGAAGGCTCGGAAAATGTTGGTAAATCAGAACACTTCAAATATATTGAGAAAGCCGGTGGCGACTGCAACGCCGAAACGCATGAAGACTTCACAATTTACTACGAGACTTTGCCGAGCAACGAAATTGAACTGGCGCTGTGGCTGGAATCCGATCGCATGCGTTCGTTAAAAGTGACGGAAGAGAACTTTCAAAATCAATTGGAAACGGTTAAGGAAGAAAAGCGCGAAAGCTATGATAATCAACCTTATATTCCGGCGGAACTAAAATTGCGCGAAGTGATGTTTGATAATTGGGTAAACTCGCACAATATCATTGGCACATTCTCTGATCTGGAATCTTCTTCTATTTACGATGTACAAAAATTCTTTCGTACTTATTACGAACCAAACAATGCTGTTTTAGCCATTGTTGGCGACGTGGATGCAGCAAAGATGAGACCTTTGGTTGAAAAATACTTTGGCACAATCGCCCGCCAATCCCAGCCACCATTGCCGAATACGAAAGAGCCAATGCAGGCTAAAGGCAAGTACTTTATATATAAGGATAAGCACGCCCAGTTGCCGCTGCTTCTCCTTTCCTGGAAGGTACCAGCCAAGCGTGACCGTGACTATTATGCTTTGCGCGTGCTTGAGCAAATTTTGATTGCCGGTGATTCGTCTCGCCTTTATCAACGACTTGTGAAAGGCAGCAAGGTGGCAGTCGAAATCAATGCCGAATATGATGATGCGTTCGGTCCATCGGATTTTTCCTTTCTCGTGATCTATAAGCCTGGGCATACTCAGGCTCAAGTGCGTGAGCTTGTCTTTGCTGAATTGCAAAAGCTCAAAACCAAACCGGTATCGGCGCATGAATTGCAAAAGGCCAAGAACCAAATTTTGCATGACGTCTTTGCCAGTAAAAGCGACGGTAGCGACGAGGAGAATATTCAGCTTTCTTTGCACCGCGCTCAGTTGCTTGCTCAATACACAGCCTTTTTTGGCAATCCTGATTTATTGGTCAAGGACATTCCTTTATATATGAATGTGAAAGCCGCCGACATTCAGCGCGTCGCGACCAAGTATTTTACTCGTACGGGCCTGACGGTTGGGGATGTTCGCCCAATTGGTGGGCAAAAGCCTTAAGCTGATTTTACCGTACGGGAAATTCTATTAAATTTTAAGCGATCCGGATAATAATTTTACCGAACGGGAAAATTATAGTCAGTATGGCTCAAATTGTGATAAACTTTACCGTACGGTAACATTTTGGTGAAAATCATGCAAATCAGTGCTGCTGAGGAATTTGGCGGAATCATCAAGAAGGCTCGCAAATCGTTGGGTCTGACCCAAAGCGACGTTGCTGGCGCCAGTGGTGTTGGCCTGCGCTTCATTGTTGATCTCGAACGTGGCAAACCGACCTGCGAGTTGGGCAAGGCATTGCGCGTAGCAATGATGCTTGGTGTGAAAATCGAAGCGCAAGGATCTCATATCGAATCAGAAGAAATTGCCGATGAGCAATCTGATCAAGAGTCCGACGAGAAACCGAAAAAAAATAAGGGTGCAATCAAAGGAGCGCGGAAATGAAACAAAAAGTTCTTTCCGTGCGCCTGCATGGATTGCCCGTGGGCACGCTTGAGCAAACACGTGATGGCAAGCTGAAGTTTACTTATTTGCCAGAAGCTAAACAAGCCATTTCTCTCAGTATGCCTTTGACACAGGAGCGTTATGGTAACGTTCCGTGCGAAGTATATTTTGGTGGACTACTGCCGGAAAGCACGGAAGCACGCAAAGCAATTGCGCTTAAGTTTGATGCTAATCCAAATAACACGTTTAGCCTCTTGAGCGTGATTGGCCACGATTGTGCTGGGGCAATTTCCTTTCATGCACCAGATGAGCCTGTGGAAGCGGACTCGTCGCATCATATTGAAATCGAACCACTTTCGGACAAATCGCTAGCCAAACATATTCGCGAATTACCGGAAAAACCATTGTTTCTCGATTTGCATGGATTGAGATTGTCTCTGGCCGGCGTGCAAGAAAAAGCCGCTGTATGTGTTGTAGATAAAAAGGTTTGTTTGCCGGCACACGGCACACCGACCACGCACATCTTGAAACCCTCAATCAGAAACTATCAAGGCACTGTGCAAAACGAATATCTTTGCCTCCGCACGGCAAAGCGTATTGGTCTGCCAACGCCTCACGTGGAAATGCGTCGTGCTGAAGACCAAATGTATTTGTTAGTTGAGCGATACGATAGAAAGTTTGATGACAAAAATAGAATTGCTCGCATCCACCAAGAGGATTTCACCCAAGCCTTGAGTGCGCGCGAGAAGTATCAACGCTTTGGTGGACCAAGCTTGAAGCAATGTTTTGACTTGCTCCTCAAATCCAGTATTCCAGTAGTCGATCGTAATTACCTGATGCAAGCCAATGTTTTCAATTTCTTGATTGGTAACGCAGATGCTCATGCCAAAAACTTTGCTTACCTTCATCATCCTGGTGGCAATGTGCGTCTTGCACCGTTTTATGACTTGCTTTGCACGCAAGCATATTCCGAACTCACACAGGATATGTCCATGAAAGTCGGCGATAAATACTTGTTTGCCGATGTACGTATTGCTGACTGGGAAGATTTTTCCCGCCAATGCGAACTATCCTTTCCGTCCGTCAAGAAAACGCTACAGAAATTCGCAAACGATCTACCAAAAGCCATTGCGGAAGAGCGAGCTCTTTTGAAACAAACGGATTTTGACAATGAAATCGCCGACAAGATTGTCGAATGCGCTAACAAAAACAGCGCACGCCTCCAGCAACTGCTGTAAAGAAGATAATGAGATTGCTTCCCTAGATTTCTATAGTGACCTTAGTATTCTAATTCCAAATCGTCATCACTATCCATATATCTGTCCATATCTTCGTCTATGTCTCTGTCCATATGTTCGTCCATGTTTCTGCCCATGTCTCTGTCCATGTCTTTGTTCATATCTCTGTCAACAGACGTATTTATATCTCTACCCATAGATCTATCAGTAGATCTATCCATTGATAGATCCATGGATCTACCCATGTCTCTATCATTAGGGATATTGATTTGAATATCTCGATCTGGCGTCCGGGTAGCGTTGAACGTTCTATTTTCAATCTCGAGTCTTTCAGTAACGATGCGGTGCAGTGCACTTGTGATCGACAAGTCCTCACTTACACCAGTCATGAACTCATTCAGTTTTTCGTATGGAGCTTTGACGATGGTTAAATTTTCTTTCCGGTATACTTCAAACGTTTTGTCTGTGTTTTTACGTGCTTCTTTGATATGCTGGCTCAAAAGCTTGCTAATTTCTTTGTCACCGCTTGAATTGAACATAAGAGCTGGTTCTTTCTGTCCTTTGATTTGAATGCACTCTACAAGACCAGCCTTCTCGAACAGCCTGATTGCTTGCGAATCCGGCCATTCTATCGATCCAAGAAAAGGTAATGGTGAGCGAGGAGTTCTGCCGTAAATGATATCGTTTGATGTGATGTTCGGTGTACTTGGCTTATGGCTCTCTTCGTCAAGAGTGTTGAGTTTCAACTCGATTTCGTGTTTTTCTGCTGGCAAAAGACCCGAAGCCGCGGATCTTTCATTTAGAGCAATCTGTTCTTGTAAATCCTTTTGCAGTGTTTTGCTGCTATAAATATCCTTCGCCACCTGAGCAAGAGTTTTGTCATTGCCAAAGACACCTATGCCAAGTACGGTTGTTTCGTCCGCATCAACCATTGGTCCGAATTCAAATGTCTCTAAGCCTTTTCTGCCGAGAGTTGCATTTTTGGATTTGAGCTTGGTTTCGATCCTTGTTTGCAGGGCGGGATCAATGCACGGAATGAAAAATCCATTTTCGTCTCCATGGCCTATTTTTTCAAATTGCCCAATGCGTTCTGTACTGCGAGTGTAACTACCAGCTTCCGAAATTTCAATGTCACTTCCAGCTGCTCGTTCAGCGGCAGCTGATGAACTATTCGGTTGCCCTACGGGTTTCCCGGGTTTGGTGCACCGCTGTTCTTTGATTCAATTTGTTGTCTAATATATGTTACGAGATCGGCTTCAGCGTTGAGTGCATTCAGGGCGGCGAAATTCTTGCCGTCACGTTGTCCGGTCAACTTAATGCCCTCGGCAACTGGCTCGAAGTCAACGTAATCTTGGAGACCGGCTGAACGTAATAAGCCAGTGATCTTGCCTGTCATTGCCGCGTCGCTACTTGGAATTGAGAATTCTTGCTGTTTGAATGCGTTGACGTCGCTTGCAAATTCGCTCGGATTAAGATGCTCGAATTGAACAACTGGAGCTGACGACTTCTGCATATGTTTTTCAACTTCAACACTCTTGAGCAATTCATGAGCGATAAATTGTCTTGCTTTGGTATCGCCGCTGACGGTGACAATGGTGTTGTTTCCATTCACGGATATGTCGGAATTAGCATGATACGCGTTACCAAGTTCAATAGCGTCTTTCGACTTCTGGCATATGTCGAGGACATCGCTGAGCAGTTTGCTTCCTTCCGGCGTGTCAGTAGCAATTTCAAGACTAAATGTTTCGTTTCCATTTGCATCGGTGGTGGCAGCAAATCGGTTGAGTGATTTCTCAAGTTCTTCTGGACCAATAGCATCCAGTTGCGCCTGCACCTGTTTTACCAATGGAATTCGCTCCCGAACTTCTTCGAGACCATGGCGAATGCTCTCTTTGGCGTGTGGCTCGCGATTGAGGATCTCCAATGCAGCAGATGCATCTTCTTTGCCAATGATCAAAACAGGCTCATTGGCGAGCTTGTCCAGTTCGCTTGCGATACCAGAATCAAGGAGTGCTTGTTCTGCGGTCTCGGCGTGAGAGTCTTTGCCAAATGGTATCTTGAATTGGGAATCGTTTGCAGGTGTTCGCAAAGCCTCATTCCATTGTTTCATTGGTTCAAATTCGGCACTAAACAGTGGTGCACGGTTGCGAATAGCTTCAATCGCTTCACGTCCCCAATCGGCTTCTTTGCGCTCTTTTGAGCCTACCGGGTGTTTGTCTATTATTTCATTTACTTTTTCAAGAGCCTTATGATACGTTCCGCCGAATCTCTCAATCGCTTTTGCAGCCGCTTGAGCCTTGGAGCCCGCGATATCGGTTGCTTGAAGAGTTTGAACATACAGATCTGGAGCTTCATGGGCCATCGCCGCGTCTAGCAATTGCATATCGCGTACTTGTCCGCTGATACTTGCGACAGACTTGGTGTCATTGAGAGCATGTTTGCAATTGTATTTGTCCAACAGGTCGACAAATGTTGTGATGCTTGGGTCATCCTTTGGCCAAGTTGCTCTAACTGCAATCTCACCTTCGTTCAATCCTCTGGAGGGAATGCGACCAAGACATTGGTACGGTGTATATTGGTGGACGCCACCGCCTGAAATTCCATTATCATTAAGCAGTTCTGTTTCAAAACGTCTTAGCTGGGATTCTCCACGCTGGATATTTCTAGCAAATTGGTCCGGATCCTTGCTGTAAGCCACATCGGCCTTAACCCGTATCGACAATCTGCTGGGTTTTCCTTCGGCAATGGCTTTGGCAGCATTTTCTGCTGCGGCTTGGCCTGCAGCTTTGATTTCGTCTGGTTTTAAGCCTTGGGTCCGAGCCATTTCTTCGGCATCAGCAACGATTTTGTCGATGGCTTCAGCTTGTTTGACTGCGAAACGGCCATCATTGTCGATAAACCTCAAATTGTGTTTGTTAGCGGTGGCATGGATAATTGGTTCCATATCAAGTTGTTGCTTTGGTGTGCCACCGATGATAATCGTCACACCTCCGGCATCAGTTTGCACACCATCTCTGTTGAACCATGGTCTCAGCCTGTCCACACCGATAGTGAATTCAATTGGATTGTTATATTGAACACCGACAATTGTCTTAAAGACTTCGTCATCAGCAACTTCTTGAGCAACTTCTTGTATTTGGTCCTTTGCAGTTGTCTTTTGTTGACTCTTATTGAGGTGCTCGCGTACTTTATTTAGTTCGGCAGTTGATAATGCATCTTGAGATTTCAGAAAACTAGTGAACTCTTCGATATCTTTTACTGTTCCAGAAATTGATACTACATTCGGTTCAGCAGGAGTGTCGCCTTTTGGCTTACCACGATAATATGCATCAGAGCCTATCTTTGACTCCAGTTTTCGCGAGGCTATTTCCGCTTCAATTAACGGTTTTATGGTCGCAGCATCCTTGCCGCTGTAGATGTCAACCTTGACATCTCCTGGTTTGCTCAACTTGCTTCTCGATTGCTCGACCCATAAGCCATGTATCTTATCGGGTGCAAAATGCATGCCACCATTGATGCCATTGTTACCGAGCAACGTATCTTGAATTTCAGCGAGGATTTCTTTCTTACCGATAAGATCAAATGTTTCGTTATCAAACGAACTTGATTTTAGCTGCTTATCGGCGATAAGGCGCTCGATGTTCCCGACTAAAGCCTTCCTTGCTGCTTCCTTCGGGTCAAGTTGTTCCTGGGTATTGTTGACTAAAGCCGTTCTTGATGGCTTATTCTTGTCCATTTGTCCCTGGATGCTTCGGTGAAACGAAATCTGGAGGTGTGCATCTTCACCTCCCGGTATCACCTGCAATGAGCATCTAAGGAACTTATCTTCTTTTATGCGATCTGGACGCCTGACTGCGCCAGTTGAGCTAAAGGTTCCATCGCCGCTACTGCTAGTGGGTGCTGAGATTTCCGTCGGATGATCTTGAATGTACTTGGCTCTGGCTTGATCTAAGGAAGTGCGATGCTTTTGGGCGATAAGATCAATTGCCGCCTTCATTTGGTTGAGGTCGCCGTTCAGGCTAGGATTATGATCGCGTCCGCTGTTGTCTAGCACCACAAGCTTGTGATCAGGGCTCACTGTTCGTGCATCACTTCGAATAGCATCTTCTAGTGCTTTGTTACCATATGTCTTTACGATTAATCTCGGTCTAGGATCTGAAGCATTGTCGGTTACATTAAGAAGTACGTGTCCACCTTCAATAAGTGATTTCATTCCCGGTGATTCGAGCCATTCACGCATTGCGCCATCCACTTCAATATCTGTTGGAGTGCGCCCGAGCTTTTTCTGCAGATCGGTTGTAAGCGATTTTTGGAGAACTTCAGTTCTGTTTGGATCCATGGACCGTGGCTGCCGCCATTCAAGCACAGCTGCATCTACCGCTGCTTCCGGAGGTGCGCCTTTGACATTTGGATTTTTACTGAGACTTGCGGCGAGCGTACTGCGGACTGTGTCCAGTCGCTTCGGATCAATTTCGTGTCGCGAGCAACCCACCTGATCTGAAAGATTATCCCCAACATATTGTGCAACATTCTCAAACGGTTTCACTTGTGGTGCGAGGGAACCATCATTTTTACCAATCGTACTCGAGTCAGTGACGATTGGAGCATCACCTGAATCAGCCACAGTGTCTGCTGGACTGTCATCTATGAGAGATCGTTGTGTGTCACCGACAAGTGATTGCTTAGTTGAATTTTCAATCGAGGCTTCAGGTTGTGCACTGCTATTTTTCTTGACAAAGTAAATGTCGAAAAGACCATCGGGTGTCTTTGTGCCAGCTTTCTCAATTTCGTAACCTTCAGGCAAATAGTGCTTGAAGTATCTTATTGCTCTGTCGTTGCCATCAATGAAGAAACCGGCTTCGCCTTTGCTATTTACGCCAGGCTTCAGTTCGCTAATGCTCTGCTTACCAACGTGTTGGATGTGATCTCTAACAGCAGTCAACTCTGGCGGGATCGCTTTTGAATTATCGTTACCAGCAGGAGGAGTATTTGCATCACCGGCAGGAGGAGTATTTGCGTCACCAGCAGGAGGAGTATTTGCGTCACCAGCAGGAGGAGTATTTGCATCACCGGCAGGAGGAGTATTTGCGTCACCAGCAGGAGGAGTATTTGCATCACCAGCAGGAGGAGTATTTGCATCACCAGGATTGTTAACAGGCGGATGTACCGCTGCTGCCAGCGGATCGAATCGCAAACCGAGCGCTGTGCCGGTTGCTGCGCCCAACACTGTTGATGTTGCGACTTCAGCTACCGATGGCACGCGTCCATCAGTGACACTGCGAATAGTTGTATCGGCACCACTGAACGCACCACCAGCCACGCCATACTTGGAAGCGGCACCGAGGAATTTGTATGTCCATTGATCCTTGGTTGAACCTAACAATGTACCAGACTTCCATGGGGACCAATCTTTCCAGTCAATCTTATTTGGAGTGATCAATCTTTCGCCAAGAATCTCACGTTCAAATGGAGCGACACCATTATTTAGCGTTAGTCCTGCTTTGACGGCAAGTCCAGGAGCAATTGTCTCAGCTACTTTCTTGGTAGCCATACCGCCAAGAATATCTGTAGCTGGTGCAAGACCACCGACCACAACACCAGTGCCAACATCTCTACCAAGGCTGGCATATTGTCCGAAGCAGAATTTGCCTTGTCCGATATCATTTAATGGCGCATCGACAAGGTGCGTAAATGTTGGTCTAGCAACTGCACCCACACCCATGCCAATTGGGGCTGCACGCATTAACAATTGCATGCCGGTTGCCGGATTTTTTCTCAAGATGAGTCCCGCAGCAATCAATGATGTTGTGGCAGTGCCAAGATCAGTTAGACCATGAACGGTATTTTCTTGCGAGCCACTAAAATGTTTGGCGTCTTCTTTCGCCTTAACATGCACTTTGTTAGCATTTGTATATTTAAATTCTTTACCGACACCGTCTCTACCACCGGTCAATAATTTGTTTTTATGAATCTCGGAGAATTTCTCCAAATCATTTTTGTCCACTGCATCTTTCATTTGAGAAAGCAATGTCACTTGCTCTTGCATGCATTTTTTAATATCTTCCGATCCGTCTTTCCTATTTACGATATGTGACCAGAGTGAAGCAAATGGATTCTCATCTTCTTTATGTGTGCCAAGCACGTTATGGATAAAGTCGCTCGCCATACCGAGCAGACCTTCTTGCTTATGTTCTTTTTCAAAGCCGGTTTTGGCTTTGTCGAACTCGCCCTTCAGTTGGGCATAGCGATCCTGCATAGCCTGTTTAACTTCAGGATCAAGCGGCCTGCCATCTGGCATTTTTGGTGTTTGTTTATCTGATGGTGCGGGCGGACATTGAGTGGTATCACCAGTCTTGTCACTTGGTTGTGTCTTGCCAGATGTATCACTCGATACTGGCGGTATTTTTTCAGAAGGATTTTTGGTGCTTGTGTCGGCAGGTGTAGTTTGTGCAGGTGTCTTGCCGGATGCATCACCAGTCGGTGCTGTTTGTGCCGGTGTTTTGTCGGTGCTGTCACTTGCTGGTGCAGTTTGCGCCGGTGTCTTACCGGATGAATCACCAACTGGTGCGGGTGTTTTTTCAGTGCTGTCGCTGATAGGAGCTGTTTGAGCCGGTTTGCTTTCCGCAGAATCGCCTGCAGGCGCATTGCTATTCATGCGGGCCCAAAATGCTTTGGTTAACTGCTCGACCAATCTTTCATCCGGAAGAATGTACTGTCCGGGTTCATAAACTGGAGGAGTGATTAATCTTTTGCCGTTAACAATCTCAATTTTGCGCGGCGTCATACGATTGGCTTCGTAAATTGCTGCCAACGGAATATTTGGGCCATATTTGGCTTGGGCTGCGTTCCAAATGCTGTCGCCCTTTTTGATTTCGACCAGTTCCGAATTGCCGAAGCTGCGCGGCTTGACGGTGCCGGATTCTTTAGCCGAATCAGGCTTATTGCCTTGCTGGCTTGCATCCTGAGCCTTTTGCAAGGCAGCCTTTTGCTGGGCTTCGATTTCGCTGTAGGTCGATTCGCCAAGGGACTTGGGTTTGCGCTCGTAGGAAATGGAAAGATCGCTTGTGGATCCTGGTAAGAGTTCTGGAAGGTTGTTATTGTCTGACAGGTTACTGCTCATTCACCGACACCATTGTCCAGGGATTTTTAAGGCGCCACCGCATCGCGATAGCCGAAATCAAGAATGGGGATAGATTAAAGCACTTGCCAAGGGCTCTCAATGGGGAACCTACGAAGTCCCATTTATAAGCGTGAAATTATGGGGTAACACGCATTAATGTTGGCGCCCATTAATGCCTACACAGGATTGGTGGGCATGGGCCAGGTATGATTTCGGGCATGAAGACTTTGACCCCGTTAAAGCCAGAGCCGGTGAAAATGGCGGAAAAACCCGCCCGGCGCCCAAACCGCATTTGTGTTACCGGTGTGATCACCGGCTACAACGGTTTTCTGGCATTGGTTTTGGCGTTGGCGGCAATTTATGCTGCCGTTCAAAATAAGTCTTCTATATCTTCTTTTATGGAGAATAAGATTTCCCAGAAGTCTATTACTACTTATGAAGATTGGTATCCAAATAAACTAGAAGTTGTCGGTGCTAATGGCGCGACTTACTCGACTGTTCTAATTCCGTTGCCGAAAGCGCTGAGTGGTATCACCGATGGTGACAAGCGTTATGTTAACCATGTGTTCGCTACGCTTTTGAAAATCGTGCAGGCAAAACAAGAAATGTGGCAGGCATTGGTGAATAACCAGCACGTCAAGAAAGCATTTGAAAAATACAACAAGGTCACCGGCAAAGCACTGCAAAAAATTCACGAGGAGCCATTGCCGAAGAAGCTGCAACCGTTCGAGTCTTATCTCGATTCGGCAGTGAAATTGCAAGCAAACTTCTTTCGCAAAGCCGTCAAGCTGCGTACACCAAATAGTTCAATGGAGCCCGTGCTGAAAATACCGGAAGCGCAGATTGTCTCGAAGCGCATTCAAAATGCTTGGGAGCAAATGGAAAAGACGTATCCGTCTTGGTCCGACGACACACGCGAAAGTATTTATTGTCACCTGCATGCAGTTGACTTGTTCTAAGCAAATCCTATTTGTCTTTGAACAGCTTTTGGGACACTTCGTCTTTAGTCATTTTGTGGTGTTCGGCAATATCTGAAATGATCGCAGATAATGTTCCAATTCTAAGCGCAGAGTGAGCTGGAATTGTAATACTATGCTGTCCGCCAAGGTCGGTTGTTAATCGCAAGTGACTGCCGGTTTGTCTAGTTATTTGGTAACCGAAAGCTTTTAGCGCTGTTGCAAGATTACTACCAGATAGATCGCGCGGAAGTCTCATACGGCGATAAGTTCTTCCCGTACGAAGTGCAGTCTTATAAGTTTTGGCAAGTTGGCTTCTTCAAAGTGGCACCTTACGGCATCTACTATTTGCTTTTTGAGTTCGGCAAGTTCATCGGCCTCGGTAAAGATTGATTCGCCCAAAGCCCTTGCCGAATAGCCGCCCTCGGGGGATTCTTCAACTAGAAATGTCACTTCATTCATTTTGCTTGCCCCGATGTTTAATATAGCCCACTAATATTTTACCGCAGCTGGCTTTTTCATCAAGGACTTGAAGACGCCGGCCAAAGTTTCTGCGGCTTCGCGGCATTCTTTGTCGGTGTTGAATATGCCGGCGGAGATGCGGGCGGAACCTAGTGCTTCTTCTCGAGGCAGAGCAATTGCTTTGAGGACTGATGATGGTTCGATTACTCCGGAATGGCATGCTGATCCAGACGAGATGCAGATGTTTTTTAGATCCGATTGCAAGATAATTGCATCACCTTGCGCGCCTGGAACGACAACGCTGACATGACCGGGGACACGCAATTCCGGATCTTTCGGTCCGGTGATTTTAATACCATCGACTGCCAACAATTTCTCGGTGATTATTGCTTGCAAATTGCGCAAATGTTTTTCTGTTTTTGCCAGACTTCTGTGAGCGATTTCGGCCGCTTTGCCCATGCCGACAATTGAGGCAATGTTTTCTGTGCCGGCAAACAAGCCGCGCTCTTGTCCGCCGCCGAATACGATGGGCATCAAGTTAGTGCCACCACGCACGAACAGAACGCCGATGCCTTTTGGTGCATTAAGTTTATGACCGGATAGCGCAAGAGCACTGACAAGAATTGCTTGCATATCGACTTCCATCTTGCCGACAACTTGCACTGCATCGGTGTGGAAATAGATATTTTTTTCTTTAGCGACTTCGGCAATTTCCGCAATTGGCTGAACGGTGCCAATTTCATTATTTGCCCACATGATCGAAATTATCGAAGTGTCCTTGGTGATTGCCTTCTTCAACTCTGGCACGCTGACAAATCCTTCCTTGTCCACAGGAAGATACGTGACTTTCCAGCCGTTGGCTTCAAGATATTTTGCCGGCCCAATCACAGATGGGTGTTCGACCACGCTTGTGATCAGGTGTTTGCCTAAATCATTGGCTTCGCAAAAACGCGCGCGCCCTAAAAGTGCTGTGTTGTTGCTATAAGTTCCGCATGGCGTGAAGTAAATTTCTTCCGGCTGGCAATTTAGCAATTTTGCCACTTGCGCGCGTGCGACATCGACAGCTTCATGCGATTTGCGTCCGTAAAAATGTAGGGATGAAGCATTGCCCACGGTCTCTTGCAAGAAAGGTAACATAGCCTCAACCACATCGGGGTGTACTTTAGTGGTCGCGCTCGTGTCCAAGTAAACTGGGTTTGTCATAATTTGTCTGCCAATCTTGTTTCTAGCCTATGCAAGTTAGCATGTTAGCATGCAGGTTCGATTTTATGGGCGGTTGTAAGGAGGATATATCGATTGTTTATCTTCGTAATAGCGCTTGGCTGCCATAAGCGCTGGATTGTTAAGGGTCTGCGCCCCCTCAATTGCCAGGGGTTGGAATGTATTTCGCCTGCATGTTATAAGAGTCAAGATTCTTCTGAAATGTGACCCAAGGAGGTAGACATGAAGTTCGGTTCTTTACTATTGGCTTTATCCGTTGCTTTGACCATAGGAACAGGTGCTTCCTTTGCTGAAAACAAAGTCGTCGAAGGCGCAAAAGATGTTGGTTCTGGAATTAAAAAAGGTGCCGAAAAAGTTGGCGAAGGCACAGGCAAGGGCGTTAAGGCCGTTGGCGGCGGTTTGAAAAAAGGCGCTGAAGCTGTAGGCAAGGGTGCAGAGGCCGTCGGCAAAGGCACTGTCAAAGGTGTGAAGGCCGTTGGTACTGGCGCCAAAAAGACTGCCGAAGCCGTCGGCAAGGGTGTCAAGAAAGGCGCAGAAGCCGTAGGCACTGGCGCTAAGAAGACCGGCGAAGCCATCACCTCAATTGGCAAGAAAAAAGAAGAGAAGCCAGCAACCAGCAAGTAAGTTTTGCTTGCATAAGTTGCATTGCGCCCCTTAGGATTACTCTTAAGGGGCGCAAGTTTTTGATTGAGGGAATGAAGACCAAATGAAATTGGAATGGCCAAGAATGGATGCGTTTGCGTTTCTCTTTTACATTTTTATGTACGTGATCTTGTCGCCCTGGGTAGCGATGGGATACTACAGCTCGATGCTGTTTTTCCCAATCAAGGAAACGTACGAAGCATACAAAACTGAGTCTGTGCTCGGCGTTAAGCAGGAAGAAATATTTTTCCCGACGGCCAACGGTAACAAACTGCATGCTTTGTATTTTAAGTTGCCCGGTGCGCAAAAAACTTGTGTAGTTAATCATGGCAATGGAAGCAATATCACCTATCGCTTGGCGTTGGCAAAATTGATTTTGCAATCAGGCGCTTCTGTTTTTATGTACGACTATCAGGGATATGGTTTGAGTCAAGGTTCACCAAGCATCGATGGCATTTGTACAGATGGTCTTGCCGCGTATGATTTTGTCGTCAATCAGGAAGCAGTAAAACCAGCTGATTTGATTTGTTTTGGAGAATCCTTGGGCACTGGTGTTGCTTGTTATGTTGCTGAAAATCGTCCTTGTGCTGGAATTATTTTGCAGTCACCATTTTCTTCTTTGCTTGCAATTGCCCGCAGTAGAATATTTTGGTTGTGGCTTTATCCACGCTGGATGTATCCGAAAATCATGCTGGACAATCTCAGTTATCTCAAGGGTGCCCACCCACCGCTTTTATTGGTGCACGGTGTGAACGACGAAATTGTTCCCGTAAGTAATTCGGAAGAACTGAATAAACTAGCATCTGAACCAAAGACACTTGTACTCTTGCCGAATGCCGGACATAACGATATTTATGGCGTTGATTCAGAGCAGTATGTCGCCGCAATGAAAAAATTTGTTGCCGATCTGTCCGGTCAGGACAAGTCCAAATGATTTTATTTGCGTGTCCAGATCAGATCGCGTTTGATTTGGTCTGGCGTTGTGCAGCCGCATAATGCCATTGATGTTTGAAAATCTTCGCGATACATGTTGAGCACTTTGCTGACGCCGGCTTCGCCTTCGGTGGCTAATCCCCAAAGAATTGGTCTGCCGACAAACACGGCTTTGGCTCCACATGCCAGAGCTTTTACAACATCGGTGCCGCGGCGAATGCCACCATCGACAATTACATCAAATTTCCCATCAACCGCTTCAATAATTTCTGGCAAGACTTCAATGGTGGCAGGAGATGTGTCTAATTGTCTTCCGCCATGGTTGGAGACAACAATTCCATCTGCTCCGTTTTTGATCGCCAATTGCGCATCGTCTCCGCGCGCAATGCCTTTCACCAAGACTGGTAACTTGGTAATGGACTTGAACCATTCAAGATCTTTCCAGGTCAGTCCAGTATCGTAAAATGCTTCCAAGTAAGCGGCAAGCCCTGAAGTGTTTTTCTTCGCCGGTACGTTTTCTTGTACGGACTTTTCCAGGTTCTTTGCCTTGAGCGCGCCACCTAAACTAAAGCCGTTGCGAATGTCCCGTTCGCGCCTGCCTAAATAAGGCGAATCCACAGTCAAGACCAGTGCCTTGCAGCCGGCAGCCTCTGCTCTTTGGACCAATGATTTGGTCATGCCGCGATCCTTAAACACATAAAGCTGAAACCAAATTGGGCCGGTTGCTTCTCGCGTCACCGCCTCGATGGAATGATTGGAAAGCGTGCTTAAGACCATGATGGTGCCGTCATTTCCGCAAGCCCGCGCCGTGGCAAGCTCACCATCCGGATGCGCCATTCCCTGAAAGGCCATCGGCGCCACCATTATCGGCATGGAGATTTCTTGATTAAAAATTGAGGCCTTCAAACTGATATTGCTCACATCAACCAGGACTCGATAACGCAACTTGATGCGGTCGTAGGCTTCATGATTGTCGCGCAGTGTAATCTCATCGTTGGCACCGGAGGCATAGTAGTCGTAAACCATGCCGGGCAATTTTTCTTTGGCCAGCTTTTCGTACTCAAAGACATTTACTGGTTGAGCGCTCGTGTCCAAAATTCTTCTCCGCCATTGCCAAAGTTGTCCCCTATTTTCTCACATGTTGTCTGGCAGATTGCGTGCCGCCATCACGGCTCTCAAGCCCAGGTTAATTGTCGGCTTTGCCTACGATTGGTAGTTTCCCTGCCGGTTCTCAAGTGATTGTTTGCATGGCGCATTGGGTATGAATTAGGTATTGGTATTTCGGTTTTGTGCTTCACGGAAACTAGGCATATGCGCTTGTTTGGGCTGCGGAATTTACCTATTTGGTTGGCAATTATCGGACAAATTGCTGCGTGTCCTCTTTCGCGTGCGGCGGACTTGCCGGTGGAAACGGCGATTTTGCAAGGCGAGGTTTCCCTTGCCGAAGAATTTGCCGATGTCGTGGTGGATGCGCCGCCTATGCAATTTTTTGATTTCACTTTTGAAGGTATGGTTATCGAGCGCCCGGGCATGCACAGGCTTCTGACCAAGCATACGGACGAGGCTTGCGGCTATGTTTTGGAATCGAAGAACGTGATGCGGGTTTTTCGCCATGATAGAAATGCCGACTTGGATGTCTCCAGCACTGATATGACCGGTGAACATTAGGTTGATTATGCGCAGTTATTTGGCTTGGTCATTAGCTTTTATCAGTTTGGTTTGCCTGTCGATGCCAATAGGCATGGCTGAATCCAAACGCTTTAATCAGATTTTTGGTACGCTCAGTTTGGCGATGGGAATTGCCTCGGTGAGCTTTCATACTCCGCAAGGCAGGATAATCGTCAATCTCCCGGACGACATAAGCTCCGGTGATACCATTTCCGGATCGGTACAAATTGATCCGGTCGGTCGGAATGACAATGAGCGAATTAAGAACCAAAAGTTGTTGGATGAGTATGTGATTTTTCTGGCCAACGCTCAAACTGTGGTGAAAGACGGAGATTTCACATGCCAGTTTTCCGATTCGCAAGCGGTTTCGGATTTGATTCTCAAAGATCGTTACGGTGCAATTCTTTGTGTGCAGGCTTTGCGTTTGCAGCCGAGCTTGATGCCGGCTGCATTCCAAGATACTGGCCGAGGAGCGTCCAAGTCGACCAAAGCCTATCGCCAAGATTTCGGTTTGCCCAAGCTTGGTGAGACAGGACGACCGGCAGAATGTCTGGGAGAATTTGATGGCAATTTTGGTAACACGGAAATTAAGGTTGGGGGCAAGTCGGTAATGATGCTTGCCGAGTCGCCGCGCAAGCTGATTTTTGAAAGTCCGACGGAAACTGTCGGCCCAACGTTTATTGAGCTGACGGAAAATGGTCGCAGCAAGCAAGCAAACTTCAGCAACTTAGCGATTAAGGTTTCGATGTTGCACGATCAAATTACCAAAGGCCAGTGCAGTTCTGTGCTTATCAAAGTGGCGGGGTTGACGGGAATTTCCTATACGGTGCCAATTAGAGTTGTGAATCGCACACCGCAAGTGGTATCACTTGCCGGCGGCAACACGCAAGTACTGTATGTCTCGGCAAAATCAGGTACGGCAGAACATTCATTGCGAGTTAGGGCTCTTGAGTCCGGCAAATTTGCAGTGGTGGCATTTTTGGATCTCAAGCCAGATTTGCCAGCGGCAAAGAAAAAACCGGATTGGGACGCAGATTTGTAGAGGCGTTACGTAAGGAGCAAATATGACAGCATATGTCCTTGGCGCCGGCGGTATCGGATTGCATTTGCAGTGTCTTTTGCAAAAGGCTCGCGGTGCAAAATTGATTTGCCGCCAATCGTCTTATGACCGTTTGAAAGCTAGTCCACTAAAAGTTACAGGGGCTATGGAAGACAATCTCAATCTGGATTGTTTGCTCTTGGAGGACGTGGTAAATGTTGATCCACAAGCACCATTTTTTATTGCCACTAAGGCGCACGAGGCTCTGGCACTTTTAGAAATTCTCCAAGACAAAATTAGCGAGACAAATCCGATTGTGCTTTGCCAAAATGGCATCGGCATTTATGATGAAGCTTGCGAGATTCTGCCTAAAAATCCTATTGTTCGCTTGCTTTGTTGGATTGGTGTGCAAAGAATCGATCTCGATCATATTCACATTGCCGGCATTCACAAATTCGAGTTCGCTTCTGCCACGGAAAACCAAAAGTTCATGGAAGATTGGTCCAAGGTATTGAACGATGCTGGCGTTACAAGTTCGGTTAGCACCGACGCCAGACTTTCCGAATGGAAAAAGGCCCTTTGGAATATCACCGTCAATGGACTTTGTGCCATTGCCGATGCGCCTAACGGAGCGATTCTTGACTATCCGGCATTGGGTCGTGTTGCCAAGGAAATAGCTAGCGAAGCAGTACGAATTGCGAAGGCTGATGGAGTTAACCTTTCTGACGCGGACTTGGCTGCGGTATTTCAATCGCTGGAGAAGACTCGTGACAACATCAATGCCACTTTGCAAGACCTGCGAGCCGGGCGTCACCCAGAACTAGAATTTCTTAACGGTGCAGTCTGCGAAGTTGCCAGGATTCATGATCAAAAAGCGCCTCTAAATGAGACAATCGTAGATATAGTGTCTTACCTGGAGAAATCCCAGAAGCGCAAGCCATAACCTAAGGAAATTTTGCCATGACCGAGACTCTGCAAATTGTGAATGTACCCGTGATTCAGGCGACCCGCGAGAACATTGCTGACTATGGGCTTTTCATTGGCGCCGAATTGCCGGAAGCTGGTTTGAGCATCCCCTTTTACAAGGGCTCCGTCGAGGAAGGCTACAACATTCCCTTTGAATATAATGGCAAAGCGGTTGTGCGCACTGCTCGCATTAGCAAGCGCTCGGGCGACATTGTCTGGCTTGAGCGTCACATGGATATGACGCAGCTTTTCGTTGGGCTTGGCGATCAGCCGCTCGCCATGGTTTTGGGCAAGCCGAATCATCCTGGTGCCAAGGGTGGCCCGGAGGCCGCAGAACTGAGCGGTTTGCTGGGTACAGTAGACGGCAAGCCGGCAGCCCAAGATGTGCCGGATTTGGATCAAGTTAAGTGCTTCCTGATTCCGCCTGGTCATGGTGTGATGATTTGGAAAGGCACATGGCACGATTTCCCAATGTGCGTAAAAGATCCAGTCACTGTATTGACTGCAAATTCAGAAGAAGTGGTGGCAGCGCTTGCCAGCCAGAAAACTCCTGATGAAATGAATAGCGGTGATGTTTACAAAATCGATATCAAGAAACGCACTGGCAAGATTTTGCGTGTGAATTTGTAGGTCCTGATCTCTAATTTTCGATGAAAGTACGGTAGATGGAAGTTAAAGCCTTCAAGATTGCTACTAGCGGCCCGGCAGATGTTAGCGGACTGCAGAGGCTGATTGCCGATGGTGCAATTAATCCTTCTGAGGTCATTTGCATTATTGCCAAGACAGAAGGCAATGGTGGCACGAATGATTTTACGCGTGAATTAGCTATGAGAGCGTTTGAAGATCTGTTCGTGGAGCGTTTGAAATTAACGCGTCAGGAAGTTGTCGATCGCATCATATTTTCTGTGTCCGGTGGATGCGAAGGAGTGGTTAGCCCGCACTGTGTTGTCTTCACTCGCGGTGGTGCAGCACTTAACGAGCGACATGACAAAAAACGTTTGGCGATTGGTATTGGATTTACCCGAGAATTTTCTCCAGAAGAAATTGGTCGCCTGCCGCAGATTGAAGAGACAGCAAAAGTCATTCGTTCAATTATCGAAAGCTTGAAATTGGATTCGGAAAAAGATGTGCACTTGATTCAGATGAAGGGCGCCATTCCAAGTTTTAGCTATGTAGAGGCAGAGGCATGGGAGAAGAAGGGCAAACCCTTGCGCTCCGATATGGTTTATTCGCGCGGTGCATCTGCTTTGGCTAGTGCTATTGCTTTGAAGGAAGTGGACAGCTCTCAGTTGAGCGACGATAAAGTTTGCCGTGACTTCGATCTTTTTTCTAGTGTTGCTTCATGCTCAGCAAAACCAGGTCTTAAGCGGACAGAAATTATGGTTATGGGCAATAGCCCTTATTGGACAGGTGACTTGGAGATTAATCATGGCGTATTGAAAGATATGATTGATGTCTCAACCGTTCGCCAAGTTCTTAAAGGACTTGGTATCACGTTTGAAGATCAGCTTTCGCCTGAACAAGTAAGCAGAATCGTCGGCGTCTTTGCCAAATCCGAGGCCGATCCTCGAGGTACTATTCGCGGACGCCGCCATACGATGTTGACTGATGATGACTTTAGCGACACACGATATTCCCGTTGTGTGCTCGGTGCTGTTTTGTCCAGTATCATTGGTGATACAGCTGTTTATATAAGTACGAGAGCCGAGCACCATGGACCGCTCGGTGGTGGCACATTGGCTATCATTGCCAAAATGTAGGGGCGAGGTTTCCTCGCCCTCCCCGGAACGAATCGATTAGGATGACACGTAATGATGAAACCGAAAGTAATATCCAATGATAATTGTAGGGGCGGGGTCTTCCCGCCCTCAATGCAACAGTGTCAATTCTGATAACACGAAGATAGCGGGAAAAGTATGAAACCGAAAGTAATATCGAATCATAAGAGTGAAAAAGTCGCAACCGGTGCTATTGCTGGAGAAATTGTCGAACTATCTACCGGCGCTCGCTTGTTCGTCAAGCATAAGGGCATGGGCGAAGAGCTGATCGTTTTCATTCATTCAGTTGGTGCGGATCACTCGATGTGGGAGCCGCAGGTCGATGCCTTCGCCGACAAGTATGCTTGCGTAAGTTTGGATTTGAGAGGACATAATCAGTCGACAATTCCAGAAAATGCGGAAAGTGTCAAAAGTAGTGTCACTATTGAATCGTTTGCTGAAGATGTAATTGCTTTGATTGGTTACCTTGGTTATCGTCAAGCCCACCTGGTTGGACTCTCCATGGGAGGTGTGGTGGCGCAGGAAGTATTTAAACAGAACCGCAAGGTTGTTCAATCGATGACGCTGGCAAATAGTTGGTGCGTACAAGCCGATGCAAAAGTCAAGATTGAATTTATGACCGAGCAACTGAGCAAAATGACTTTAGCTGAAAGTGCTGCACAATTAGTGCCGGGACTCTTTGCGCCAGGTACCGATCCAAAAATTATCGAAAAAGGTATTCAGTCTGAGGGCAGCAAAAACAAAGGAGTGTTTCTGGCTTCCTGGCATTCCATGTTCAAAGTCGATTACTTAAGCATGCTCGAAGAAATTGATGTGCCGGTGCTTTTGATTGGTGGTACGGAAGATAAGATCACTCCGACTGAGCCACTTTTGACGACAATTCATTCGCGGGTGATGACATCACAATTGATCAATATTGAAGGCGCAGGTCACTATTCCAATTTGGATCATCCGGAAGAATTCAATCGTGCTTTGCGCGCTCAACTGTTTCGGGCTCGCTCAAGAGCAAGCCAAAGAATCGCCGAGACTCCGCGTGCCAATATAACTGTGGAAGCTGATACAGTTGCGCATGGTTTGGTGGCATTGCTAAATAAGCGTGGCATTGAATATTTCTTTTCCAATTCCGGAACGGACTTTACGCCAATCATTGATGGTTTGGCCAGATATGATGGCGATCCTGATTTTAAATTGAAGACCATCATTGCGCCACATGAAAATACTTCCGTTGCCATGGCGCATGGATACTATCTTCTTTCTGGCAAGCCGGCTGTGGTTATGGGTCACGTGAATGTTGGCACAGCAAACATGGGCTTGGGAATCATCAATGCTTCCCGCTCGCGCATTCCGATGCTCGTGATGTCAGGCAAGACGCCGTGGTTTGAATCTCGTGTGGATGGTTGCCGGACTAATTTTGTTCAATGGGGACAAGATACTTTCGATCAGGCAGCCTATTTCCGAGAATTCACTAAATGGGATTACGAACTGAAGGGACCGGAGAATCTAGAGTCTGCTTTCGATCGGGCATTGGCAATTAGTCAAAGCGATCCCCAAGGTCCGGTTTATTTAACATTGCCGAAAGAAGCTTTGTGTAAAGAAATAGACGATCTGGAAATCTCCAGCCAGCCTCGTCAGTTGCCAACTTATCCACAGCAAGCATCTGAGACGGCAATTGCCAAAGCAGCGCGCTTAATCGCTGATGCTAAAAAGCCCTTGGTTCTTGTTGCCGAACTTGGACGCTACGCGGGTGGTGTAGAAGCTCTTGTCCAATTTGCGCAAAAGTTTGCCATTCCAGTAATTGAATTTGGCAAGCGCAACTTTTTCAATTTCCCAACCGATAACACAATGCATCTTGGTTTTTGGCCGAGCCCATTTGTGGAAGAAGCAGATCTGGTAATTGCAATTGAAGATCCTGTGCCGTGGATTCCGGAACTCTCATCGGAATTCTCCAAAGGCAAAGAACCGCCGACAATCATTCAAATTGGTGTTGATCCGCTTTGCCAGCGCATTCCAATGCGCAGCTTCCCGACCGATGTTATTTTGGCTGGCGATCCTGTTTCCTCCTTGCGATCTTTGACGAATGTCATCTCAAGTAATAATGGCCATGAGAATTTGAATCAGACTACAATTCGCACGAGATATGAAAGTATTGCCCAGGATCACCGAAAAATATTCGACAACGCATTTGCTAAGGCAAAGGCTGACGGTGATCTGAAAGAAATTACAAAATCATATTTGTCCTATTGCATTGGTCAAACAATTGATGATGATTGCGTGATCTTTAACGAATACAATTTAGATCCGCAATTGATCCCGAGAAACCTTCCTGATTCTTGGTTCGAAAATTCAATTGCCTCAGGACTCGGCTGGTCGCTCGGAGCCGCGCTAGGTGCTCAGATTGCCTGCCCGGATAAAACTATGGTGGCAACATTAGGTGACGGCACTTATATGTTTAATACGCCACTGTCCGCGCACTATGTAGCGTCGGCGTACAAATTGCCGATATTGATAATTGTCTTCAACGATAGTGGCTGGTCAACAATCAAAAAATCCTATCTTGGCACCACTCCAAATGGCTGGGCGGAAAAGAAAGACTTCTTCCCGCTCTGCAATTTTGATATCAATGTAAAATTCGAAAAAGTAGCAGAATCCTGTGGTGGCGTAGGTGTTACCGTGAGCACAACAGAGCAATTGCTCCTCACTCTCAAACAAGCTCTGCGCACAGTACGCCAAGACAAAAAACACGTCCTAGTAAACGTAACCTGCCAACGCGACGCATAAACTCTGGGGAACTTTTGGTGAATTCTATAATCAATCCGCACGATCTTTCTCACTTCGATTCAGAAAGAACCAGCACGCGGGAGGTTCTAGGTTCATTGGCAAATCTTTCAGAAGCAGTTGGATTGCGAAAGTTATGTATTGAACATGAAGTGCTGAAACCAGGACACCGCTCGTCACCAGCACATAGTCATTCCCACAAAGAAGAATTTATCTATGTGCTGCGGGGATCAGTACGTGTATGGATCGATGGACATTGGCAGACGGCTAGTGCCGGCACGACAATGGGCTTTCCACCTGAAGTCGCCCACATGGTGGTAAATGATACTGCCGATGATGCTGAATTGCTGATAGTCAGCACGCCAAGGGATGATCAGGATAATATTACGTATGTTCCTGATGACGAAATTGTCTGATGAAAATCATCCATGGACTGCATGTTTATTGTTAGTCCATATATTCCGGACTTATTTAGATAGGAAAAGTTCCGGCGACACTTTAAAACGATCAGCCAGCCTAAGCACAAGTGTTTTGCTTAAGCCTCGTTTGCCGGTCAGGAATTCGGAAATTACCGATTGCGGCGCCTCTAGCTGTCTTGCAAGCTCTGATTGGCTAAGTTTATTATCTTCCATCAGTGATTCAAGTGCGCGCTGTGGTGTCATATTTGGTGCTTGAGGCTTATGTGCTTCTTCGTACTCCCGAATGAGCTTGCCCAAAATAGCTACGTAGTCGTTTTCATCAGGTGATCTGTTTTCCGCCTTGATCACGAGTTGACTAAAAATTTCAGAGGCGGCATCAAGCATTTCCTCATCGCGAATTGGGCGCAAAGGAAAACGCTTTATCAGTGTTAGATACTCTTTGCTTGCGTGAATTGTACTCGTCATAGTTTCCACCCATCATATTCGGCATGTGTACCAACTTTAGCGATTCGAACGACTCCATCTTTATAAACTACTTCCGCTACCACCCTGAAGTTGTTGCCACCAACGTTGAACACCACTAAACCTTTGACGTAATCTGCACTGTTAAAAGTGCTTTTTATGTCTACCGGACTAGACCATTGCGCCGCTTCCACCTTCTCGATCCATTCGATAAAAGGAACTCGTGAATCTGCATGTTTATCGACGAACTTGTCGACAGCTCTGCGATTTTCGATTAGCATCACTGATCCTTTCAATTGCAGTCTATCGCGTTTTGCGATAATGGGCAAGTCAAAACTATCGCGTTTTGCGAAATTTAATGTGAACTATGACCATTGAGCTTGCAAATTAGCGGTGCCAGATGGGCAAGTTATCCCCGACGTGAGTCTTCGTCGGCTCGCAGTGCTGCCGCATCTGCGGCTGCTTTTTTGGCGAGGTCGGAAGCGCGTCTGGCTTCATAACGAGCAAGCTTAGCTAATTCACGAATATCTTGTGGTGCGCCATAGGCAACTTGCAATGCGCGTTCTGCATACTGTCTGGCTGCAAATGCGTGTTGATACGCTTCACGCACCGCACCATCGCGCGCCCAACGATCGTAAGAGACTCTCGCCCGATTGGCCGCGGATTCTGCTTGTAATGCTTCATAGTGTGCCATCTGTAAGTGAATTCGCACAATCGGTGCTGGATCACCATCCTGAGCATACGCTCTCTGCTCTGCGCCAGCGGAAATATTTATCGCTGTCAGAGCAAGAATTGCTAGGAACGTATTGAGAAATTTTTTGGCGGAAATCATGATTTGCCCACTTGATCGTAGCGACGTCGGCAAGCCTGATTGATACCAGGAGCCGGCCATAGAATACGCGTGCTGATGACAATCAGCTACCGTGGTATCCCCACTGATGCGCCCAAGTTAAGTTTTCGAACTTAACGTCGATCTGCTTTTTGCCTTATTCACTATTTTGGTAAACTAGCCTGGTGCCCAAGTTAGATAACGCCGGAGCTTGATTTGAAGCAAATCCGCGGGTTGGTTGATGACAACCTGGTTGTCGCATTGGTCTTGCTGGACAACATTGGGTAGGGTGCAAGTTGAATGGGTGAGATTGTGAAATTTAACGTTTCTCTTGGCAATTGTTCGAAATTCTTGCTCGCGTTTTCTATTGTCCTCTCTGTCTCATCACCTGGCTTTTGCCAACAAGCACTCGATGATCCAAGCGGCATGTCCAATTCATCGGACGGCGCACAGGCGCAATCTCAAGACCAGAGCAAAGACGTCAGCGCAAAAGACAGTAAGAAGGTAAAAACAGAGGACAAGTCCGCCGGAGGCGATGCGCCTTGCTTGAGCTGGATTGATCCTAATGTCAAACCATGGGCAGCAATGCTTTGCGTGCATGGATTGGGTTTGGCCAGCGATGCCTATACAGGTTTTGGCAAGCACATGGCCGCGTTAGGTGTTGCCACTTATGCAATTGATGTGCGTGGCTTTGGATCGTGGATGCGTGCTAAAGGCCATGAGCAAGTTGATTTCAAGGCTTGCTTATCGGATGTGGCTGGTGCACTCAAAGCAATTCGCCGCGCCAACCCCGATATTCCGGTTTTCCTTTTGGGTGAATCTATGGGTGGTGCGGTTGCTCTGCAGGCGGCGGCATTGTATCCCGATTTGATCGATGGATTGATTTCGGCGGTGCCGGCTGGGGAAAGGTTCAAACAGAAGCGCACTGATTTGAAAGTGGCGCTGCAGATTCTTTCTGCCGGACCAAACAAAGAATTTCCGATTGGTAAAGAAATTGTCAATCAAGCGACGAACAATCCGGAATTGGCTGAGCGATGGGAAAACGATCCGCTCGATCGCATGGATCTTTCGCCCAAAGAGTTGGTGCAATTCCAAGACTTCATGAATCAGAATCATGATAAGGCAAAGTTGATCACGGCAAAGCCTGTGCTGATGTTTCAGGGGAGCCAAGACAAATTGGTTAAGCCCGAGGGAACAATTGAACTTTTCAATGAGATGACCACGTCGGACAAGAATTTAGTTCTTCTTGGTGATGCTGAACATTTGATTTTTGAGAAAGGTCAGTTCGACAGTGCCATAGTCGATGGGGTGACAGCCTGGCTTTACCGCCATACATTTAAGAAGGCAGCGGCAATTGCTTTCATCAAATCTATGGTAATGGCAACATCCGATTTGCCGGCGGTGCCACAACTGCCGTCGTCACCAGCGTCGACATCTATGCCACCAAATGCGGTGGCGTCTGCTTCTTTGAGCAGTGACTCTTTTGTTCCATTAACTGCTACCGCCCGCGCAGGCAATACAGCTATGACACATGTGCACATTGCCAAAATGCTTATGACCAGCGATCCTCAGAATGCGCGCTTGCACTTACGCAAAGCTTTGTCGATGGCTGCTGATCCGCAGACTGCTAAGCAAGCTAATTCACAATTATTGAGATTGCCGGCTCACATCATCAAGCCGAATCTAGGCACGGCTACTCGTCCAATTGCAGGCCGATATGGCCTTTTGACCAAAGCAAAACAAGCACGGATAAAATCAAAGGTTGATCCTGTAAGCGCTGTTAAACCAATAGTTGGTGGAAACCTCGCTGACGTTAGTGTAAAAAAGCCAACAGTGATCAGCTTTTGTGCTGCTTGGTGTGAGCCTTGCAATCAACTTGATTCAGCCTTGGAACGAGCCAAGGATACTTTTGGCGATCGAGTCAACTTTGTTTCAGTTGATGCAGACGATCCAAAGAATGCTCCGCTTATCGAAGAATATGGTGTTAGCCCAATTCCGACGATTTTATTTCTCGATAGTGATAACGAAGTAGTGGATTATATGGTTGGCTATTCAAGCGACGCTGCCTTGTTTAGCAATATTCAAAAGGTGTTATGACAAATGCGAAGTACGACGCCTCTGAACTTTGAGTGAGGCTTTCACAAATGGAATCAAAAATAGAATTGAATGTTTCTGGTGTAGGAGCTTAGTTGAAATGAAAGATAAGTTAAATACAATTGTGTCGTATCTCTTTTACATCTATTTCTTTTTGTCATCCGTGTTTTTCCTGGGAATTGCTTGGGTGGTTATGGTTTGCACTTCCTGGTTTGATCCTCTGCGTCGGATTGTTGCTTATTACATTTCCGCCTGGGCATTCCACTATATATGGATCAATCCGGGCTGGAAATTGAAATTCGAAGGTAGAGAAAACATCAATCGCCATCGTGCCTGTGTCTATGTCGTAAATCACCAGTCGCTTGCTGATATCAATCTTCTCTATGGCTTGTTTACACCTTTTAAGTGGGTCTCCAAAGAAGAGCTTTTCAAAATGCCGATTATTGGCTGGAATTTGATACTAAACGAATGTATCCGTTTGAAGCGAGGCGACCGCAAGAGCATTATTGAAATGATGAAGGCGTGTGAAGATTGGTTGAGACGCGGCGCTTGCCTGGTGATTTTCCCTGAAGGAACGCGCACTCAAGATGGCGAGATCCATGACTTCAAAGACGGTGCTTTCCGTCTGGCTGTTGAATGCAATGTGCCAGTACAACCAATTGTACTAGATGGCACTTATGACATTATCACCAAAACAGGACGCTCGATGAATTTCAATGCCGATATTCGTGTAAAAATCTTACCGGAAGTCGATCCCAGTCAATTCTCCGGCGACATAATCAAAATGAAGGATTACGTGCATGATCTGATGGTGGATACGCTCGCTGACATGCGCGAAGGCAAAAAACCGGTAGTGATTGCTCGGTAATGTTTGCTCAATCTATCCAACTATGGTATAACAATGTTATAACATAGTTGGAGTGTTTAATATGCGTGCGGCATTGCGAAAAATGGGAAACTCATCAGGTGTGATAATACCAAAGCCGCTTTTGCAGCAAATTGGCGTGGAGCCTGGAGACGATTTGGATTTATCCTTAAAAGAAGGGCAGATTGTTCTTTCGCCGGTCAAAAGGAGTCCTCGCCAAGGTTGGGCGGAGTCCGCAAAAAAAATTGCCGAGGCTGGTGACGATTCTCTTGTTTGGCCTGAATTTAGCAACCAAGATGATGAGTCTTTGAAATGGTGAAGAAGTCGCGATTGCCAGGCAAAGCTGTGCAAGACAAAAGGAGCACCCCGACATCACGTTCAGAAAATACAGTGAGACGGGGGGAAGTCTGGCTTGCTGCTCTTGATCCTACAGTTGGAAGCGAGATCAAAAAGACAAGGCCGTGTGTGGTCATTTCTCCTCCTGAGATGCATAATTATTTGCGAACAGTATTAGTGGCGCCGATGACGACAGGCAATCAACCTGCTCCATTTCGAATATCGCTTACCTTTAGAGGTAAGGACGGATTGATATTAGTAGATCAAATTCGTGCATTGGATAAGCAGAGGCTGATTAGGCGCCTGGGAACGGTGACGAATAATACGTTAATTGCTTTACTTGGTTGTCTACGAGATACTTTTGAAAACTGACGTAGGAGGGTAAATGGATCGTCACCTTCCTCGTCCTTCCTGGTGGGAGCAGCTTCAGTTACTAGCTCTTGGACCGCGCGATGCTCTGCTTTTTCTGATTTGTCAGAGCTACCGCACTTTCATTTCGGGTTTTGAATTATTACCGCCAAGATACTTAGCTTGGACTAGTCGCATTCGTGCTCGCCGAGCATTCTATCGCGCTGTCAAAAATGTTCCTGCATATGGCCAGTTTGTTGGCGAGCAAAATTCAAACCCTGCGGTGACTCCAGAAACTGACAAGGATTCCTATATCAAGAAGTTTTCTCCTGATGCTCGATGTGTTGGCGGAGAGATTCCCATAACGCAGACGATGATAGATGAGTCTTCGGGGAGTACAGGCACGCCTTACAATTGGGTGCGCTCACTGAGAGAAAGACATGATAGTCATTTGTTCATTAGCTATTTTGCATCGTACTGTTTTGGCTCGGAGCCATGGATAACGATTAATGCGTTTTCGATGGGAGCATGGGCAACCGGTCTCAACATGGGAATTGCCTTGCAGCGAAATAGTATTGTAAAAAATACTGGGCCAGACCTGACAAAAATATTCAACACCTTGTCTTTCTTCGGCAATAAACATAATTACTTGATTTTAGGATACCCTCCGTTTCTTAAGCAATTAATTGATGTGGCGGAGAAAACAGGCTTTCCGCTTGAGCAGTATCGATTGAATGCGTTGGTTGGTGGCGAGGGAATGTCCGAAGGGTTACGTGACTATCTCCTGACCCGATTCAAAAAAGTCTACAGTGGTTATGGCGCCACAGATCTGGAAATTGGTATCGCAGGGGAAACACCGCTCTCCGTGGCAATCCGCCGTCTAGCTCGCGACAACGAGCAAGTTCGTCACCAAATATTTGGTCGCGATTCCCGCCTGCCCATGATATTTCAATTCAATCCCTTGATGCACTATGTGGAAGTCAACGAAAATCGGGAATTGATCTTCACGATCACGCGTTCATCTTTATTGTCACCCAGGATTCGTTATAACGTTCACGATGAAGGTGGCGTCATGCGATATGACGAGATGGAGCGTGCCTTGGCTCAACTAGGTGTGGAGATCAAAAGTCTGGCACCACAAAATGGTGAGCCTATTTTGCGAATGCCATTTCTTTGGGTCTATGGCCGACGTGATTTTACGATCAGCGTAATGGGCGCAAATATTTATCCGGAAGACTTGGAGCAGTGTCTTTATGCACATCCGGAGCTGGCAAAGATCACCAGGTCATTTTGTCAATCTCTCGCAGAAACGGCAAATGGCGGAGTAAAACCACGCTTTCTCTTTGAGCTAGAAGTCGAACCAACTGATGAGCTCAAACAACGTTTCTCTGAATCTATTTTGCAGCATCTCGTTAAACTGAACGCTGACTTCCGCGAAGCCTATCACGAATATCCGGAAACACTAGTTCCAGAAATTGAGCTTTACCGTCTCGGTCAAGGTCCATTCAAGAACGATACTGGACGCATTAAGCAAGTGCGCATGGTTTAAGAAGCTGCGCAAATAGTTTTAACGTTCAATCCAGACGGGGGCACTTTTGAAGCTGGGGGTTTTTGAGCGCGGGTCGACGCGTCCGTCAATTAGGACGTTTGCTTCAGGGTAGAACATGGCGACCACGCCTGGTTTGATTTGGCCGAAGATTACTTCGATGTTTTCCATTGTGCCGGCTTCACCTCGCACGGTTACGCGCTGTCCATCTTGGACATTTAATTTGTTTGCGTCTTCTTCGGCCATGAGAATGCAAAAACGATGGGGCATGCCGCGATAGAAATCATTTTCTTCGTAAACGACAGTGTTGAATTGTCCTTCCGAGCGCAAGGTGATTAGGCGCAAGGCATCGGAGTCGAATTTAGGCAGCGGAGTTTTGTGCATCAAAGCCCGTTTGTTGGCTGTGGGAAATTCGGGACTGTGGAAGACGCGACCGGTAACGGTGAATTCCCGCTTGGTCGAGTCAATTTCGGCAATTTCTTTCCAGCCTGGTATCACTTCGGCAATTAACTTGCGCACTTCATGGTGGTCTTTCAAGCGCGACCAATCGACCGGGCTGTCGCCCAATACTCGCGTGGCTATGTCACAAATCACATCTGATTCGGCCCGCATTTGCCCTGGTACATTTGCCTCGCCACCATCGGACAAACGCACAAAATTGAACATTGATTCTTGTGTGGTTGATTGTGGTTCTTCATCGCGAGCCAATACTGGCAATATCAGCGTGCGTTGACCACGCCCGTGGAAGTGTCCGGGATTCAGCTTGGTTGATAAATAGACTGTCGTGCCAATATTTTGCATGCTCTTGGTCGCCCAGTTGAGATTAGGATTTGAGCCCCACAAATTTCCACCAAGAGCGAAAAGTGTGGAAATTTCTCCGCGACCAGCCGCATCAATCATGGCATAAGTATCAAGCCCTTCGTTTATCGGCATCGCCTTGCCATATGCTTTTTCCAATGCACGCTTTACACCTTCTTGCAGTGATGGTGTAAACCCAATTGAGCCAATCCCTTGTACATTAGAATGTCCGCGCAAGGGCAAAAGCCCGGCACCAGCTCTGCCGACATTGCCTGTGGCAATTGCTAGATTGCAAACGGCCAGCACGTTGTCCACGCCTGATGCATGGTGCGTCAGTCCCATTGCCCAAGCAAATATTGTTGCTTTTGATTTGACTAAAAGTTCAGCAATCTCATCGATTTCTTGTTTGCTGACACCAGATCCTAAAATCAATTCATCCCAACTTGTTTGCTTTGCCTGCGCAATTACTTGCTCGGCACCATCCGCATAGTTTGTCATGAATGATTGGTTCATGGTGCCGGCTTCAAACATTGCCTTAAGTAAACCGACCAAGAAGTGCACGTCGCCACCAGCAAGCGGTTGAATGTAATGGCTGGCAATTTCTGTACCAAAGAAAAGTGACTTGACTTGCGAAGGCACATGGAATTTTTCCAGACCAGATTCGCGCAATGGATTGACTACAACAATCTTGCCACCACGTGCTCTGACATTCGCTAGCTTCGTCATCATGCGCGGATGATTGGAAGCTGGATTGGTGCCAAGCAGAAAAACCAAATCACAGTCGTCCAGATCATCCAAAGTAATTGTGGCTGTGCCGGAGCCAAATGCCATCTTCAGGGCCACGCCGGAAGCTTGGTGGCAATAAAACGAACAGTTCATTACATGGTTTGTGCCGTAAACACGGGCAAACGATTGCAAAAGAAAACCAGCTTCGTTGGAAGATCTGCCGGAAGAATAAAAGGCAACATTATTCGGGATGGAACTTTTGAGCGCATGAGCGACAATCTCTAATGCCGAATCCCAATAAATAGGTTTGAAGTGCGTTGCACCTGGCTCAAGAATCACAGGATAACCTAAGCGACCGCAATCTTCTGCTTGCTTTGGCGTGAGCTGCAAAAGTGCATCTAAGTCATTGCGCTCAAAAAAATCAGACGGTATTGCACCCTTCATGTCTGCCACTTGCGCTTGCAAACTCTTTTTGCAAACTTCCGGAAAGTGACCGGCCTCGTTAACCATGCCACCAAGTTGCCCGCCCATGCCAACCGCACAGGTCTTGCAGGCATTGCGCGAGGTCATCTTCTTCCAGACCCGCCACGGTCCTACTTCCAAAGCCTTGCTTATCGTATAGAAGATTGCTGGAAAGCCACCACCAAATCTTGTTTTACGATGCATTGCTTTCTCCTAGTGTGGCAGACCAAATACGTAATACACCAAGCACATCAGTGCCAATAAATATGCTCCAGATTTTAGCTCATTGGCACGACCGGCGGCAATCTTGAAGGCCGGATACAAAATCAATCCGGCTGTCAAACCATTGGCAATGTTGAAGCTGAAGATCATCATGGCAATGGTGGCAAAGGCTGGCACTGCTTCCGTCAAATCGGAAAAGTCTACTTTGCTTGCTGCTTTCATCATCAACAAACCAACTGCCATTAAGGCAGGCGCATAGGCAAAACGCAAATGTTGCAATGGTTCAAACAGCGGCACGAAAAACAAAGCAGCAAAAAATAATAGCGCTACCGTTACGGCAGCTAGTCCGGTGCGAGCCCCAGCTTCGATACCGGTTGCCGATTCAACGAAGGCGCCACTTGTTGATGAACCGGTAACTGAGGAGAACATGCATGAAAGGGAATCGACGATCATTGGTCGTTCAATTTCTGGGAAATCGCCATTCTCATCGAGCATGTCGCCGGCTGCACCAACGCCTACCAAAGTGCCGAGAGTATCCAGGAAGCTCATCAGGAAAAGTGTCAGCAAAATTGGCACAAAGCTAAGCTGCAATACACCAGGAATATCGAGCTTGAAGGCGATGGAAGACAAACTGTAATTTCCGCCAAAGGGCAGTGCGGCAATTGCGGTTGGCGCATGACCATATCCTAAGCAAATTCCCAATCCGGCAGTCAAAACAATGCCAATCAGAATTGCGCCTTTGATTTGGCGATGAAGCAATGCCGTAATTAAGAGAAAGCCGAACAAGGCAAGCAAGACTTGGGGATCGTGCAGGTTGCCGATCTTCAGCGGTACGTCCGGAGCGCGTAGCAAGTTTGTCGATGGTACAACTAAGGCGCGAACATCCAATCCGGTTGCACCAGAGGTGACGATACCGGTTTGATAAAGTCCGACAAAAGTCAAAAACAAACCAATGCCAACCCCAAAGCTATATTTCATGCTTGAGGAAATTGAGCGGGCAAGCCAAGGACGAATGCGCAGAATGGAAAGCAATAAGAAAAATACACCGGAGACAAAAACCGCTCCCAATCTCTGTTGCCAGCCGATGCCCATGGCAGCCAGGCCAAAGGCGATGAAAGCATTCTCGCCCATGTATGGCGCGACAGCTACTGGTAGGTTGGCATAAAGTCCCATCAAAAGTGAGCCGAAAACGGCAGTCAAAATTGTCGCTGTCGTGCTGGGCTCAACGGGCAGACCAGCAAAACTTAAAATCGCTGGGTTGACGACAATAATGTATGCCATCGTCATGAAGATCGTTATTCCGCCAACAATTTCCGTACCGACGTTTGATCCGCGTTCGGATATTTTGAAAAAACGATCGAGAAATCCCTTGGCATTGTCTTGCGGACCTAAGACTTTGTTTGTCCCGTTGTTGCCGCCAGTATCATTTGTATTACCGAGGACTTTCTGGCTGGAAGAGTCCCAGGCGGCAATTTCCTGGTCAGCAGTTTTCGATATGTCGTGGATATTTGTCATTTGCTGCCTACTTACAATCACGAAAGACAGAGTCTAGACCAAATTCCAAGAGGAAACAACCGATAGGCTGTAAAGTACAAGGGTTTTAATAGAGATATTTTCACTTAAGGTTTACGCATTGTTAATGACGATTCAGGCGCACAGGCAGAGCGTCTTGAAGTAAGCTGCGAAATCTAACTAAAAGTTTGCCCGGAAATCTGCAATACTAGAGACAGTTCCGCGCGAAGGGATCCCTCGTAAAATTGGAATCCCCGAAATATCGTTTCCCGAGAAATACTATTTCAGTGTGGCGCCAGAGATAGAAACTGACCGAGAGAATTTAGAATATGAGTACGAAGTTATTTGTTGGAAACTTGCCCTTTACCCTAAGTGAAGAGCAATTAGAGGAACTTTTTGGCCAAGCAGGGAAAGTAGTATCGGTTGCAATTCCGAAAGACCGGGAAACTGGTCGCAAGCGCGGATTCGCGTTTGTCGAAATGGAAGATGCAGGCGAAGCGGACGAAGCGATTAGAAAGTTTCACGGCTCTTCAATTGAGGGACGTGAGCTTGTCGTCAATCCTGCCAAGGAAAGAGAGCAACGTTCAGGCGGTGGTCGTTCCGGTGGTGGCTACAGGTAATTCTGGGCTTTCAGCTTTTTGAGCACTACTGGTGATACCAAAGCTCTTTTTGGTACTTATGGCGAGCACAAACATGTTCTGCCGGTGGGTACCGTAGAGTTAGTATTGCTTTGGGATCCGGCACGAAAAAAAGACCTGGCTCTCCGGGTTGTCTATCCTAAGGAACATACGTCTAAATCAGGCGAGGCTCCCGTAGCTTCGCCTGTAATTATTTTCTCTCATGGCGCTGGTGGGGATAAGGATGGCTACTCCACCTGGACCCATTATTGGGCAAGCCATGGATATATTTGTTTGTCACCGACTCATCAAGATGCATTAGTGCTGCGACCGGGTACAAGCCGCAAGGATGAACTGACAAAAATTGTTTCCGCTGTCGACACGGATTTTGACGGCTGGTCTAATCGGGCTTTAGATATTTCATTTGTCGTCGATGCTCTGCCAAAGCTTTCAGAAATGATTCCAGAAATTGCCGGCCGGATTGATGGCAAGGCAATTGCTATTGCTGGACATTCTTATGGCGCTCATACCAGCATGCTGATAGCCGGCGCCACGGTTAACGGAAATCGGAGTTTCTCTGACAAGCGCATTTCGGCTTGTTTGGTAATGTCGCCCCAAGGCCCAGGTCGGTCCGGTTTGACAGAGAGCTCTTTTGCTCAAATTTCGATACCGGCATTTTTTATGACCGGTTCAAGAGACCTTGGTCCTCATGGTGAAGATGTTAATTGGCGCCGACGAGCCTACGAATTATCCGTGGCACAAGACAAATATCAAGGATATTTTCATGGGGCCACTCATCTTTCCTTTGCTCGACGTCGAGTCTTAGGTACATCGGCACCGACCATTAGTCCTGCCGATTGGCCTTTTGCCATAGCCAAGGCGGATTTGAAAGAAGGCAAAATCAGCCAACAAACTATTTCCCGCTGGATAAAGATGACCAGCCTAGCTTTCTTCGATGCTCATCTTAAGTCCGATTCCGCAGCCTCTGAGCTCCTCCATTCAAGACAGTTTGCCGAGCAAAGTGAAGGCGGCATCGAATGGTCGTTTAAGTAGACCCTGAGCCAGGTTCAGCCTTGTTTCTTTTGTAATACATAGGGTGTTTTCCTGATGGGAAGCGGCTTTCCCGTAATACAGAATGATTAAATTTGGGCGAAATCCGCTTCCAGTGCAGCTTGCGCAATCCCGGATGTGGTATTAAGATATATTAAGAGAGGCCAAAACTCTCTGTCTGCGGGAAAGCCCGCGATACCCATTTTGAAAATCGTTTATTGAAATAGTCTTGAAAAAATTTGCAAAAATTTTGGTGGAAACTTTATGAAACTGAACATTGATTTTATTGCTGCAATGCTACTTGTTGTTGCTGGTCTGAACTGGGGACTAGTCGGATTCTTCGGATACGACTTAGTCGGTAACCTGCTCGGCTCTGGCATGATGCAACGGGCTGCTTACGGAGCAGTAGGACTGGCTGCCCTTTACGAACTAGTACACTGGTTCCAAGGCCGCTGTGCTGCAAAATCCGGATAGTAATTTAGCTCAAACGACTTAGCTTGAACTTTCACGCTCATATTCTTATGTGAGAACAGGAGTTTTTGCTGTCAATTAGCAAATACTGGCACTCGCCCGACAAAGTAGCTTCTTCTATTTGCCTATGGCAAATCAAGAGACTAACATTATGCATGTTAGATCAAGGAAATGCGATCTGACTTGCAAGTACGGTCTAAATTATTGCCAAATAGAATTGCCAAATAGATGAGCGCACACAAGCACAAGCGTAAGAAAACACGGCTTTATAGAAATCCGCCTGGTTCAGCACCAGGAACATTGTCAGTCGACCCGGATTCGCCCGCGCCAAAGATCCATGCATTTGCCTTTGGACAAGATGAGCTCTTCGATCAGGAAATAGACAACGCAGACGCCATTCGAGAAATCCTGGCTAAGTATCCCGTCTGCTGGATTAATGTCGATGGTCTTGGTGATTTAAAAACGCTGGCTAAAATCGGTGAGATTTTTTCGATTCACCAGTTAGCGTTGGAAGATGTGGTCAACGTCCATCAAAGAGCTAAGGTGGATCAATATGGCAAGCATCTTTTTATTTGCGCGCAAATGGTCATTCCGGGTGAACGGCTTTCTTTCGAGCAGATAAGCATGTTCCTCGGTGCGAATTATGTTCTGACATTCCAGCAAGAGAAAACGGATGCCTTGGAGCCGGTACGTCACCGCATTCGTAACCAGGTTGAGCACTTATCGCATCCCAAGGCGGATTTTTTAGCTTATACAATTCTCGATACGATTGTCGATAACTACTTTCCTGTGCTTGAAGATTACGGTGAACGTCTTGATGTATTAGAAGATGAGATTATCGAAAAGGCGGATCGGGTGACTCTGACTAAAATGCATGAGGTGAAGCGCGATCTTCTCAATATGCGCCGTTCGATTTGGCCAATGCGTGAGGCGGTAACGGAACTATTTCGCGATCCGACACCGTTCATTTCCACTGATACCAATTTATACATGCGCGATTGTTACGATCACGTCGTGCGAATTATGGATTTGGTGGCAACATACCGCGAACTCTGTTCTGACCTGATGGATGTCTATATTTCATCGGTTAGCAATCGCCTGAATGAAGTAATGAAGGTGCTGACGATTATCTCGACAATTTTCATTCCCCCTACCTTTATTGCCGGCATTTATGGCATGAATTTTTTCAGCACACCTTCGCCATATAACATGCCTGAGCTAAAGTGTTACTACGGTTATCCTATTTGTTTGGCTGCAATGGCGTTGCTGACGATTTCTATGCTGGCATTTTTGCGATACAAAGGTTGGCTTGGCACTATGGTTGAATCCAGTGTTCAAGCAAAGGGTGAAGGCATTTAGCGGTGCAAGCTGATTCCCAACTATTGGTTAATTACAGCCCGGCATGGCCTGATGCTTTTGCAGAAGAAGAGACGAGACTGGCATCGGTATTAAATGGCAGCCGCATTGAGCATATTGGCTCGACTGCAATTGCCGGACTTCCAGCTAGACCAATTATTGATATTCTCGTTTCTGTGGATAAATTGGCCGGCAAAGATGCTTATACAAAGCCACTGCAATCGATTGGTTACTATTATGTTCCCTCTAGCTGCGAAGCAGCAATTCTCGTCTTTCGCAAAGGGGAATTGGCAGAATCTGATTTGCCAGTTACTTTGTATATCGTGCAGACCGAGAGTAAAGAGTGCCTGAGATATTTGCAATTTCGTGATCATCTCAGAACCAATGAGCGCGCGCGTGAGGAATACGCCAACCTCAAGCAAGCACTGGCATCAAAATTTGCCCACGATCTTTCGGCCTATGAAGATAGCAAGACAGCCTTTGTCATGCTTGTGATGTGTTATGTTGATGCGGGCAAATAATTAGGCAACCGAAAAGCGAGCTTGTGAGCCAACGGTTCCTGGGATGATTTCTAGGCGGGCTTCAATTTTTTCTTTCAGTTCTGGCACGTGAGAAATGATACCGATCAGGCGGCGGCCGTCTTGCAGATCAACTAAAGCTCGCAAAGCCAAATCAAGCGACTCCGGATCAAGTGATCCAAAGCCTTCATCAATCAACATTGTCTCCAGATAAATTCCACCAGCATAGGATTGCACAACATCAGCAAGTCCTAAAGCCAAACATAAAGAAGCAAGGAAACTTTCACCACCAGAAAGTGTGGCAGCCGCTCTGGTTGTGCCAGTGTAATTGTCGTAGATTTCCAAATCGAGGCCGCCGGTTGTCCGCCTGTCCGTTCGAGAAAGAGCACGTTGCAGAGCATAACGACCACGGCTCATAATCTTCAAGCGTTCCGTTGTGGCAATTAAGACATCATCCAACAAAGCACCTAAGACGAAGCGCTGAAAGGTAATTCCATGTTTGTTGTGACCGGTTGCTACTTCGGCAATCTTGCCGATTACCTCATATTTTGATTCAAGCTCTTTTGTCGCGTTTGAGGTTTTACTTAGTTCGTCCAATAACTTATCAATTTGCTTAAGCTCTTGTTCTTTGGTGGCTTCTTCTTTGAGTGCAAATTCCAAAAGCTCGCTTGCTTCTTGAGCCACTTGCCCAAATTGCTCCAAATTTGGTTTGACCAAATCTTTAGCCGCTAGAGCGGCTCGCTCGCACCTGAGCCTGGTGGCTTGCAAATTTGCCTCAAATGATTTGATTGCCGACTCCAACAATTGAATTTGTTCTGTCTCTAGTTTGCCTGTTTTGTATTCGCTCTCATTTGCAAACCCACTTTCTTTTAAGCGGGAATTGAACTCTTCTTGTCTTTCGGCTAAACGTTGCTTTACGCGCACTTCTTCATCTAAGCAAGCCTTCAAGGTTGCTTGCGAGGAGCTGAGAGATTGCTTGGCTTGAGCAAGGCTTTCTTGCGCGCTTGTAAAAGCTTGATATAAAGTATCGCGTAATAACTGAGCTTCTTGTTTGGACTTTCTCAAGGCATCTTGATTGCGCAGATGCTCTGGGAATGCTTGTTCGCGCTCACTGACTATTGCTTGAGTTTTATCGCGCTCCTCTTTCAGCTTTCTGGTAGAGAGTTCAGCTTCCTGCAAGTGTTGCTTGATCTCTTGCGCCTGTTTGTTTAGGGCAGCAATTTCTTGGGCAAGCTCGTCGGCTAAACGCTGAGCCTCTTCTGATTCTAATAAGCACTGAGTGGCTTGTATAGATTGTTCTTTAATTTGCGTCTCAGACATGGTCGCCCAATTGCCCAAGCTCTCAACCAAAGCCTTGTGATTGGCTTCGATGCCGATTACCCTTTTTTCTTGTTCCTGCACTTCTGCACGCAGTGAATCAAAAAATTTGCCTACTTCCTTTATTTCTTCTCGCTTGGATTTGAGCAAATCATCAGGAGTTTGAGTCTCTTGTAATTCTGCTTTGTGCGGATGCTGGCAGGAGCCACAGACTGGGCAAGGCTGATTATCAACTAAGTTGGAAGCAAGAACTGAGGCTTGACCATGCATCCAATTGCTTTCCAATTGGTCGAGCTGATCTTTCTTTTGATCAAATTGTTTTTCTGCATCAGAATAAGTTAGTTTGGATTGATTGCAGATTGCTTGTGCGTTTGCCAAGCTATCAGCTATGGCATTGAGTTGCTTGAACTTGCGGATCACTTCTTCAAATTCTGACTTTGATTTTCGGCGCAAGTCAATTTCAATGGCAATCTTTTGTGCAGGCGATAGTAATTGCTGCTTATGTAGCAAGTCTTCTTCTGTAGCTTTTAGGCTGGATTGGAGACGACTGAGTTTCTGGTTCTCCTGCTGAAATTGCTCGTTTACTAAAAGCAGGCTTTTTTGCGCAGAGGCAAGCTCATTGACTTTGCCGGCAAGCTCATTCAAGACAAGTAATTTTTGCTCTGATTGTTTTCTTTGTTCTTCTTTAGCAAGTTCGGTTTGATATCTAGCGTCGCTTTGCTTTTGCTTTTCTTCCGCTAAGTCCAATGATGCTTTTGCTTGGCTGACTTTAGTTTCAATTGTTTTGTTTTCTTCCCGGAAGCTATTCAAAACCTTTTCTGATTCAAATAAGGCTTGAGCCTTTTGGGCATTGTCTAACGTCTCTGCTTTGAGCTGATATTCCCCGACTTGTGAGTGCAATGATGAAAGTGCTAGTTGAGAGTCTTTACTTTCCTTTAGTAGTTGACTAACGCGCAAAGCTTCGTTCAGTTCTTTCTGGGCAATTTCTTGTCTGCCACGCAATAGCATTACTTTTGCTTTTGCTTCCCGAAAGTCAAGTTCGGTTTGTTCGCGCTTGGCGGCCAGATCGGCAGTGCTGGCGACGCTTGCTTGTTCAAGCAAAACATTGGCGCGTAGCATTTTGTCTTCTAATTCATTACCAATATTTGCAGCAGCATCTTTTAGGGCAGTCTCGATGCGCTTATAAATTTCTGTCTTGAACAAGGCTTCCAAAATTTGCTCTTTATCTTTAGAAGAAGACATGAGCAGTTGGCGGAACTTGCCTTGGGGCAAGAGCACGACTTGACGGAATTGAGAGCTGGCAAAGCCGAGCAATTCTTCAATCTTAGTTGTGGCATCGCTAGCCTTGGTTGCCAGAACTGTGCCTTCTTCTTGATCGTTTTGGCAATGCGTGCGTTTCCACAGCGTGGCTTGCGCCCGCACCAGAGTCGAGGCAGCTTTTTTACCTTGTTTCTCTTGTTCGGGAATGCGTGTAATGCGATAGAAATCTTGGCCGAGTTGGAAGTCGAAGGTTACTTCGGTTTGCACCGTGGGCGGGGCAAAGTCCGATCGCATTTGTTTGCTTGTGCGTTCATCGCCTGAGGAATCGCCGTACAAAGCAAAACAAATTGCATCAAAAATTGTGGTTTTACCCGCACCGGTTGGTCCGTGTATGAGAAAGAATGTTTTGTCTTTCAAGTCGCGGAAATCAATGATTTGTTCTTGCGAATAAGAACCGAAGGCACGCATGCAAAGCTTAATCGGCCTCATAATGCCCTCCCGCTCAAATTCGAAACGGCACCACGAAAGGCTTGCCATTGCTCATCTGTGAGATTTTCTTCTGTCACTTGTTGGTAGAAGTTGGCAAAAAGATCGGCCTCATTCACCTTGCGATGATCAAGATTATCATTGGCCAACCGCCCATCTGAATTTAAGAGAGGACGCTCAATGTGCATGACGTTTGGATAGACCTGACGCAGTTTGCCGATTGCATCAAAAATTGCACCAGTGTCACGCAAGGTGACCATGAGGTAGTCACTTTTAGCCGCGTCATTTTCTGCTTGGCTGAGAATATCTGCCAGGTAGCCGTCGAGAATGCGTACGTCACGTCTGGGGGAAAGCGACACTTTTTCAATGCGAGTTTTTCCCTCACCGTCCATCTCTACGATGTTGATTGATTTTTTGTGATCTGCTTCTGAAAAACTATATTTCATCAGCGAGCCGGAATAACAGATACTTTCGCTGCCAATCTTTTGTGGTCTGTGTAAATGTCCAAGCGCCACATAATCAAAACCAGCAAAACTTGCCACATCAACCAAGCCGGAACCACCGAGTGAAAGCGGTCTTTCTGATTCGCTTTCCTGACCGCCCGCCACAAAGGCATGCGTAACCAATATTTTTCTGGCTTGGGCTTTCTGATTTTTTAAAATTGAATCGACAATTGCTCGGTTAGCTTTGTTGTGACTATCGATACTTGCATCTTCCAGTTGCTCGCGCACCACCGGTGGTTCTGCATAAGCAATTGGATAGACATTTACTTTGCCAAAGCCGTCTTCCAGAACAATTGGTTGGAAGCTTGGGCTCAGACGCCCATGCACATGCAAACCTTGCTTGGTCAAAAGCCGCGAACCAAAGTTCAAACGCTCGGGACTATCGTGATTGCCGGCAATAATCACAGTTGGTATACGCAAATCACCGACGATTTGGGAAAGCACTTCGTCCAGGAGATTGACTGCCTCGGGCGGCGGCACGGCTCGGTCATAAATATCGCCGGCAATTAAAATCGCCTCTGGTCTGCTCTCCTTAACTAAATCGACAAACTGGCTCAAAACATGCGCCTGATCGTCTGTTAAATGGGCGCCATGAAATAGCCTTCCCAAGTGCCAGTCGGATGTGTGAATAAAGCGCATATACGGTCGATATCCAGAAGGGGTAACGTCTGGGAAAAATTTCTTCTCCAAGACGATAGCAGATTATCGGTATCTCTACCCAGCCAAACTAGATAAGCAAAAGCTATTGGCTACTGGCAATTCGGGAGCAAAACCAGATCAAAATCCTTGCCTTGGTTACCGGCTCGTGCCTGGTGGTATGTCTAAAATGTAAATATATCTATTAGATAGACTGGGTCTTGATTAAATTAAATGATTTCCTTCGAGCGTAAGATATATGTCCTAATCGGCATTTTGGCTGTAGTCCTATTGGTTACAGCCTACGTTTCTTATCACAACACGATTAGCTTCGTCGAAAGAAATCATTCGGTTGAGCATAGCAAGGATGTTTTAGCGGAAGTTGAATCGGCGTTTTCTACGTTTAAGGATGCTGAAATTGGCGAGCGCGGCTATATCTTGTCCGAGCAGCCCATATATTTGGCTATGTATGACACAGCGCTTAAGCAGCTTAGACGCCATATCGTTCACCTGCGTTTTCTCACGTCTGATAATCCGGTTCAGCAGGACAGGATATCTCGGCTTGATTTGAAAATCAAAAGTCGCCTTGAAATTTTGGACCGCCTCATTGCACTTAAACAGAAAAGTGGAATTTTTGCTGTGCAAAGAGAATTGGCAAATAGCAGTCCGATGATTTCGTATTTGGAAATTAGACAATTGGTCATGGATACGAAGCAGGAAGAAGAGCGCTTGTTACAGCAAAGAATGCAAGCTGCGGAGGAAAGCGCTGAGAGGACGGCATTTTCAGTGGCAATTTTGACGATTGCCATTTTGATTTCCTATGTTGTGATGGTGCATCAATTGAGCAAACATATAAGGCAGCGCAAGCATACTGAAACTGCCTTGAGTAAAGCTCGCGATCAGGCTTTGCTCGCTTCCAAATTTAAATCGGAATTTGTCGCCAATATCAGCCATGAAATTCGCACACCGATGAATGCAATCATTGGCATGATTAATGCGCTATTGCGCACTGAGTTGACCGATGATCAGCGAAAGTCTGCAGCCACAGTGCGTGATGCAGCTGATGCACTGCTATCGGTAATCAACGATATTCTTGATTATTCTAAAGTTGAAGCGGGCAAACTCGGGCTTGAATTCATGGAGTTTGACCCGGTTTCTGTCGTGGAAAGTGTCGGCGAGTTATTGGCAGTGCAAGCCAGAAGCCAACAAATTTCTCTCATGACTTATGTAGACGCTAATGTACCAGCGGTTTTGTTTGGCGATCCTGGGCGCTTGCGTCAAATTCTTTTGAACCTGGCAGCCAATGCAATCAAGTTTTCTAAGAATGGCGAAGTTGTGATTCGAGCCATGCTCAAAACCAAGTCTGAATCGATGGCAATTATTCATTTTGAAGTTGCCGATACTGGAGTCGGTATGACGTCAGAAGAAAAGTCCCGCTTGTTTCAACCATTTGTACAAGCTTCGGCAAGCAAGACTCATGGTGGCACAGGGCTTGGGCTGACGATTTCCAAACATCTTACTGAAATGATGGGTGGTGTCATTGATGTTGAAAGCACTAAAGGCAAGGGCTCGACATTTTGGTGCGAGATTCCTTTTGGTTGGACCGGCAAGTCGACCAAGACACCAGTAGAGAAACCAGCAATTGGTGGTTTGCGCGTTTGTGTGGTTGATGATGAAGCCATTGCCAGACACATCTTGCATGCATATTTAGACTCTTGGGGAATGCGTCCAGCTCAAGCCACCAGTGCAGATGAAGCTATCGATATCCTGCATAAAGCCAAGGCTCAAAACGATCCATACGATGTGCTCTTGGTTGATTTAGTCATGCCGGGAAAAGATGGTATGGAATTGGCATCACAAGTCAAAGATGATCCCAAGCTTTCTAACACTAAGATGATTTTGATCACGGCCCACGACACAGTTGGCTTAGGGGACATGGCTATTGCCAACGGTTTCAGTGGTTATTTGACTAAACCAGTCAGACAATCGGAACTTCTGGATTGTATTGCCACAGTCATGGGTAGAGCCTTGGAAGGTAGCGGCGCCAAGACTTGGACAACAGAAACACGCAAGGCAAATCGGCAGAGTTTGGATTTTGCCGGCGAGTTAGACGCAAGTCAGCTTGTGCTTGTGGTCGAAGACAACAAAGTCAATCAACAAGTCGCAATTTTGCAATTGCAGTCCTTTGGAATTTCGGCGGATACTTGTGCCAATGGCGCAGAAGCAATACGTACACTAGCCTTGCATGACTATGGTTTGATTTTGATGGATTGCCAAATGCCGGAAATGGATGGCTTCGATGCCACCAAGCTGATTCGCAAAGCAGAGATGCTATCGGGCAGGCACATTCCGATTATTGCTATGACAGCCCAAGCAATGGAAGGCGATCGAGAAAAGTGCATTGTTGCTGGCATGGATGATTACATCTCGAAGCCCATCGATGCAGAAAAACTATTGCAAATTTTGCAACGCTGGATTCCGTGCAAGATGCCAAATGCTTATACCGGTATGGTCTCGGATACATTAATAATGCCGGGCAAAACATCTGGTGAAATTACTCTTGGGGCGACAGAAATGTTTTTCAAAGCCAAAGAATCAGTATCAGCTAAGGAGCTTTCGCAAAGCTTTTCGGGACAAATTGAGACAGGCAATCATGCTCTCTTGCTGGATGTTGAATCACTGAATGAAATTTTTGGTCGGGATTCTGTCAATGAACTCTTGGAGATTTTTGACAAGTCGACTGAGGCACTTTTGCAAAAGTTGGCTACTGCGATTGACGAGCGAAACTTAAGAGGCGTCAAGTCGGTCTTGCATGAATTGAAAGGCTCGAGCTCAATGATGCGCGCTCTTTATTTGCAACAACTTTCTTTGGCGATGGAAGCTTCGGCAAACAATCAAAACTGGGAAGAGCTTGAAGAATCATTACCCAAGCTCGAGCAAGTTTTTTCTGCAGTGCAAGGGAGAATAAAATCTATTCTCCCTCCAAAGTAAAGCTCAAAAGTAATTAGGTTTAGCCGACTCCCAAAAGCTCAACTTCGAAAATCAAAGTTGCATTTGGTGGTATGACACCGCCAGCACCGCGTGCACCATATCCCAAACCTGGTGGAATGGTCAATTTGCGCTTGCCGCCAACTTTCATACTGGCAACGCCTTCGTCCCAACCTCTAATCACTTCGCCTGCGCCGAGAGTGAATTGAAAAGGCTGACCGCGGTCCAACGAGCTATCAAATTTTTGTCCGTTGGTTAGCCAACCTGTGTAATGCACAGAAACTGTTTGACCAGCTTTGGGCATCTGACCATCTCCCACTTTTAAATCTTCATATTGAAGTCCGGAAGCTGTTGTCACGGTATTTCCTCCTGATTGAGCTAATAAAGATGGTGCCTGACTATTGCTAGTCGAATTGTTGGCGATAGAATTATCGGCAATTTGAGTTGTTGGTGCAGTGTTTGTGCCTTGCGTTTGCGTGGCTGTATCTGTGGCTGCATCTTGTGAATTGGCCTGACAAGCTGTTAATCCGCCGATACATGCTGGAGCTAGGACTGCAAGACTTAGTAAAATGGTAAGCTGATTGTTTTTCATGGAATTATTACCTTTTCCTCTGGACACTTGGCTAGATTATAAATGCTTTGCAAGTGCCAAGTCAGTAACTCAAAGACATGTAAAATTCTAGGAATCCGAAAGGAGACCAAGCCATTTCAAATACAATTCGCTTACTAGTAGTTGATGATCATGGACCAACCCGAGCCAAGGTAATTGCTGATTTGGCTCAAGGCGACATGATTGAAGTTTGCGGTCAGGCGGAAACTTCTGATGATGCTTGGAAATCAGCGCAGAAACTTTTACCGGATATGGTCTTGCTTGATTTGCATTTGCCGGGTTTGATCTCCACTTTCGATTTGATCAAACGCCTTTGTTCTTTGCGCAATGCCAAAGTAATAATTTTTGCCAGTCAGGGCAAAGCCTCGGAAGTGCAAGATTTACTCGATGCTGGTGCATGTGCTTATGTGTTGAAGGAAGATGCGCCTGCATTGATTCGCATGACCATGCTCATGGTATCGCGCGGATCACGCAATGTTATTTCACCTTCTTTGCCTCGACATTTGACTCGCTTAAGTCATAGCGAAAGAAATCTCTTGCGGCATGTCACCGCCCGTGGTGGCATAGCAAAAGCCGCCGAACGCTTGAGTTTGACAGAAGAACAATTGGCAAATGAGCTTGATCAATTAACTGCCAAATTGGAATTAGAAGACGTGGACGAGCTGGTTAAGTGGGCAAAGAAACACGACTTCTAAAGTCTAGAGAAAAAATGAAGCGGCAATCAAACCAAGTAAAAGTGATCCGCAAATGATTGCCACCAGTTCCTTACCTGTGAATGCTTGGCGAATCAAAATTTCTTTCGTCTCCAAACTTTGCCAATAGGCATTCAGCCAAGACTGCGCCACTGCCAGTGGTATGCATGCGCCGAGCGAGAGAAAGTACCAAGCGCCTGGTAGTTTGGTGAGATAGATGAAGCCAATCATCGCTAAAACCAAAAGTGCGGCAGACCAATTTGGTTTCTGGCTAACTGTGGATGTTTTGTTGGGATAGAGCTTGGCGATACCAGAAAACAAATTGAAGGAAAGCCATACATGCAAAATAGGCACAAAGAGTCCAATGGTTCGAAGCAGCGGACTGATTTCAGCGTACTTGGCTGTTTCGGGACGCTTTCCCCCAGATGCGGCTAAATTACGCCAAGTTTTGTAAAACCAGTAAAAGCAATAAGCAAAACAAGTCAGGACGCAAAGTGCCACTACATGCCAAACCGGCTGTTGCAAAGAAACTGGATTTTGATTGTTGTTAGAGTCGACATTGGCATCGACATTTGGCTTGATTACTGTCTGCAAGGTTCTTTTCCTAAAACTAAAATATAACTTTTGAGATGTTGCTTACTTTGATAGCAAGCTTCTTTGTAGTAACATCATCAAATTGCCACAAGGCAACTTATTATAAGGCAGCTTAGAGGAAGAAGCCAAGCGCCGAATTGCGGTTGAAAGACTGCAATCACAACCCATGAAGAGGTTCGAGGAAGGTTCGCAAGGAAGGTTTGTATGATCAATTCTGTCACTATTGTCGGTCGCTCTGGACGTGATCCTGAGATGCGGTATTTTGAATCCGGTCGTGTTAAAACAACTTTTAGCTTGGCTGTCAATCGGCCGACCAAGGAAAAAGAAACCGATTGGTTCGATATCGAGCTTTGGGGCAGACAAGCAGAACTTGCTGGTGAATATGTGCGCAAAGGTCGCATGATTGCTGTGGAAGGACGTCTTGACTTTAGCCGTTGGACTGATGATCAGGGTGTGAAAAACATTCGCCCCTTTGTCAGCGCCTCTAACTTCCGTCTTCTCGATAGCAAGAAAGATGCTGCTAGCGGTGGAGCCGCGCCGGCCGAAGAATTTGATCAATCACTATAAGGCCTCTGCTTTTGCTTGGCTTCTTTAATAAGGAACTGGACTTGTGCAATCAGAGTTCCATGTAAATTTGTTGGACTATGGCATCATTGCCATTTATTTCGTCTTTGTTCTGGCTATTGGCTATGCTCTGAAAAAGAACATGGTTAGTTCGGAAGACTTCTTTCTTTCCGGGCGCAAAATTCCCAGTTGGATCACAGGTTTGGCTTTCATATCTGCCAACCTTGGTGCCATTGAAGTTATGGGCATGGCAGCCAATGGTGCTCAATATGGTTTGATGACAGCGCATATGTATTGGGTCGGAGCAATTCCGGCTATGGTGTTTTTGGCAATCTTCATGATGCCTTTTTACTATGGTTCTCGTATTCGATCTGTTCCTGAATATTTGAAGTTGCGTTTCAATGAACCGACCCGTGCTTTCAACGCCATTTCTTTTGCGGTGATGACGGTGCTTATGTCCGGCATCAATATGTATGCAATGGCCCTTGTCTTTAAGCTGCTTTTGAACTGGTCCATGGATGCTTCCATTTTGGTATCAGCAGCGGTTGTACTGACTTATACAATTCTGGGTGGCCTGACCTCATCTATTTATAATGAGGTTCTGCAATTCTTCTTGGTCTTGTTCGGTCTTCTGCCATTGCCGATTATTGGTTTGGCCAATATTGGTGGTTGGAACAATCTGGTGGAAAAGCTACCACCAGGCTTTGGTCATCTCTGGGCAAACACGGCAACGGCAGCCAATCCCATGGGTATTGATTGGTTAGGCATTGTTTCCGGTCTTGGTTTTGTACTTTCTTTTGGTTATTGGTGTACAGATTTTTTGGTCATTCAAAGAGCATTTGCAGCCAAGGATCTTAACGCTGCCCAGCGCACTCCTTTGATTGCTGCTTTCCCCAAGATTCTTTTTCCAGCGCTGACGGTTTTGCCTGGCATGCTTGCCTTAGCCCTTATACCAGCACTTGGCTCTAATGACACGAATTATTCTTACAACATGGCAATGCCTTTGCTCTTAGCCAAGTATTATCCATCCGGCATGCTTGGCATTGGACTGACGGCAATGCTTGCTAGCTTTATGTCTGGCATGGCGGGCAACATTACAGCCTTTAACACGGTCTGGACTTACGACATTTATCAAAGTTACATTGCGCCAAATAGATCCGACAAACACTATTTGTGGGTCGGTCGCATTGCCACCGCCTGCGGTATCATCGTTTCCATCGGTGCTGCTTATTTGGTGATGAACTATCAGAGCATCATGGATTACATGCAGATGATCTTTTCTTTCTTCAATGCGCCTTTGTTTGCCACATTCTTACTGGGGATGTTCTGGCGCAAGGCAACACCATGGGCGGCATTCTGGGGTTTGGTCTGTGGCACGTTGGCTGCTTGTGTTCATCAAGTGCTTTGCAGTCAGGGAACACTTATTTATCAATCGGCAATGGCTGGTAACTTCTGGCGTGCCACCACTGCCTGGGTGGTCTGTTTCGTCATCACCATTGTGCTTTCATACTTTACAAAGCCGAAAGATGAAAGTGAATTGCATGGCTTAGTTTGGGGTCTATCCGGACAAGCATTTGCCAAGGCAGCAGTTTGGTACAAGAATCCAGTGATTTTGGCTATTATTGTTTTAGTGCTTACTTGTATTTGTAATGTAATTTTCTGGTGATTTATGCTTGATTTGAGACTGCCAATTGGAATTTTGTTTGTCATCTTTGGGGTGCTCTTAATTGGCTATGGTTTCTTTGTCCCGACTCAAACGCAAATTGGTCAGTCGAGCGTCGACCTCAATATCTGTTGGGGCGCCGTTATGGGTTTGTTTGGTCTGGTCATGACCATGTTGGCTGTCTGTCAGAAGAAGACCGAAGCAAGTTAATAATAGAAATTAGAATTTGAAGCTGATAATCGTCCTTGCTGGATGGGGATACCTGACCGGGGCAAAGTTTAACCTGCTTGCGGATTAAATTGTCAAGTTTTATTATGAGTTGGTGTTAATGATTGTGTTTCGGTGGGAATAAAAGGCTGTAGTCCCATTTGTTATCGCTAAATGATTTCTACAACTTCGGGCGGCGCGGAAATCATGCTAGTTGATATTGGAGTTGAATCATGAAGACCAGGCGGCACAAGATTTCGAAAGGCAACACACTAGTTTTAGTGGTTGTCTGTCTAGGTTTATTTGCACTTATGATCAGCTATTTTGTATTGAATTACAGCTCGCTATTTAGCACACATAAGCGGGCGATGACAGCCATCGATGCTGCAGCATTGGCGGCAGCAAAAGATATCGGTCGTGCCACGGTCACAGGGCCCTGGGGACAATTGTGTTTGGCTGACGAGGCATCGCCGCAGCAAGCGAGGTTAGGGGGCTACAATCCACCTCAGAGCGCGACGCAAGGATCTTTGTCAAACAGCGCTTATCCCAGTATTAGTCTCAATTCACGGCTACAAAATTTACGGATTCGCGCCATCATCGCCAACCAGTTGCAAAACACTACAATGCAAGCATCTATTGTGGCTGAAATAACAGCATTGAAAGCCGGTTGCGCTGCCTTGGCCAATCAAATAAAAGGTGTTGCGAACAATGGCAGTGGCGTGCTCTATGACAAATATGGTGCACCAATTGACCTTTGGGGAGATGCTAAGGCCGCCTACCAGGCAAATGTGGTTGCCGGCCATGGAGCCGGAACAAACAAGACTGGTTCCATCGCTAAAATTGAAGTTGGTTATTTTAACGATCCTGGTTTGGCAGTTTTGTCGACTCCGCTGCCAGCTTCCTTAGATCCGACAACTCAAAATGCTGCTTACGTCACCGTCGGAAGCGGACAAAATTATTACAAACCGAATGTCGATATTCCGGTTGCCGGCACGAGTCAAACCGTTCGATTTGTAACTGTAAGACCAGCAACCACAATTGCTGATCCCGGTTTATGGCAAGCAACATTACCACCAAACATGCCACCAGCTGGCGTAAAAGTTACTGCCAATGAGACAGTCACGGCTGGTGCTCAAATTGGCAAGACCATTTCCGCTGGGACTCTGACAAGCATTGCTTATGCAGAATGTCAGACGGCCATAGGCAATCAAATTTCGCATGGCTTTGATCTATTACAACCAGCATTTGCTCAAAGCACTAATCAGCCGTCTTTGTCTCCTTCAGGAACGCTTACTGTTTCCTTTCCGCAAGGATTTCCAGGCTCGGTTTCCGGCAATCCTAATATGTTCAATAGCGTAAAGAATATAATGAATGCGTCCCAAATTGGTAGTAGTGGTGCCAGTCAATATACTTCTTGGAATAGTGCGTCAGCCGGTACCTGGTATGTAGCCAAAAATGGTCCGGTACCTGGTGGTGGCACTTTGACGGCAGCCAATTTCAAAGGGCTACCTGGACGAGCCACCGATGATCCTAGTGTATGTTTGACGTTCTTGGTCAATGACTGGCTGATGACTCTTGGCGATCGCCCGAATATGCAGAATGTCATTGATGCGCTTTCATATAACATCAAAACTTATGTAGGCACGAATGCTAATCCGCCGCCGCAAATTTTTGGCTTCAATCGTGACCAATTATTGCCGCCTGCTTATGCAGCCGATGGTGATCAAGGTGCAATCAGCTCTGCGATTCTCAGAATTAGTGAAGATGGATTTTATGACCCACGCAATTTGCGCCATCTGACGCCCGAGCAACAGGCACGCCAGCAAGCCAATGTTTGGGGATATACATTTGCAGACGGTACTTTGCCCAATGATGCAGAATTGGTAAAGATAGGTGCCGATGGAGACGTGACAACAATTGACGGTCACCCTGTTTCTGTTTTGCATGAATTGCTTAACAAAATGTTGCAGTCCAATTATTATGCCGGAACTACATTTGAAAATGCCTTGAAGGCATTGCGTCAAAGTGGAGCACCAATTCAAGGCAATCCATCTCCTTACGATAACTGGTTTATAGAAAGCAATGGAAGATCCTCTGGTGGTGTATCAGCAAAGTCTATGGCTGACAATCCGCGCATGGCTAACGCTATGGTCAATGCCGCATATTGCATGGACGTAACCTCAACCATGAAGCAAAACCTTAAGTCACTGACTGCCGGTGGTGTGAGGAAGGTGAATGATAACCACTACATTGTCAATGGTGCCGACTTCTATCCAGCGGGAAGAGCCGCTACAGTTGCTGATATGAAAGGTGATCAACCGGTTTCAACCGGACAAGATGCCCAAGCACCGGTGCGTGATTGGTGCGCGGCTCCAGTTAAGAAAGGCAACCAGTATGTTTGTCCTCTGGTCTTTTTTGGCGCTCAAGTTTTGATCCCACAGGCAAGCAAGAATGTTGATGATAGCTGGTTGCAGCCGGCACGAGCCGCTAGTGCCATACCACCATCGACGAACTTGAAGTTTGCTTTCCACTTGCAACAACAGACAAATTATCAACCCGGAACAGCAAAGGTTGTATTGCACGCGATGTATACAGCACCTTATGCTGCCGAGCCGATAAATAAAGGGCAAGCATCGTATCAAAACACCAGTGCGCTTATCGTGCCATCGTTATCTGATCCGTCGACAAAATTGATTTGGCAGGTGCAAGCCAGGGATGAAGCAGCCAATGCTTTCCCTGATCCGGGCGCTAATCCACCGGCTCCCTCTACAACTAATATGGCAACTTATTTTGCTGATCAGTCTTTTCCATGGGCGCAAGCGCCGGCATATAACGGTAAGTGGTGCGATCCTAATCAGCAAGGCACGTGTCCGCATTTAGCTGCTGAATGGGCAGTATCGTGTCCTTTAATACCACCACCGCCACCACCACCACCACCACCACCTCCTCCTCCTCCTCCTCCTCCTCCTCCTGGGCCACCACCACCGCCACCGTGCGATGCGACGATTATTCGTGTCAATACAGGCAGGACAGGTATTTTTGGCTGGGGCGGACCAATCCACGGAAACTTCTTGGGTTACACATCGCCAGGAGCCTGGCAGTATCCAGGCCAATGGAATTCTGCCTTCCAATCCACCGTGTACTATCAATACTCCGGTTGCAATCCCTGGCCAATCTATTATGCAACGTAAAGTGTAGTAGACATTGATATACGTTCTTTTCTTTGTCTCTGGAGCCTCAGGACTCATTTATGAGCTTGCTTGGATTCGGCAACTAGGATTGGTTCTCGGGAATACAACTCAAGCCACAAGCTGCGTCCTTGCTGAATTTCTTTTGGGATTGGCAATCGGCGCAGCAATTGGCGGACGATATATTGATACGATTACAGAATTGCCTGGTAATCAAAGAGCAAAGCCACATCTAATTATTTATGGACTTTTGGAAATTGCCATTGGTCTGAGTGCTTTAGTCTGCACTTGGACGCTCGTTGCTATGCCAGACGTTTCCGCCAACATCTATTTGCATTCACCTTTGCCTGAGTCAATGATTCTTGTCGTTCAGGTTTTGATTACCTTTTTGCTACTACTGCTTCCAACTATATTTATGGGCGCGACATTGCCGGTGCTTACTTGCATGCTGAGGCAAAACACGAGCACAAAGCCGCTTGCCTTTGCTTTGCTTTATGGCATCAATACATGTGGTGCAGGCTTTGGTGTACTGTTTGCCTGTTTTTATGGCTTCGGTTTGCTCGGCATCCAAGGAACTGTACTTTTGGCCTGTGTGTTGAACCTTGCTTGTGGCAATCTGGCCTTTGTCTTGTTCAGGGGCTCTGATCAAGAGAATGTCTGCGTAAAAGCATCAGTCAACCAAGCGCAAGCGCTAGTTGCTAGTCTGGCTGCATCGGTCAAGTCCTCACTCAGCGAAATACTTGCAAATGGCATTGCTTGGCCGAAGCAAAAGGATTTGCAGATCTTGTATTTGCTTTCCTTTACTTCCGGTTTTGTTGCCTTGTCTTATGAAGTGATTTGGGCACGCCTTTTGCGACCGCTCACTAGTTCTAGCACCTACGCCATAAGTTTCATGCTGGCCACATTCTTAATTGCCTTGGCGCTGGCAAGCTTAATCTGGACTCTCTGGCTAAGGAAGGATAAATCCGAGCTGACAATTGAAAGACTTGTATTTTTCTTTGCTCTTGCCCAGAGTGCGGGAGCGCTCTCATTTATTGTTAGTTATTTACTCATGCCTTTGGCATTTCGCTATCGAGAAGTCCTTTCGTCGTATAAAGGTGCAGCGTCACTTCAGTTGGATAAACTTCTACTTGCCGAGGCGACAACTTGCTTTGCATTTATCTTTTTGCCCACACTATTGATCGGATTGTGTTTCCCTATGGTTGGCACCTATGCACAAAAGTTGCCCAAGACAGGACATGCTGTTGGTGCAGTCTATGCTCTAAATACTATCGGTTCAATAATTGGCGCACTAGCAACCGGCTTTTTGCTAATTGGCTTTCTTGGCGGCACCGGTGCCTTAAAGATAACCACCTTGATTGCCATTGTCTCTGTAGCTTTTGCCTGTCTATTTACTTGTGGTATCAAAAAGACATTATTAATTGGTGTTTCTCTGCCTCTTGCACTTTTGTTTGTCGTCGTCTGCCCACAAGCTTACGTGGTAGAACAAATGGCTAATCAAGTCAATGCCCGGCTTATACAAGTATTTGAAGATTCAACTGGTACGGCTTGGGTTTTTGATTATCCAGCATTTCGCATGTTGCTTCTTAATGGTGAGTCCTATTCGGCAGATGTACCGTGGGCGCGGCGCTATATGCGCTTTATGGGGCATGTGCCAATTTTGCTTTGTGACAAACCGGACGAAGCATTATTGATTGGCTTTGGTGCTGGTATTACAGGTGGTGCCATGATTCAAGATGAACGCGTCCGCCATGTGGATGTAGCAGAGCTATCGAAGGCAGTCTGCGCTGCCAGTCAGTATTTTACGGACGCCAACCAAGATGTGCTTTTGAGTGGCAAGTTAACCACGAAGTTTACCGATGGGCGTAATTTGCTTTTGCGCTCGCCCAAGTCTTACAACGTAATTGTTGTCTCGCCGCCATTGCCAAATGATGCTCAAGTCGTCAATCTCTATACAAAGGAATTCTATCAATTGGCGTCCAATCGATTGGCCCAAGGTGGTATTTTTTGCCAGTGGGTACCGATGGAACACGAAAGTGAACAGTTGTGGAAGATGGCTGTGAAAGCTGCTTGCACGCAGTTTGCTCACGTGACAATTTGGATGCCCGTCAAGCATGAAGCCATTCTGATTGCTTCCAATTCCCCTATCTCACTCGATCAAAATCTCATAGCATCAAGACTGAGCCAAAGCAAGTTTGCTCTTAAAAGCCTGGCAAGTGTTAACTTGCCGGATGCCCAGGCAATCTTGCAGACATTTTTAGTTGGTGGCAAGAAGCTGAATGATTATTTGAATGGCGTCGAACCACTCAGCGATGAAAAGCCAGCCTTGGAATTCTTCTTGCCATATATTGGCAGACCAATGGAACCAGAGCTGATTAAATAGGTGTCTTTGCCGGCGCTAAAAGACTGAGGTAGTAGTTGCGTACTTCGATTGTCTTTGGGTGAATTGGTTTGTGATCGTCCAGTAAAAAGCGTAAATTGAGATCCGAGGCTACGACAATGGCTAAATTAAGATCGTCTTCTTGCGATTTCTTGACGGCGTCCCAGATTGTCTTGCGATAGTCATTCGGACGACCCGCCTCTAGGCAATCAGCCAGAAAGACTACTTTGGAAAGATTTGACATTGGTGCGGCACCCAATGTGTGTTCTCGAATTGCGTCTAAAACATCCTTGTTTGTCAGTCCGAGCTCTTCTTTGATCACTTCCGCACCAACAGGTCCGTGCAAAATGTGTCCGTGCTTTTCTTCGATTGGGTGCAACTTCAGACCGTATGCTTTTGCTTGTTCGACTAGTTCTGCCGCTTTTGTCTCTTTGCTGGCGTCATGCAAAAGACAGGCCAACTGGGCAAGATAGAGATCAACTTGAATATATTCCGAGAGTTGTTTAGCGACCTCTGCGGTTCCCTCAATATGAGCAAATCGTTTTGCCGATACGCGCGGGCTGATCCACTCGCGGGCATATTCCAAAGTCAGCTTCTTCGGAATACCTTCGTAAACCTCAGACATGGTAATAACCTCTTTCTTGCAAAAGCAAGTGCACCGCCTGCGGTATCATGTATTTTATAGATTTCCCCTCGGACAATCGCTTGCGGATTAAGGTGGAAGCAATACCAATGGGTGGCAAATCAATAAATTCAAATGCGGCATCCGGATATTTGGCTAAATCAATTTCCTTCTTCTGCATCGGCGGTCTGACGGCAATTAGAATGCGGCAGAGTGACAAGAGATCTTTGGCTTCATGCCAGGTGGACAAATGCGCCACATTATCACCACCAATAATCAGATTCAATCTGGTTGAATTGCCGTAAATGGACTTAAGTTGTCTCAAGGTATCGACAGTATATGACGGTCCTTCTCGCTCAAGCTCCAAGCGAGAAGCTTCAAAACCGGGATTGTCACTGATTGCCGCCTTGACCATTTCGTAGCGTGCTTCTGCTGGCACTTGCACATCAACGCGATGTGGCAAATTCGCGCCAGTCATGAACAAGACTCTTTCCAATTGAAATTGTTCTCGGGCCAATTCGGCAATCAAAAGATGTCCATAATGAATAGGATTGAAGGTGCCACCAAATATTCCCAGCTCTTGCAAGTTCTTCTCCCAAATTATTGGCCGATGGATTTTGAGCGCGTGTAAATTCGCGGCAATCTCAAGCGCATGCGGCAAACTAATTCATATGTAACTGTGTCCAACATTTTTGCCCAATCAGCTAAATAAAGCGTTTGATTGGTTTGGTTTGCCGACTGAGAGGAGTTTACGCCATTGGCTCCTTTCTCTTGACCAATCAAAGTGATTACATCACCCTCCTGTGCTTGCGGCACATCCGTAACATCAAAGAGCATTTGATCCATGGAGATCAAGCCGACTTGCTTGATCTTAATGCCATGCATGAGAGCTTCCATGGAATTGGAAAGACGGCGATCAATTCCATCGGCATAACCAATCGGAATTGAGGCAATTTTGGAAGGACGTGCTGCTGTCCATGTCAATCCATAGCCCAAAGATTCTTGCTTGTCGATTATCTTCAGTTGGTTGATTCTGGCACGCAGAGCCAAGGCTAGTTTTACAACAGTTGATTTTGAATTTGGTTCTAATCCATATAAATATAGACCGACGCGCACCATATCGTAATGTGTTGCGGAAAAGTTTCGTGCTGCTTGCCCCGAGGCTAAATGAACTAGACCGGGTGCTATGCCCAGTTGATTCAGTTGTTTGAGACACTTTTGAAAGAGGCTATTTTGCGCATCCACAGACGATTGATTCTCTGGATTAGCTAAGTGGCTGTAAAAACCAGAAAGTGAAAGCGCAGGATTACTTGCGATTGCCTCCAGTGCTTCGCCCAATTCGGAAATGTTTAAGCCAAGCCGATGCATACCGGTATCTACTTTTAAGTGCACCAAAGCTTTTTTTGCTTGTTTGGCCGCTTGCTTGGCAATGTCTTTTATTTGTGAAAGCGAAGTAACCGTAAATTGCAAATCCGCATCTAAAGCTGAACTAATTGCCCAACTTGGTGTGGGACTCAAAATCAAAATTGGCCGCTTGGTTTTCATTTGACGCAGTTGATACCCCTCGTCAACCGAGGCAACGCCAAAATAATCTACTTGAGAGCCTTCCATAACCGGCACAAGATCTTGGGCACCATGACCATAAGCATCGGCTTTGACTACGGCCATCAAACGGCAGGGCTTCTGGCTTGTCTCTTCTTTTGCAGTCCAGCTCTTGATTTGAGCAATATTGTATTCGATGGCTGAGAGGTCAATTTCTACCCACGCATCACGCCTGACCGAGGTGGCAGGCAGTTTTGAGGTTGTCAGCATTGGTAATTTCTCTCAAACAATTGGGTTGCAGTGGTTGTGCTTGCAAAACTTTATGCTAGCATTGCACGTATCCGTACGCTTGGGCAAAAATTTTGGCATGAAATTTTTGCACATTTCAAAAGCTGACGGTTAACTGGTGGCATTTAGTTTCGCTTATTTTTGAGTGAAACCCCGATGCTAACCAGTTGCGCAGAGGCGATGATCTTCTTCAAGAAGATTCTACTTGCAAAGCTGCGCACGGAGACACAGGTGGTGGTTGTTGGAACCCCCTTTGGTTGGATGATTTCTCAACGGGGCCTTTCCAAATGGAATCCATGTTGTAACCGTCAAAGTCAGGAGTTAGCGCCTTGAATAAAGCTGAACTGGTAGAAATTGTGGCAAAAGAGGCCGGCACCACCAAAAAGGATGCCGAGCAGATCATAAACTCAACGATGAATTCAATCATCAAACAAGTTGCCTCTGGTGAAAAGGTCACCTTGGTTGGCTTTGGAACATTTGAATTGCGCCAACGCAAAGCACGCACTGGTCGTAATCCAAAGACTAATGAACCATTGCATATTCCAGCCAAGCGCGTACCTGGTTTCAAAGTAGGTAAAGAGTTCTTGGAAGCCGTAAATAAGAAAAAATAGGAAGTCATTGTAGGGGCGGGGTTGCCCCGCCCAAATCTAGGAGACCTAAATTGCAAGCGAAGGTGGCCGTTGTTGGATGTGGTAACTGGGGAAAGAACCTGGTAAGGAACTTTGCTCACCTCGGTGCCTTAGCGGTAGTTTGCGATCAGGATGTTCGGAGGCTGGATAAAGCTCGCCTGGAACATCCTGGTTTGCGTGTTACCCAAGACTTTCAAACCGTAATTTCTGATTCGGCCGTCAAGGCAGTTGTGATTGCCACACCGTCTGACAGTCACTTTCCCCTGGCTCGCCAAGCTCTTTTAGCAGGCAAGCACGTTTACGTGGAAAAGCCGTTGGCTCGTGATGTGTCGCATGCCACTGAATTAGATGAATTGGCAACGGCACGCAATTTGATTTTGATGGTTGGGCACTTGTTGCTTTACCATCCTGCCGTTAATTGCCTGAAGGAAATTATTGCCTCCGGTGAATTAGGCGAGCTTCGTTTTGTTAGATCAGACCGAATGAATTTCAATACCAGCCGTCGCGATTGGTCTGTACTTTGGGATTTGGCACCGCACGATATTTCCATGATGAGCTATTTGCTTGATGCGAATTGACGGAAGTGCAGCGTGTTGGTGGTTGGGATACGCAACAAGACGACATCATCGATGTTGCCTATCTTGACTTGGCATTCACCAAAGACGGTCGGATGATACCTGGTCAAGTACGTAATAGTTGGATTGATCCACAAAAGTTGGTGCGTCTGACTGTCAATGGTTCGTTGAAGACAGCGACTCTCAATGATGCCCAAGCAGGCAATAAACTTTCACTGCATAGCATGACCCCTGATGGTCGTACCATTTTGGAATATCCTTCTTATCCCGATAATGAACCCTTGCACTTGGAGTGCGAGCATTTCTTGAAATGTATTGAGTCTGGAGCGCGCCCGCGTACAGATGCTAACAATGCCTATCAAGTGGTAAGAATTTTGTCTGACGTTGAGCAACGTTTGGCCCGTCGACCGGCACTCAACGTTCCATCTAAGTCTGCCAAATAGTTTAGTTTTTGTTGTGCCCGCCAGAAAAGGAAGGTTATACTTTATAATTAGCGTTCGCAGCTGGTTCTAGAATCGTTGATTGTGGATTCCTGAGCCTGTCATGCGGGAGTAATTCAGTGGTAGAATGTCTCCTTGCCAAGGAGAATGTCGCGAGTTCGAGCCTCGTCTCCCGCTCCATTTTTTAAATCAGTCAGAACAATTACTAAGCAAACGCTGAACAAGTGCCGGTGAGCTTCGATCGCTTGGCAATTGCCGTTCTTTTTTATTGAGAATCTTTAAAGTATTGGCCAAGACAGCTATACTTTTTAATGAGGCTCAAAAAATAAAGCTCAAAGTTTTTGGTGAATTGAACGTCTAGGTTAGGAGTGAGGTATGACTGAAGAACAAGGTGGCAAGAAACCAGAGCCGGGCGACTCTTCGCAGGCGGAGACTCTGAAAATGGCCACAGGCGAGATAATCAAGCGGCGCTCGCGCTGGCAAAGCTCATTGGCTGCCTTGCGATACATCGACTCGATTAGTCGAGACAACGAAATTCAGCTGAGAGATACGGACAGGGCAACTAGTTTGGCCCTTTTGGTTGTTGCGGTAGTGGCGGCTATCTCCTTGCTAATTCCGCAACTTTCCGAACACCGTTTGGCGTTGGTCTTGGCTTCCGACGTTTTAGTCGGAATCGGCATCATCATGTATGTTGCCAACCGTTTCGGCATACTTACGACACTCACGCCAAGACAGGCCTTGCTTTGTTGGCAATTGATGCTTGGCGCCAGTTTGCTTGGCATCTTTACCTGTATGAATCTTGGTTTGCTGATTTCTTGTGTGGTAGGCCAGCAGGCAATCCATATTCCTCGATAAATTACTAAGTCCTAATTGTATTTAAAGGTAAATATAAATACCTTCGAATGGAAGTAAGGGCCAGTGTTTCCGCATGCTAAAATCGGCATTTGGCAAGTAATTAAAAGCCACGGCCAATTTGGGCTTCGCAGAATTGCCTCTAAAAAAAATCGTGGCAAGCATTAGGTAGTGAGGAAAGACAAATGAAGGTTAGCCTGGAACGACAAGGGCAAAATGTAGTTCAACTCCAAATGGAAGTTGAAGCTGATAGAGCGAAACGCGCTTACGAAGGGGCTTGTAGGCAGTTGGCTCATAAAGTAAACATTCCGGGTTTTCGCAAGGGCAAAGCGCCCAAAAATGTAATCGAGCAAACTCTTGGTGTGGAATACATCAAGCGTGAAACTTTGGAACACCTGGTTCCAGAAATGCTCAATGAAGCCATTGTCGAGCAAGAGCTCGATGTCATAACCGAGCCGGAAGTCAACGAATATAAGTTTGAGTTGGGTGAACCGCTCAGCGTTTCGGCTAAATTTGAAGTCCGTCCGGATGTGACTCTCGGTAGCTATGAAGGCGTTTCAGTCACGGTGCCACAAGCAAAACTTGATGATGAACAAATCGATAAAGTCGTCGAGCAGTTAGCAGAATCCAAGGCTACTTTGAGCGAAATTGCCCCTCACGCAATTGCCATGAATGACATTGCCGTTTTGGATTTTGATTGCTATGACGATGGCAAAGCCATTGAAGGCGGACATGCCGAGGGTTTGGTACTTGAGATTAAGGAAGGCAACTTCTTTGATGGCTTCTGTGAGCAATTGATTGGGGCAAAACCAGGCGATAAGCTTGATGTCTCGGTCACTTTCCCGAAAGATTATCGTAACAAGCAACTGGCCGGTAAAGACGTTGTTTTCAAGGTTGAAATCAAGGGCTTAAGAGAGCGCATAATTCCTGAGATTAACGATGAGCTAGCTCGTACAATTGGTCAAGAAACATTGGCCAAATTAAAAGACCTAATTCGCGAGCGTATGGAATCGGAATTGAAGGAAGAAAACGACAGCCGTACACATAAGGCCGTTGTTGATGCAGTGGTGGCAAATGCCAAGGTTGACGTGCCAGAAACCATGGTCAATCGCGAAGTAAATATGTTGATTGATCAACATAAACACTCGGTTGAACACAATGGTGGTGACTGGCAGGAATATCAAGCAAGCAAGGAATTTGAGACCTTCAAAAATGAAAAGACTGAAGAAGCTCAAAAACGGGTTTTGACATCACTGGTTTTAGGCGCTGTGATTAAATCCGAAAAAATTCTCGTCACTGATGAAGAGCTAATTCCTTATCTCAAGGACATTGCTGGCAGTTATAATGTTCCTGTCAAGCGTGTGATGGATAATCCCAACGTCAGACAAAAGGTGCTGGAGGAAGTATTAGCCAACAAAGTTGTCAAATTCCTGGTAGAAAAAGCTAAAGTTGACTTCGTTCTCGAAGAGAAAAAACCGGAAAAGGACAGCGAGCCAAAAGCTAAAAAGGTTACGGCCACTGCGGGGGCTCAGTAAATCCATCGGAAGGAAATCAGATAAGGACCGAATCAAACTGTAGAGCTTGCTTTAGGGCTTGAGTGACGGAACGATTCTGGTTAATATAAGTCCTAAAGATATACATATTAATAGGTTAAACAGCTATACTTGATGCAAGAAAGGTAGAAGATCGATGTTCAACAAGACCCCCTCGCTAGATAAAGTTTACGAACTCTGGAGCATTAACCAGCAGGCTAGCCCCAGCGCTTATTATGCGCCGACGGTCATTGAACAAACCTCACGCGGCGAACGTGCTTTCGATATCTTTTCCCGCCTCTTGCGTGAGCGGATTATTTTCCTTGGTATGCCAATTGATGACACTGTAGCTAACTTGATTGTGGCTCAGCTTTTGCTATTGGAATGCGAAGATGCAGAAAAGGACATTCGTCTCTATATCAATAGTCCTGGTGGTTCCGTGACGGCCGGTATGGCTATTTTTGATACCATGCAACACATTCGTTCGGATGTTTCCACAGTTTGTCTTGGACAAGCTGCTTCTATGGGAGCATTCCTTTTGTCAGCTGGTACAAAGGGTAAGCGTTTGGCATTGCCTCATTCGCGTATTCTGATTCACCAACCATTAGGTGGTGCACAAGGACAGGCTACCGACATTGAAATTCAAGCTCGCGAAATTATTCGCGTTAAGCGCCAATTGAATGAATTGTTCGCGCAACAGACCGGCCAATCTGTCAAACAGATTGAAAAGGATACTGATCGCGACAATATCATGACTGCCCAAGAAGCTAAGGAATACGGCTTAGTAGACGAAGTTATTGTTCGTTTAGACCAGGCGCCAAATTTGGCGGCTGTGTAGTTCACATCCCCAGCTAGAAACAGGAAAATCCAATGGCCAAGCAATCAGACAATCGCCTAAAGTGCTCGTTCTGCGGCAAAAGCCAAGATCAGGTCAAAAAACTGATTGCAGGCCCTGGTGTTTATATCTGCGACGAGTGCGTTGATTTATGCAATGAGATTTTAGATGAGGAACTGATTGAAGGTTCACCACATGCTCAGAATGCCGAATCATCTGCACCGGCTCTGGTAGATGTTCCTAAACCAAAAGAGATTAAGAACTTCCTTGACCAGCACATAATTGGTCAGACCAGCGCTAAGAAAATCCTTTCGGTCGCTGTTTATAATCACTACAAGCGCATTAGCCATAATACTGATTTGACTGATCAAGTTGAGATTCAAAAATCCAACATATTGCTGGTCGGACCAACTGGCTCCGGTAAGACACTGCTTGCCCAAACTTTGGCTAAACTTTTGGATGTGCCATTTGCCGTTGCCGATGCCACCACTTTGACAGAAGCTGGTTATGTTGGCGAAGACGTGGAAAATATTCTCTTGCGTCTTTATCAAGCAGCCGATTATGACATCAAAAAGGCCGAGCGCGGAATCATTTATATAGATGAAATTGATAAGATTTCCCGCAAATCAGAAAACACATCGATTACCCGTGATGTCTCTGGTGAAGGTGTGCAACAAGCTCTGCTCAAGATGATTGAAGGAACAGTAGCCAATGTGCCACCACAAGGTGGACGCAAGCACCCGCATCAAGAGTTCATTCAAATCAACACCGCAAACATTCTGTTTGTATGCGGTGGTGCATTTGTTGGCTTAGACAAGATTGTCGAATCCAGAGTTTCTTCCAACCGTTCGATTGGTTTTGGTGCAGATGTACCAGCCAATGCTCGTGAGCGGGAAGAGCGTGCCTCAAGAATTCTCAAGGAACTTGCACCAGATGACTTGCTCAAGTTTGGTTTGATTCCTGAATTTGTCGGACGTATGCCAGTAGTGGCAGTATTGGAATCCTTGGATGTGGAAGCTTTGGTTCGTATTCTCGTCGAGCCAAAAAATGCCATCATCAAGCAATATCAACAGCTTCTAGCCCTTGATAATGTTGAGCTGAAGTTCGATGCAGACTCCATCCGCGCTATTGCTGAAGAAGCAATTAAGCGCAAAACTGGTGCGCGTGCGCTTCGCTCTATAGTGGAAGAAATCATGCTCGATATCATGTATGAGGTGCCATCTCGTAGCGACATTAAGGTCATTGATATTACCAAGGAGCTTGTCGATAAGCGCTCAACATCAGAGCTTTTGCAATTGCCAAAACCAAAGCTCAAGGGCGAGATAGCCTAGTTAGTTTTTGAATGGAAAAACCAGAAAAACACGAAAAAAGAGCACAAGCACGTGCTAAATCTGAATCTCTCTTAATGGATTTGGAAAAAAAGACATTCCCGCTCATTCCCTTGCGCGATGTGGTTGTCTTTCCTCAGATGGTCACGCCTTTGTTTGTCAGCCGCGCCAAGTCCATTTCCGGTCTTGAGCAAGCTCTCATGCAAGATGATCGTTTGGTAGTTTTGGTGGCCCAAAAAGATCCTGAATGTGATGAACCAAGCAAAAAGGATTTGTACGAGGCCGGCACTCTAGCAGAAATCATGCAGATGCTTAAGTTGCCGGATGGTACCGTCAAAGTATTGGTTGAGGGTACTGTGCGCGTAAAGCTCAAGCAAGTAACCATGGAAAAGCAATACTTGCAGGCATCAGTTTTGCGCTCAAAGGAAATTCAAATTGATGATGTTTCGACCAAGACTTTGATTCGTCTTTCGGTGGATAAGTTCGAGCAATACGTAAAGAGTACAAAAAAGATCAATCCCGAATCGCTTTTAGCAATTTCCGGTATTGATCAACCGGGGCGCTTAGCCGATATTATTGCCACTTACTTAGGTTTGGATGTAGCCGAGCGGCAAAAATGTTTAGAGATTGAAGATAGTGCTGGCCGTTTGGAATATATCAGTCATTTACTTTCCCGAGAACTGGAACTGGCTGAGCTTGAACAATCGATTCACGATCGTGTGCGCTTCAATTTGGAAAAGACGCAAAGAGAGTATTACCTGCGTGAAAAATTGCGAATCATTCAAGATGAGCTCAATCACGAAGGTGCAGAGCTGGGCGAAATTGCTGAATACAAACAAAAGATTGCCCAGGCCAAGATAGATGGCGTGGCCCTGGAAAGAGCGGAAAAAGAGCTGAGCCGCTTGGAAAAAATGATGCCGCAGTCTGCTGAAGCATCCGTCATTCGTACATATTTAGATACGCTTGTCGGTTTGCCTTGGGATGTTCGCTCAGAAGAAGTATTGGATCTGAAACGGGCAGAGAAAATCCTCGATGAAGATCACTATGGCTTGGAAAAGGTCAAGCAACGCATTTTGGAATATATTGCCGTGCGCAAATTGGCCAAAAAACCGCTTGGTTCGATCCTTTGTTTAGTCGGTCCACCGGGCGTTGGCAAAACCAGTTTGGTTAAGTCCATTGCTCGGGCGATGAATCGCCAATTTGCCAGAATTTCCCTTGGTGGCATCAACGACGAAGCGGAAATTCGTGGGCATAGGCGCACATATATTGGTGCTATGCCTGGTCGTATTGTGCAAGCAATCAAACAAGCTGGCACAAAAAATCCCGTGCTCTTGCTTGATGAAATTGAAAAGATGACTCGCTCCTATATGGGTGATCCAACGGCTGCCATGTTGGAAGTTTTGGATCCGGATCAAAATGACAGCTTTACCGATCATTATTTAGATGCGCCATTTAGCTTACGGGAAGTGGTCTTTGTTGCCACCGCTAATGCGCTCGATTATATTCCCAGACCTTTATACGATCGCTTGGAAGTTATTCGTATATCAGGTTATACACCGGAAGAAAAGGTGGCTATTGCCGAGACCCATATCATTCCTAAAACCTTGGAAAAGCATGGTCTAACCGGCAAGCAGCTAAAATTCACAAATTCTGCTATCCGAAAAATTATTGAAGAGTACACGCGTGAGTCGGGTGTGCGCGCTCTTGAGCGGGCAATTGCCACAATTTGCCGCAAGGTGGCAACTCAAATTGTCAAAAATAAAAAGGTGATTGTCAAAGTCGATTTAGAGTCTGTGCCCAAGTTTCTCGGACCAGCAAAAATTTCCCGAGAGGCGGAAGTGCGCGGACCACAAATTGGCATTGTTTGCGGACTGGCTTGGACCGAAACTGGTGGCGAGACCTTGTCCATTGAAGTGAACACAATGCCTGGCAAAGGTAAGTTGCAATTGACCGGGCAGTTGGGCGACGTCATGAAAGAATCAGCTCATGCTGCTTTCAGTTATATCCGCAGTCATGCTGATCACTTGTCCATTGATCCGAATTTCCAAGACAAATTTGATATTCACATTCACATCCCAGAAGGGGCAATACCAAAAGACGGCCCGTCTGCAGGCATTGGTCTGGCTTGTGCTCTGATTTCTGCCATATCGAAAAAGCCTGTGCGCTCTAATTTAGCCATGACCGGTGAAATTACCTTGCGCGGTCGAGTCCTCACCATTGGTGGGCTGAAGGAAAAAGTATTAGCTGCCCTGAGAGCCGGCACTAAGACTGTGCTTTTCCCCACAGGCAACGTAAAAGACTTGGATGAAATTCCCGTATATGTGAAGAACAAGCTGGAACTGATACCAGTTGCCCACCTCGATCAAGTCATGGAAATTGCTTTCGGCAAAAAGGCAGATTCCAAATCAATCAGTGAGCGCACAACAAAGAATGTGCGCACGACAAAAGTGAAGCCGAGCACAAAGCCAAAGCAAATCACGAAGCCAAAGCGCAAAACCAAATAGTCGGGCTGCCTAATTAGGTGGCGGCAGAGTATTTTGAGCTTGATAAGTAATTGGGAAAGAAACGGGCATGGAGATGATATCCACTTTGCTCCAGCTCCCGACAGCTGCTGGTAATTTCATCGTCAGTTGAGCCTGCAAGGCTACCGATCCGCCCCAGGTGCCACCAGCAGGACCAGGGTCGACAAGGTTATTCAGCTTGATGCCAATGCCCTTTGGTGGCATGGCAATTTTTAAGTCACCTTGCGCGGCAAGACCACCAGGAACATAAGTGCGCTTGAGAATAGCGTTAGCCCGGTTGGTTGCCTCAGTAACGGTTGGCGGACCATTAGCTGCTGCTCTGCAAGCGTCGCGCGCTGCCGCGTCAACAGTTTGCTTGCCAGTGTACATAACGGCAAAATCTACACATGCCAATATGATTGGTATCAAGGCAATTAAGCCGACACATAATTCGATAAATTGTTGACCGCGTTGTTTTCTAACCATAGTTTTGTGTGCTCCGAACAAATTTAAGTTATCGGACATCCCGCCAAAGCACACCTTTCAAATTAGCCACCTGGCTCCCTTTTCCATTGTTCTTACTCTATACCCAAGCCAATGGACTTTTAAAACTACAAGGAAGTCTCAAAATGCCCTACAATGCTTGTGCTTTGTCGACAAGGAAGTTTTTCATGTCATACCAATCCCAAATCAAAAATCTTGTGCTCATTTCGCTTTTATCGGCTTCTCTTTGCCCGACAAATTTGCAAGCGGCGCCTGTAACCAAAGTTGTACCGGATACAAGGTCCGATTCAATGTCGGCAATGAATGATCAACTTAAGCAATTGATGAACCAAGGCCGAGCCAAAGAGGCATTGGTATTGGCGCAGGAAATGGTCAAGAGAAAGCCGAAAGATCCTTTGCCTCACCAAGCCTTAACGGCAATCTACATGCAACTTGGCAATGGCGCCGAGGCGGAAAGAGAAGCGTTGGCTGCCGTCAAGTTAGGCTCAAAAGCTGGATTTCCACATTATAATTTGGCAGTGATTTATACAATGCGTGGGCAATTTGCTCAGGCCGAAAAGGAATTTCAGCTAGCAATCAAGCTTGCTGCCCAAGACAAAGTAAAAGGGGCAAAGCTTGTCCAAAATGCTGAAAAGGCTTATTGCCAATGTCTTTTCCAGATGGGAAAGGCGGATAAGGCTCATGGCTTAATTGACAGCTTGACCAAAAAATATCCCAACGATCCAGAAATCTGGTTGCTTTTGACCAAGGCTTACCTTGTAGAAGGTAAAAAGGATAAAGCAGAACTCGCCTTGAAGACTTGCTTGTCAATCAATCCCAATTTTTATCCTGGCGTGATGTTGAAAGCCGATTGGATGGCAGGCACCAATCAGTATAAGGAAGCGCAAGCCTTGGGACAAAGACTTTTGGAAATTGATCCGAAAAACCCCTTTGGTTATTTATTCTTGGCGCAATTTTCCGTCAATGCCACAAACGATCCGAACTTAGGCCGCTTATGCTTGGAGAAGGCCAAAGCCGCCAAGGGCGATGATGCTAAATTTCTCTTTGCCCTGGCTGATGTTTTTGCCCATCGGCAAGCAAAAGAAGGAACGAAAGACCAAGGACAAAATAAGGCTTGGCGAAATTTGGCTGAAGATGCACTCAAGGCCTCCGTTAAGGCAGACCCGAATCAGTTTCCCACTAATTTCATTCTCGCCCAGTTGCTCTTTGAAGATCACAGGGCCTCAGAAGCTGAGCCTTATGCCAAGAAATGCCTGATTCTTGATCCTAATAACAAGCAAGCTGCTCAACTTTATAAGCAGACAGCATTGGCTAAGCGCGATTTCGCGGCCATGGTCAGGGAATGGTTTAGTTCGGTCTTCCACTAAGGAATACTTCAGTCTCTATTGATTTAGACCGTCCGGATGTTCACAGTAACTTGTGGAAGTAAATTTGATTGGCACTGGTTGGCCCAGCAAGGGAACAGTACCTAAACCAGGCCAATTGCTGAAGTTAAGTACAGCCTTGACGTTATAGTTGGCTTCCACGGAATATTCATAGAAGTAGTTGCCACTCGTATCGATTGGATCGTTAGGAGCATTCACCACAGTTGGTGTGCCAGTGCCATTGGCAGGTACTTTTAAAACTGACAAAGTCAGACCGGCACCAGATGTTGGTTGTTGAATTTGAGCAAAATTCCAAAAGGACTTATAAGGGCTGGTTTTTGTATCACCTCGGGCTGTGACATAGGCCTTGGCTTGCGTCCAGGTGGCAGCAGAGCCGGCAAGACGTGCTGATTCGTTAGCATTGAAAGCAATCGTTGTGACTGCAGCCAGACAAATCAAAAGGTCGATGAGGGTAAAGAGAACGAGAAATAGGATGAGTAAGGCTGCGGCGAGTTCTGCTAACTGGGTTCCTTTTGCATTTCGCCTTTTTTTCTTTGGGTAGAAGATCATTTACGTTACCCCATATAAGGTCAAACCGGTTTGTAGTAAGAAAGCGGACAAAAAATATTGCACAAAAAACTAATAGGCTGAGGAGGGATAGTCTGCTTCTATCATATGCTAAAAGTGAATTCCTGTTAAGGCACCGGGATTAAGCTGCGAATTTTGGGCGCAGGGGCGCAGTTTGGGCTCAAAGCCGGCCTCTCTGGCATAGCCCAGGATGCGATTAATGTCGCGTTCAATTATGGCACCGGCCTTTTCGGTCACTTCATCTTCCCAAGGAATATCGAAGTCGTTTGCCCCATAAGCCAGCCCTGTTAGGGCATTGGCATTTTGGGTTAAGACTGAGGTACGAACATGTCTAATATTGTCCAGATAAATTCGGCAAAGCGCTAAATGCCTTAAGTACTCGTTGGGAGAAATTTCCTGGCCACCCAAATCCGTTTCGTAAGGTTTATAGGTCCAGAGCAAGAAGGAAAAAAGCTCTCGTTCGGTTTCGGCTTGCAGTTTGTCTTGGAATTGCCGCAAGGTCTCAAGATGCTCAAGGCGCTCATCGAGAGTCTCGTCAAAACCAATCACCATCGTAGCTGTGGTATTTAATCCGGCATCGAGAATTGCGCGTTGAGCGGCATAATATTCTGCCGTTGTATATTTTTGTGGACTATGGCGCAGGCGAAAAGAATCAGTGAGAATTTCAGCGCCGCCACCGGTTACCCAGCGCACACCAGCTTCTTTGAGTATGCTTAGAGCTTGACTGACTGAAAGTCCGGAAACTTGAGCCACATAAAGCAGTTCCACTACGGTCATGGCATAAAATTCTATCTTGTTGCCGTAGCGGCTGCGAATTTGCGAAAACAAATCTGCATAGTAATCAACTTTCAAGTTGGGGTTGAATCCGCCGTTAAAAGCGACTAGATCTCCACCGAGTCCAAGAATTTCATCAATTTTGGCAAAGATAGCTTCATTTGGTAGGAGATAGGCATCTTTGGCTTTTGGTAAGCGATAAAAGGCACAATAATCACATTTGGCCACACAGACATTTGTGTAGTTGATGATACGCATAATCAGATAAGTAGCCACGTTTGGCTCATGGAATCGCGAGCGCACTTGTGAGGCAAGCGCTTTCAATTCCGCATCGCTGGCATTGAGCCATAAGTGACGGGCATCGGCTTGGCTTAGCCTCACGCCTTCGCGCACCTTTTGACTGATTTCGGAAATGTCTGTCTTGGCTGTCATCCAAAGATTCTCATAGGCTCTTGTATCTGTCGGCTCGATTGTACCAAGGTCTAGCCTGAGGGACGGGAATGCGGATGTGAGTTTTTATATTTACAATCGAGAATTATTTAAGATAGTAGCGGGTAAATTGAGATTTTGAGAATGGAAATTGGGTGCTTACATGGTGCACAATGGCACTAATCAGAAATAGACTAAAGGGCAGTTGAAAAGGCAGTCTGGGGGCAGCAATTGGTCAAATACAAGGATTATTACGCAGCACTTGGGGTTGCCAGGAACGCGACAGAGAAGGAAATCAAGTCTGCTTACCGCAAGCTGGCCCGTCAACATCATCCCGATGCTAATCAAGGTGATCCTAAGTCGGAAGAAAAGTTCAAAGATATAACTGAGGCTTACGAAGTCCTCAAAGATGCCGAAAAGCGTCAACGTTATGATCTTTTGGGCTCGGACTGGAAAGCCGGCGCGGACTTTCAGCCACCGCCTGGCGGATTTACTTTTGACTTTGGCGATATGTCCGGGCTTGGTGGGGGCTCAGCGTTTTCCGATTTCTTTGAAATGTTATTTGGTCAGGCAACCGGGCGTGGCGGCGGCTTTCGCCCAGGTGGTGGCGGATTTTCTACAGGTGGTTTTCGCCCCGGTGGATTTGGTGCCGAAGATCTTGAATCTGGCGGGTTTGGCAAAAGCAAACTTGATCAGCTTGCCGATATAGAACTTTCAATTGACGAAATTGTCCATGGCACCAAACGTAAAATTCAAATTTCTGGACCTGGTATGCCGGCACGTACTTTAGAGGTGACAATCCCCAAGGGCGTGCGTACAGGCTCGCGCATTCGTATGGCAGGCGAAGGTGGACAAGATCCACGCAACGGTGCACGGGGTGACTTGTATCTCAAAGTGAAACTCAAGCCCCATCCGTATTACACGGTCGATGGCGATAATTTGATAACAGAACTTTCCATTACTCCTGCTCAAGCTGTATTAGGCACGGAAACAGAAGCGCAAACTGTCGACGGTCCTGTACAAATAAAGGTACCAGCTGCCAGCCAGACTGGGCGCATGTTGCGTTTGCGTGGCAAAGGACTGCCGCGACTCAAAGAAGATGTCCGCGGCGATCAGCTCTTGCGCCTGAAAATTGTCATACCTGCAGAAATTGGCGCAGAAGAAAAAGCTTTATACGAGCAAATCGCTAAACTGGAAAGCGATAAGAAAAAAACCAAATCCTAAAATTACTTGTCGGTGAGTCCGCGTTTTTCGGCCATTTCTTGCTGCTTTACTGATTGAATGAATTCGTGCAGGGCCAAATTACTGTCGCCCAGTTTTTGTAAGACGTAGGCCAGATTGCGGTGAATTTCATAGTTGGTTGGTGCAGCTCGACGAGCTTCCAGCAAAAGTTGTTTAGCTTCGGCAAGTTCGTTTGTATAAATCAAAAGCCGTGCCAATCTGAGTTTGTTCATTGGATCGTCAGGATTTTGATCTAACTGATGATGTAATTCGTAAATCGCTCGTTCCGGCGTTTTCCAATTTTCAATTTGATGTTTGATGTCTGCCGGCGGACCAGAAACAGTGTGTTCTTGTGCTTCGGCAATCATGAATTCATCAAAGCCTTTCTTGCTTTGCCCAGCCCGTGCCAAGGCAAAACCGCGCATCTTTCTGGCGTCCGTGTTGCCAGAATCTGATTCCAAGGCCAAGCCAAGTTCCTCGGCTACCTTCTTTTCATCATCTTGTTGCCAGTAAATATTGGCCAGACTCAAGTGTGGTCGTGCCCAATGAGGATAGACCTGCAAAATCAGCTTATATTGGTCAATTGCTTCCGTATATCTTTTGCTGGCGGCCAATGTGTCGGCCAAATTGATTCTCACCCAACGTGAGCGTGGTGCCAGTGCGGCTGCCTTTTTAAGCAGGCGGACGCCTTGATCTTTATCGCCCACTTGGGCTATGACATTGCCGGCACAAACATTGGACAAAACATCCAAGGGTTTGGCATTAGCCATTTGGTGAGCCTTGGTAATCGCTAAATCAACTTTTCCTTCAGCAGCTAATTTAGCTGGCTCGAGGGATGCTGCCTCTTGCAAGATTGCTTCTGTGTCGACAAAGGATTTTTTGCCGTTGGCTTGATCAAGTTCTGGTAAAAGCTTATTAGGCTGATAAATTGTGAACGAAAAGAAAAGGCAGGCAGCGATGGCAAAGATAGCCTGTGGTGAAGCAATAACTTCACCTACGCCACCCAATTGAAAGCCGTCCGATTTCGCCAACTTGCTATCAAGACCTCACTCTATTTAGATCATAGCTTAAGCAACGCGATACTTCCTACGCAGCTTGGTTATACCAAGAGAAAAGGATTCCATAGCAGCTTTGACTGTCACATAATGATCGATTTGGGCTTTGGTCTCTTCGGAAAGTGCCAACAATTGCTCAAGATAAAGGCAAATGGCAGGCGAGACTTGGGATTGTTTTTGGAATACTGCCATTTCTTCTTTGACGACCAAGTCGACAATTAAATCAGGCTCTACTTCTTTAGTAACTAAATCTTTCAAGACGGCAGCAAAATTTAGATAAGTGACAGCTTGAGTAATTCTTTGCGATTGACCCTTATCGGCTTTCAGACCGGACTTGCCAAAGGTTGCATTGATTGTTTCTTTTGCTTGGGCAAATAAGGCTTGCTCCTCTTGATTCAAGTTTTGATAGCCGAGTGAAGACTCGTCCTCTTGACCAGATGCTAGAACTGGTATCACCTGGGAACGGCTGACGATTGTGGCAAGTACTTCTTTTTCCGAGCGAGCAAACAATAAGAAAACACAATTAGCTGGTGGCTCTTCGATTGTTTTGAGCAAGGCATTGGCAGAGGCGCGATGGAACAATTGTTCATTGGCCTCTGGTATCACCATGGTGCGGAAATAGGTGGATGTCTTACCTAGTTCAGAAGCCAATGCTCGTGCCTTTTCCACAGGTATCTTTCCTGACGCGCTTTTGGCATCTGCTTCTAAGACCAAGAGAGCTTGCGGGTGTTCAAGTGAATTGATCCACTGGCAATTTTGGCAAGCCGGTGCACTTTGACTTAGGACAAAACAAGAACCATTTGTAGATTTGTCAGGCTTAGTGCAATTGAGATAACAAGCTAACTGCTTGGCAACGAGCCATTTGTCTGCCGTATTTATGCCAGTCAAGAGATAAGCATTAGCCAGCTTGTTGGCAAGAGAAGCTTTTTCTAAGAGCCGACAAACCAAGGGCTGGCGAAATTTCAGTTGAGAGTCAAAAATTTTGTTCATCTTGTTGCCAAATAATTTTAACGCCAGTCTTTCCGAGCCAATCGATTTGACAGGTAATCTTGACCTAGCCTAGACTATCAAGGGTCATAAGTCTTGCCCAATTTTCTCATCATCTCGAGAAATGGGCAAAGGACCGCGCACTTGGGCTGTCTATGCGGCTCAAAACCAGGATGTCGACTTTCGCTTAGTGAGGCAATAACCTTGGCAAACGTAATAGTAGTTGGTGCACAATTTGGTGATGAAGGTAAAGCAAAGGTTACTGACCTGCTCTCCAAAAATTCTGATATCGTGGCGCGCTATCAAGGCGGATCAAATGCGGGGCACACGGTGGTTGTTGAAGGTGAGACTTACAAGTTTCACTTGATACCATCCGGCATTCTTTACAAGGGCACAATTTGCATGCTCGGTCCGGGCATGGTTATTGATCCCAAAGCTTTTATCAAAGAATTAGAAGGACTTTTGGCTTGTGGCCAAGATGTATCTCTTTTGAAAGTTTCAACCACGGCACACGTGACAATGCCTTATCACCTGGCAATTGATGCTGCTGAGGAAGATTCGCGAGGCAGTTTAAAAATTGGCACGACCAAGCGAGGCATTGGTCCAACTTATGCTGACAAGTGTGATCGCATTGGCATACGCATGGAAGATCTTCTCGCTCCAGATGTTTTCCGTTCCAAATTGGAATGGTTGGTGCCAAAGAAAAACATCATTCTTGAGCGGCTTTACGATTTACCGCCAATGGATGCCAAACAGATTTTTGATGAATATATTGCTTATGGCGAAATGATGCGTCCTTACATTTGCGACACATCAGCAATTATTTTCCAGGCTGTAAAAGAGCGCAAGAATATTTTGTTCGAAGGTGCTCAAGGTACATTACTGGATTTGGATCACGGCAGTTATCCATATGTCACAAGTTCCAGCCCATCAGCCGGTGGTGCTTGTGTCGGTGCAGGTATTGGCCCAACAGTTATCGATCGCGTCATCGGTGTGTCCAAGGCTTATCTAACGAGAGTAGGCGAAGGTCCATTCCCGACTGAGCAACATGGCGAAGTTGGTGATCAATTGCGCCAAGTTGGCAAAGCTTGGGCTGAAGTTGGTGTAACAACCGGACGCCCACGTCGTTGCGGTTGGTTTGATTGCGTACTTGGACGATATTCTGCGCGTATCAACGGTTTGGATTGTTTGGCTGTAACCAAGCTGGATGTCCTTGATGAATTTGATCAGATCAAAGTTTGTATTGCTTACCGCGATACACAAGATGGTTCTGTCTATCGCGATCTGCCGGCTATGGCTGGTGCCTTCTCGCGCATGGAGCCGATTTACGAAACTTTTGCTGGTTGGAAAAAACCAACCAATCATTGCCGCAGTTTTGCCGAGCTACCAATGCAAGCTCAGAAGTATCTTGACTTTATTTCCTCTGAGTTGGATGTGCCTGTGGCTATTGTTTCGGTTGGTCCAAAGCGTGATCAAACTATTGTTATTGAAGATCCGATTCACGGACCAAAACGCGTACTGAGCAGCGTGATCAATTAAATCGGGCCAAACAAGAAGGGCGGGGAAAACCCCGCCCTTTTAAATGCACAAGGTCTGAATGTCTTACGAGCTACGTTTGGCCGATTTAGCTACGCGTTGCTTCTTGCCTTCCGGGGCATCACCGTTGTCGCCAAGTGTATCTTCTAAAGCATCAAGGCGTTCAAGCACTTCATCTAAATCTTCGCGGGTGATGAAACCCAGATCGCGGGCAGTCTTCTTGATTGATGATTGGAAGTTCTGTTCAAGCGAACTTTTGCGCTTGGTTGTTTCCGATTGCAAATTCTTGAGCAGGTTCTGCCAATTTTCTGTTTTTGCTTCACCCTCTTGCTCCAGGTCTCCCAGCAATTCCTTGCCAACTTTGCACAAATCTTCTGCGACTTCTGCTAGAGCTTGCTTAATCCGCTCTGTGGATGTGGAAGCACCGACGCTTGTCAGCACCGCCTTCTTCAATAGTTGTGTTCTTTGGCTCATGGCAATCTCCCTCAAATAATTTGCCTTGATTTTAGTCCTCAAGCAGTGATTAGTCGCCAATATTCACAAAGTAATCAAAGTTGTGCTTAAAGATTGCGACAAAACTTTATATGAAGTGACAAAATATAGGATGAAAGTTCGTGGCGTCTTAACGCCGTCTTGCAAGAGATATACGAATTTGCTCTAGCTTCTTGGCTCGGGTTTCTTGCCAACTAAATCTTTGTCCAAGTGGAGGAATTTTCTTGTTTAAACTTTTCACTTACAAGCCAAATCAAACTTTGACAAAAGCACTAATGCTTTTCATCTGCTTTTCTCAAAGTCTTATGCCTTCATTTGGACAGTCACTGGCACAGTCTTCAAGTGGCTCGCCGACAACTCCGAAGTTGGTTCTGGAAATTGTTTCCGACCAAATGTCTTTTGAGTATCTTTATCGCTATAAAGATAAGCTGTCATCAGGCGGATTTCGCTACTTAATTGATCATGGTGCCAACTTTGTCAATTGCCGTTATCGGCAAGCCGCAACGCAAACAGCACCAGGACATTCAATCATTGCTACCGGTGCTTATCCCTGGTCTACAGGCATTGTCGGCAATCAATGGTTAGACAGAAGACGTGGCAAAGAAGTTTATGCTTGCGGTGAAGATGGTTTGACCATGGTTGGTGGCACAGGACCTTGCGGCGGGACAAAAAATTTGCTTGGTTCCACAATTGGCGATGAGTTGCGTTTAGCAACTAATGGACGCGCTAAAGTTTTTAGTCTTTCGCTTAAGGACTGTGCCGCAATGCTTTTGGCAGGCCGCATAGCCAATGGTGCTTTTTGGTTTGATACACGTTCTGGTGCATTTGTTAGTACATCGCAGTACGGTCGTGAATTACCATCTTGGGTCAAGTCATTCAACGACAAGCGTTATGCCGATAGCTATTTTGGTAAGTCTTGGGAAAGACTGCTACCAGAAACGCAGTATGCAGCTTCGGTGAGAGATGATTATCCCTATGAGAAAGCCATGGTTGGTGGTGGCAGACAGTTTCCCCATGTCATAACTGGTGGCGTTGGCGGTCCTGGTGAATCTTATTATCAATCTTTTCAAATGACACCATTTGCCAATCAAATGTTGTGTGAATTGGCTAAGGATGCAATTGAATCTGAGCATCTGGGCCAACATACGGATCCGGATATGCTAGCGATTAGTTTTTCGGCTCAAGATTTTGTTGGTCATGCCTTTGGACCATACAGCCAAGAAATGGAAGACTTGGTCTTAAGGCTGGACAAAACCTTAGCGGAATTATTCCAGTATGTTGATCACAAAGTTGGTTTGGATAAGTGCTTAATTGTCGTCTCGGCAGATCATGGTGTTTGCCCAATTCCAGAGTTTCTCAAGGAAAAAGGTATGGAAGCCGGTCGTATTGATCCGAAAGCCTTCCAAACTTTGGTCAATGCCACTCTCGTATCCAGACTAGGACAAGATGATTGGATTGAGGCTTTCATTCCGCCAAATCTTTATTTGAATTTGGATGCCATTGATCGCAAGAAGCGCTTTCAACCTGATGTTGAAGCCTTAACAGCAAAAATTGCTCACTCAGTGGCTGGTGTTGGCGAAGTTTATACAGCAGCCCAGTTTTATGCCAACCAATTGCCTGCAGGTCCACATGCTAAAGCAGTCAAGTCAAATTACTTCTGGGGACGCTCTGGTGAACTGATTGTTTTGGCTAAACCAAACTATGTTTTTACCAGTGAATCAAGTGGCACAGGACACGGTTCGCCTTATTCTTATGATTCACAAGTACCAATGATATTTTCTGGTCCGGGTATTGCCACAGGCACATTTAGTCGCAGCTCAAGTCCTGCCGATATTGCTCCGACCATTGCGGCTATTTTGCAAATCAGCCAACCATCCTTGGTGGAAGGGCGTGTATTAAATGAAGCGATGTCGGAAGAATACGGTCCAAAGCGCTCGGGTAACTACGCCTCAAACGATCGCAAGGCACTTTAGCGTTCATGACTAATAAGAACAATTCAGCAAAAGCAAATCAAGACAAGACCCTTGTGCTTGTCGATGGCAGCGCTTTAGCCTTCCGTTCTTTTTATGCTCTGATGCGCCAAGGCTTTCGCCGAAAAGACGGCACACCGACCTGGGCTGTCTATGGATTTTTCAATGCTTTGTTTGAGCTTTTGCAAGCTGACAAACCTGAAATGATGGCAGTTTGTTTTGATTTGAAGGATCCAACTTTCCGGCATATTGAATACGCTGAGTACAAAGCCAACCGCGACGAAATGCCCGATGATCTGGCAACACAATGGCCCATGATCAAAGAAGGGGTTAAGGCCTTTGATATTCCGCTTTATGAGCTTGCCGGTTATGAAGCAGATGACGTAATTGGCACGGTGGCCACACAGGCAGCCGAAGCCGGTATCAAGGTGCAAATTCTCACAGGCGATCAAGATGCCTTTCAATTGCTTGGTGAGAATATTGAAGTCTTAATGCCGAGCTCGCAAGGCGGTTTGAAAAAATATGAGCGCGAACAAGTTTTTGAAAAGCTTGGTGTCTGGCCTGAGCAAGTAATTGATTACAAAGCGCTTTGTGGTGATACGTCGGACAATATTCCCGGAGTTAAGGGCATCGGGCCAAAAACAGCATCACAACTTTTATCTAAATGGAACACGCTGGAAAATATCTACAACCACCTGGATGAAGTTGAATCCAAATCGGTCTGCAAGAAATTGACCGAAGGTAAAGAATCTGCTTTTGCCAGCCAACGTCTTGCCACCATTGTTAGAACAGTGCCGCTTGATTTTGATTTTGCTCACTGTCATTTGACCATGCCGAAGCTGTCTGAAGTTGTGCAATTTTTACAGAAGCTTGAATTTAAGCGCATGCTCACGCAATTGCCGCAGGTACTCAAACCATTCAACGATGGAGCAGATCTTGAAGCCAATCAGCAAGCGGATCTGACTGCCCTAATAGGTGGAGCTGCTGCTCCTCTTGATCTTACTAATAAGCAAAACCAAGCAAGTGATCTTAGACCGACAACTGATACCACGCAAGAAGCTCCTCAAGGTCAGCTGACCTTGGCTAATTTGGTTCCCTCAACATTTGCACCACCTAGTCCGGAAATCATCGATACGGAAGATAAACTAGATCAGCTTGTCACCAAACTGAGAAAACAATCGGTGGTCTGCGTCGACTTGGAGACAACCTCGGTTGCTTCTTTAGAGTGTGAAATAGTTGGTTATGCACTGGCTTGGAGTGACAACGCCAAAATGACTGGCGACAAGCATTTGCAAATTGAAGATCAAGGATGGCAGCAATATCAAGCATATATTCCCGTCAAGCATTTTGGTGCCAAACAACTGCCACCAGATGTGGTGGCAGCCAGACTCAAACCGATTTTGGAAGATCCAAATATCGGCAAGATTGCCCAGAACGCCAAGTATGAAATGAACGTACTTTCGCTACTTGGTATTAATTTAGCACCGGTCATCTTTGATCCGATGCTTGCCAGCTACATTCAAGATCCTGATAATCGCAACGGTTTAAAAGATCAATCCGAAAAGCTATTGAACTATGAAATGGTGCGGATTAGCGAGCTGATTGGTACCGGACGCAAGCAGATGACTATGGACCAATTGCCGGTCGACAGAGTCGCCCCCTATGCCGGCGATGATGCACGTATGACCCTTGAGCTGGCAAAATTTTGGCTGACTCACCTGGATGAAAAACAAAAGTATCTTTTGTGGGATATGGACCTGCCACTATCGGTGGTGCTTGCCAAAATGGAACAAAATGGTGTGGCTCTGGATCTGCCTTATTTAAGCCAGTTCTCGAAAGAACTTACGCAGGCGCTGCAAGAGCTTGAATCGGACATATTCAGGCTGGCAGGCAGGCCTTTTAACATCAACTCGACTCAGCAATTACAACAAATTCTTTTTCAAGAATTAAATCTCAAACCCAAAGGTAAGACCAAATCTGGTTATTCAACTGATGCTTCTGTGCTTGAAGCGCTCAAGGAAGAACATGAGATTATCGGTAAACTGCTTGAGTTTCGCCAGTTAGCGAAATTGCGTTCTACATATGTTGATTCATTGCCCCGCCAGGTTTCTGAGCGCGATCACCGTTTGCATGGTGAGTTCAATCAAACTGTTACTTCTACCGGTCGCTTATCTTCGACCAATCCGAACTTGCAAAATATTCCGATTCGCACCGAAATTGGTCGGCGCATCCGCCGGGCTTTTATTCCCGAGGCAAAATCCACTCGCTTGCTTTCCGCCGATTATTCGCAAATCGAATTACGCTTGCTTGCCCATATGTCTGCCGATGAAACCTTGCTTGATGCCTTTGCCAAAGACCAAGACATTCACGCTCGCACAGCAATGGAAATTTTCGATCTACCATTGGAAGCAGTAACCAGTGATATGCGCCGTGTGGGCAAAACGATCAACTTTTCTCTGATTTATCAGCAAGGTGCATATTCCACGGCTCAAGACCTGGGAATTTCGCCGCGTGAAGCGCAAGCCTTCATAGACAAGTACTTCAGCCGCTATCCTAATGTAGACAATTATCTCAAGTCTTCGATTCTTGAGGCTCGCCGCCGAGGATACACGGAAACTCTTTGGGGGCGTAGGCGCTATTTCCGCAATTTAAATGATCGGAACGACAATATCAGGAAAGCCGAGGAGCGCGCCGCCTGTAATGCACCGCTACAAGGCTCAGCTGCCGATTTAATGAAGCTGGCCATGATTAGGCTCCACTTGCTGATGCAAGAAAGAAAGTTATCTGCCAAATTGATTTTGCAAGTCCACGATGAGTTGGTTCTGGAAGTGCCAGATTCGGAGTTGGAGGAGACGAAAGTCCTGGTCCGCCAGTGTATGCAGCTGGAAGGTCAGGCAAACCCCCTCAAGGTCCCTTTAAAGGTTGACATGCGGGTGGGAAACAACTGGATGGAAGCTAAATAGTGGAATCCTTGAAAGCCGCACAGAATGGCGCTTTTGGCTGGCATTCTTAACTTTGTCTTAACTATCTTTTAATGTGTTTGAGAATTCGCTAATCCGGGTAAAAAATACTACAAGGGCGGCATAAGCACGAAGGGCGGCTTAGACACTTTTGGCACAAGGAGTGTTTCATTATGCTTGAAAGCGAAAGGCGGGACGCTTTTCAGAAGTCTGTAGGGTCAGCATCAGAACACATCAACACTGGTATTCCGGAGGGTTGCTCCCCTCCGACTTTGACTATTAGGAGTCTTCACGTGCGGTACATCGTGGCAGGGAATCCAAACACCCCCAAGGAAGTTTTGGCGAAGTTGGCGGTGGATACTTTGGATCATGTCCGGAGACGAGTGGCGGAAAATCCACGCACTCCTGTCGATGTATTGATGCAAATGGCAATTGATGATAATCCGGATGTGCGCTTAAGTGTGGCGGAAAATCCAAATACACCTGTAGAAGTTCTGGAACAATTAGCAGCGGATGATAACGCAGACATTCGATATGGGGTAGCTGAAAATCCCCATATTCCTCTGCACATTCTCGGCAAGCTTGCTGATGATGAGAACCCCTATGTGGCATTTCGAGCCACTAGAACCCTGCAAATTGTTATGCCGCAGAGCTAGTTATCACAATCGAGAAACTTTCCTTTAGCCAGCTTTGGCTAGCTTGCTGTGCTTTTTGCCATAAAGGAAATAAATCACAAGCCCAACTGGCAGCGTAATTGAATAAACTTTCAAAACCAGTGGACCTAGGTGGGCGGCAAGCACTGCACAGCCAACTGCACCAAACACTGCCACTATTGGATTGACAATCTTTAGGCGCAAAGCCCCGAGACAAACAAAAATAAATGCCACCAAAGTGCCGAGCACCATCATTTCGGCGATGTCGCCGAATGGCAAAAATCCAGCCATGGCGCCAACTACGACACCATTAACGGCTAAGCCAAATACGGGATTGCCATGTTTGGTTTTAGCAAAAGCTGGTGGCAGTAATCCATCTTCGGCCATGTTGCGGAAAATCCTTGGTCCGCCCATCGACAAAACTAAAAGCACATTGAATATACCGAGCACTGCCCCAATTGAAATCAGGCGTGCTGTCCAATCTTCACCGACGGCTCCAAGCAGCATCGCCAGTGGTGCAGCTGCTTCAGTGCCGACAAACAAAGAGTTTGGTTTGGTTGGATCACCATCAAAGAATGCTGGTGCAAGGGCTGTAGCCACTGCCATAACCGCCACATACAAAAATGCCACCACGGAAACACAAAAATAAGTTGCCCAACGTGTGTCTCTCAGGGATTTTGATTCACGCGCAAAGGTGTAAAGAGCATCAAAGCCGACATAAGGAAAGACAGCCAGAGCAGCACCTTGCAGAACTCCAGTAAAACCTTTCGGCATGAATGGTGTCCAATTGGCAGGATTGATGTGCTTGATACCAGCAATGAGAAAGACAACTAAAAGTGTCATCTTCAAGCAGACCAAGGCAAAGTTCAGCTTGGCCGATTTAGAAACACCACCAAAAATGCAAATCAAAGTGACGAGAGTAACGGCAGCAAGCGCCACTATGTTGATACCAAATTCAAAATGTCCATTCACGTGAGTTGGTCCTGACCAAAAGGCTGGCAGGCTGTAACCAACTGCTTTCTTCAAATACTCACTCCAGGCAATGGAGACTGCAGACGCTCCGAAGGAATATTCCAAGAACAAGCCAAAGGCGACAATCCAGGCAAAGATTTCACCAATGGAATGATAGACATAGCTGTAGGCAGAAACACCATGCGGTACAACCCGGGAAAAACGTTCATAACAAATGCCCACAAAAAGGATGACCGCCCCGGTGATAATGAAGGACAAAATGCCTGCCGGACCTGCCTTCATGGCAATCATTCCCGGCATGGCAAAAATGCCAGCACCAATCGTGGCTCCAATGCCCATGGCTGTTAACATCACCCAGCCCAAATGTTTTGGCGTATCGGACTGAAGATGTGTTGGTTCGGCTGGTGTGCGTCGGAGAAGTGTTGTCATTGGTATTGTCCTGCTTGGCTTGTCGTACTTTAGATTCTCTTTAGGCAACTGTCTTTTCCAGAGGATATCTCTTGAGATATCCCGTGGGCAGGACAATCGGCTGCCTGCTTCTCTCTGGTTCGCTAAAAATGCTAGCATAGCAGGACAAATTACAGGTGTTTTCGGGAGATTTCTATGAAGATTCAAAGGGCAGCAGTTGTTGGTGCAGGCACGATGGGTTCAGGCATCGCCCAAGTGCTTTCTCAGTCTGGCATTGAGGTGATTCTCAAAGACGTTTCTCCTGAATTTGTCCAGTCAGGCTTAGACAAAATAAAAGCAATGTACGCCTCACGGGTGAAGAAGGAAGTGCTTACCGAGAAGGAAGCCGAGTTTCTCTTCAGCCATATCAAAGGCACAACTTCCTATGATGATTTTAAGCAAGTGGACTTGGTGATTGAAGCAGCACTTGAGCAGATTGAGGCCAAAAAAGAAATTTTTGGTCAGCTCGACAAAATTTGCCCACCGCAGGCAATTTTGGCAACCAATACATCCGCATTGTCTATTTCCGAAATTGCTGCACATACAAAACGTCCGGACAAAATTGTTGGCATGCATTTCTTCAATCCGGCGCAAACCATGAAATTGGTGGAGGTAATTCCAGGGCTGAATACATCACAAGAAACTGTGGAGACCGCACTTGAGCTTTGTCGCAATTGGAAAAAGACACCAGTGCGTGTAGATGAGTGCCCAGGCTTTTTAGTCAATCGTCTTTTGTTCCCCTACTTGAATGAAGCACTTTATGCCTTGCAAGATGGTGCTGCCAGCATATTTCAAATTGATGAGCAGGTGGTTAAGCTCGGTATGCCCATGGGACCGTTTGCCTTGTTTGATATGACCGGCATTGATGTATGCGCTCACGTCAATCAATTCTTGTATCGGGAATATGGTCCGCGCTTTGAGCCAGCCAAATTGATTGAGCTTATGAGTGAAGCTGGTTGTTATGGACAGAAAAAGGGTGCTGGTTTTTACCTGCATCTTAAAGGTGCACCAGTTAAGTCTGATTCGCCTAAGCAAGAAAATCCGGAATTGGCAAAGCTGGTGGCAAATGCAGCTAAAGCTTCTGCCAAACCAGAAAAGTCTTTGCCGTTTGATGCTTATCGCGTGATTTTGCCAATGTTCAACGAAGCAATTTACGCCTTGCAAGAGCACGTGGTGGAATCCTGTGATGTGGATGTGGCTATGCAGTATGGCTGCGGCATGAGCAAGGGGCTTCTCACCTTGGCCGAAGAGAAAGGTTTTGCCTGGATCTTGAATCAGCTTGATACATATCATGCTGCTTATGGTGAGCGCTTCCGTCCAGCTTGGCTCTTGCGCAAGTTAGTTCGTGCAGGTATGCATGATTTTTCTCAGTGCAAACAAGCATCTAAGAAAGAAAAGGTCGCTGTTCGCTAGAAAAGGACAAGGAAATCTGAAACTATGTTAGGTTGGCTTGCCACTTTTCTGGTCATTTGGTTCATTTATCACGTTAGGTCTGTGTTTCCACCATTCATTGTGGGCGGCATTTTGGCCTATCTCTTATTGCCACTTGTGCAATATGTTTGTGCAATTTCCAAAATGAAACGTGGCCACGCGGTGGCAATCATTTATTTGACTGCTGCCGTTTTGATTGGCGTATCGGCTTGGATGTTTATGCCAACGATTACAGACCAGTTCAAGCAGTTAGCGACGAACCGTCAGGAGATTGTCACTAATATCGTACGTCAAGGCGCCAGCACGTTTGGTTGGACCATTGATGTTGATCTGACAGCTTCTCAAATCCTCACTTCCATAGAGGACAGCATTGGCAAACCATCAGAAATTGTCCAAATTGGCGGCGTGCTCTCACGCGGATTCTTGGAAACCTTGGTTTGTGTTGTTTCCTCAATTTACTTTATTGTCGACAGCGAAAGAATTGGCCAATTTGCCTTGCGCTTCATTCCTGATAAGAAGCGCAAGACTGTGGTTGTGCTTTCCTCGGCCATGAATCAAATGCTCTCACGCTATGTGCGTGGACAACTTGTCTTGATTGCTATCATGTCCACTGTCGCCTGGCTCTTCTTGCATTATGTCTTGCAGATGAAATATGCCTTGGTCATAGCTTTGGCAAGCGGATTTTTAGAGATCATTCCGGTTCTCGGTCCAATTTTGGCCACCACAATTGCTACTTTGGTCGGCTTTGCTCAGTTCGGTGTCATGCCAGCCTTAGGTATTATCGGTTTCTACACTGTTGCTCGTTGGATTGAAGATTATTTAGTTGTGCCCAAAGTGATTGGGCACGCAGTTGATCTGCATCCCCTGATTGTCATTTTTGCTGTACTCTGTGGCGAAGTCATGGCCGGTGCCTTGGGTATGCTCATCGCTATCCCTGTAGCCGCATCCATCAAAGTAATCGTCGATTTCACCCACCCCCAAGAAAGCAAAAACGCCTAAGGACGCAACACAAGCCCCAGCGAAACGCAGCATTGCGAGGAGCAATGCGAAGTGGAGCGTCTCGACGCGCGGAGGAGCCGCCAGGCGACCGGAGCGCTTATAACTAATGCCCTGAATGCTTAGCAATCAGGTAAGAGACAGTAATTGCATAAGCACCTGCACCGAACATCAGGTGCCAGGACTTGAGCTTTCCTGCCCGGATCAAAAGCCAGTAAATAAGAGCAAAGAACAAGGCAATCATCGAGCTCAACGTTGTGCCTTCACTCAATTGCCAGCTGGTAAAGGCTATACCAAAGGCAACCGGGAAGCAGGACTGGAATACTAAGGCGCCTGTTATGTTGCCTACAGCAAGAGTATCTTTTCCTATACGTGCCCATAAAATGGAATTGACCTTTTCCGGTAGTTCTGTTGCGACCGGGGCAATGATCAAGGAAAGCACAATTGGTGGAATACCAAGCCCATGTGCAATTGGTGCAACGTGGTCAACAAACAGCGATGCACCACCGATGATACCAGCCAGTCCAACGCCAACTTGGCTGATGATCACTTTCATTTTCTTTGATTTGTCATTGAGCAATCGTTCAAAATGCAGTATTTCAGGTGCATGCCCAGTCTCACCTTCGTGTGCAAACGTTTGATAAATATAAAGTCCATAAATTGCTAAAAGTAAAAGTGCCACCACATATCTGTAAGAAGCAATTGCTGGCATATAAGCAAAGGCAATGGCAATCCCGTAAGAAAAAAGGAAAAACCGCAGATCACGGCAAATCACTGCTTTGCTAATGGCAATTTCTTTGCCTCTGAGGTTTTGGCGGGAAAAACTCCAAACTGCCAAGCCAAAAAGGCCAAGTGTCAAAGTGGTTAGCATAAAAGGCGCACCAGCAATTGCGCCTATGCCAATTTCATGCCCATGTTTGCCGCCAAAAAAAGCTACCGCCACTATCGGAATTAGAGTCTCTGGCAAAGCCGTACCGACTGCCGCTAAAACAGAGCCGACCACACCTTCGGACAAATCAAGCTTATGCCCCAGCCATTCAATTCCGTTGGTAAACAGCTCGGCCGAAGCCAGGATAATAATCAGAGCAAGCAGTAATAGCGCAAAGTCCGGGATCATGTATTTGATTAACCAGATTGAGAAAGTACTAAGCACAAACGAGGCGATCTAGCGACATGCAATAATAAGTCCTTTCCGGCTTGCGAGTCTACAGTCCCAGATGACCATAAGTATCAAAGAAGTTGAACACGTGGCTAAACTTGCTCGCCTAGCCCTGACTGACGAGGAAAAGAAACTCTATTGTGAGCAATTGGGGAAAATCATCGCCTTTTTTGATCAATTGAAGTCGATTGATACCACAGGACTTGAGCCGCTGGCTCATCCTTTGCCCTTGGTCAATGTCTTACGGCAAGACGAAATCGTCCCTCCTTTAGGACACGACGCTTTACTTGAAAACGCTCCTGACAAGGAAAAAGGCTATTTCCGAGTACCTAAAATTGGCGAATAGTAATTGCCATGTGTAACGACTGCCAATTCAATCAAGGTCAAGATTTAGCCATTTACGTGGGACTTTCCACCAACTGGTAAATTTAACCCGGCATACAAATGTCAAGAAGTAGCATATAGTAATAAAAGAGATCCATAATTAGGAATCCGGATAGCCACCCGGCCAGCCTCTAGAGTTCTAGGCGGAAGCAAATGTCATTGAAAAGCTCAATTAGCACCAGGTATGTGTTCGTCACTGGTGGGGTGGTGTCCTCTTTGGGCAAAGGTATAATTGCTGCCTCGTTAGGACGGCTTCTGCGGGCGCGTGGCTTGGATACAACCATTATCAAGCTCGACCCCTATCTGAATGTCGATCCTGGCACGATGAGCCCTTACCAGCACGGAGAAGTTTTCGTTACGGAAGACGGTGCTGAAACCGATCTTGATCTGGGCCACTACGAGCGATTCATCAATCATGATCTCAGCCGCATGAATGCAGTCACGGCTGGAGCGATTTACAAGAGTGTTTTAGAAAAGGAACGTCGCGGTGATTACCTTGGTGGCACCGTGCAGATGATTCCTCATGTGACAAACGAGATCAAAGGATTTTTGCGGCGCGCCGCTGAACATTCGCAGGCACACGTTGTAATTGTCGAGGTTGGTGGCACCGTTGGTGATATTGAAGGATTGATTTTCTTGGAAGCCATTCGGCAAATGAGAAAAGACATCGGACGCGATCATGTTTGTTATATACATGCCACCATGATCCCGAATTTGCGCACCACAAATGAACTGAAAACAAAACCAACACAACACAGCGTTGATACTTTGCGTAGTCGCGGAATTCAGCCGGATATTTTGGTTTGTCGCACGGAAAGAACTCTCAACCCTTCGATTCGGGAAAAGCTTTCTCTATTTACTGACGTAGATAACAATGCCGTGATTCAATGCAAGGATGTTGGCAATATTTATGAAGTGCCACTATATCTCGAGCAAGAAGGTTTGTGCGAACGAGTCTTGGAAAAAATGGGCTTGCCTAATTCGACTCCGGACTTGGTTGAGTGGAAGACTCTCACGGAACGAACCAAACTGATTGATAGTCAGGCAACCAAGACTGTGCAAATTGCCGTAGTTGGCAAATACGTCATGCTGTCTGACGCTTACATATCCGTAGTTGAATCGCTTAAACACGCGGCAACAAAAGTTGGCGTGAAAGTGGCAATCAAATGGATATTATCAGAAGATATTGAAAAGCAGGGCGCGCAGGCATTGCTTAGTGATGTGAGTGGAATTTTGGTGCCCGGTGGTTTTGGCGACCGTGGAATTGAAGGAAAAATTTCTGCCATTGAGTACGCGCGCAAACAAAAGATTCCTTATCTTGGTCTTTGCCTCGGCATGCAAACTGCCGTTGTGGAATTTGCTCGTAACGTGGTGGCAATGGCTGGCGCTCATTCGACGGAATTTGACAACAAGACTAAGTATCCAGTGATTGACTTAATGGCCGATCAACAAACTGTTGTGGAAAAAGGTGGCACAATGCGCTTAGGAAAATATCCATGCCATTTGCTGCCCGGAAGTTTAGCCAGACGTCTATACAATCAAGATGATATTTCTGAACGGCATCGCCATCGATATGAAGTGAACAACGCTTATCGTCAGCAATTGGAAGCTAAGGGCATGATCTTTTCTGGTTTGTCACCAGACAAACGTTTAGTAGAGATGATTGAACTTGGTGATCACCCATTCTTTATTGCCTGTCAGTTCCATCCTGAACTAAAGTCTCGTCCGGATAATCCTCATCCCCTATTTGTTGGTTTTGTGGCTGCCTCGGCTAAGCAAGCCTCTGTGGTCGGCGATTTTGAAAGCAATATCGTAGTAGCAAACAGTAGTGAAACTTCCTCTTCCGTAGTTTGAGGACGAAAGTTTATTACCAGATGAAAAGACGAGGGAAATACCTCGTCTTTTCATCTACTCAACTAACTTTGCCTCTGACTAATTAGTCAGCTAATACGACCGTGTTGCCACCTTTTTCTTTGGCCTTAATCAGCGCTTCCCAGGCTGATTCCAAAAGATCTTGCGGCTGATTGCCGTGGCGTGGATAAGAAGTAACAGCCAGTGTGGCTGTCAATTCAATTTGTTTACCTGTGGTCGGATCTTTGATATTCAGACCGGCAATGCGATTACGAATGCGCTCGGCTACAAGTAGTGCACCATCGGCATCGGTTTCATGCAAAACCGCAACCAGTTCTTCACCGCTCCAACGGGCCGGCATATCAATTTCACGCACCGAACTTTGCAAGGTTTTGGCTACTTCTACTAAAACTTCATCGCCGATTTCAAAACCATGTTTGAGATTTACATCTTTGAGGTGGTCGATATCCAACAGCAATAATGAAAGTGAATAGCCAAGTCGTACGGCACGCTTTAAGGAATGGATTAAATGCTCTTTGAACAAATGGCGATTTGGTAAACCGGTCAAATTATCTTTGCCTGCCAGCTCCTGCAATCTTGCTTCAAAGTTTGTGATTTGATTGCGTAACTGATCAATTTCCCGCTCTTTTTCCCTTAATACTCGTTCAAGGTGCAAATTGTGCGTTTGAAGACTACGCAACTGCCCTTCGGTTGCGCGATGATGGGTCTGACCATGCAATTGCTGAAACATTTGTGAAATGTGGCTTTTCATTTACTACCTCGTTACTGAGAACGATTGTGCGTATGCAGGTGACAAGATGGCTTTGCAACTGGGCTTTCGCAAGTAAGCCTCTCAAACGCCTTTTGAACTTCGCCCTATATATTAGCCTCATTTAGCCTTTAATACCAGTTCTATATGGGGGTAAACCGCAAGGTTTAATATGAACTCGCAGGGAATAAGAAATATGCCAAACCCGCCAACGGGCGGCGTTGCAGAAAGCCTAATTAATACCCGTGCGGGTCAATTCTTCACTCTTGGCCCGGTTCAACAGAACAAGCCATAATTTGTGCTTGGACTTTGTGACGCTAAAGCTGATATTGGCTTGTTCTGTTGTTCCTGGGGCAATTTTCTTACCAACAATTTGTTGCTTGCACATAAGCGAAGGATAAAACCGGTTACCGCTATCTGTTTCCACAAGTAAATCAAAAAAGCTCACTTCACTTTTAGTCTGATTGCTTACCTTCACTTTCATGGTCAAGAGTTTGGCGCGGTCATCACCAAATGGATCCTTGCTCCATTTCGTTTCAGAAATGATAAGCGCCAAATTGGCATTGGCTGGATGCACTTCTGCCGAGGGTAAAAGGTTTGGATCAAAACCGGGTAACTCAATAGATTCTGGCAAAGTGAGATGCACTTCGTCGCCCGGATAAACAGAGGCAATTTTGCCTTTGCGGGTCAACGCACCAATTGCACCAATGCCTGCACCAGCCGCACCACCAACTGCAAGCGAAAGACCGTGTGTCATGATCGCAAGAGGAATGCCGGTATATTGCGCCGTTAACAGGGCACCACCCAGCGCCCCTTCGGCCATATAACCCGTATCGATTGCCACGATTTTGGATATGGCTTTTAGTTGATTGTCGTGCGTAGAAAATTTGGTGGGAAAGGGCAAGGCAATTTCGCCATCCGGTGAGACTAACTTGTCAAATTCCACTTCGACAAAACCATCCCGACCAAGTCGCTTTTGTGAGGCAGAGTTGGTTACCTTGCCGTGTACGTACCAACCACCGGGCAAGAGAACTTTTCTGCCGTCTTTTACATCAACGGAAATGCGAGCCCTGATTTCGTCGCCTGTGTTGGAAATTTCCGAATTGAGATTGCACTGCATCGTCAGGGCTACTTTGGTTCCTTTAGGCAGTGATTGCACTTGGTCTGGCAAGAGCACGCTGTGAGAATCTGATACGGTGCCCTTAAGCATGACCTTCGGTTTGCTTGGCTCTTGAGTTTCGGCTTGTGGTTGTGCTGTGGCAATGGCTGGATTTTGTTTTTCATTGGCCAACGGCAAAGCAAAACTAGTTTGCTGCTGGGCCAGACATAAGGCGGCCGAGCAAGCAATGAAGCTAAATTTTTGCTTGGTTGTAAACAAGAACATCTTGGCGTGATCTTAACATGTCAATTTTAAGATGACATGAGCTGGATATTTCTGGACAAGGTTTCGATTATTTTGACAAATAGTCTATTGACAACATAATGATCAATTGCAATTCTCAATCAGGCATGACCGAGGCGGGAGAGCCTAGATCTTCTTGGTAAGCATTTCCTTGATCTGATCTAAAAAACCTTTCTTCTCGGTTTTGCCGCTGGGCTTTTTCGGCCCGGTTCCAGAGTCTTGACGAGTTAGCGACTTGAGCTTCATATCCAGCATCTTGGCATCGTGATTTTTGGGATCCAAGCGCAGAACGGTTTGAATTTCTGTATTGGCTAGCGTTTTCCAACCGCGAGCCAAGTAGATTTCTGCCAACTTATTGTGGAAGCGGGGATCTGTGGGAATGAGGCGCAAAGCCTCTTTTACTGCTGTTTCGGCTTCATGATTTTTTTGTTTGCGAAACATTTCATCAGCGCGCGCCAAGTGACGTTCTGCCCATTTGAGTTTGGTTGCCTCTGTCAGAACTGCCGCTTGAGCTTGAGCCTCGGCAGTGCCAACTTGCGGTGTACCTTGCACGGTCACCATGGCTTGGCGTTCTTTCAAGAGCTTGCGGAAGGCGTCGTATTCGGCACGCCGCTCTACATCGGCAATAACCTCATGAGCCCGGGTTACTTTGGCAAACTCTGCCTGTGCCTGGATTTTCTTTTCTGGTTCATTGGGAAAGCGATCCGGATGGAGTTTTTTAGCCAAAGCAATATATGCGGCACGAATTTCTTCTAGTGTCGCCTGCGGCTCAACGCCCAAAATGGCGTAATAGTCCTCTTCAAACTCCTGCATTAAGCCTAAATTGCTGGTAAAACAATCCCAAATACAAAAGGAAATCCCAACTTAACAGTCTAAGACAATTAGACCACATCTTAGAAGCCAGCACTAGGCGCTTATGAAGGATCTTGTCAAAGATAAAAGTAGAAGTTTGCATTTTCGCCAAATCTTTAGAAGCAAAGAGATTCGTTCGCAAAATTAGGTTTGTCAAAAGTGTTGTTTGACGATGGTTGATGGGTGGTGGCGTATGTGGTGGCGTATTTGCTAGCCAATCAGGCGCTCAAATTATGCCGCTTATCAAAGCGATGGAAATGACAAGCAACAATATTGACGCGGCAATCTCTATGGCTTGTAACGTGACTTTCTTCAATAATTGGTTGCCGATTATGCTGCCAGAAAGTGCAGCTAAAATCACTGCAAGCAATAGACCAAGATTTATGTTTTCCTGCAAGCTAGAGAAGTGCGGTATATAAATTGTTAGCCGACCACAATCTACCAATACTGCGATAACCGAACTGGTGCCAATAAACTCTTCTTTTGTCAGTCCGGCCTTGAGCAAAAACATTGAGCGGAATGCACCTTGATGGCCGGACAGGCCACCGAAAAATCCGCTTAACATCCCGCCCAGCGGCATCCAGCCTCGATCAAGTTTCCAGCGGGAAGATAAGCCGCTCAATTCGACGAGTGAAAACATGGCCATCAGGGTGCCAATCAAAAGCTTGACGGGAGTGACAGCAAATCGCTTGTCTAACAAGTCATACGTAAACAATGCTGGTAAATTGGCAACCAGAGTAAGGATATACGCACCGAAAAATGCAAACAGCAAGGCTGGTATACCAAAACGTAACACCACTTCTGGTTTGGCTTTTCTGCCGACCAAAAACAGTTTGAAAACATTATTGGCTAGATGAACAATTGCTGTTGCGGCAACTGCCAGACCTACAGGCAAAATCAGCACAAATCCGGCAAGCAGCAATGTGCCTAGACCAAAGCCCGTAAAAAAGGTCATGGCCGAGGCAACAAGGGCAATGATGATGGCAAATAAATAGGTCAAGTACGGAAAATCCCCATATTTAATTGGAGTATGTCTATTCGTACCTAGTTTAAGGGAATGTTGACAGGAGATGAAAAATTTCCCCTAAGGAATTATGAAGAAATGTGCTAGTGACGCAAGCGAGGCCGATAATCTTTTTAGGATCTGGCAAGCGAAGGGAAACCATTATGAATCTCGACAAGTTCACTAACAAAGCCCAAGAGGCAATTACAAACTGCCGCGCGATTATTGCCGACTTTGGCCAGCCACAAGTTACGCCCGAACATTTGCTTTTGTCTGTGCTTACTCAACCGGAGGGTTTGGCAGAACGAATTTTAGAAAAAATGGGAATCAAAGTTGCACCAATTTTTGCCTCTGTTGAGAGATATTTGCAGTCGCAACCAAAGACAAGCTCGGTTAGCTCCTCCAAGGATGAAATTCATGTTTCAACCAAATTGGTGCACGTGCTTGATGTGGCCGCAAAGGAAGCCGAAGCACTCAAAGATCAATATATTTCTATCGAACATATTCTTATTGCCTTGGCTGAAGACACCAAGGACCAAGCAGGATTGATTCTTAAACAAGCGGGTGTGACTAAAGAAAAGATTCTCAAGGCACTGACACAAATTCGCGGTAGCCAAAAGGTGACAAGCCAAGATCCGGAAGCAACTTACGAGGCTCTCACACGTTACGGACGTGATTTGACTGCTGCTGCTGCAAACGGAAAGTTGGATCCGGTGATTGGCCGCGATGAGGAAATTCGTCGCGTGATGCAAGTTCTTTCACGCCGGACAAAAAATAATCCTGTCTTGGTTGGTGAGCCTGGCGTTGGTAAAACGGCAATTGTTGAAGGATTGGCAATCAGAATCACCAAAGGTGATGTGCCGGAAGGTCTGAAGGATAAGAAGATAATTGCTTTGGATATGGGATCGTTAATTGCCGGTGCTAAATTCCGCGGAGAATTTGAAGAACGCTTGAAAGCAGTTTTGAAAGAAGTTATTGATGCAGCCGGTCAGATAGTATTGTTCATTGATGAATTGCATACAGTGGTTGGTGCCGGCGCGTCCGGCGATGGATCAATGGATGCTGGTAATTTGCTCAAACCACCGTTAGCTCGTGGTGAGTTGCATTGTATTGGTGCCACAACTCTTGATGAATATCGCAAGCACATTGAAAAAGATCCGGCATTGGAACGTCGATTCCAAACGGTTTTCGTTGACGAACCAAACGTAGAAGATGCGATTTCAATTCTGCGTGGACTGAAAGAACGCTATGAAGTACACCATGGTGTGCGTATTAAAGATTCGGCTTTGGTTTCCGCGGCTGTCCTTTCTCATCGTTATATAACTGATCGTTGTTTGCCCGATAAAGCAATCGATCTTATTGATGAATCGGCAGCTAAGATGCGCATAGAAATTGATTCTATGCCATCAGAGCTTGATGAGCTTGAGCGTCGTAAGATGCAATTAGAAATTGAAAGAGAAGCGCTGCGTAAGGAAGTTGATCCGGCGTCCAAGGAACGGCTGGTTCGTCTGGAGAAAGAATTAGCTGACATTGAAGAGCACGCTAGTGTCCTGCGCGATCGTTGGAATTCGGAAAAGCAAGCCTTGCATCGCATTCAAGAAATCAAGGCGGACATGGAAACTACTCGTGTTCAGATTGAACAAGCAGAACGTGCGACAGATTTGGCCAAGGCAGCAGAGTTGAAATACGGCACACTAATTGAGCTGGAAAAGAAACTCAAGAAGGAAGAAGAAGTCTTCAATCAAAAGAAAGGCCCCAGACTGCTTTCGGAAGAGGTTAATGAAGAAGATATTGCCGAAATTGTTTCCAAATGGACCGGTATTCCGGTGACCAAATTAATGGAAGGCGAAGTACAAAAGCTCCTCAAACTGGAAGATCATTTGCACAAGCGGGTTATCGGTCAGGACGAAGCAATTGAAGTGATATCAAATGCGGTGCGCCGTGCTCGTGCTGGTATGCAAGATCCGAAAAGACCAATTGGTAGCTTCTTGTTCTTGGGACCAACTGGTGTTGGTAAAACCGAACTAGCTAAAGCCTTGGCCGAGTATCTTTTTGACGATGAGCAGGCAATGGTACGCATCGATATGTCTGAATACCAAGAAAGACACACAGTGGCGCGCTTACTCGGTGCACCGCCCGGCTACATTGGTTATGACGAGGGTGGACAACTGACTGAAGCTGTCAGGCGTCGTGCATACACTTGCGTTTTGTTCGACGAAATTGAAAAGGCCCATCCGGATGTTTTCAATGTGCTCTTACAAGTCTTAGATGAAGGACATTTGACCGATGCTAAAGGTAGGCGTGTCGATTTCCGTAATACCGTGATCATTATGACTTCGAATATTGGCAGTCAGTATATTCTCGATTACCAAGTTCGCTCGGCTGTCGATGGCGACGCGACCTACATTCAAATGAAGGAACGTGTCTTAGAAGCACTGAGAGAACACTTCCGGCCGGAATTCCTCAATCGTATTGATGAGACAGTGGTTTTCCACGCTTTGACACAAAACGAGCTCAAGCAAATTGTCGACTTGCAATTGCACTTGCTCAACAAGCGCCTTGCCGATCGCAAAATTAAGCTCTCTGTAACTGAGCCCGCCCGTGAGTGGATAGCCATGACTGGCTACAATCCCGTTTATGGTGCACGCCCACTCAAGCGTGTGATTCAACGTGAAATTGAAAATCCTCTGGCATTGCAAATTCTCGAAGGCAAGTTTGCCGACGGTGACGAGATCAAAATTGACAGCAACGGCGAAGGCATTGCCTTTAAAAAGGACATCAAGTTAGTAACTCGCTAAGTCACGTCACTACATATTGAACATTGGTATTTGCGGGAGATGGTCAAAGTGTCGGTCGCGTGCGCAAAGAATTAGTTTGTGCTGGATTACCAGTGCTGCAATCCACAAATCATTGGTTGGAATGGGTGTTCCTTGGCGACGGAGTTGTAGGAATATGCGAGCGTAATGGTGAGTAGTATCTTCGTCCGGATACAGCACGGAAACACGCGGTGAGTTCAGAAATTTAACTAGGGACCGTTCATTTTCCGGCCCGCGAGTACCATGAAGAAAGCCAGCGCGAAGTTCCGCTAGTACAATTAAAGGGACAAAAATTTCCTGTGCGCGTCGAAAGGCTTCGACGGCGGCCTTGTCGCCTTTGGCAAAATCTACATAGCAATTGGTGTCGAGGGTTATCCTCATCGCCACATTTCTTCGTCAATTTGGTGCTGTTCTCGTATGACATTATCAAAATCAGGATCATCAACCCAGCTTCCAGCGAGCTCATCGAGGTCAGTATGATTGGCTGTCCACGGAGAGACGCCGGCAGCCAGGCTGAGTGCTTCCACAAGTACGGTATTCAGACTTTTGCCGTCCGAGGCTGCTCTGTCGCTCAGCAGCTTCTTAACCTGCTGAGGAACGTTTCGGATGGTAACTTGTACCGCTTTTATAGTATGTTTGCTCTTCATGTATGCATTATATACAAAAAGTGCATACATGGCAAAGAACCTTTGGTGCCCTTTCCAGCATTGGCACTTCTGATGCGAATATTGATTGAAAATCCGCAATAGAGATGCTAATATTTTAATATGCAATTTACTCGATTACTTCAACTTGATAGATTGCTTAGGCACAGTTCCTTGTTTTTGTTTGGTCCACGCCAAACCGGCAAGACAACGTTCCTTAAGCAGGCCTATCCAGACGCAAAGTATTACAATCTATTGGACCAAAGGCTATTCCGTCAGTTCAGTGCTCATCCTGAGGACTTGCGCCAGGGTCTTAAGACTACAGATCGGCTGATAATAGTAGACGAAGTACAAAAACTTCCAGCACTTCTCGATGAGATACAGTACCTCATCGATCAAAATAGACAGCAGAGATTCATTCTGACCGGAAGCAGCGCCCGCAAGCTGATGCGCGGACGTGCTAACCTCCTCGGCGGAAGAGCCGTTCTATGCAAAATGCATCCGCTGGTTTACCCCGAATTTGTTACTCATGATTTAAATCGTCGGCTGTCCTATGGCTCCCTTCCAGCGATATATCTTTCTGAGATTCCAGAAGAACTACTTCTCACATACGCTGGCACCTACCTTCAGGAAGAAATCCAAGCGGAAGGAATAGCTCGCAATATTGCTAGCTTTTCGCGTTTTCTAGAAGTTGCTGCTCTTACTAATGGACAGGTGCTGAATTTTTCAAAAGTTGGATCCGACGCCCAGGTGTCGCCACGGACTGTTCAAAGTTATTATGAAGTGCTGAGCGATACGTTGATAGGTACCTTGATTCCACCTTTGCGATTACAACAAAGCCGAAAAGTGGTTAGCACGCCAAAGTTCTACTTCTTCGACGTTGGTGTTGTAAATGCTCTGCACGGGCGTTTTAATATACCACCTCGGACAGCGGAGTACGGAAAGGCCTTAGAACATCTCATTTTTCTTGAGTTGCAAACGTATTTGGACTATAACAGGCTCAAAAGCAAATTGAGTTATTGGCGAACATACACCAATCTTGAAGTCGATTTTGTCGCAGGCAAATCAGTGGCAATTGAGGTGAAAGCTGCGGAGCGCGTAAGGGATAGCGACTTGGCACCACTCAGGGCGCTCAATAAAGAGATGAAACTAAAACATCGCATTGTCGTAAGTAACGAATCAGTGGAGCGCGTAACTGCTGATGGTATCAGAATTCTGCCCGTGGAAAGCTTTCTTGACCAATTGTGGGATGGGAGGTTTGATTTGCAGTGAATTATATGCGCTGTGTCATATATTGCTTGGTTGATCACATGAGTGAAGGCTAGCAAGTAGAATTGAGTCATCCTCACGAAAGTATTAAAACTCAGGTGAACAATTGAATAACAGCCGCCCTGATATGACATTAGAGTTCGCCAAGATTACCGAATTCCTCGCTCGGGAAATAAATGCCCTTATCTGCGGCAACAAGAGATTAGCGGAAGCAGAGGAAACGATAATTGAAAGAAAGGTCTTGGAGTCGAAACTGTTGACAAATCTAATTTGGAATTCCAGCATGTTATTCGGACTGATTATAGCTCTCGCTTGGTGCATTGCTCTCACTTGTGAAATCAGATCATTATCAGTGCTTTAGCAGCTTAGTCAATCATGCGGTAGACAATTAGACAGATACCCAGCCAGGCAAGTCCCAGGATAAAGCCGGCTAGTACGTCCGAGGGATAGTGTACACCAAGATATACTCGACTCAGTCCGACTAACAAAATCATGATCGCGATGATTGTGCAAAGGGCGACTCGCAGTTTTAGCGGCCATTTTTGTTTCCAGATCAAAATTGCCAGAGAGCCATAGAGGCAGGTTGAAACGAGAGCATGACCGGAGGGGAAGCTGAAGCCGGGCTCGATAAATAATGGGTTGAGAAGCTCTGGGCGCGGGCGATGGACGTAAGCTTTGATCAGGTTCATTAGAGTTGCCGCGCCAGCCGTGGAAAACACGACAAAGTATGATTCTTTCTTCTTGCCCAGACAAAAAATGACAATGGCAATTAGTATGCTGATGATCCAGGCTGAGCCAGCATTGCCAATTGAGGTAATCGCCATAACCATTGGTGTAAGCCAGGCAATCAGATGCTCGTGAACATTGACGATGATTTCTTGATCATAGACTGTGATTATGCTTCTTGTAATTACGCTTACGGCAATCAAGACAAAAAGACTGAGCAAAACAAAAATGACAAGGTAAAGCGCAGGATAAGTCTTTCTGGTTGCGGAATTTGTTTTCGGGGAAAGATTATCCAAAACCATAATGCTCCACTAACTATCCACTTTGCCTTAACCAATTCGGTGATAATCACCAGTGATTATTTGTGCTGGTGGTTCTTCCAAAGGTTCTGTCACCTTGACAGGACGGCGTTTTGGACTGGCCAACAAACATATAAAAAAGATTGTCGTGGCCACCAAAACGATGGCAGCACCAGCCGGCACATCCATGTAGTAAGAAAGGTAAATACCAATCAAACCGGAAGCAATACCAAATGTGCCCGATAAAATCATCAAATTAGAAAAGCGATTGGTGAGCTGCAAGGCAGAAGCAGCCGGTGTAACCAAGAGAGCAGAGACTAAAACCACGCCCACGGTTTGCATAGAAACTGTAATCGTCAGTGCCAAAAGTACAAGCAAAGCAAAATCCAGCCAAGCAACTGGAATGCCGCATGCAGCAGCACCAGCAGGATCAAAGCTGGAATAAAGCAATTCCTTGAAAAACATCACCAAGCAAGCAATCACCACGCAAGTGGTGGCAAGGGTGATCAGAAGATCTTGAGTCGTGACCGTCAGCACATTTCCTAAAAGCAAATCAAATAAGTCGCCACGATAGTTGCGGTCATGGCTGATAATCACAATACCAAAGGCAAAAATGCCACTAAATAAAATGCCAATTGATGTGTCCAAACTGATATCAGCTTTGCGAGAGACTGCACCGATACCCAAAGCAGTGAGAACTGCCGTGACTAAAGCGGCAACAAAGGCATTGATCTGCAAAAGAAAACCCACTGCTAATCCGCCAAATGTCGAGTGAGCCAAGCCGTCGCCAATAAAGGAAAGTCTGCGCAGAACAACGTGCGTGCCAATCAGAGAGCAACAGAGCCCGACCATAATTACTGCCAAGATGCCCTTTTGAATGAAAATAAATTCCCAGGGTTCACTGAGAAAGGAAAACAGCGGCAAAAGTATTTGGTCAAATAAAATGTTCATGGGTCAGTATCTTTCTTGTGCCAGTCTAATGAGAGGAAAGATTATGTTCAATATGTGGGCCTCTTTCCGTCATGACCAGCAAGTGGCTGCCATATGTTTCGTTGAGAATTTCTTGGGTTAAAACTTGATTGGGTGGACCTTCGGCAATCAGTTTGTGGTTTAGGCAAACGACACGATTAAAACTTGATGCTACACAGTTTAGATCGTGCGTGGTGCTAATGATTGTGATACCACGTGAATTCAATTCTTCCAGCAAATGCAAAAGAGCGTGTTGACTGGTAATGTCGACGCCGGTAATTGGCTCGTCCAATAAAAGCACTTCCGGTTCCTGGGCAATTGCCCGAGCAATAAAGGCCCGCTGGCGCTGCCCGCCGGAAAGTTGTCCGATTGGCTGGTCGGCAAGATTAGCTAAACCAACCCGTTCGAGGGCCTGCTTAGTAACTTTCTTGTCTTCTTCGTTGATTGGTTTGATTTGATCAAAAAATCCCTGACGCAAACCGTAGCGTCCCATCATCACGACGTCCCAAACGGAGGCCGGGAATTTAAAGTCGATTTGTGTGAGCTGCGGTAAGTAACCAACTTTGCGGCGCATTTTTTCTGGTGTCATTCCACCAAGTGTTACTCGACCGGATGCTGGTTTGATCAATCCCAAGATCACTTTTAGCAAAGTAGACTTTCCACAACCATTTGGACCAATCACGCCAACAAAATCACCTGGCTCAATCACAAGATTGATGTTATTGAGCACGGGCGCAGCCTGATAGCCGGCAGAGACGCCGGATAGCTGAATGGAGAGATTGTTTTTCTGAGACGATGTCATTTGCAAAATCTCAATTGTGGTCATCTGATTTTCATAAATGAAAGAGGGTGCTGCAAGTGCCTCACCCTCCTTCAACTACGTTACTGAAAGTCAGTCTTGCGACTTACTAGCGTCCGCGTCCACCGCCGCCGCCAGCACCAACTGTTCTTTCTTTGGCTGGATTGACGACGATTTCGCGTCCATCGAGCTGATGGCCATTGAAGGCTTTACATGCAGCATCAGCTTGAGCATCGTCAGCCATTTCCACGAAGGCGAACCCACGTTTACGACCAGTTTCCCGATCGGTTGGAATTGCTACGGATACAACTTCGCCAGCTTGACGGAAGAGTTGTTCCAATTCCGCTTCGGTAGTTCTAAAAGGCAGGTTGCCTACAAATAATTTTGTGTTCATTCGGTCTCTCTTATCAATGTGTTCTAAGCCAAGGACATAACATAAAAAGGCTCAGAGGTGCTTCTTTTCAAGCCCTCGGTAAGTATGACAGATTTCCTGTAAAAAAGGGGGAAATTAAGCCAATCTTGAGTATTTGTCAGTATTTGCCGAGATCATATTGTAAACTGGGTTTCTATGACCATACGCATTGGTGCTCTATCTTTGAATAGTCGTGTCTATGTGCCGCCTATGGCCGGCGTCACGGATTTGGTTTTTCGCGATGTCGTCCGGCGCGTCGATAAGAATTGCATGCTCTCGACTGAGATGGTCTCAAGCCGGGCCTTGATGAATCGCCCCGACCCTAGAATTATGGACCTGGCCACAAATGAGCATCCGATTGGCATTCAAATATTTGGGCACGAGCCGGATGTAATGGCCCAGGCTGCTCAAATGGCAGAATCAAAGGGTGCAGACTTTGTTGACATTAATATGGGTTGCCCAGTACCTAAGATTACTAAGGGTAAGGATGGTTGCGCCCTGATGCGCGAGCCGGAACTGGCACGCGAGATTGTCAAGCAGGTCAAGCAAGCAATCAAAATTCCCTTGACCGTCAAATTCCGTCTGGGCTGGGATGACAATTCTAGAAATGCCGTCGAATTTGGTGGCATGTTAGAGGAAGAGGGTGTGAGCGCCTGCACAGTGCATGGTCGCACCCGCCAACAACTGTATTCCGGTCATGCCGATTGGGATTATATTGGCCGAGTGAAAAAGGCTCTTTCCATTCCTGTCTTTGGCAACGGTGATGTTTTTGAACCTCAAGATGCACTCAAGCTTTTAGAGAAGACAGGTTGTGATGGCGTGGCTGTGGCGCGTGGCACTCTGGGAAATCCTTGGCTGATCCCACGCATTACGAAACTTGTGGATCAGGGCATTCTCGATGATGCTCCTGATGAAGTGGAACGTCTGGTTTGTGCCGCTCTGCATATTTTGGGTCTGATCAAATATAAGGGCGCACGCGTTGGTGCCAATGAATCGCGTAAACATCTAGGTCATTACACCAAGGGAATTCCCAATGCGGCACCGTTTCGCGCGCGCCTGGCAAAAATTCAAAGCTTTGAAGAAGCCTGTGAGATTCTTGCCGAATTGGCATATGAGGTTGGTGGCACTGAAGGCAGAACTCGCTTTTTAGAAAGCTTGCCGCAAGTCACATCCAATGTAATTGCAATCGACAGAGCAATAATGGCACCGCTCAGCATGTCGTCGATTTCTATTTAAAATAAAGCTCGTAAATTTCCATCAGACCAAACATCCACGCAAGTGGGACGGCCATTGTGTTTAAAAGCTCCCATGCCCAGTCTTTCTTGTAATTGGAATTGCCTTGCCAATGAAAAAATGCAGAAAAGATTTCGTGAAATGGCACCTTGATGCAAAGTTGGACAACGAGCAAGAGACCGATGATCAAGCCAAATATCCAGAGACAATTGCCAAATATTTTTGGCTCGCCTGAGCCGTTCATGCAAAACATCACGAACAAGTCGAGGATCAAAAATACCCAAGCCAGTGGTATCACACAAATGTTGGCGATAGTCCAATGCTTTTCATTGTCGAACTCTTCTTTTTCCTGCCATTCGTTGACGTTGGAAATCAGCATTGTATAAGGTATGCGAATCCAGCCCTGCAGGCCTGTTAGCAGAGCCAGAACTAAAAGAAATACCCAGAAGTCATTGGCCATGGGTTTTCGGACTTACCTCGTTTGCACAAAACCTGGACAATCCGGCTTTGTGAGAAGAGTCTAAGTCCTTGTAAATCCCATGGCAACGGGATTTCCCGCCATGGTCTTCGCCTTCAGTGGGGGAATTACGAGAAAAATAGTTGAACTAAAATCCGGCCAAAACTAGCGAATGTACTGGGCGTTGGAGATGAAGATCGTTCCGTCGCCTTCTGCTGCCACCATTTGTAATGCTTGAATTACTGCATTGGTTGCTTTGGTTTGTTCGCGGGTTTCGTTTTTGATTTGCTTAGCGCGCTGAGCTACTTTCAAGACGAGCTCGTAGCGGTTAGGAAATTTTTCCAAAAGTTGGTCAAGAATTCTTGTTGTGTTCATAACTGTTTCAAAGGACCTTTTAAATGCTCAAGATTCTATTGAGCTTTTAAGATTCTACAACGTTCGGCATGGATTATGTGAATAAGATTACTGACAGCTACCTCTAAGTTGTCATTAATTATTTCAAAGTTGAACAAATGACGTTGCGTTAGTTCATTCTTGGCTTTCTCCAAACGCACGGCAATTTTTTCCGGGGTTTCAGTGGCACGTCCGTTCAGCCTTTCCTTAAGCGCGTCAAATGAAGGCGGAGAAAGGAAGACAAGCACAGATTCCGGGCACTGTTTGGCGATTTGCATGGCACCCTGCACTTCTATTTCCAAAATTACATCAAGACCGTTTTCAATTTGTTCTTTCACCCAGGCTTTTGGTGTACCGTAAAGGCAGCCGGCAAATTCTGCCCATTCAAGAAATTCGTTTTGGGCAATCAATTTTTCAAACTCCGCACGGGTGCGGAAAAAGTAATCCTTGCCTTCCTGCTCGCCTGGTCTTTTATCCCGCGTGGTGATCGATATGGAATGAGCAATGCCATCTACATTGTCCAGAACCTGCTCAACAACTGTGTTTTTGCCAACTCCAGACGGTCCGGTGACGACAATTATGCTTCCAATTCTTTTCGGGCTGCTCAAGTGACCTAACCTTTAGTTATTTCCCAAAAGTATTGCTTGTGTACAATCATCAGTAAAGGAATCAATACAAAATTTTTACTATTGTCATGGACTACCGTCAATCATGCAACCATTTGATGCTCTGACAACGCAAGCCGTAATTGAAGAGCTCAAGGCTCAACTTGTGCCGAGCAAGTTTGAACGTGTGGTGCAATTGTCGGCTGACGAGATTTTGCTTAGTCTGAGGACGAGGCGTTCGTCTGTGGACTTATTGCTATCTGCCCAAGCCGCAACTGGGCGTTTGCATCTTGCCACGAAGGATAAGACGCGAACTCAAGGCAAGCCAGGAAATTTTTGCTTAGTCTTGCGCAAGCATCTCACATCGTCAACCTGTATTGCCATTGAACAAATGCCTGGTGAGCGAATAGTTGATTTGGTTTTTTCTTGTCCGGATGAATTTGGCCAACCAAAGGCGAAAGTTTTGACTGTCGAAATTATGGGCCGCCACAGCAATATGGTTTTCTGGGAAAAGGGCAATCAGAAAATCCTAGGAGTATCGCATGTGGTGACATCCGAGATGAGTCGCGCGCGCGAATTGCAAGTTGGCTTCAATTACGTGCGTCCACCGGTTCAAGCAAAACCAAATTTACTTTTATTGTCTGTCAACCAAGTCGAGAAATTACTTGAGGAAAACCCGGCTTTGCATGAGGCAATTAGTGCAAATGAAGCCTCTGCCGAAGTTTTTGAGTCTTGGCTGATGAGCACATTTGCTGGCGTTGGGCGTCAGCTTGCTGAAGAAATTACTCAATGCGTGGTCGGCTCTCAGTCGTCGCTTGTGAAATTGAGAGAGACGATTGAACGCATTCGGAAATCTTCTGGAACCTATGAACCGGGTATGCGTGCGGACCTGACGAATTATTCTGTACTTTCATTGTCTGCCAAAGCCGATTTGAAAGACGATCAGTGGATCTCCTTTCCCTCGTGCAATAGCCTGGTTGAAGAATATTATCGTCAGATTGCTGAAAGAAATGCTTTGCAAAATCTGCGCAATCAATTGATTTCCAAAATGAAAACGGAGACTACCAAGCAAGCGTCTAAGCTTGATCAAGCTAATGCTCAGATTGAAGTAACCAAAGATTTTGAACAATACAAAGTGTTTGGCGACTTGATTCTTACACATGTGCAAGAAATTGGCCCGGGCGACAACTTGCTTGAGTGTGAGAACTTGTATGCGCCGGATCAAGCGACAATTGTGATACCACTCAATCCTAATCTTTCTCCCACTGTCAATGCTCAAGTTTATTACAAACAATTCTCAAAAAATCGTGCCAGAAATGCCAAGGCAAATCAGGATCGCGATCAAATTGTTGCTAGACTGGCTTATTTGAAAGACTCCGCAGTGCAGATACAGGACGCGCAGACATATAGTGATTTGCTTATTCTGCAAGACGAATTTACCAAACCGACTTTACCCTCTGGTCCGTCAACTAAATCAGCCAAGCATCGCTTCCTCAGTCTAAAAACCGATGATGGCTCCACGATTTATGTCGGCAGGAATCGCTCGGAGAATGCCGAACTTTTAAACGGTGTGCAACCGCACGACATTTGGATGCATCTTTCCGGACAAAGTAGTGCTCATGTAATTCTAAAAGTAGCATCTGCTAGCAAGAAGCCTACACCGGCTCAGCTTTCACAAGCGGCAGAAGCTTGCGCGCGCTTTTCAAAATCTGCATCAGGCAAAATGCGAGTCATGTACACACAATGCCGTCATGTGCATAAAATTGCCGGTGACAAACCAGGATTAGTCCACTACGAAAATGAAAAGACAATTGAAGTGGATCTTACAAAACCACAAGCAAAATTCATTGCTCAAGCCTTTGCCCAGTAGTAAGACAATACGAGATATTTAGGTTAGGACATTTTGCGGAAAAGGCCGACTACAGTTCCTTGAATCTGCAATTGATTAGCGCTGTCCACAATGATTGGATCCATATTTTGATTGGCTGGTTGCAAACGGAAGCGCCCCTTCTCTTTGTAAAAGCGTTTGAGCGTTGCCGAACCATCATCCAAAAGCACAACCACTATTTCGCCATTTTGTGGTGAGGGATTTGGTTTGACAATCACAAAGTCGCCATCGAATATGCCATCGTCGATCATTGAATCGCCTTTGATCTTGAGAGCATAACAACCTGATTGAGCAAATCCGGATTCAATATCCAAATAGTCATCGGATCCAACTGCATCAAGCGGCCGACCAGCAGCGATAGTTCCCGCTAAAGGCAATCTGGCGACATTGTCTTTCGCAGCCTTGACAGAAAAGTCTGTTTGAGGGGTTTCCGAATCAGCCGATACAGCATCTACAATTCTCAAGGAACGATTCAGTCCTGGCTCCCATTGCACAACACCTTTGCGCTTCAGTGCGACCACATGCTGATGCACGGTCATACGATTACGCAAACCAAGGGCAGACGCTAATTCAGCCAAAGTGGGCGGATAACCATGCTCCTGGCTCAATTTAGCAATTTGTTTGACTACCTCTTTTTGCCTGGGCGGCAGGCTATCGAAATCCATTAAATGTCCTTTCTGTTGACTGATTTGCTTATCAAAGTGGGTATTTAATACTCACATACGTATTCACATACATAAGTATAGTAACCAAAATCGGAAATGTCCAGCCGGTAATATTTGGCACTTAACCCAAATTCTTATCAGACGAGCAGAAAACATGGATGCGCTTATAATTATTATCGGGGGCCTCTTTTGGCCGAAATCATTTACTAAGTTCAAAGGTCTCGATGAGCAAACCAATTAATCCTTGGAAATTACCTGGCTACAAAGCCGGACAGAATGTTGCTTGCAAGGTGGTTGCTGCAGAGCCGGGTGGCTATGCGGTCAACATTCCCAAGGATAATTTGCCTGGATTTCTGCCTACGGAAGAAAAATTGAAAGTCGGCGAGGAAATCCTTGCTCAGTTTGTCTGCGTGCACAACAATCGAATTTTGCTTTCTTCCCGTTTTTCTTCAACTTCTGTTGGTCAATTCGGGTACGTAGCACCCACAAGCCAAGTTAACTGGGGAGAACAGTTGGAAGGTGCTGCGGCACCAGCCGAGGCTGCCATGGGTGACGAGGCAGAAGCTGCTTTTCGCGTTTGGACTGAAACTAATCCGCGCAAATTGCATTTGCGTCGGGCTGTCGACTTGTTGATGCCACCGGTGCAGGATGCTGTCCCGAATCGATTCAAGATCAAGGATTACGATTTGGAATGGTTGATCACTGACCTGGAAGGCGGTATGCGCACAGGTTGTGTGAAGGCTTCTTCTGAGGAACAATTGTCGCGCTCGGCGATGCTTATGTATCGCGGCAGAGTGGTGGGCTGCATTTATGGCAGTAAGAAAATGAATGATGCTCATCCGACTGAGCAGTCGTTGGCGTTTATGCTGCGCGATTTAGCCTTGCCCGAAACAGAAGTAACTGTTTACGATTTGCCGGAAAAAGTTACTTTGGCGATGTCTTCTTTGTTTATGGGTTATCCAGTACAACGCAACGATGAGGTTGGTTCGCGCGCTTATTTTGATTATCTTTGCAACTGGTTTGCCGAGAAAAAACAAACTGCGTGTTTGGCGATCAATATGTCTGGCGGGCACGGCATGTGTTTAGCCTTCGTCCATAACGGTGATTACATTGGCGCCTTTTATGTCGAAGATCAAACTTTCTCGGAAGATATAGGTTTTGTACAGGGACTTCTGGAAAAAGATCCACAAGCATCCGTGGAAGCAAGTATTTTGCCACCCGAGATGACATCGGCGGCGATGCGTTTCGGCTTCAACTTAACCATGGCCCAAAAGGCGCATTTGTAAAAGCGATTCGTTGTAAACGCTTCAATGAAAGCGTTCGATTTGTCAAGCCTAGCTAAATGACGGTGGTGTGTCAGACTGCTTTACCAAAGGCCACATTGCAAAATCACTGGATCCAAGATCTTTCATTGTTGGGAACCTGTGATCGCGGACTCATTGCTGTGCCCCCAAAGATACTATGCACCATGTTCTTGTTTATAGACCATCCGGCACAGGCAAATCAACCGGCTATTTCATTCCAAACATAATTAAGCGGACGGCTTGCAGTATGATCATTTTCATTTTATATTCTTAAGTTTACATGTCTTATAGCGAGAATAGGTCTGTTTGGTTTTCGGGTAGGTGTCTTATATTTAGCACTAATTGAAAGGACTATTTATGTTTAAATTGTCCGGACTAAATGGAGATCAGTCCGCAAATGGTTTCCTGGCGGCAACATTTATTACCCTTGTGGCTTCAATTGCAAGCATTGCTGCTGACTCTGATTATTCAAAGAGCCGGCTTCACGGACAAATTACGAAAAGTCCCCATCAATCCAAAGCCGTAACGCCGGAAGAAGTTAAAAACGCAGATCTTGTTGGCAGATATGGTGTTATTTACCACAGAGAATGTCCTGTCATGAGCTAAGATTTCTCAGTTAATTTGGCGTAAAAGGAATCCGGTCTTAGAGTTTTTGTTGAAGACA
>JAGVKG010000008.1 GCA_020050685.1 Candidatus Obscuribacterales bacterium | reverse complement strand
TTGTCTTCAACAAAAACTCTAAGACCGGATTCCTTTTACGCCAAATTAACTGAGAAATCTTAGCTCATGACAGGACATTCTCTGTGGTAAATAACACTCTCAGTAGCTCATTCATACTTCACCGCCCTGCACGCAGCCGCTGTGAGCAATCAACCATCAAAATAGCCAACCCAATTTCATTGCGACGGTTTTCTAAGAGCAGCTTCATGCCGCACCGTTGCTTGTAAAAATGGTTGTCTATCTAGTCCTGTTGCCTGCTCACAATGTCCGCGTGCGTATTTGTATACACTGAAACTCTAACAATACTGATATAGATAAATCATCGTAATTAGTAACTTAATTAGTGATAGTCCCATTAGCGAAGCTACGCAACTGCCAATCAGTTTTTCTTATCGGCCTTAATTAGTTGCGTTAAACAAGAATTTGCTATATACTTTTGATATATAGCATGAGGGTACCAGTATGGATACGGCAAAGGTATTTTGGTCAGGGCGCTCTCAGGCCGTGCGGCTGCCAAAAAACTTTAGATTCGAAACAGAGACCGTTCGCATCCAGCGACGCGGCAATTCGGTAATCCTTGAACCGATTGCGGAAGACTGGCAATGGTTAAACGACATTGCCGGAGAATTGGACGCGGATTTCGTCAATGCCGTTAGCGAGAAGCCAGAACAACAGCGGCGCCCTGGCCTGAAAAAGCTTTTCAAATAATTATGCGCTACTTGTTAGATGCAAACGCCGTAATTGCCTTGTTGAACGACAGTAGTTCGACTTTGGCGCAGCACGTAAAACGTCACAAGCCAAGCGACATTCTTGTGTCCTCAATTGTTATGCATGAGCTTTACTATGGTGCCTTTAAAAGTCAACGCTCTCAACACAACTCCGCTCTAATCGATAGTTTACGTTTCGAAACACTGGATTTCGACAAAGATGACGCGCGCCACGCCGGACACATCCGAGCAGCCTTGGTAATAAAAGGAACTCCTATAGGTCCTTACGATATTCTGATAGCAGGACAAGCCAAGGCGCGCAACCTAATTTTGGTCACAAACAATACAAGAGAGTTCAAGCGAGTAACCGGTCTTCGCATTGAAGACTGGCACAGATAAAATATAGCAATGGCACTTTGGCGAGCAGAGCGAGTAGTAACACCAGAAGAAGTTCGTGAGCTTCTTGCAGACCAGTTTCCTCAACTGCACATCAACAATGTCGAGCTCTTGGGCAGTGGTTGGGATAACACTGCTTATCTGGTGAATAGTGAATTGGTGTTTAGATTTCCCAGACGCCAAATTGCTGTCAAATTGTTGGAATTGGAAACAAACATCTTACCTAAATTGCAAGGCATCCTGCCACTGGATATTCCAAATCCAATGTGGGTTGGAAAGCCAAGTAAGAATTTTGAGTGGCCGTTTTACGGCTACGAGTTTTTATCCGGAGATGTGGCTTGCTCGGCAAATCTCAGCCGAGAAGAACGCATACAAGCCGCAAAACCACTTGCTGAATTCTTACGCGTGCTGCACAGTGTTGATACATCACAGGGAATCAACAGTATTCTTGAGCGCGGCGAACGAGGCAAACTCAATTCGCAGAAATTGCAAAAACGCATTGCCGAATATTACACGATAGTCACTGACGATATTCTCGATGAATACAAGCCGATGATGGCAAAAGCGGTGGACGCCTGTCAGCAGATTGACGAAGGCGAGGATCAAAAACTTGTTCACGGCGACTACTATTCGCGACACATTCTCATCGGACCAGATAGACGGGTCTCAGGAATTATCGATTGGGGCGACGTGATGATCGCAGATCCAGCAGAGGATCTCAGTGTCGCATTTTCTTTTTTACCAATGGAAGCTCATGCCACATTTAGAGAAAGCTATGGGCCGATTGCCGAGGACACGTGGCTTCTGGCAAGAATGCGTGGTGCGTTTTATGGCATAGCACTGGTGGCATACGCCTTTGACATGAAAGAACCGGAAATTCTGCAAGAAGGATTGAATACGCTCGCTTTTGTCAAAGAAGCAATATGAATCACTGCGCTTTCCAAGAATATCAAGTGTCCTCGCTAATACGTACCACATTCAATGACTGAATCTGATTACGCTTTTTTCGTAGTCAATTTCAAATGGCCTGTTAGCAAAGAAATCTTGGCCAAGTAATCCAGGGGCACCCTCCTGCAGCGTTATTGGAATGTGCGTTCTCAAAACAGGGCCTAATTCCATTCGGTCAACAAAGAAGGTAACCGAGCGTTGCATGCCGCCGATGCCGCCTGATGCTCCATATCTGGCGTCTTCGGGAATTTTCAAGCCTAATGCACGAGCTGAGAACGGATCCATAACAACGCCGTAAGCGCCGGTATCAAATGTCATTTCCGTCGGCTTGCCGTTTATCTTAACATCGACTATCAAATTATTTCCTGACCGCGTAAATGGTACTTCAATAGCATCATAACCAAGAGACTTCTTTAGGCCTTTCTTTCTAAATCGAATGACCCCATTAGGATTGTCGATATTGTAATTGAGAACATCAAAAAACGTCTGCCCAAGCAGAGGGTCATTATCTGCCCCGCCGTAGCCTATCATTTTAACCTTGTGTCTCTTAATTTTCCCGAGGGTGATATCCACTTCGAACATTTTGCCGTCAACCACACCACCGGTACCTGAAACCCGTATCTTCTGAGCATCTTTCGGCACGACAATTCCAAGGCTTTTGAGCTGACCAAAAGACATAGCGCAAGATGATGCCCCTGTATCAAACATCATTCTAAGCGCCTTACCATTTATATAGGCATTCACGTACATATGCCGCTGGGTTCCCCGCTCAAACGGGATAGCAACTTCATTTGGTAGCGAATCCAAATTATCTTGCGAACTTGAGGGACTATTTGTGCTTGCCGAACTGGTTGTGCTTGCCGATTCTTGGGCCGAAGGATGCAAAATTTGCAATGCATAATTTGCCGCTTGCGAGGTCGGGAACTTTTGAATTACTTGCTCATAATAGTATTTGGCTTTATTACCATCACCCATAGCCTGATGACTGATGCCTAGGTAGTACAAAGCATTAGATTTATCGGAAGCAGCAGGCAAACTGTGCTGAAACTTTTGGGCCGCTGCTTTATAATCTTTTTTATTAAACAAAGAAATAGCGTCTGCATACTCATCGGCATTGGCTGGCAAGCTCAAAAGGCATATTCCGAGCGCAAATACTGCAGTTAACTGACGCGTCAAACACATCATTGTCATGGTCATGCAACCTATTGCCGGAACCAAGGAATTTATACCCAGTTATAGTCACATAAAAACAGCGGCGTAGTTTTGCTTTGCCTTGCCTGCATCGTACCAACGCCCCGGGTAAAGTTTCTTAAAGCACTTAAAGTACGAAAGCAGATTGCCGGGTACAACCGGGAAAGCTTAAACCGTCACGGCACTAGGTATTCTGCCAATTCATCAGCGACAAGTTTGTGCCCTGCACTTGAGAAATGATATTCCAAGAACAACGAATTTGGATTGGGGTTTTTTTTGAACGCCTCTGTCAAATCGAGAAAGCCAAAACCTTCTTTTGTAGATAGTTCTTTAATGCGATGCGATTGCATGCCTAATTCCATCTCAGACAACAAGTTGGGATACATAACGACCAAAAGTTTGCTTGAGTGCTTTTTGCACTCACCGGAGAGGGCAGACAAAATTGCATCGGTAACGATGAATGCATTTGGTTGGGGATAAACTGCATAGTCTGAGAGACAACCACATTTTCCAGCCATGGACTGCGTGAGCTTTTTCCAGTAGCCAGTAAGTTTGTGATAGAGCGGGCTGTGCAAACTCATGGACAAGTTAAGCTGATTGAAGATTCCGTAGATGCAACTATTCCTGCGCAGGAAGTTCATAGTCGGATCATCGCATTGCTTCTGGCTCATTTGTGCGGCGATGGCTGTGTGATCTTCTTGTAGATTACCGAGGGCATCCAAATAAAAATATGGGCGCGGCTCGAGATCCTTTTTCTGCATATCGCGAATATTTTCTTGCGCATCGCCTTTGTTATAGAGCACAACAGTTATATTCGGATGATACTGCTCGACATAACCAATGAATTGCAAAAGTTCTTGTCCAGTTGCATAACTGGAACAAGCAAAATTGATTACTTCGAACTTCGGCTTGCCATCGCGATTGAGCTGATTCTCTAGCACACGTGCATAAGTATCCTGCAAAGGCACCTGCAGCCCTTCGGTTGTCGAATCACCTAATAGCGCGATACGAATCACACCATCCGGTTTCTTCGCACTGTGCTCGACATCACGCAATCCAGATGAGCTTATGTGATCGTCTGAGAATCCTTCCAAGCGCCAAACAACTTTTTTGCCTGCAATATGACGCACACCAAGGTTCATGTCCGGTTGCAAGAATTCTGATTGACCAACACCAGCCAAGTGCAGAAAGGTTTCCAAAATCAAAACAGCGGCCAAAAGCACTGCGACAAACACACCAGCGCCTCGCAACAACTTGATCGCCCTGGACGCGAAAGAACAGGTCCGCCCTTCCGCGCATCCCGACTTGTTTTCTTCTTGCTGTTCATTAATATTCAAAGCAACTAGATATTTTATCACGTCCTATCAAATAACCACAGCGACATGCTGTAGTAGCATTCAAGAATCAAAAACTTGCCATCTCTGGCAGGTCTTTGATTACTCAATTCAGATAGGAGTGATTGGGTTAGAACCTCCACGGATTAATCGGGACTCTGATCGCATTTGCATGGGGCAGGAGGCCGACTAGGGGATTTTCCACATTAACGTCCAGGTTAGACAGCGCAGCAATGGCGGCGGCATCCGAATGCCCAAGTTGATTGAGTCTTTCGACAAAGTTCCAGGCAAAGTGGAAGGCCTGGAATGAGATGACGTCCATATCCACACTGATTGGGGGGAAGCCACCTCTCAATTGCAGACAGTTATCCTTGATATCGCTTTTTATTTGGGTGATGATCCTTTGCACTGTTTCCTTATTTGCGTCTGTAACGGCAAACAATTTGCCATTGATTTCAACAACTGTTGAACAGGGAGATGCCAGTACACGAGAACCCTCAATGGCAACAAGAAACGCGCGGGCGATATCCTTATTGCTAATGGCGGTGGAATCTTTTTCTTGTTTATTTGTATCGGAGCTCATTGTTGTAGTGTTCCCTTGATAGTAGTCGTGACGGAAGAGATCTGAACAGGAAGAGGAAAGTTCGGCAGTTGCTCTACTCTCCTCTTCCTCGAGTGCTTGAATGTGCTGCGAATTACTCGCTATCTTTCATGTTGTTGTCGATGAAGGACTCAACCTGGTCCCGCTGCAATTTGCCATCGACTTCGAACTTGGAGACATCAGCTCCAACGGAGGTCAGCAACTCCCGCAAAAGAAAGTCATAATGAGCGCCGATGCGGGACAAGAGAACATCCATGATGCCTTTGTGCTCATCTCGCTGATAGGCAAGGCGCTCCAATGCCCACTGAGCCAGTGGCATTTCCTCTTGCATGATTTTTATTCTTTCGTATGCGGTATTGAAATCATCCGAAAGGTATTCGGCTTCCGCGAAGGATTTCAGCTCCCGTAGTGTTTTCATATCCTTGCTGCCGACTTTTTGTTCATCGCGAAGGTCGCCGATATGCTCATCGAGATTAATGCCGAGATCGGTATGGAAGGTATTGCGACTTTCCAAAGCCTTCATCAGTTCGCGCATCTTCGCCGTCTTATTCCTCAATTCAGTTTGATCCATGTCTAATTCCTCTGCTTTTCATTTCTGTACATCTCTCTCAGCCCAAAATCCTAGTAAAGATGAGATGCACGATCGGCAACCGTGCATCTCGCCTTAGTTTGGTGGCGCTATCTGGTGCGCATTTCCGTGTCGATACGCGGCACATAAATTGGCGCCGATTCCTTGGCACCAGGCGCATCTTTATACTGATCCATATCGATTGTTGCGCTCGCAGCAACAACCAACTTTCTGGCAGTGGCTGCTTGCAAGGAACACTCCTGAGCCGCAGCAACAATTGCATCGCCCAAGCGTGAATTGGGTTCGTCCTCATCCAGTTGTTCAAGCAGAGCGTACAATCGCACATACTTGTACAGAAGCTGTATGTGAACACTGTCACCAATTGCATGCCATTGGCGTCTCACCTCTGCGTCCTTGTTTTCAACAATGGCAGGGTGATTGGCCAAATCTTTCACATTGAATGCCGATTCATGCAACAGCCGGCGCCTCGCTTCAATGGCGCGCACCTTTGCTGCCCACACTTGCGGTGCCGCAAATTCCGAAGCAATATCTGCGCTCCAGTCTTGCACCCAGAGACATTCCATATCGAGCGACTTCACAACTCCAGGAAGATGATCTATGCGCGCAAACCATTTGCCGAAATTCAAAGAGCTACTCATGCTCATCTTGGTGTCATTCAGTACAAGCTCGCGACAAATCTCGGCAGACTGCGCTTGCAACTCTCGCCAATTCGCAGCAAGACTGTTGCACTGTTCCGCAATCAAGTACTCAACTTCTGCTGGACTGCCACCATTGTACGGAGTCTTCTCGAACTCAGCAGCCGTCTGCAGCAAAACTTCGCTGTTCGGAATTACCTTGGTGGTGGCCAGCTCAGCAAATTTCTTCCAGGAGTCCGTCGTTCCATATCGAGAATTCGCGTACGGTGCATCAGCAATCTCCTCTTTCAAGATTTCGATCCGGCGCTGGAGATAAACCAGATCATCTGCGAGGTGAGACTTGCCCGGCAGCCCATTAGCGATTCTGTTTGAATATCTGCGCGCTCCTGCATTTATCTGCACCGACACCACTTCTCTGGCCGCGGCATCTGCGTTCCAGGAAGTCTCGTCAGCAAAACGTTTTTCCGGTAGCCACTCGCGATCGAGAAATTCTACAGACACATATTCGCGCGAGTGCTTAACGCGCTCCACCTTAAACTTTTCAATCTCACGATATAGCAACACGCATGAATTAATCGTCTTCTTTTCCGCAGACGAAACACTCAGCAACTTTGCATACACGAGTTTGCCGTTATTCCTTGTGCTGACTTTCTTCTGATTGAGCGCTTTGAGCTGATCGAGAATCACCACGTAATCGGCAAGCACCTCACGAACAGTTGTGTCTATTTCCGTCCACTGCTTCTTGAAAGACTCGTTGCGCGAGTTCAAGTAAGGCGGGAAGAACACCTCGTTATCAGTGAGGTTTTGAATATTCTGGATTGCTTCCTGCAGGGAGACAATTTCCTGATCGCATTTCAAAACAGCGCCGCGAGCAAAAACACCGTCGTCTAGTGACTCAGCGCTATGAAACAAGTTAACGATGCTATACGTCACATCGCTGCTATGAGAGACAGCCGCATGCAAGCGCTCAAGCTCAAGTTGAATCGGATAATTCTCCCTCGCGTTAGAATCGCTTGCTTTTGCCACCATCGGCGTAAACAAATACGCGCACAAAGTAGCAAACATCATCAAGATGGCTAGCCCAAATCTACCTTTCATTTTCATCACATCCTCCTCCTCAGATCTTGCGCAAAGGTAAGATCAAAAAACTGTAAAGACCATGCCGTAAAAGCAACTTGTCGAGACATGAAAAATGCATACGGTAAACACACACGCGCGCATTTGTCATGTCTGGACAATAAAAAAACAAAAACTGCTCTGGCACCACGAATGATGCCAGAGCAGTTGTACTGGAAGAACTACTTCTTCGCGGGTCTCAGTACACTTCCTCCGTTGGAAAGAACTTGCTTAGCTAGCCCTTCCGCGGAATACATTGCGTTAGCAATGTCGAGAGCCCGAGGAGCGATTTCTTTGCCCGAAGCATTTGCCGGCAACTTCTTGAGCGCAGTCAATGCGCGCTGTCCCTTGCTAGACGCTTGCTTCAGCATGCCAAAGGAATCCTTGATGTAGCTCTTGGCTGTCGGATTGACGCGCGTCTTGTTAGCCACGCTGTCAACTATGGCCAGCTCGGTGGTCAGCGTCTTCAGATACTCGGAGACTTTCTCTGCATCAGGTTGAGCCGGTTCCCATTTGCCGTCGCAGCGGTTGAGGTCTGGATCCTTGCGGTAAGTGCAGGTCTCACGACTGGCTTCGCCGTAGAGATTCCATGCCGCTTGTTGGGCGTAGATCGCTCGACTGCGCACTACGCCCAACTGCTTATCGGTAACGATTGGCAGAATGTTGGCCCTGGCAGTCTGTTTGGCAGCAGCCTTTGCGTGAGCTGTCGGCGTCAGTGAAACGAAGGAGACCACAAGCATTGTGAACGCCGCGATCGCCATGCCGGCAGCACCAGCAATTTTGATTGATGAAGATTCGCCCGCATATTGCAGGTTCGGTAAGTGTCGCATTTTTAGTACCTCGTAGAACTAGGGGGTTATGATTTGGAATGGTTGAAACGTGTTTACGAAGGACCATGAGAGGTCCTTCGTCGGCGCGGCGCGCCTCCTCAGGGTGACAGGGCATTTCCTAAGGCAGGCAGCTCTCGATCAGAGTGCAGAATCTATCCATCTCTTTTAGTTCGATGGACTGATAGCGGGCAATAGAATGGATTTCCTTCCAGTTCACTTGTCCTTTCTTGGAACACAAGTCGATGACAAGCAAACTTTCGGTGAGAACATCTGCTCGCACTTCGAGCGCTTCCCACACAGCCTGCTGAGTAGGAGTGGCGCTTTCAGGCAAGCGAAATCGTCTGGTCGCTTCGCCTATGCGCGCGAGTCTTTTGCCCAGGCGCTTGCGCCGAACTTTCACTTGTTCCAGGCTCGATGCTTTGGCAATTGCATCGGAGTCGACTGCAGCAGCCTGAATATCGGCTCGCATCGCCTTGAGCATTTCGCGTGAAAGTAACATCGTAATTTCAATCGGCGGCTGGATGGCTGCGACGGCAGGCACGGTATTTGTGTGAACTTTCCACTGATTTGCAGTCGAGTTCATACGAATACCGTCACAACCGGAAAGCACAGTCATGAGAAAAATCGCGGTCAGAAAAATGCCAAGGTTGTTGGGATACTTTTCGTTCGAGTATATGTCCTTCATAGAACAATACCTCCTGTGTGGTGCAACAAAGACAGCACAAACTCGACAAGACAGAAAGTCTTGCCGTTGCCTTTGTTTATTGGGGTTAAGTTAGTACTGGGTGGGCTTTATGTAAGTAAAAATCCGTAGAAGCCGATGTGTTGATCTGAACAACAAACCCTAGCAATATTGAATATCTAATTTAAAGTGCAGTGATGAATTTTTACAGCGCCTGTGGTCTGCAAAACGCACAAAATGGGCTGCATAAACGGGAAATCATCTCGGACTGCATTAGCGCGGGTGTGCTAAGCGCGCCCCCAAACGATTTACCGCCGACTTCTGTTCTTCTTAGCCTAGTCTCTTCAGCGCTTTATCAAGCAGCTCTAATTCGGAAGAGAGTTTGCAGACAGTGTGATAATCCTGCTTCTGACTGAGGATTTTAATTTGATCTTCCAAAATTGTTTTGAGCTTCAGAAGCTTGTGTGCTTCGAGCCAATTCTTGCCGCGGAAAACCATCCGGTTGTTACGACGATTGTCGCTAAACAGAACTTGGTCTAATCCGATTTGCCCACCGATCTTGCCACCCAGTTTTTCCGGCTTGCGATTCTTGTCGGAAGCAATTTCATTATTCACGGGCAAGATAATCTCGCCAGGTTTAAACTCCGGAATTCGCGACAGCTTTTCTCTTTCCGCATTGATGGCCGCGTGTTGATAGGCCAGTCTATTGAAATTGCGCTGTTTCACCAGCCCAAGTTGTTTCTGTTGCTCATTAAAATCCATTTGATCGCAAAAGGCAAATGTGCCACCAAGACCAAGCAGGAACAACGGCGAGCCGACAATAAGTCCGGCGCAGGCAAGTCCCATTTTGTCATTGGTGTTAAGCGTCTGGCGCTGACCGTGCAACAGTGGGTGTTTGGCGTACTCGCGCTTTTCCAAATCATCCGACTCTTTCAAAAAAGCTTTGGTCACATTGGAATCAAAACCACTGTCACGCGCTGCTTTCTCCGAAAACAAATCAAATGATCCCATGGGTTACCTCGGCTTCCGATAATTGCACAACAAAGCGGGCGCTTCGTTTTCTAACTTTATAGTCTCTGCACCCAAGAAAGTCACTGGGAATATTCCCCTGATTCATGGCGCACCGGAACTTTCCCGTCGAATAGCCCAGATCCACTTGCGGTTTTCCCCACTGAGACCCTTCTCAGCCTCTCTGGACTAGCCAATCTCCCAAAACTTGACAGGCTTACGCATTCACGCTAGTATCTCATTGTGAGATACATATTGAGATACACGCATGACTACAGTTTCTATACGCTTACCAGAGCAACTTTTGAAGGAACTCGACAAGGTAGCCAAACGGCTTAAGCTTCCGCGCACCGAATACATTCGCCAAGCAATTGAAGCAATGAATAAAGAGGTCGTACACAAGGATCGCTACAATAGACTGGTCAAACTCTCTCACCGTGTAAGAAAAGAATCCATGGCGATCAATGCCGAATTCGATGAGATTGAAAATGAGCCATCATCGTAAACACGGTTCAATTTGGTTAGCCAACCTCCATCCACGACGCGGAACTGAGGCGGGAAAGACTCGTCCCGTTTTGATAATTCAGAATGCGGCCCTGTTGGACGCAATGCATCCTTCAACACTAATCATTCCTCTCACAACTAATTTGGTGGATGATGCGGAGCCGCTGCGAATTCGCGTGCCCGCGCAGGAGAAGTTGCGCAAAGATTCCGATTTACTTATTGATCAAATTCGAGCAATTGATAATGAGCGATTCGCATCTGGTCCATTATTACAATGCAGTCAGGAATTCATGGAGAATGTTTACTCAGCAATCTTAGAAGTGCTGGGCGTCATGCGCCGCGCTGACTAGCAAGACTCGATTTCAGCAGTTGACACTTTTACCCGCCATGACGAGTTTACTGAACGCTGTTTGCTACCACCCGTAGCAGTGTTGTTCTATTTAATATACCTAGCATCTTGGTCGGCGAATACACCAAACGAAGTCGAAAGGGCGCTTGCGCGGTTGAACCGCTCCGTGCACTTTCGACTTCGTTTTGGAATTTGTCATCGAGCGTTTCGTATCACCTGTATCAAGACGGCCGTAAATTGGTCGTTGGGCATGTAATCAGCGGGATTCTTCTCCATGAACTTCGCAACATCTTTCACAATGCTGTTGCGAACGCGTTTGCCGTTATTAGGTATGCTACACCTGAGGAATTTGAGCTTAAAGGTAAAACAGCGGCCTGAGCGTTTTTCTCAGACCACTGTCTACCAAAAAAGGGGGGGGGGAACCCAGATAACGTACTGGGGAGCGTTTTAATCTCACACGCGTTATCCAAATAGGTATGCATTTCTCCTTTCGTCTTATGACGCTTGATTATTACGTATTTAGTCAGCTACTTGTCGAAACAACTCGATGAAGAAATCGTACTCTTGTCGAAGAATGCCGATGACGCTGTCTGGCGGGGTAGCCATGGCCGCATGTTCGTCATGGCGTAGAACGGTGCCATGCAACCAGCGACCGAGCCCATAACGAAATATCTTCACACGCCTCACTTCGGCATTTGTGGTTGTGTTGATATCGGCGATAGTGATCTTCTCCGGTTGGAGAATGACGTAGTCCGGAACATTCACTCCGCGCCAATAGCATTCTCGCCCGTGTGATTGTGAAACTACCGCATGCCTGTCTTCGCAATGCAGGCGTCCTGCTTCATCTCTTCTCAGGTACACTCGCTCAGTTGTTAGTTTTATTAGCCGCTCTTCGTAATTTGACAACGGGCAGTCGTAGCAGTTGAGATGGTTGCCTACAGATTGCAGATTACCGAAGTCGATCAATGCGGGGCAGTTGCAGCAACTGAGATCGCTGCCGACAGATTGCAGATTGCCGAAGCTAACCAATGCGAGGCAGTTGTTGCACCAGAGATAGCCACCGACAGATTGCAGATTACCGAAGTCGATCAATGCGGGGCAGTTGCAGCACCAGAGATTGCTACCGACAGATTGCAGATTACCAAAGCTGGTCAACACAGTACAGCCCCCGCAGTCAAAATAGCTACCAACAGATTGCAGATTACCGAGACTGATCAATGCGGTGCAGCCACCGCAGTTGAGGTAGCTGCCAACAGATTGCAGATTACCAAAGTCGATTAATGCTGGGCAGTGGCTGCAATCGAGATAGCCAGCGACAGATTGCAAATTGCCAAAGCTGGTCAATGCGGTGCACTTGTAGCACCAGAGATTGCCTCGGATTTCGATGACTGCGTCGGGCAGGCTGGGAAAGAGCTGTCCGCGTAAGTCCACATTTGCATTGACAATGCCGTGATTTTTAACGGCTTCTTTTCTGAGATCTTCTATTGAGGTTATTGTCCTCAATTTTGTCGTTGATGTTGTTTTCATTTTCCTAATTCCCTATTACTTACTGGCAATGAACCAGGAGCACAAGCGAAGGGATGTACTCCATCCCTTCGCGGCCCTTATTCTTGTTTTTGTTTGGACTTGCTCGCCTGGATCCGCGAGTCCGCTGCGTTTATCTTTTGGTCAATTCGGGCCAAACGGAAATCGCTCAAGTAAATACAACATCGAAAGAGCACTTGAGGAAATTTCCCGAGCGCCCTTTCGACTTCCTTTACAAGTTATCGAGCATTCTCGATTACTTTAATCAGCTCGGCGGAAAGTTGATCCGTCGGCAGCTTGTCGGCATTTTCCGACATGAATTTCGTGACGTCTCTTTTAATAGCATCGCGAACACGTTTACCGTTCCACAGTCCAAAGAATTGGCCGGTGGCAAAGTGCATAGACAAAACTGCAAGTTGTGCTTGCCACGGCAAGACGGGAATAACAAATTCTCCCGCGAACGCACGCCAAAGCAGTCCGCCGGCAATGAACATTCCCGTGCCGACGATGGCACCAATGGTGGCTCGATGAGACGGGAAGTTGGCTTTGATCCCAAATTCATTGCCGACAAACAATGTGCTGACAAAAAAGGCGAGCGCGCCCGCAATTAGTACCGGGTTTGAAATACCTGGATGCATTTTCATTTCTCCTTTCTGATGACGCTTGGATTTAGTGGTCGGACAAAAGAACATTGAAAGCGCGCTAAGCAGAATTGCTCCACTTAGCGCGCTTTCAAATAAAGTTCGGATCAGCGACGTTGCCGATCGTCCCTGTAAACGTACTCGATGACCCGCCAGGTTTGATTCTGGTAGGTGAAGAAACCGATCGACCAACTGTCGCGCACGGCGGCGGGAATGCGTTCACCTGCTCTTATCAGAACAAAGTCGTGATACTCGTCGGCTCTGCGATCACCATTGGTCGGAACATGGAACGAGAGTTCCGCTCTGTTTCCGATCAGGTTGACGCCTTGCATCGTTACGGCGCCGCTTTGCGTGCGAACCGAAAACTGATACTGGCTCACCTGAAAGATTTGGAACGTACTTTCTTCGTAGCGATTGTCCTGTTGCGGCGGACGCTGTTGCAGGTGTTGTCGAACTTCTTTGGCTGGCGCGTTGCTCGACTCGTCTTTTGACGGCTCAAGCGCTGTGCTCGCTGCGTGAAGCTCTGCTTGCCCGACGAATTTACCAGGCTCACCGACGATACCGAGGCCGGCCAGGGCATTGGTGGTGGCACTTTTGTCGGCTTGCTTTTCAGCGCAGCAGCTGCCTGTTGCAGGAACCTTGGCAGACGCGAGCCTATTGGTGCAATAGCATTCCCGAATGTAAGACGAACAATAGCAGTCTCTGGCTTGTGCCTGAGTTGGCGTGAAAACAGATCCAGTCACGCTCAAAACTGCAAGCGCGAGCAAAAACAAACGACTCCAATTTTTCATAGGACATCTCCTCAATTGAACTGATACGAATGTGCTCATTCGAGAAGACAACCAACCAGAGGGCAATTTCCTAATCAAGTCCACCATGCGATACAACCCACATGCAACAGATCGCACGTGTCGATATCATTTTTGGGCGGGACGAGATTCGGGAATGCCTAGTTGATGTGTTTTCTCAAAGAGTCTCGGGGGATAAAGCTACGTATCCACCTTATGAAAAGCAGGGGTGGAAATGCAATTTGAATTTATCCATATTAGCGGAATACTGAGCGCATTCTTACGTAACTCGCCTAGCGCAAATCACACGAGCCAACGCAACCTAGCCAACCTATGGAGCAAATCATTGATTGTCATCCGTAGGGGCGAGGCCTGCCTCGCCCGCATTGCGACGAAGGACCACTCATGCAAAATTAGTGTCGTATCATCGACTGAGTGATCGATTCGGACTGCCAATACAAATATGCCAGTGCCGCGGCAAGACCGATGAAGGCAATACTAATAAAAATCTTTTGCGTACCGGAGGCCGGTATCATGCCACCTGTCGAATCGCCGGCTCGATACTGGGCAATCATGACAAAAATGCAAACTGCACAAATTATCATCAACAAAATTGAATGCATTGTAAAAGCGAGCCAGATAAACAGAAGTACCCCGGGAATCATGAGCTTGCGCGAAATACTCTGAGCAATAAAGCCACCATCGAATGGTTTAACCGGAAGCAATTGAAAGAGATTAAGAATGGCGCCCGTGTTGGCCGCTGCCACCAAAAATGCATTGTTTGTCATTACTCCCAAACAGTAACAAAGATACGCACCCAAACCACCGACGAAAGGTCCTGCCCATGCCACCCATGCGTGAGTGGCCAAATCCGGTGGTAATTTTTGCATGGCTGTGTACGCACCAAGCATGGGTACAAAAACCGGCGCTTGTGGTTCCAAGCCTTCCGACTTCATCCACATGTAGTGTCCCATTTCATGTACGTAGATCAATGCCACCAAAGTGACGGCGTAACGCCAGCCGAACACCATTGTGTAAACGCCAACACTCAATGCCATCGTGCCGAAACTTTTGAAAATCCAAGCAAATTTGATAAAGGACAAAGCCTTCAGAGCCGTAAAAATATAAACTTTGAACTTGAGCAAAAGGACGGCAATGACTCCGAACACACCGGCTTTGGCAGCCAAGCCTTTCTGTTCGCTTTGATGCTCTTGCAATTGATTGGCCGCTGGAGCTTGATCTGATACGTGTATTTGATCATCCGAAGGCACAGCAAAACTTTCCTGCACAAATTCAGGTGAATTTTCAGGTGTTCGTTTTGCAGAATTATCCGGCTCGGTTGCCATGAGGGGCGTCTTTCCTAAGTGCGTGATTCTTGGGCGATCAGGACGGGGGAACCCCGCCCCTACGGAGTTTCATTGTAGTTGGTTTTCTGTCGTCGGCGCCAACTGCTATTAAAACTAAATCATGATACTTAACTATGCCAAAGAAACTACTAAAAAGAAACTCTAGTTCAATATAATTTGCGTCTATGGATTCAACAGTCAGAAAACTCTCAAACGGGCTTCACCCAATCGACGCGCTGGATAAGTGGTTTTCTGATGGCGTGCAGCTAATCGGGCAAGCAACTCTTACTGCTGTCAAGACCGTCAAGTACGCGCTCGCCGGACAGATCGATTTGCCTGAAGTTTTTCGCCAAGCCAACATGATTGGTGTCGGCTCTCTCTATGTAGTTGGTGTCACTGGTCTGTTTACCGGTTTTGCCATGTCGCTACAAATCTCCCGAGAGTTGGCCGCCTTTGGTGCTGACACTTCTGTCGGAGGAGTTGTCGCATTCGCCCTAATTCGCGAAGTTGGTCCAATCACGGCTGGCGTCATGGTGGCAGGTCGTGTCGGTTCGGCAATTGCCGCCGAAATTTCAACCATGATGGTGTCCGAGCAAATTGATGCGCTCGAGATCATGCGTGTTGATCCAGTGCAGTTTCTTGTCGTGCCGCGCTTTTTAGCAGCGCTTGTGATGATACCGGCACTTTCAATTTACTCGATGACACTCGGATTGGCTGGCGCGATTTTTGTTGCCCAGGCCAAATCCAATATTCCACCGGATATCTTCCTCGATTCCGTCAAGCAAACCATTGTCGGCAGCGACTTTGTCACACACATTGTCAAATCGCTGATCAATGCCTGCATCATCATTTTCTTTTCTTGCGCAATTGGTCTGCACACACGCGGCGGCGCAGAGGAAGTTGGACATGCCACCACTCGCGCAGTCGTCTGGACCATGACGCTTATCTTCATTTTCAATTACATCGTTACCGCTCTCAGCAATTTACACACAAGCTAACCTACATACTGAATCCGCATGCAAGCAGCACAAGCAAAAAAAATCGTCGCCAGTCCGTTTCTTCTCTTTGAAGATTGGATGACTGTTGGCGTTGGCTTGTGCGGACAAGTTGGAATAGTAATTGCCAAAACTTTCTATTACATTCTCCGCATGCAAATCGATTGGCAAGAGTCCTTGCGTCAGGCATATTTTATCGGCGTCAAATCGTTTCTTGTGGTTGGTATCACTTCCTTGTTTACCGGTTTGGCGATGTCCTTGCAAATTGTCATGCAACTTGTGCAGTTTGGTGGCGAGTCGGCAATTGGTGGTGTCGTTTCGCTGGCGTTAATTCGTCAAATCGGCCCGATTACTGCCGCGATTATTGTTGCTGGACGCGTTGGTTCTTCCATTGCCGCCGAACTGACGACCATGAATATTTCCGAACAAATTGATGCTCTCAAAGTTATGCGCATTGACCCGGTAAAATTCCTCGTCGTACCAAGATTCATTGGCGCCATGGCCATGATGCCGGTGCTCTCAATTTATTCCATGGCAATTGGACTTTTGGCCGGTATGATCATTGCCCAGGTGGTCGCTGATGTTTCTTTTGGTGTCTTTCTTGATTCTGTGAAATCAACAATCATTGATCAAGATTTTTACGTCCATTTCCTTAAGTCAGCCATCAACGCCGCCATCGTGATTTTCTACTCGTGCGCAATCGGGCTCAACACCCGTGGTGGCGCGGAAGATGTTGGCCATGCGGTTACACGCGCTGTAGTATGGTCTATGACAGTTATGTTTATCGTCAATTACGTCGTTACCGATCTCACCTATGAAGGTCCTCGCTAAAACAAACGCCAATGAGCAACACCACAACATCACACAGCGGACTGCATCCATTTTCAAAGGCTAACGAGCCAATGATTAGCGTTAGGAATTTGCGCAAGTCCTTTAACGGCCGCGAAGTCTTGAAGGACGTTAGCTTTGATGTTTGGCCAGGAGAAATGCTCGCCCTGATTGGTCCATCGGGATGCGGTAAGTCAACGACACTTAAGTTGATCACTGGTCTTTTGGAGCCGGACGATGGCGAAATTGTTTTGAACTCCAAGGAAATTGGGCTGGTCTTCCAGGGTTCGGCCTTGCTCAATTCTTTGACTGTTCGGGAGAACTTGGCTTTAGCTCTGCGAGAGAGAAAGTTACCCAAGCGCGAGCAGGACAGAATAATCATGGAAGACTTGACGCTGGTCGGGCTAGCCGATTATGTCGATTCATTCCCAACCCAGCTTTCCGGCGGTCAACAAAAGCGCACAAGCTTTGCCCGCGCTATCGTAAATGATCCGAAAATCGTGCTTTATGACGAACCAACCACTGGGCTAGACCCGGTTATGTCCACAATCATCGAAGATTACATGATTGAATTGGAGAACCAATTGCACGCAGCCGGCATTGTGGTCACACACCAATTTTCTACGTGGACGCGAACCGCGCATAGGGCGATCCTAATGCACGATGGCGTGATAGTCTGGGAGGGGAAGCCAGATGATGCCATGCGTTCAAGCAATCCTTACATTGTCCAATTTGCGAAAGCAACCAAAGACGGTCCTATGTTGACCGGTACGATATAAGACCCAAACGTTAGAAGTCCGATTAATTCAAAAAGGTGAAAAAAGGATAGATGGCAGCTAAACCAAATTACGAGATCCGCGTCGGATTGTTCACAATAGTGGCACTAGCGCTTTTGGTATGGGGCTGGGGCTGGCTGAAGAGCGCCTCACTCTTTCATCCGCCGCAAATGTTCAATGTTGCGTTTCACGACATTGCCGGCTTGAACAAAAACGCCAATGTGCAGATTAACGGCGTACGCGTCGGAGTGGTGGACGACATTCAATTGGTCACCGCCGGACAAGTCATGGTTCACGTCAAAATCACTGCGCCGAATGTTCGCGTGCTGGAAGGTTCGACAGTGAATATTCAGACTTTGGGTTTGGTCGGAGCCAAGTATTTGGAAATCACTTTGCCTGATGTTCAACCTGGACAATCACCACCTCTCGCCTTGAGAGAAAATGAAGTGATCCCCGGACAAGATCCAGTGCGGGTTGAATTAGTGATTAACGATATTGCCACAAGAATTAGTGCTGTCATCACTCCTGCTACTTCCGGCAAGAGCGGTTCCAAATTGTCGCGCGCCTTGGAAAGATCCGGCGTGATAATTGAAAATATTGATGCCGCTTCTGCCAAATTCAGCAAGAACATGGATCGTTTAGCGATCACCGCCGACAGCGTTACCGCTACATCGAACAGAATCAACAAAGCCGTTGGGCATATCGATACCATCGCCTCATCCGCAGACAACTTCTTTATTGAAGGCGCGCAAACAATGCATGGAATCAAAGGCACCGCCAATAAAGTTAGCGCCTTGCTCGATAATCCAAATTTCTCTGCAGACCTCAAAGAAACAGCACAATCAATACGTCAAACATCGCAGAACATTTCTGCCACCATTAGCGAGCTTAATGCCACGCTTAAAGATCAAGGAACACGCACCGATTTGATCACCATGCTCAACCGGCTAAATGACTCAACAGCCAATATCGCCAAATCGCTTGTGGTTGTGGATAAGATTGCCTCAGATCAAGGTTTGCGCGCCGATGTCAAAGAAGCAGTTGCTAACGCCAAGGAGGCTGTGACAAAGGCAGATAAACTTTTGGAATCAGCCAATTTCAAGGATGATGTTTCTACCACAATGTCGAAGATGCGTTCGGCCGCCTCCAATGTGGACATTGCTGCCCAACAACTGAGCACAATTCTCGACAAACGCGCACCACTGCTTCACATGATGTTCGGCCGCCCAGGAAAAATCCGCGTGGAAGAATCCCAAGCAAAAAACCCAAGCGACGTGACGAAGTAAAAAGCACAAAAAGTGCAAAAAGTAGAAAAAGGGGATCAAAATGATCCCCTTTTTTGCGAAGGCGGTTTAGGATTGCGACGCGTAAGAAATTCGCACCCTCGACGGAATACAGTAATCCATCACGTGATTGTCTCTACCGATAGACATGGCAATCCAAGCATTTGGTTCACCATCGTTTGTTTGCGGATATCGGCGCACTTCAACACCGACATCCCGAAGTCCAGCATCCCTCAAATTCCTTTCCAGTTGCGCTCGCATTGAATCAATCAAAGAAAACGGCAACATCTCAAAGGAATCTTCTCCAGCAACATGGGCTGCCTGCATAAGATTTGCAGGATCGATCGCCCCGTCCGGCTGTTTTACCAGCTCTATACGGCGCACCATACGCTCGATGATAGACACCTGTTGCTCGGCAAACCACTTTGGAAGACGAATAACCAATTCCAGGTCTTGTTCCTCCGAATCCGGTCTGTGCGAACACCATTCAATCTCTGATGTAGCAAGATCACTCTCATACAGGCCGGAGCGCATACCACGGTCAATCGATTCTTTTGCAACATCATTTAAATTCAGTATTTTCATTTCTCGCTCCTCACGACAAGTAGATCCGATCAAACATTGCCTGCCTCTCCATCTCATGAATGAGAGATACATTGCATTGTTCGGTCGTGCTCAAATATAGTTAATAGTACGGTTGTGGCTCTTCCTCTAGTTCAAATACTTAGCTGATATAAGCCGACCCTAACAATTATCCAAGCAGGAAATCAAGATGCTTTAGCCGGTAATCCTCAGAATTTGCCGCTCCGCAAGGCTGCGCTAGTTATATAGGGGCGCCCCAGCCTGGTGTCGCTTTGACGAACGCCGTGATGCCCTCTGGATCTATTTTCATTCCATTCGTTCGCGCTATTTCGCGCTAGCTTTTGTTTTGATTTTTATTCTTGATCTTGGAGGTTCAATCTTGTTAGGTTGAGTTATAAGTTCATAGCTAATCCCGTCTGTTTACAGGTTCCAGTTAACTAGAAATCAAAAACGACTCGACCTCAACAAACTTTTCCAGACCGTCGCCTTACTGAGTGACAAGAAATTTGATCAGCTCATCCTGTTGCAAGATGTGCACATGACGCTGTATGCGCTCGTTAATCAAGACTTTGGCTTGAGTGAACACTAGAAGAGGCACAACAGATGACAGCTGTCTCAGCTCTCTGATGGTGGTTGCTTGGTTAATGGTTTGAGTCAAGAAATCTTTCTCGAAAGGAATGCCCACACCCTTGCTGATCCGACACAACGCGGTGCCGCTCCAAGAAATTTTGCCTTTGTGCGCCTTCACTTCTAAAACGAAAGTCGTGCCTTTGGGAGATTGAAGGAGAAAGTCTATATCGCCCATACGATCAAGCACAACACCGCGCTCAATTGTCCAGCCTTGCGGAAGTTGCTCCAACGTCTTAGCGATTTCCTCCTCACCCGCGGCTCCTTGATCTGCCCGTTTTGCCGCGAGCCATTTTTCGCCGGCTTCCGTATAAGCAAGTCGCGCACCAATCAGAAACAGAATGTAGCCCCAAAGCGGAAACACCATGTTGAAGCCCAGATAAGCAATGACGGGAATCACCATGATTGCTCCTGCCCGAATAAAAAGCGTCACCGCCTTCTTTCTTCTCTCCTGAGCAAGAAATTGAGGGTGTGATTCGACTTTCGGCAAGGTGTTCAACATAGGGAGATTTTGCGATTTCAAAGGAGCGCTGTCTATTAGGAAACTACGTATAACGCCGCCTTACCAAAGTTTTTAACCATATAACCCCACTCACGGGAGGTAATTCTCATGACACCAACCATCTTGACCATATGCGAATTTCTAGGCACCTGCGTGCTGCGCACCACAACCATTGTTGCCTTTCTCTTCCCGTTGTTTCTTGCCCTGCTTATTCTGCCCAGCAAGCCGCAAAGCCGGTTTTCGCTTTGGCAAAATAGGGTGCAAGACAAACTGAGCAGCTTTCCCAATCTGCCCGGTCTGGGAAGCCTGGTGTTGTTCGCGGTAACCGTGATCAATCTTTCGGCTTGGTTTCGCAACTATGGTTGCTTCATCGAGCGCACAACAACTCAGGTCGCCATTCTTGTGGGGCTAATTCTTGCTGTCATCTCAACTTTGATGGCAATCAAGCAAGCACACACGCGCCATAGTTGGCAAAAGTTCATCGGCATTGCCGGCATTATTGCTTGGCTTGGCGTGTCCGGATTCTATTTGGCTAATTGCCAAACCTTCGAGGAACTTCCGGGTAAAGGGCCCATGCCAAAACATCTCTGGATGAATCCGCCGGTTGCCGCAATGAAATGCGGTGATCTGCTTCTTTCCTCGCATGAAAGCGATTGGAAATATCATCAGGTTCTCGGTCATGCCGAAATTGTCATTCGTGATAAAGACGGCACGCTCAAGATCTTCACTTGCCGAATGGAAAAGGGAGTGATAATTCGCGAGCCAAGCGAGTACGTGGACGAGTGCAAACGCAATGGTTGGGATTATTGGGTTTGCCGTCCGAAGAAAGCACTGACGGAAAAGGCAATGTCTGCCGGCACCACACGCGCGTATCACATGTTAGACGAGAATATCGCCTGGCGTGAGAGCGCGAATATCGAAGCAGCCAAGCTTCATCAGAAACCGGAAACGGGATTTGATTGGCACGGCATGCTTAATGGCATCCACTCGCCGCATCGTTGGACTTGTATCAGCGCTTGCCACGACATTCTTGTCGCCATGCAAGTGCCGGTTCAAGACTACGGCAAGGGCATTCTTGGTTTTGGTGGATTTCTCAATCCAAAAGAACCAGCACGCTACCTTGGCGATCCGGCGCTACACGTGCTGGACGTGAACGATCAGCACATCTTCACCGCCAAGTAAAACTCACACAACAATGCGAGAAGCGGTGCCACCACAGAAGGTGCGCACCGCTTTTTGCATACCCATTTAAACAAAGGAGAAATTCATGAGTAAGAAGAAAAAGAAAAAGCAGAAGTCAGTTCCAGAGGTTGATCCTCACTTTGGTGCCGTCACCGAAGACAGAAGCAATTACAATTACGTGCTAAGCGTAATTGCCGATCTGCTTGCCGGCAAAACCGTCATCAATTACAAAGAGGGCGGCACGTCGATGGAACCGAAGATTAGGAACGGACAGTTGCAGACATTGGTCCCGATTAGCGATCTTGGCACAATCAAAAAGAAGGACATCGTGTTATGCAAAGTCCACGGTAAAATCTACACTCACCTTGTTAAGAGCAGACGCTTTCGTGACGGAAAGTGGGAGTTCTCGATTGGCAACAATCACGGGCACACAAATGGTTGGACATTTGAAGTGTACGGCAAGAGCGTGGCGCGTTACTGGAAGAAATTGGAGAAGCGTGCCTGAGGACAGAAAGACCTGTCTAAAGGCACGGCCAACCCAAAGCAGTTATCACACTGACCGTACTGCTAGCCCTTCAATGGGCTTTTCAAATATCATTTCTTACTAGTGGTTGTAGTATTTCTTTTCAACAAAAAATGCAGATACCATAATCGTTCTCCTAGAACATCTAAGTTAAAAGCTCGGGACACGCCCAGGAATTGTTGCTTACAATCCCTGGGGAGCTCCGAAACGCATTTATTTCGCAGGTCAATCTCTCGGTGTTATTTCAATCACATCTGCTCGAAGTTCTTCGAAGCAGAACTGCTTTGCGAGCTTGGTTCTTTGAGCACCACTGGCGACAACTGCCAGCGCACCGAACGGTTCGTTATGACCGAAGTGATCGTTAAGTTCAGTTATCACGAACCAATTGACTGTGGACACTTGCGGAATCAAGTCCAATTCCGCTTTGATTTTCTTTCGCGTTATCCACGTGATCACCTTTTGGAAAAGTGAACGCGGGCGCAGCGGTAATTGTCCTAAGCGCGGAGCGCAATGGAGAATTTCCGACGAGCGAAGCGGTTTATCGTGTCCTGAAATGTAGACGGACACCTTCTGTGAAAGCGCGGCAGCATCCGGCGCAATGTTCAGAAGAAAGTCCTCGCGATCGACATCTGCGGACACGAAAGAGATACTTTCAATCTGCAGATCATAGCCCAAGAGAGCTGGCAGCGCATCGGCAAGTATTTGATTGCCCATGCTGAAGCCAACAATATGCACTTTCTTGCGAGAGGCAATGTCGTAGATCGCTTCGACCACAAAGTTGCGCGCGAAGCGAGCGCTGGCACTATCTTTGAGATAGTTAACGCCACTGCTGCACGCCCAATCGAGCGTGATTTCCGGCATCGCCTTGCCACCATAGACTTCACGTGCCTTGGCATGCGCCAGACCACGTTGCTTGTCGTTCTCGGCATCAATGTTGAAGCCGTGCAGAGAAACAACAACTTCGTCCGTGTCTGCCTCTCTGCACAGCTCTTCCAAATCCACCCAAAATTGCGCCTCTGTTCTCAGTTCGATATTGTGTACCTTGGGAGAACGGCGCTTCCAGCACATCTCGGCAATCGGCGTGTGCAATGACGCCAAGAAACGAAGCCACTCCGGCATATCCAGATTGTTCTTCGTTACCCAACCGGATGTGCGCGCATAGCTTACAGTTTCGCTGCGCTTGTCGCCGAACAAGAACCGGTTATTTTTCTCCGGCTTCCGGTTTGTGATGGTTAGAATCCGTTGATTCGACATACTTTCACCTCCTGATGAAAAAGTTAGTTGCGGGAAGTGTTGCCACGTTCCTGAGGATGCGTCGCTATGAACGAACAACCCTCGTTATCTGGGCGCAACAACACACTGGTTAAGCTAGTAAGCTAGGGAAAATACAAAAGGGACACCGACTTGAATCGGTGTCCCTTTGCATTTGATTGTGAGAGCGGCTTGCCCGCTTTCGTTTAGCCGAGCCATTCCCTCATGGTGTAAGGAACGACCAGCCCGGTTTTCATGTCGATCATCTCAAGGTTGGTGCGATTGGCCTCGACAACAACGTCGAGAATCACGCGCATCAAATTGAGTTTGTTGCCTCGCGATTGTTGATAGAGAATCATCGTTCTCCCTTCACCAACCTGAAACAAACTGACGAACACGATCATCCAGTTTTTGGCTGAGTTATTCTGGCGGACCAGCAAATCACCTGGATACGTGTCGTAGGGATCAACGACAACGCGCCAGTCTTTGACGTAATTGTCAAAGTTGAGCCCGAATCGTTGGTCGAATCCCACCCGAAGCACATAGTGGTGATACGGCACGTCTGGCACTACCGGAAAGCCGGGCATCTTGATCGGCGCAGTTTCGGCCAATGAGTGCTTGCTAAGCAAATGCTCGGCATGCATTTCACAGCTGGCCATCTCGGCGCGAATCGCCTTTTTGCTGGACAGTCTTATCGCCTCTTCCCGGTCAAGTTTCGCTTCCGATTTGCGAATGTACTCCATGATTTCCATATGGCGATTGTCTTTAGAAGTTTCCATAATTCTTCCTCCAGTTCTTGGGGGTGTGGGGGGTAAAAACCTAACTAATGCAGCACGGCGAAAAATGCCCACCGATATGAACATCGGTGAACAATCGCTGGAAATGCCTTTACTTATTGGGGTTTGGCTGGTGCTGTCTCTTAAGTTACACGTATGCGTGAAATAGATATATAAGTTCCACCCTAAAGAGAATTTGTGAGCAAAAGCAATAGATAGTAGTGGCATTGGCCATGTTACTAAGTGGAATTCACATAGCACGCTTTGCGCTAACGTCAGGAAGGTCAACTCGGTATAATGTTTGGGTCCTTCGTCGCTTTGCTCCTCAGGATGACAAAATATGAGCGCCCCTACGGATGACAGTGAATAAATGAGACGACGATCAAGTGTTGAGAGTTAAATGAAATACGAAACAGTAATCGGACTGGAAGTACACGCCCAGTTGAAAACCAAGTCCAAAATATTCTGCGGCTGCCCCACGGATTTTGGTGGCGCGCCTAACGATCATGTTTGCCCGGTTTGTCTTGGCATGCCTGGTGTCTTGCCCGTGCTCAACAAACGCGTTGTGGAATTTGCTATCAAGACCGGTATTGCTCTCAATTGCGAAATTGCCCACACAACAAAGTTCGACCGCAAGAATTACTTTTATCCCGACCTGCCGAAAGACTATCAAATCTCTCAATACGATCAGCCCATTTGCAATACCGGCCATCTAACGATCAAGGGCAGAAAGATCCGCATCCACCGAGCACATTTGGAAGAGGATGCGGGCAAATTGGTGCATGCCGGAGCTGCCGGATTGCATGGCTCGGATTACAGTCTTGTCGACTACAATCGCACGGGCGTTCCGCTTTTGGAAATTGTTAGCGAGCCGGATATCGAAAGCCCGGAGGAAGCGCGCCAATATTTGACAGAGTTGCGTAACATCTTGCGTTACATCGATGTTTGTGACGGTAATTTGGAAGAAGGCAGTTTCCGCTGCGACGCCAACGTTTCTTTGCGCCCGGAAGGACAAAAGGAACTGGGCACAAAAGTCGAAATCAAAAACATGAACAGTTTCCGCGCTGTGCAACGTGCGCTGCAGTACGAGATTGAAAGACAAATAATCGCGCTTGACAAAGGTGAGCGTATTGCACAAGAGACACGACTTTGGAATGAAGCAACCGGCGACACTCATCCGATGCGCTCCAAGGAAGAAGCCCACGATTATCGTTATTTCCCCGAGCCTGATTTGGTACCACTGGTAATTGATCGCAATTGGGTGAGTGAGATTGAAAAGACTTTGCCGGAATTACCAGAGTCGCGCCGCCGGCGATACGTGGATGAGCAGGGATTATCAGCTGATGATGCCTTGGTGCTTACCGAGTCTTTTGAATTAGCAAATTTCTTTGACAGCACTCTCAAACTCGGTGCGCCCGCCAAACAAATTTCTAATTTTCTTTTGGGTCCAATCACGGCCTATCTGAACGAAGAGAAGCTGGAGCTTGCGCAAACAAAAGTAACACCAGAGAATATGCGCGACCTAGTAGGCGCTGTAACTTCCAATGTACTGAGCTCCACGACTGCCAAGCAGGTTCTCACAGAACTTTTGCAAAATGGTGGGTCGGTGAAAGATATCATCGACAAAAAGGGCCTGGCTCAGATAAGTGACGAGGCTGGATTAAAAGATATCGTTTCCAAAGTACTTGCTGATAATCCAAGCCAAGTTGAAGAATTCCGCTCCGGCAAAACCAAAGTCCGGCAATTTTTCCTGGGTGAAACCATGAAAGCCACCAAGGGCAAGGCCAATCCCCAGGTTATCAACAAATTGCTGGACGAATTGTTAGCGTAAACCAAAGGCATTTTATATTCACGGGTTGGCTAATAAATCCTATTGCCAATTATGCAGCGACAATACGCTGCCTGCCGACTTGGTTTTGGCAACGTACTTGTCATCAGCCGTTACAAATGTGCCGTTACCAACAATAGCAACAGCATGATAGGCTGCATCGTAAAATGTGACTCGGTGCCTAGCGCATAAATCAGCCGCGACAGCAGCTGTGCCCTGATCAAGATTGTGTTCGGCGATTCCATAGGCCAGAAGATCGCTAATCAGATCTTTAGCGTGTTTGGGGTACAGGCGGCAGAGCGTATTGCCAACCTCGTAAGTCCAGAGAGCGGGCAAAACAATATCAATTTTCCCTTGAACATATTCGTCGCGGATCAACAACGCCTCGCGAACCCCGCTTTCGGCGCTGAAGGGCACAATCCATTTGAGCAACACTGATGCATCTAGCGTCACTAATTTCTTGCTCACCGCTTACGGTCCTCTCGCAGCATAGATAGAACCTTTTCGTTTGATACTAGTGGTAGGCGCTTCCTCCAAGCATCGCTCCTTTTTGCCGCAGCCAAGCGCTTGCTTTTTTCCATTGCCTGAACGATGGCATCATTGACCAATTTACTGCGCTCCCCTTTTGGGACCTGTAGCAACAGTTGCCAGACGCCATCTTCGATTGTGAAATTGACACGATGTGTCATAGCTGAATACTCCCATTTATACACATCTTTATTACACATTATATATACATATCAAGGATGTGTCAACGATCGAAAACCCCGCTGAAGGTGCACTGGACCCGCTCTCAAAACCACCAAAGCAAAATCCAAATGCCAAAGACGTCGGGACGCGTTACAATAATTCTTAATGGGGAATCAAGTCAAAACAACTTGTCTAGCTTTAGTGGCCATTTTGCTGATGGCGCTCCCCTGTGCTGCTTATTATTTCCAAGGCTATTATGTGCCGGCTGTGCTGGTTTCTCCTATGAAAGACAACATGGTCTACACGCCTGTTGGCATGGGAGTAGTGACATCTAAGGCGGGATTTCGGGTACATCCAGTTACCGGTAAAGGCGACTTTCACTCCGGAGTTGACTTGGGCGCCAGATTAAATGACAAAGTCTATTGCCTCATGCCGGGCGTGGTCACACGCGTTGGCTGGCGCGGAAATTTAGGCGTGGCTGTAGAAGTTTACTGCCCGTATCCAAATATTCGCGTAATTTGCGGACACTTAAACGCCTATGCTGTTCAACCCGGAATGTGGGTGCAGCGCGGCCGCGTGATTGGCTATGCCGGATCGACAGGAAGATCAACTGGCGTGCACGTGCACTATACGGTGATCAAAAATGACACCAAACAATACATCGAGCCCATGGCATATTTGTTGCAAGTGCCCGGCTACATGTCGGCACTAAAAACAGGATACGTTCGCGGGCTGGCAATGCGTAATGCGGAAGCATTCAGAAAAGCACCACCGAAAGCGGAGCCCACTCATTCTGAATCTGTTGATTTGCCGGACAAAACCCCCGAGTCCGCTCCTCCGGAAACAGAAACACCAACTTCTGCGGTGCCTGACTCTCCAGTGGAAAATTAGGCACATCGCACGGCTAGCACACCTGCGCTACCAATGCGCTGGGCGATCACCTACGTAAAAGCACCAACATTCAGCATTCACATGCATAAACAATTGCTCAGAGAACTTTCAATTGCACCCTGGCAATTGCTAGGTTGAATTCATTGATTCATCAGAACAGTTTCTTTAGGAAACCCAAAACGCCAAGCCAAACCAAATAGTGCTCTGCATTTTTACGATTTTGCGACGACAGCTTTGTCGCCACGAAGTTATTCGGTTTGGCCTGGTTTGTCGAGAGAACTCCCAAAGGGAGAATAGACAAAGGAGAAATGATCATGGCACAACATAATTGGTTAACCAAGAAAGAACAGCATGTCGTGAACTTGCTGGTGAAGCCACTAATCGAGCAATTCAATTTCAACCTGGTAAACATAAGTAATGAACTAACCAGCCAGGAAATCGACACTGCGGTTAAGGAAAGAACAATTCTGCTGGCTCGACTGCACAAGCACAAGTGCAATGGCTGGGATAGAGTGGATGTCAAAATTGTTTGCCAGCAAGACAGTTTTCAGGAGGCTCTAACTGCTTACAAATCAAGGCCAACCGATCCGAAGGTTTTGAAACAACACCTGGATGAAATCAAAAAGGATTTTTACATGGATCCTGTTTCGATGGGCTGCATGCAGAGCCCAGGCGGCATGCCTGAGTTTTTCAAAACTTGCAAGCTCTATCCACTACTCAAACATCTCCTTGCCGCCGGATGCATCTTCTACGACGGCACCGATGGCGGCGAAGATTTCTGTCCGATGTTCTTCTTTGCCCTCGGTAAAACCAAGGGACAGCGCCACATCTCCGGATTCGACATCTGCGTTTCCGTACAACCAGTTGAGCGCGCCAGCAGCATTGATTGGTGAACGCTCGCTATCTCAATTTTGCTGATTGGTGATCTGGAAAACACCAAGCATCACGAGGTAAACACTATGGGCGCATTTTCATGGTTTGTCATGATCGTCTTCTGTCTATGTTTCGTTGTCGGGGTTGTGCAGTTGGTTTACAACTGCACAACCCCCGAGTCTGTAAGGAAATGGCACACCGAGCAGTGGCCACGTCCGGAAGACCGACAAGAAAAAGACAGGAAGCAGCGTGAGGTTATTCAAACATTGCCTGCCGAATATCAAACGGCAGTTCAAGAACTTCAAGCTGTTGAATATTGGGTCGATTCTGCCAAAAGTCGGCAGAAGGAAAAGCAAGAAAGGAAACAACAGTTCACGGATGTTACATTAAAATGTTCATACACCGACTATCCACCCTACGGTGGAATCATAATCCACGACTACTGGATTTTGATCAGCCGGGAGCAAGAGCAAAGCTTCAAGCAAACAAAGAAGCCGCCCAAGAAAGAGGAAGCAACGGAAGACGAGTTCAATGAATTCGTAGCTAACCTACCGAAACAACTCAGACCAGCAGTGCTTGAAACTTTTCACAAGGGCTTCAAAGCATACATAATGCGGTCGAGTAAGCAACACAACGAACAAACGCACGACGTACTGTTGCGACGACAAACAGTAACGCCGACAAGCGATGGTAAGCAGTTGTTTGATACGGATGAATATTACATCTATTACAACCACACTGCAAAACACAGACAAACGCAAGACAATTAACGAGGTACGTCACCGGCCCTCTTCAAAGCGGTCCGAAGCCATGAGCTTTGGACTGCTTTGATTTGCGGCTCGACACACACTAATGACAGAGGAGACCAAACATTATGGAAAAGAACACCACATTCTGGGAACGAGTAGACGAGATACTTCGCCGCATAGGTTACATTGAAATCAATCAGAAATGGTTCGTATTCTCACAGATCGCGTTCATCGCGATCCTCAGTTCTATTTTTTGCAGCTGCCCACTCTTTAGGTATCCGGCACTTGTGGGAACTCGTGCAGATCGATTGGTGACCGAAGAGAAATTAATCGCGGGTATGCAAGTTGGTGAAGCCGGTTACACAGTGCCATGGTGCCTATCCATAGATGCAAAAGGAAAACCCTGGCTAGATAAGTACACCGTGGTACATCGTCGTCACTACGGCGGGACATCTGGAATGTTGGTAATACGGACAAAGGACGGCTATGACGTCGACGCCAGCAAAACTAAATGCGCGCGTAACTGGCAATGGGAGAATCAAGACCGCGAAGACTTCGAAAAAGATCGGTGGATCCCAGTTATCTCATTTACTCATTAAGACCGACACGGATAACCGTGTTGGCTAACACTTGATGAATTTTCAACGTACTACAGACCATACAACCGAGAGGAAACACACAATGGCATACGATTTAATCAACGAATCTAAAAAGAGAATACTAAAGGCGGCAGAGGATCGCAGACTGAGCGGGGACGAAGAACGTCTTTCAATTGCAATTTCGGCAATAGTGCAATGCGGGATTAGTCTACGCTCGTTTTTGCCACGAATCAACAAGGCGCTCGCGGATAAAAATCTCGTCTTACGCATTCCGCAAGATGGATATAGCCTAATCGACTCCCGCGATGAGGCTAGCAGCTATACGGTGCAGATGGAACTCTTCAACCGCTATGTCAGCGAAGATCGTGAAGAGGAAGACTTCCTCGACGCAGCACATGTTGAACTAAAAACCGCCGGTAGTTCTCTCATGTCGTCAGCACTTCTGCATTTTGCAACAATGGGTGATGATCAGACAGACGAGTTCTTGACCTGGGCCTTCGAGGCTGGTTTGCCGACCTACCGCGGAAAAGCCGGCTACGAATCACAAGTAGAATGGGCAAGAGCGAATTGCAATAAACTCCTCGCCGATATGGTAAGCGAAAACCGAGTGGCCGTAAAATTCGCACAGATCACAGACGATGAAGATGACAACCATAAATACGAAGCAATCATCACGAAGTATCGAATAACCGATATGTTAGAACTCGACAACAAAATTCTGAAACTCAATATCGGATAGAACATCTGAATTCCAGAGGAGAGCAGATCCGCCGGCACCTTGTGCGTCGAGCGGTGAGCTCTCCTCTGTATGTCCAGATCCTACGGATCTGTTCGTGTTGGGTTCGCTGTTGTTAATTGCCTTGTGCAATAACGAGAGAGGTAAAACAATGTGTAGCAACGAAAATATTATTGAGCGATTTGGTTATGACCAAATGGTTTTTGGTGGCATCTTCGGTGGAGGACTTGCTGCTCTAGCGAGTTACGACTGTTTTACCGAGGGCCCTAGCAAGCTGCTGGTGCTAGTGGCATTTGCTGCAGCTGTTTCACTATTGGTTGCCTTTGGGATCGATCTATTCAAGCAAAGGCTAGGGGAACCCAGTTTCTTTGAAAAGCTTGTCACAAGGACTGGAGCATTTGTACTCCTTGGCTTGGCAATCGTGTCGCCGGTTGCTGCCTATCGACTCGGGGAGCTCCACGATGGAATGAAAGTGATTCCGGCCATGAGGTTGTTCCAACTGCGTCGCTACGACACCAATGCTAACAAGGTGTTGGAACTTTCAGCCGAGATCGAACCGGCCCTGCAATCTCCGGCTCTGCCTGCGGGTGACCGCATGGTGTTAGCGTATCTCACCCACAACTACGAGAACGGAAGAGTTACAACAGCCGTCAACGGCCGAATTCTCGGAGTAACATCGGAAAATCTGAGCTCTCACATGGCTCGGTACACAGATACTGCAAAAAACTGGAAAGTATTTTTGTAGCATCGCAGAATGATGCAAATGGGCAAGGGGTGTAGTCGAAAATGTTCGCACCCCTTGCCTATTCGCATCATTTGTATTTTACATTTTGACCAGTTTTTCTTTTCGCAACTCCGCCCCTACTACCGACAGTAGCAAGACAATGACACCTCACATCGTTTCTTGCCCGTCTCGCGGGCAGCTTCGCGTCGTCTTTCACTAATCAATTCTGCAGCAAGCATGGATATTGAGCGGTCACAGGCAAAGTTTGGCTATGTGCTGAATTCGCTCGAAGTGCGCATCGAACGTAAGGACGGTAGCACCTTCTCGCATGGCGATTGCGGCAATCCACATATCATTGGTTGGGATGGGAGTTCCCTTGCGGCGCAAAGTAGCAAAAATATCTGCATAACAAACAGAAGCGTCGGCATCAACATCAAGACAATGAACAACCGGACTATCGAGAAACTCGCAAAGCGCGGTTTCATTTTGCTCGTACTTATGTCCAAGCCGGAAGCCCGCTCGCAACTCACCCAGAGCAATGACCGGAACACCGACAAACTTCGCCTCCGAAATGATTTGCACGGCTTGTGATTCTCCGGCCATGAAATGCGTGTAAGCAGAGGTATCAAGGCACAGTCGTTTCATTTCCACAACTCGTCATCGATGTGCTCAAAAATCTCTGTGTCTTTTTCAAATGTCGTCAGATCTTTGCGAGTCCAAGTACCGGCTAGCTTCGCCAATCCGTTGTTGTATCGCCCAGCACCGACGCCGAGCGACTGCCGTAGAAGATTAATCGCCGTCTGATTGAGCGACTTTCCCTGCCGTTTCTTTTCTTTCTCAAGAGCGTTGGCAAGTTCATCTGGAACATTTCTGATTGTAATTTGTTTCATAGATTTGCCTTCATTTATGATGCTCTATTGAAGGCATTATACTGCCTTCAACTCTCGCTTGTCAATAATCCAATTTTTGCCACCCCTCCTAGCGCAGCCCCGCCACTTGACTTCAATTAATTGGGTGCCACATTCACTCCAATATTATGGATTTACGCACCCTCCAACATTTACGGTCAGGTTACTTGCGTATTCACCAAAGCGATTCCTAATCTAGCAAAAGATAAGCACGGCACACGAAAAACAAATCTCTCACAGCTTATTGTTGGGCTGCGGGCAAATGTTGCTCTGTGTTTTGCGGAACGCCGGTGAGCGCAGGCAATGTTATCCCTGACCTACCTCCTAAGGAGGGTACTCAAATGTCTAAACAACTATCCGAACAACAAAATGCTTCGCCGGAACGAATCATCAGTTGCTATGAGTTTTTCTGGGGTGAGGTCGTCGCTGTTGGCGACGGCTGGGTGCGAGCCAAACTTTTCGACAACAGGCGTTTCCCTGATGGTGACATTTCTGCCAAAGCATTCTGCCCAGGCAACAAACTGATTAAGGGAGATCGAGGCTTGTTTCTTTACGAACATAATCGACCAGTGCAAGGTTATGCCTTTATCCCGGCTACTCACGTGGACTTTGGGGATGTCGTCAATGGTGAAGTGACAGGCGTTAACAAATATGGCGCAGAAATCAAACTGTCCTCGCCTGAATGGGTAATCCACCAAGTAGTGAGTGATATTCGTGCAATATTACCCAAATCGGATTACGCCCTCAATGACGACAATTCGGTAGAGGTGCCAAAGGTTGGCGACTCACTGAAGATGGTTGTTAAATGTGTGGACGCGCACAAGATGAAACTTGTTTATGTGAGCTTACGCCGGCATGTTTTACGCCTTGCTGATGTTCAGGCTGCGTTCAACAACGGATACCTCGTACAGATTCTTAAGAGCGAGAGCAACTCGCGCGGCAAGAAGAAAATCGAGGTAATCGAAGCCTAAGCTCATTGCGCGATTGATGTACTTGGATGGGTCGAGCTTGCTCGGCTCCCTTCGCGCTTGGACCGAGAAAGCTCTGCCCGTGATATAGGAGCCTGGTGTCTATACAAAGATACCGGGCCCCGATCTTCCTTGAATGGGAAAACGCATAACCGGTGAAGATATGCATGCCAGATGTGCATATGCCCGCTAGAGCGATTGAGGTCTAGTACATCACAATGGACACTTCATGAGAGGACAATGAAAATGAAACCATCACTTAGATTTGCCATGGTGGCATTATTAGCTATCAGCTTATTTGCCTTTGGTACTTTGCGATCATATTCTTCACCTGTGGGCGGACAGAATAAGTCGAAGCCGGTGACAGTCATACCGACTTTGTTCCATCCATCCGTCCAGGCATTGCAATCTGCGCTCGGCATGTCGGTAACAAGAGTCGTACGCGTTTACGGACCACGGCAGCCCGTCCTGCCAGTTGTGGAAATGAAAGGACGCACTGGCTGCGCCTATATCTCGCTTTGGCGCGGTCATGTAATCGACCAGGCTTATATCTTACCTCTCACCTACAGCGGACAAGGAATAAATCTCAATCCTACTTGCCCTCGACAATTTCAGCCAGTGAAGGCCTTGCTCAAAGCACAGGGGTTCCGGCTGGCAGGACGTAAGCATTCAAATTTCAACGATTTTCCACCGTCCTACTTGTTTGAAAAGAAATATGGATGGCAGAGCATCGTTGTCGAAATTGAAGACAATCGATCCTATTAATGCAGGGAAGGCACCAGCAACGGTGCCTTCTTCCTTTACTACAGCGGTTTTTCTTCTAGGCATCCGATTGAAGCTGGTGGGCCAGAGGCGTATTCCAAAATGTTCGCACTTCTTGCCTGTTCGCATCGAACACAGGACTAACACAACTGTATTGATCTTGTGCTCAGCAAGCTAACGTGGATTTTGGCATCTCCTGCCCACAATCAAAATCCGTCTTAACTAGCGGATTTTTGAGTCTTGCTATTTACTAGCACCCATCGTAGAGCGAACATGCTCAGTCGAGCAAATACAGATTGCCGTCTTGGCTGCCGATGCAAATGCCGGATTGCGAAATTGCTGGAGAACTAATAATGGCGCGTTGGGTTTTGTATTTCCATTTGATGCCGCCGTTGCGAATATCGATCGCATATACGTTGCCATCCGAGCTACCCATAAAGAGCATGTTGCCTGCAACAGCGGGCGATGATGAAAGTAATGGCACAGGCGAATTGATTTGTTGTTTCCACAAAATCTTGCCGCTTGCCGAATCGAGACAATACATTTTCAAATCGTCATTGCCAGCAAAAATGCGTCCTTTGGCTCCGGCTGGCGAAATGCTGAAACTTTCCTGGCAAGTGATTTTCCATTTTGTGTGCCCATTATCAGCATCAAGCGCATAGAACTTATGATCCCAGCTGCCAAAATAAACAGTGTTGTTCATCACCATGGGTGACGCAAAAATCTTTCCGCCGGATTTAAATTGCCAAATCAACTTTCCATCAGCTGGCGATAAAGCATACAGATATCCACCGTGAGATGAAACATAGAGCACGTTATTGGAAATTGCCGGCGACGAAGTAATGCGGCCCTCGCCCTGAAATTTCCATTTCGTCTGTCCGGTTTTTGTATCGAGCGCATAAACAATGCCGTCCCAGCCGCCGACATAAAGCGTGTCGCCTTGGATTACCGGGGAACCGGATATGCGATCGTTTGTCACCAAATTCCAAACGATGGCGCCGTTCTTGCTGTTTATGGCGTAAAACTTTCCGTCCTCGCAACCAACATAAATAGTGTCGTCCGTCACCAAAGGTGAAGACTTAACCTTGTCGCCCAATTTACATTGCCAAATCATGCGGCCGATGCGCTCATCGATTGCGTAAAGGTTGTAGTCATCGCTGCCCACATAGACTATTCCTTTATATATCGCAGGCGAGGAATCTATTTGTCCGGCAGACGGGAAAACCCAGCGTCTTTGCCCGCGCGGCATGAATTGCGAATCTAAAAGCACAGCACCCATGTGCGAAGGATCATGGTGAAACATCTGCCAGGAAAGGCTTGGCGCCGTATTAATTGCCAGATCTGAAACATTTTTGGAAGCACTTTTGGAAACATCCGGCTTGGTAATTGCTTGTTTTGAAACTGCTTGCGCCAGGCTCGGCAGTGATGATGTTGACAATGTCGCGACTACACAAACTGCGCCCAACATTAGCGATAAAGCCAAGCAAGTAACTGAGATACCCTTGGATCGAGCGACCTTAGCTTGAATGATCTGATTGCGCATTTTTTCTTCCTGCATGTTTTGCCCGCATATTTGCACCCGTGGATGCATTTGCAATTGCAGCAAATTATAGCTGCATTTGACTTACCCAATATGCTTAATCAAATACCGATTTGTAACAGTCTGCAAACAGCCGGGCAAGCCAACTTTCTCGTGCAGAATTGCGGGCAACCTATTGAAAACCGCTCCCAATCATGGTTGCAGATTGAATGAAACTTGCATTGAATAACACGATCGCCCACAGAGCGCATGAAAGCTGGATGAATGACCAGTATTGCTTTTCGAGCTTTCGCACACATGTTCGAGATTGACTTTTCATCGTTGTTTTAGACAATGTCCGTTTTGAAGCGAAAAAATGCAGTTTGCTGAAATTTGCCTACAATCAATATTTGAGCATAGCGATACAAAAAATTTTTTCGGCGCGCAAGAGTGGAATCACTTGTAGAAATAAAAACAGGATGCTATCATCCCTGGCTGTGGTGTTGGAGTGAGCACTTCCCTAAGGAGGAAATTGCATGAACCGAGCCGAGTTAGTTGAATCAGTAGCTAAGGTTACTGGACAAGCAAAGACCGAAGTGAGCAAGGCTCTCTCCGGTTTCGTATACACAATCACAGGCGCTCTCGCCAAAGGCGACAAGGTTACTCTTGTTGGTTTTGGAACATTCGAGCGTCGTTCGCGCAAGGCCCGTACAGGCCGTAACCCGAGAACATTGGCACCGCTCAAAATTGCAGCAGCCAAAGTTCCGGCATTCCGCGCAGGCAAAGAACTCAAGGACATCGTTAATGGCCGTTCACGCCAACCGATTTTGTCCATTTCTACGCCAAGCAAAGCTGCTAAGGCTGCCAAAAAGTCGAAGCCAGCTGCTAAGAAAGCTGCTAAGCCAGCTAAGAAAGCAACCAAGAAAGGCAAGAAGCGCTAAGCTTCAGATCCATTCTTTTTCAGGTTGGATTAGGATCGAATTAAAGTCATTCCAAACCACAATTAAACGAGGACTCGATATTCGGGTCCTCGTTTTTTATGTAGGTTGTTATCTATGCGCTCCGGCGGCTGACGCCCTCTCCGCGCGTTTAGACGTTCCGCTGCGGAATGCTCCTCGCATTCCTTTGCTTCACTGTTGCTTCGTTCTCGGCGTTACGCTGGCAATCGTGTAAGATCGAACAGATTCTTTTGTGACGATATATCTAACGAACATGCTGCGCTTTCACATAATCACGCTTTTCCCAGAATTGATCAACACGTATTGCTCGACGAGTATTATCGGTCGGGGTGTGCAGGCAAAATCAATTGAGATAAACACATACAATCCGCGTGATTTTTGCCTGGATAAATATCGCAAGGTGGATGATACTCCGTATGGCGGCGGGGCTGGCATGGTTCTGAAACCGGAACCATTTTTTGCTGCATTCGAATCAATTCGAAAAAAAGAGGACACACCGGTTTTGTTGATGACGCCGCAAGGCACTCCATTCAAACAAGAATTAGCGGAATCGCTTGCCGAATCATCGGACATCACAATTATTTGTGGACACTACGAAGGTTTTGATGAGCGGATTCGCACGCTCGCCACACACGAGATCACGATGGGCGACTATGTCCTTACAGGCGGCGAACTTCCAGCGCTCGCGGTAATTGATGCGGTGGGCAGATTAGTGCCTGGTGTGATTGGTAAATCGATTTCTCTTGCGCATGAATCTTTCAACGATAGTTTGCTTGAAGGGCCGCAATACACAAAGCCACCGGAGTTTCGCGGCATGGAAGTGCCTGAGGTTTTGCTTTCCGGCAATCATCAACTAATTGCCAGTTGGCGCCGGCAACAAGCAATCAAACGCACATTCGAAAGACGACCAGAGCTTTTGCGCGAAGTCGACCTAACCGACGATGAGCGCCTGTTTATTGAAGAATTGGAAAACTCGTAACGCGCTTGTACATAACACAATCACGCAATTGCTGTTCGTGTGGCTGTCCTCCGTAAACTTGTCTGCCAAATTGTCATCCTGAGGAGCAAAGCGACGAAGGATCTCTCAATCCCTCTTCATTGGATTTCCTTGACCCATTGAATTTTCGCTCTTAGTCAAGGTCATCAAATTTGATGACCTTTAATCTACTGCCAAAATTCCAGCATCCGAAAAGCTGCTCCTGGACTCGATCTTCAAAACGGCAAAAAATAAGTTTGTCATAAAATATTATGACCAAACATAGGCGGCAAAATGAATGGTGATGCCTGCTTTATTGGAACCTCTCGCACCTCCGCGAAGTATGTCGCCTTCAACCGCAATTCACTGTCATCCAGAGGAGCGCTATGCGCGACGAAGGACCTCTCATACTTATACTTATTACTAAATTTCCTCTTACAAACCAGTTATCAAGATTTATTTAGGTGGCTTTCTTTTGTTAGCGTGAGAGCAATAGTCCTTTCCCATTTTCATTGCAACTACTAGCCTAACCCGCAACCTAAGCAATACTTCTCGCTTTTACCTCGTCCACAGTGTGGTGCGGGGTAGCTCTACTTTCCATACCGGAGGTTTTTTATCATGAACATCAAGATTGTTACGGCGTTGATCGTAACCCTACTCATCGGAATCGCCGCAGCATTTGCCGCCGGCAATCCCAATGACGAAAATCCGAATCGCAACCAGTACGACTTCAACTATCACATCGACATGGTCTACGCTGGCTCCAAATGGCCTGGCAAAGACTACTCCAGTAGACTCGCCGAACACTACAAGAATCGCAGCGACGTCCAAGTCGAACCAAGCGACGACGAGAAAGATCCGATGTGCACGAAGTTCGGTCAGTGCGGCGCTCCGTATCTTGGCATAGACGACTACGGCTGGCAAAGAGACCGTGGCACCGGCGCGCGCCGACTTGCCGAGCGCAAGGACTATCCTCAGACCTACGAGGAGCTCGAGGCCTGGACCGATGAAACCATCGCCAAAGCCGACGCCAACAAAAAGGCCAAGTAGTTCGTAACCGAGCTATTTCACGAGCGATCGACCGACGAGGGACCTCAAAGCAATGAGAGGTCCTTCGTCGCTCGGCGCTCCTCAGGATGACAAACTTTTGTGTCTGTCTGCTTCATCGCCGAATAGGCGTCAACAAAACACTCTTTCACGTGTGGCACCGCCTGTGGTGCTGCGCGTTTACTTAGGAGGGCACAGCATGGGTCATGAACCTTACGTCCGGATTTTTACGCCATCTGTTAGCCACAATCGTGTGAGAAATGTGGCGATTGCAACTCGTCTTGTCGATAAAGTAAAAGATCAGTTGAAAGGCACTTTTGGCTTGTCAGATATTCGAGTCCAAGTCTGTGACGACAACGAAGACTTTCCAACCAATAAGAAATTCCAACGATTCGAATTCACAGTCGCTGTCTTTGTCGATTTCGAAATCTGCTTGGGCACATTCGAAGTCTCTGAAGAATCAGTCGCCGAGGCCGCAGCATTCATTATGACTTTATGGTGCCAGCAGCAAGACTACGAATCGGCGCGGCAATCATTCATGGAGAATTCGATAACCGAAATAGATTCCTCAGAACCGGGCGAGAGCGAGACTCAATCTGCGGAAACCACAAAGAGCTCAAACGAATCTGAGTTCAACGAGGATTTCTTCTCGCAGTTGAGCAAAGCCGCCGCACAATTGCGTCCACAAGGCGATGCAGACATCGAAGGATGCTGATTCATCTCGTTTACAAATCAACCGCCTGGAATCACGTTCCGGGCGGTTGATTTATCTGGCTTGCGAAAAAAATTTTGAAGTAACGCATAAGCCGGGTTCTGTTATAGACCGTCATCTCTCTCGAAGTTCAGTTACCTGAACCCTCTAGCAGCATCGGCATTTCAAGGCAGCGGGCCACTGTTATCTTGAAATATACCTTCGCCTTGCACCTTCAGCGGGGTTTACCTAGCCAGAACCTCTCGATTCTGCTGGTGACGCTCTTACCGCACCGTTGCACCCTTACCATATTTGCTTGCGCAAATAGGCGGTTTTCATTTCTGTGGCACTATCCTCACGATTTCTCGCACTGGGCATTACCCAGCAACCAGCCCTATGGTGCCCGGACTTTCCTCATCCAGCCAAAGTTTCCTTTGGTAGACGCGACGGTCTGCGTTACTTCGCCACAAATTATATCAGAACCGGGTTGTATCAGATTCAAAACCAGCCATCGTCCTTGGCACGTAGTGCCACCGGGAGCGGCATTTGGCGCCAACTATGGTTGATTTTGGTTCTGAACATTAGTTTCACATAGTCCTTTGGAGGCTAATCATGAACATCAAACGAATTTACAACTTAAACATTGCGCTAGCGGTTTTCTTATCCGCGCTAGCTGCGCATTTTTGTTTTCACCAATTGCCAATTGCATCGAAGCATCTGCCGCAACAGACCAAGCTTGCCGCTACTTCTACGCCAGCGCCCTATGCCGTTTTTGAATACGACAAGAACGATGTGATCACGAAAGCAACGTATCCGAACAATCAGGTTTGGCAATTTGGGTATGAGGAGAAACACGGACCTTTTGGCAGCATCTATCATGAACTGAACAAAATCAACTCAGCGTCTGGCAGAGTATACACGCGTAACGGCAAGAAATGGAACGACGGGCAACGGGAATTGGACGGCAATTTCTACCTGGAGCAACGAACGCACAACGCTACTTTTCGTCCGGGAACATTGTATCTTTTGCGAGACAATGACACTTATGCGGTTGTCGCACACCCGCTTGGCTACACAGTGGAAACAAACAACAACGGCGATATCACCAAAATCACAGGCACCCAAGGTCAAGTATACGAGCTCACCTATGGCACCACTGGTTTGCGCAAGCCCAACAAGCCGAACAAAATAACCGGCCCAAACTTTTCTTGGACAAAGCAAAAGGACAAGGAATGGCTAGACAAAAGCGGTGCTATTTGGAAAGGCGAGATTTATGCCGTTTCGGATATCTATACCTGGTCGGATATTCGCGCCTGCCTTGGATACGGATCGCTTGTGTTTGAAACAGAGAACAAGCGAATAGCTCGGGTGATTCGGCCGTCTGGCTGCGAAGTCTTAGTCGATCCGGAGTCAAAACGTCCAATCAAAACAACCACCGCAGACGGAAGGACAATTGAATTTGGCTACAGTCAATCTGTTGCCAAATCCGCCACTGCTTCCACCAAGAACTTGTTGTCGCAAACGCTGACTTCGGTGCGTACATTGAACGGCACCAAATTCACTCTACAAAGCGATGGCAAGACGTGGTTGTCGGAAGACGGCAAAGTAAAACGCAAAGGAAAGTTTGCCGATGTAGAAATGTCGAGCGACTTTGGTTTTGGTTCACTCTGGTGGGAAGGCGACGACGGCATAATTCTTGAATCTGCCTGTGGAACTACAATCTACAGCCGGAAAAATTATGTAGTCGAATACGTCTTCTATGCCGATGGAACCAGTCGTTCTTTCAAACACACTTCCGGCAGTTGGTTCAATGCGCCGGAACTTGTGGAATTCACGGATATCAATTCGTGGATTTGGAGCAAGAAAGACAAAGAAAAGTGGGAAGCAAATCAGAACGACGAGAACGGCAAACACATCATCTTGAATGGTGACTATTACGTTTCATCTTCCACATCGCAAAACAGCTTTGGCTATGCTGCCGTTTTCAAAACAGATAATCAATCCTCAACCAGAACCATAAGTGCCACCACTCTTCCCGGTCACATTTCACGAGAGCATTGCACGAATCAGTGCGATGGGCCACGTGGAAACTGTCACCGGAATTGCCGTGAAGATTATTATCTGGCTCCATAACAGTTCAAGACAGATCAAGCACGTCGCTTCTGACAGATACGGCGAGCTTGATCTACTTCGTCTACTCCCAACTTACAAAGAGGACACAACAATGGACATTAACGCAATCAGCGCACTCAAGTTCGCCAGTCAATTGAAAAAACAAGCGATGCTAGCCACCGCCGGTGCCGCAACACTCATTACATTCTCACCAGTCTATGCTCTGGCTTTGGTCTGCCCGAAACTGCGGGAACCAATCAACAAAGCGATGACGCCCGTATGGGACGCAACCGACATGCTCACATGTCTTGCCCACGATTTGACCGGCGGCGCACTCGTAGACCTTCTGCCCGACAGCGAGTCGGTCAAGAAGTAACTCTTCAACAAGTTCACACACAGAAAACTAGGCTCAACCAAAATCAACGCAGCACGTTTGGGAAACCAGCGTGCTGCGTTTTTTTTGCATTTATGTCACACGTGCTACTTGGTGTAGTATGCATTCACGTCAAAAAAAAGAGGCAGGAGCCCGCTAGGGCCCCTGCTTTTGAGATTCCGACAACAACTCTAGACTGCTTGAGCCCAGCTCGGCAGATTGCCTTCGCCGAGTTCGTACAACTCTTCATCCGAAAGCCCGCCACCAAGACCGAGAAACGTGTTCGGTCTCATGTAGATTTGATGCGTCCAGACGATCTGATTGTCCGGCTTGATCTGGCCTTTCACTTCAATCGGTCCGAAGGCTGTATTGAGAAGCACTCGAGCTTGAGTGACCTTGTCGGCAATTTCAATAAGCTCGACAAACTTGGCGTCAGCCTTCATGCTACCGTGCCGTCCGTGCACACCGTCAATTTGTTTGATCTGCACCTTGTTTGCGGCTCCAACCAAGTTGAAACCCAAGGGCAATCTTTGCGTGCCCGGATCAAGAATGATCACAGCCTTGCCGTCGTCACCAACCGGATATTCTGTCGGCGTTTCCGTATCGCGACGAATGGCAATGCGCGTCAGATTTGCGATCATGTGCCGAACCAATCCCTGGTCAAGGAGCTTTCCAGCATCTTTGTCCGGGATCAGATCGATGAGCATTGACTTGGTCACGGGTGTTTTCTGCGGGAAGTCTGGACCGAGAAGTACGTTCTCCACAGCCTTGGCTCTTTCATATGCGCTAACAGCGCGAAGACTATCATCTAAATTCATAAAAGTGTTCCTCCACTAATAAGACTGCTACCTTGAGCACCGCTAGCGATGCCTTAAACCTTGCTGCTGCGAACAACACGAAACAACCCATCGCATAAAAATGCGGTGAGCGAATTTGTCTTTCGAGTTCCTGACTTGCTTTACGTTATCTGAGTTGTTCTTCCGAAACTGATGTGCAAAAACTGCAACTATAAATACAGACTATAAAATTCAAAGATCAATTATCAATTACATATTCGGGAATCTTTGGTCCTGTTTTGGAAGAATGGCGATAAAACCGGCAGTTGATCACTTTCTTCTTCATTGCGCTAGCTCTGCTAACAAACCACCGCATGAATCGGCTCTCATCAAATGTGGTGTTATTCACGCTGCGCGAAGTTCCTTTAGTAAGTAGATCTCGCCTCTACTTGCAATTTCTATTTCAAATTGACTAGGTTGTAGTCAGTAACTTTCACTGAACTAAGTAGCGCGGCTAAAAACCACCAAACACAGTTAGTAACACCATGCGAAACAACAGCAAAGCGAAAGGCGCCGAGGAGGCGTCTGTAGCGCAGCGTATCAACGCGCGGAGAAGCTGATGCTTTGCATCGGCGCCGGAGCGCTTAAATGAGGACTTTGGCTATGAAAAACCGAACTCGGTGCCAATCTGCGTGTAATTCGCCTGCAAGAACATTGCTCTGCCTTTTGGCGGTTAGCGCAATTTCTCTTTCGGGCGAACCTCGCGCCGCGGCACAAACGCAGCCACCGAACAATCTATCTTCCCCCTCAACTCACAAACAGCGAGGCACGCCCATGAACTTCGAAATTGTTAGCGAAGACACATCTTCGCCCGTATCAAACTATCGCGACAACAAAGGCAAATCCTGGCTTCAACTGGAAGTCGGAGGCAAGTACTCGATTGATGTGTCGGCGTACTCGCTGCCCTACGGCGATGTCCAATATTCCGTAAGCCCGGCCTGTGCATTCGACATCGAACGGGTCAATCTCATGCCGCGAGAAAACAGAACCAAACCGTACACCCTAAAGCTTACGAATTTGCAGGCTGGCAAATGCACACTAACGCTCACTGCCGGACAAATGGGTGAAGGTCCGAACTTCTACCCGGAAACGCCGCAGGTGCTCAACATCGAAGTAGTCAACACAATCAAATAGGTAATCCGTCATGAAGAAGCCGACCAAAAAACAGAAGCACCAAGCAGAAGTGCTCGCGCAAATCACAGGACAAAGGTTTCAGGACCTCAGTGCGCAAGCAGGAATTTGTGAGAGCCTTTCCAAAAAGCTGGTAACGCGGAAAGACTGCAAACAGCTAGCCAAAGATATCGCCGAATCATGCAAGTCGGCGCAATTGCTGGAAAAACAGACTGCCACCATGCACCAGATGATGGAACGCTATGAAGATCTCGCGGAACTTTACGAAGACGAAATCGATGCGCTTGCCAATCTGGTGCCGGACGACGACGTGCAAGCACAGAATCGTCGGCTTAGTGTAACGCGTCTCTCGAATCGTCTCGACGAACTTGAGTCAACGCTGCGCTATTCGTACAGAGAACACATTCTTGGACAGTACGAGTATGTGCGCAATCGAGCCAGCGAATTGATCAGCCGCATCTCCATTTTCAAAAACTTCATAATGTCCGAGAGAGAACGGGCGCGCAATCTCGGACACGAGCAGGACGTCAAACGATACGACCTGCTGGCAGAAGGCGTTGACGTGATGATGGCTTTGCCATCACCAATCATCACCGAATGCCGCATCGCTCATGACCAAATCAAAAAATCTCACGATCCCTGGTTTGAGCGCATGGAAAGCAATTCAATTGCGCGCCACAAACAGCTGAAACAGCACAGTAGCTAATCAGCACCGACAAACACACAGGAGAAATACTGAAATGAAGAAACGATTCGTGTCTGTCCAATTTATTGGTGGTCTGCCGCATGGCGGCGACATGAGCTTGGGTTCATTGCAAAACCAAGGGGATATGGGCTGGCTGCTAACACCAGGGGATACCTTCGGGGATCCTTACGAGGTGCTCGCACGCATAGGTAACGCTTTCGCAAAACAAGAAGTGAAATCACCAGTGTCGCTTGATCTTGGCGATTCTATCTTCGATGTTGTGCTGAGGCACCAAGACTTCGTTGCTCAATTCGCAGTAACAGCGAACGACAAGGAAGTCTGCAACCTGCTAAAAACAACCGGCCTGACAGCCGAGCAGGAAGCCGCAAGCCGAGAGTTTCTCAAGACACTGCCCGGCATCATTGCTGCAGTGCTCAGCTAGAACAACAGACGTCGCCTAAGGCGACCGGTGGTGGTAAGACGCAGGCTCTACGAACTTGCGTTTTACCACCACCACGTTCCCACTTTGCCCTCACTTGGGGAGACCATACCATGTGTGAAGAAAACAAATACAGAAAGAAGAAGGACTGTGGTTGCAAGAAACCCTCCTCAGTCCACATTAGTTTTGGCATCAACTACCTGCATCAGATTGACGCGGCCAAAACGAAGCCGCTCGCCGAGCCGGCCTTTGGACCGACACAGGGAAAAACGGATGGCGTTTGCAGTTGCTGCATGCAGCCAAAAGAAATCGACATCTTTACTCGATTGTGCAGTGAATGCGCATCAAGCGGGAGGTGCGGTTAACAAACGACCAGGGAATCCGATGTGATCAAACAGTTTCAGTCGGACACAGCTCCGACTGAAACACACAGAGGAGAATTCACATGAAGGCAAATATTTTCACCGCGATCACACTCTCCGCATTCTCAGTTGCTTGCGCGCTTGCGATTCCGCAGCAATCAGCAATTGCTGCATCGAAGTGTTCAACAAAAACAGAGCGCAATCTGCCGACACCGGATTTGATAATTACATCGAAGACCTATCGGCAATATGCGCGCACAGGCATTCATCTCTATCCAGGCGAAATCATCCAGTTCCGCAAGCTCAACGCCATTGCCTGGCTGACAAATAAAAGCTGGGACGATCAAGCGCTGCAAGCCATCGACTACGATCTTGGTTTGTTTCGAGCGGGACCCATGGGTGCCACAGGAAGAGTCGTCATCGAAAGCGGCCCAATTCTACCGTTCTATTTGTTGTGGAGTCTGTCCGAACTTGCGCGCATGCACGATCTTGATGTTACGATAGATCAGCCGCCACCTGCTACTAAGGAAAGCACAAGTGAACGACCGTAGAATAGGTTGGTGATATAGGTGCAGGGACTACAGCATGCTGGGGCCCCTGCACCTCATCAACGTATTTTGATTGTACTTTCTTTTAAACACTCCTGCGAGGCCCTATAGTAGTTCAAATCAAAAGACAAAAGAAGCACGGCCGTGGTGCGTCTTTTGTCTCGGATCCTTCCTTCGACTCATCAATTTACTTGTTATCCACAACCATTTGATGTGGATCGCCGGACTCCATCAAGGTGTCGGCAACTGAGCGAGAAAGGTTGTTGACTTTCTTCCAGTTGGGATTGCGCTTTAATAGTTCGCGGTTGAGATCGTTGGATGAGGAATTTGCAGAAGTCACGAGTCTACGAACTTCATCCCACGAACGTCTCGCACCGCCTGAGGCTGTCTTGTCCAGATCCTTGTCTGTGATCAAGCTGATGTCGAACAGTTTCGCTCGTAGCTTGCCGGCGCATTCGCGTGCATATTTCTTCCGCGGCTCTTTTCTCAGCGATTCGAAATACACGGACATGCCGTGACCGATAGCTGTCGAGATATCTCGGTTGAGCACGGTCTGAACTTCGTAGGACTTGGGACTGAGGCGATCGCTTTCGATTGACATGCTTACTGCCAGCGCAGCAATGGAGACCAATATAAGAGCTATCGGCGCTAGGACAAAACCGATCACGTGAGCGGCACCTGTGATTCTCCATCGATTGTTTCTGTGTGTATTTGGCATGAGACGTTCTCCTTACAAAGTGAGGAAATAACAAAACAACCCTCGCAAGGCGCTTAGTGCCAAGAGGGTTGATGGTAATTCTTATGAGTTGCGGACTTGCGGTGTTTTTTTGGTTGCTTTCGTATAGAACTAAATTGATAGTGCATTTACACTAGCAACTTCGCATATTCAATTTAAAGAGATCTGTATAAATGTTTATCAGGGGAACGCATTGGGACGTCGAAGCATTCCCGCGCCAAGGCATCGCTAGGCGTGCGATCGCAACATCAACGTTAGCGCAGTTACGCTAACTCACACACTATTTGTAAAAGTTTTCCGCTTTGGCGGCTTTTTCTTTTAGCAGCTTGGCTGGTTCGTAGTTTGGACCGGCAACTTTGGAGAGCCAATCTAGTTTTTCGTAGACGACTTTGATACCAACTGTGTCTGCCCAACGCAAGATGCCACCATGGAATGGCGGGAAGCCAGTGCCCATGATCAAAGCCAGATCAAGTTGCGATGGCTCTTTAATTACGCCTTCTTCCAAGCAGCGCACTGCTTCGTTGAGCATAATCAACACCATGCGGTCTTGAATCACGCTACGCATGAGCGGATTTTTCTTCGCTTCAACTTTTGCCACCACGTCCGGATTGAAGACATACTTCTTCGTTTCCTTGTCAAAAACGCGTTTGCCATTTTCGTCGTAAAGATAAATACCTTTGCCGCCTTTTTTACCAAGCAACTTCATGCCTTCCAATGTATTGAGAATGGTTGGTGGCTTCAAACGTTCGCCTATCTTGCCATGAATGACGCGACAGACTTCCGCAGAAATATCCATGCCCACTTCATCAATCAAAGCCAGTGGTCCCATCGGCATTCCGAATGTGGTCATTGCCTTTTCAATTTCTTCCATTGGCACGCCTTGTTCCATCAAAATCGCTGCTTCGCGAATGTATGGCGTGAGAATGCGATTGACGACAAAACCTGGAGCATCAGCTGTAATCACTGTCGTTTTGCCAAGCTTCATGGCAAAGGACATCGCTGCAGCCACGGCACCATCATCGGTAAGTTTGCCGCGTACGATTTCCACAAGCGGCATTTTGTGTACCGGGTTGAAGAAGTGAATGCCAACCACGTGCTCAGGCTTGCGTGCGCCTTCGGCAATTTCGGTTACAGGCAACGAGGATGTATTGCTACCAAAGATAAAGTCCTTGGTGATTACCTTTTGCAATTCCGAAAGAACTTCTTTCTTGACACTGATTCTCTCAAGCACTGCTTCGATTACCAGATCGCAATCGGCGAAGTCTTTGTAATCAGTTGTTGCAGTGATGTTAGCGATGATGCCATCTGCTTCTTCGCGGGTCATCTTCCTTTTCTCAACCAGACCATCGAACAACCCATTGATTGTTTTCATGCCCTTGTCGACAAATTCTTGCTTGATGTCGCGCAAGACAACTTTGTATCCTGCTTTAGCTGCAGCTTGGGCAATACCAGCACCCATAACACCAGCTCCGAGCACGCCAACAGTTTTGATTTGCACAGCAGGCTTAGCACCTTCCGGCATCTTCTTCGATTCATTTTGAGCAAAGAAAATTCCGACTAGGTTTTTCGATACACGAGTCGATGCCAATTTGGCAAACGTGCGCGACTCACGCTCAAAACTTTTCTCAGCCGGCTCATCTGCCGTCTTGAGAATTAGTTTTACTGCTTCTACTGGAGCGGGGTAATTACCTTTGGTTTGCTTTTTCACCATTCCCAAAGAGACATTGGCAAGCATCTTGCGGCCAATTGGGTTGGTTTCCAAAAGCAATTTTTGAATATCGAATGGTTGGCTGGCTTTCTTCGGATTTGCACCAAGAGCAATGGCTTGCGCACGGGCAAACAATTCCTCATCGTTCACCACTTCATCGATCATGCCGCACTTCCAGGCACGCTTTGAATCAAGAATTTTTCCAGCTGGAATAAGCTCAAGCGCTTTCATCAAACCGACCAGTTTAGGCAGGCGAACACAAGCACCCCAACCAGGAATGAAACCAAGATTCACTTCCGGCAAACCAATCTTTGTCTTCGCGCTCTTGCTTGCAACGCGATAGTGACAAGCCAGAGCAAACTCTGTGCCACCACCAAGGCAAGTACCATGAATTGCTGCCACGACTCTGAAGGGAAGCTTTTCCATCTTGTCGAAAATCTGCTTGCCTAATTGTGCCGCTTCAAAAGCGTGCATTTCCGGCTCGGATTGCAGAGCGACAATTTCTTTGACGTCGGCGCCAGCAATGAAGTTATCGTCTTTGCCAGAGATGATCACCATACCTTTAATAGCAGGCATGACCAGCACTTTGTTAATCACATCGTGAATTTCTGCCAGCATCACCGGACCAAGCAAATTCACTTTATTGTTTGGCAAATCAAGTGTGACCTTCGCAATGCCATTGTCGAGGACTTCGAACTTGACTGATTTCTGATCGCTTGATTTCACGTTGGCTTTCTCTTCTAAAACTTGTGTTGCATTCTTTGTCATTGGAAATTTCCTTTTTTACTGGGTGGGGAAGCCCCGCCCCTACAAATTTCAATTTGGTTGCTTGGATTTGTTATCAATTGGGTGATTCAACAAGAGTGGCAATGCCCATGCCGCCGCCGATACACAAAGCAGCGATACCACGCTTCTTGCCGCGCTTCGCAAGCTCAATTGCCAGAGTCTGGATTAACCGCGCACCGGACATGCCAATTGGATGTCCAAGCGCAATTGCTCCGCCATTCACATTTACCTTATTGCGATCAAGTTCCAACAACTTTTCGCATGCAAGATACTGAACGGCAAATGCTTCGTTTATCTCGATCAAATCAATATCATCCATCTTCAAACCATTGCGATCCAAAATCTTTCTGATAGCCAGCACTGGGCCCAAACCCATTTGCTCATAATCAAGTCCAACCACACAGCTATCAACAATCTGGGCAATCGGCTTCAAGCCAAGTTCCTTGACCTTCTTATCGGAAGCAACTACCAGAGCGCAGGCCGCGTCGTTGATACCAGAGCTATTGCCGGCGGTAATTTGTCTTGTCTTAAATACCGGTCTGAGCTTCGCCAATTTTTCCATGTTGGTATCGCGCGGGTGTTCATCAGAAACGAAGAACTTGCCACTTGTGGTTTGAATTGGATCAATTTCCTCTTCAAAGCGACCAGACTTAATTGCCGCCGTCGCCAATTGCTGCGAACGCAAGGCGTATTCATCTGATTGTTCGCGAGTGATACCATAAGTGTCAGCCAAACGTTGTGCCGTGCCGGACATATTGGTCGACTTCATGTCGCCAAACAAACACATTGGCACCAAGCCACCATCGGCAAGCATCGCCACCGGGCGAGGACCGACAGCCGGAATATATTTTGTCACTGACTTATTAGCCATGATGCCAGTGAAGCGCAATTTGCCTGGTATCAAATAAGGTACCGAGGACATTGACTCAGCGCCGCCGGCAATATATAAGTCCGCATTTCCGAGCGCGATGTCGTTAGCAGCCAAAGTCACCGCTTGCATACCGGAGCCGCACTGACGCTGCACAGTCATAGCATGAATGCTGGCAGGCAGACCGGCGTTGAGCGCCGCGAAGCGAGCCGTGTTAGGAGTGTAAGCCGACTGATATCCGTGCCCGAGAACAATGCCGTCAAACTGACTGGCGTTTATTTCCGATCGGCGAATTGCGTGTTTCAAAACGTGCTCCGCCAATTTGTCCACGGTGACGTCTTTGAGTGTTCTTCCGAAGGACCCGATTGGTGTGCGACTGCCAGCAATCAACCAAACTTTTTCCAGGTCGCGGCGCTTCTCAGCCATAACAAAACTCCTTGTGTATTGACCCGATAATGCACAAGCACTTTGCAGGCACGCTATCCGCGCCTCAAACTCGCATATGCACGCACATATTAGCAAAACGACGCTGTTTTAGCCCGTTGTCAGGCACTCGCGCTACCCACAATTCATCTTCGAAAAGCGCTCGCGACTTGCCAAGATAGCGTTATTCGCGCAAGCGGTGCAAGTTTAACTTCGAGAAATATCTCTATTTATAGGCTGCCCCGCGCTCGCGCAAGTTGAATTTGCCGGGGCAAGTTTCATAGGCTTAGATGTTCGTTTCTTTGCAACCGCACAAATTTGAGATTATCTAGTACAAAAGCCCGCACCACCTCGCCACTAATTGCCATCAATCCAAGTTCAGTTTGCCCAGCTTTGCGCGAACTGATTTTCGATTGCCGACTGAGGCGACTTCTCTGCTGCGCCTTTTTCTCCGGATTCTTTTCGAGTTCTTTCCGTTGGTTGCGAACAAGCGTATGAGCAATTCCGATCACTTGGAGAATAATTATGACAATGCATTCAGTTCGCTACGAGTACGACCAGAAAGTTTATAGCGCCGAGGCGCATGAGCTTTTGCAGGCCGCCAAAAAACTATTTAAAGACGAGCACAAGCAAGTCAAACTATGGATCGCGCAAGAGCAGGAAGGACGCTCGCCGGAAGTTAGGCGCGATTTGCTTGAGGCATGCCTCGACGAAATTTATCTCGCGACCAACCCTTTCCGCGTGGAGAGCCTGAGCAAAGAGCAGATACAAGTTGTGTTTGATTCTTGGGCGGGAGACGCAGAGGCCGCTTGCAGAAAACTTGCGACATTCGTGAACCAACTCATTGAGTCCCTCAAGAACGGTGGGGCGGGTGCCACAAGTTATATGTTGGCGATGCGAATTCAGAACAAAGTCCTGTCCGTCCGAGAAATATTGGGCAGTCAAAATAGCGAAGAGTTCGTAAATGCGTTAGAGAAACGCGCTGAAATCTCGCGGGCATTTGAAGCCACAATCACAAACGAAAGAAATATGGACAAGGACGATTTGGCGGAACTCACTTTCTTCAACGCGCACGGACGAGAAATTGTTGAGACACTGATCGGCCAAGCCTATGACGAAATGCTTCCGAGCATTTCCCGCAATGAAGGCAGAGACGGGCAATGGGGAAGTCCCATCGTTGATGGGCTTGAAATCAAAGCCGGCTTCAAAAACGTAACGCACAAGCTACCTCTCATACCGACTTCAAAGCGACGCAAAAGAAAAATGGTTGCTCTGACTTTAGAGTACGAGTACCGCCAAAGCGCTGCAGGCGACACCAAAGTAACGAAGGTAAACGACAAGGCGGCTTTCGTCGCGTTTGTCTTGCGTGCATTTGAAAACAAGCTTATGCCAAACGGTATCTCGATGGATACGATTGAAAAGGTTTTGGCAAGCACTGGTGGTGCCTACTCCTTCCCGTATCTAATTGAAATGCTGGTCACGAACGATGCGTTTCCGACCATCAAGGATCGACACGTAAGCGTGCGTCTGCATTTAGCTAAAGAAGACGACACGGACACCAGCGAAAGCTAGTCTCACGACTGTCAGCAACAAACATCACTGACGAACGGGCCAGAGGATTCTCCGCAGAAAACTCTGGCCCGTTCACTTTCTCTTTCAAATCAAAAACAAAACAAGGAGTACAAAAATGTCCAGTACAAGAAAAGAACTCATGGATGCAATGAAAGCATTCAAAACACAGTACGACAAAGAGCTCAGCCAATACAAAGCAACCGTTGGCGGAGATCTCGGCGCAGCCGGCGAAATAATCATCAACGTGATTTTTCACAGCAAGGAAAGCTTTTTGGCAGCGCGCAAAGCTCACTTTCCGCCCGCCCTGTTTGGTGAGTACAAAGTATTCGCCAGTAACGAAATCAAAGACTACGGCGACATCATCTTGTAGTCGCCGCGCAGCATAACTGCATCGCACACTGCGCACCTCAGCTTGGGCTGCCGTATGGTGGCCCATCTGTTTCTTTGAGTTAGGTTCGAAAAGAAGGAAAAAATGCAAATGAACAGTAACGTATACGAAAGCGTAAACTACGGAGCAAACGACCTCGGTTCGATGTGCTTCAATTCGCTAATCCAAGAGCAGCCAAAAGAGAATGTGATAATTTCTCCGCTGTCGATCTCGCTTCTCCTGCATCTCGCCGCGCTCGGCGCCAGCAAGGAAACCAGAAGGGAGATGTTATTCCAACTCGGATTCGAGTTTGAAGAATCGCTACCGAGTGGCAATCAACTGGCTGGGGCTTGCAACTTTTTGCAAAGCATTCTACAGACCGCCGATCCGAAAGTTCAGCTCAGCCTCGCCAACGCTGTATTCCACAAGCGCGGTATCAATCTTCTGCCCTCATACGAAAAGCTGGCAAAATCAGGCTTCGATGCCGAGCTGGCAGAACTGAAAAGCGCCGCCCAAGCCAACCAATGGGTTAGTGAAAAAACCCACAACAAGATCGAGAAGATCCTCGATGAGCTTCCCTCGTCCGTGGTGGCACTTCTGCTCAACGCTCTATACATGAAGGGAGACTGGCTGAGAACGTTCGAAAAACATCGCACTCAAGAACAAGGTTTCCGCATGGCCACTGGCGAACAAACCAAAGTTCAGATGATGATGGACAAGGGCGATTTCAAATATCTCAACTCCGACGGAGTAGAAATCATTCGCTTGCCTCTCGGCAGCTCGCCTTGGGAAAAGAAATCAGATACTTCCAATCTAGAATTCTGCGTCTACATCATTCTGCCGCACTGGAGAAGATGCGGAAACGACAAGACACAAGTGATCGATTGGATGGTTCCAGCCAACTTGCTGCATCTTGCTTCCAGAATGGAAGAAGGATACGGCAAACTTCTGCTTCCACGCTTCGAAGTCGGTTTCGAGACCTCGCTCAAGGGAGTGCTCGCGAGCGCCGGCATGACAGAAGCATTCTCCGGTAGCGCAGACTTCTCGCAAATGTTTGCAAACCCGCATGGCGTTTTCATATCGGACATCATCCACAAGACTTATGTCAAAGTGGACGAAACCGGTTTCGAAGGAGCAGCCGTAACTGGTGCTGTATTCGAAAAGACCAGCATGCCGGTAGACAGTTTCGATTTCACGATGGAAGTGAACAGACCGTTTGCCTTCTACGTTTGCGCCGAGCAGGAAAGACCATACGGCAAGGGAACCAGGCTTCACCAAACGCAACTGTTCGCTGGGCGCATAACCAACCCCAACAACAAGTAATGCGAAGCTAGCCTTCACACAAGGGAAAGAACCGGGCACCATATTTGGTGTCTTGTTCTTTTCAAATTTCTACTATTGTGTGTCGTATTTGCGCACAAAATCAAGAAAGTCGATCATATAATCGACTTTCTTTGCGACCTCTATCAACGGCGGCCCTTTCCGTATCCCTTGCCACCACCAACGGTGAAGCTGGATTTTCCCCACGGTTTATCGCGACGGGGAATATTTGACGTCATACGTGCGCCCCAACCTCCACCGGTGCCAGAACGGATACCCATACTGTAGCCACCAGATTGGCGTGTGCCTCTAACTGATTGACCTCTGTAAGTCGAATAAAGAGACCCAGACGAGCTGCGCTGCATGTGCGGCACTATGTCAATATCATTCGGGATGCCGCCAACAAAATCGCTAAACTCAGGTGAGATCCATCCACACGATGTCGTTTTTGATTGCTGCGCACCTTTAGTTGTTGCAGATCTGCGGGAGTCACTGGAGACACTCTCGTTCCCAGAGCCGGATCCAGAATAACTTCCACTACTCGGGCGGAATCCAGGATAACTTTCGATGGGAGCCCCACCCAAATAACCACGCAAATGACTCTGGATCACATTGCTATAGCGGCTCCGTCCGCCTAGTCGTTTATCCTGGTTTGGTGTATTCGGACTCGGTCCCGCGCTTATGGTTACAGGCGAAAAGTTGAATGGATTAGCCGGATCCGTGGTTAGCTTAGCGCGCCACACGCCAGGAGGCAACAAGCCATCAATTGGCACCACGAAGATGCAGGTCCGTTTGCTCCTTTTGCCATCCTTCGAGGGAAAGTGACACCATCCCCATCCACCTTCCGGACGATCACCGATTTTCCACGAATAGACATATTCACTGAGAGCCTCATTGGTTGGATAAATGCCTTCGCATGCCGCCACATTGTTTTGAAACTCAACAGTCGGAAAACCAAACTGAGAGTCATCGCGAAATTTGAAGTTCAAAACGCACCCCGGAGAACCAACAGCAAAATAAATCTTTCCGCGCTCAATTTCAAATGCACGGTCTGTCCCGGCAAATCTCCATGAGGGATCACTTGGCGGAATAATGTCTTCAGCATCCAAACCGCTCGAATACTTTATGAGACAAGCCACGCTGCGGCCGGGCACAACCATAACATGGATGAATACAAATCGTTTTTTGCTGCCATCTCTGGCAACGGCATCAATCTGCAAGCAGCCATGCGACGGAGTTGGTGAGACGGATTTGGACTGAAATGAAAACCAGTCGCTTCCTTCGTGCATTTTATTTAGGTTTCCCGACCGATGTCCTATTTCAAACTTCTTCGTGTTTGAATCCTGTCCGGCCAACTTCAGGTGAACAAACTGTTCCGGCCCAATCAGCAATATATAATCTTCGCCTTCGGTTTTATCTACGGTCAGTGTATGCGCCGAATGCCCATTGGCAAACTCGGCGGTTTCCGCTGTTGATCGTGACGGCACATTCCCGCACGATGCGAAATGCCCAATTGCGAAAAGCCAAATAATGGCTATGAGAATCAAGAGTTCCATAATCGTTACCTCAAATTCAAAAGTGGGTGAGAAGAAGAGGTATCCGAAGACACCCCTCCCACCCAGGAAACATTCGCAGCAGCATGTACTACTGTTGCGATATCTATGACTCGAAATATTCCCTCCATACTTTCCAGTGTTTGTCGGTGATGTGAACCATCCTCTCACCAGTATCCAAAAGCCAGTTCTTCGGGCGGGAGTTTAAATCCGCCAGAATATCTGCTGTTGCCTCTGGTGTGCCCAAGTGAATGTTGCCCAGATCAAAGCCCATAGCTTCGAGTATGTACAACTGATCTTTTGCCGGCAGCTTATCCAACTTGCTGGTCTCGATATGACCAGAGGCTGGCGAGAGCCCGCGCAAGATCCACTTATCTTTCTTGCCGCGCACTCCTGCTAAAGGATCGCGGGCACGAATGGCTTGCTTGAGAATGGCGTCGACATAGGTTTTGCCGGAATCGTCATTCATCATCCAAGCGGCAGACGATGGTATCAACACCTTCACCTCGCGACCAATGCGTTCACCAGCAGATTCTGCCAGAATCGCAAAGCGCATGCGGCCAAGACTGCCTCGACCGACAGACCAGCGTGATACCACTTTAATCACGCGAGAATCAGCGGGCAATTCGTCTTTCAATACTTGCAGTGCGCTTTCTGGTGCGTCACATGCCGGCAGTGATTCGATTTTCTTCCAGTACTCGTCCGCGCTCTTTGGTTTGAACACAGAGAGAATGCGTGCAAGCTCCTTATCTTCCTCCAGAAGAATCGGTTTGCCGCCAGTGGCGAGCGCCGATTCGTAACCTTTCAGAATGCTTGCACATGCTTGATCAAATTCAACCGTGAATTGACCGGGAATGCTTGTGGCAAGCCGGCTCAGATCGAGCGTGTAAGGAAGGTTGTACGCATCATCGAAATCGTTGATTCCGAATACGGCACGACCTTTCGCATCGAGCCACACTCCGTAGTTGCCGATATGATCATCGCCCAAGGCCAGCACTTGCGGTGCTTTGGCTATTTGAGGACAATGCTTCACAAAAGACTTTATCCAATCGTATGGAGTAGCGCGCAAGAAGAGGAAGCGCGACTCAGCCATTTCTTCATGCTTTTTAGCCAGACCTTTATCAATGACTTCCGTCTGCCGGCGCATCCAGTCTTCAAATTGCTTAGTACGCTTTATGATACTCATAATTCCCTCCTTCGAGAAGAAGATAGTCGTCCCGAGAAGGGCAGGGCCCAGCGACAGCCACCTGCCAAAGAGGGGATTCTTTGGCAGGCTACTATCGGGCTCTCAGAACAACTTAGTTAGTTTTGCGCTGGAGCGGTATGACCTTGACGTAGATTTTCTTCTCGTCTTGGTTGTCTATCGCGTTCCAGAACCAAAAGGACATACTGATCTTTTCGTCCACACACGAGGCAGAGACGTTGTAGGCCTTTGGCGTTTTCATCGGGCAGGCTCGTAGGCGGATGAGCATTTCCACATTAGCCTCTTCCGGTCTGGTTAGACGATGGAAAACGTAGCGCACCAAATCGGCAATTGCAATGTCGACTTCGCTTTCTCCGTCTCCGATCATGTCGCTGCTGGCATAGAGCCCCGGTCGATGCGATTCGCCACCTTTGTAGCTTCCTCGCAAATTGAAGCGCTCTTCCGCGGGATCGCCCGGATTGCCGTCTTTTGTTTCGACCACCAAGAAGCTGTCGAAAACAGTCGCTTCATGCATGTCGCCATCCGTGGGGTCATCGCCATGACCTTCAGCTCGACGAATACCGACTGCTAGTTTCTTGCTGAGATCGCTACAGCGTTGCTTGATGCGTCCTTTGGCTTTGTGATCCTTGAACATTTCGTATTCAGGTTCGTCTGCCTTTTCTGTTTGCGCAAAACTCTTGACGCCGCACTGTCTATGTCTTTTCTTAATGCTGACTACGTGTTCCGTTTCGTCGATTTTCTGTCCGTTCGCCAAGAACCAGAATTCCACAAACACCATTCCGTTTTTGGACTTCGCGACGACTTGATATTCTTTTGCTGGTCGAGCGGAGCAAGCGCTCGTCGTGAATTGCAGTGTAACCATTGTTTCGTCCGGTCTGGTCAGACGACGAAAGATTTTGCAGATCAAAGATTCGGCAATGTATTTGACGATATCGCCCTTGTTATACAAACCGCTTGCCTCGGCATCGCCACCGCTGTATTCGGCAGAGAACTCTAGCGAATGTGCGTGCGGCATGTCTTCGGCTTTATCGTCAGTTACCTGAACCGTGAGCTTTCCTTCATAAACTTTGCCAAACCGATCTGGATTGACATCGACTTTGTCGCCTGCACCTTCTGCGCGCCGTACTCCTACAGCTAACAGTTCTGCTAGGCATTGCGTCATTTTCTTGATTTGATTTTTTCCTTTGCTGGACTTGAATAGACCAAATTGTGGCATGAGTTATCCTCCACTCATTTTCGTACTGTGGTTCCAAAGAAACTGGGAGCCGATGCAAAACATCGACTCCACAAAACAGACAAACGATTTAATGAACTTACGTTCGCCAAACCGCTTAGAGAATCCCGCAGCTCGCAAGCGAACAACGATGGATATGGATCACTCGATGTGTCTGCAAGCAGATTCACCAGGTGAGCCAGGAAAACTTTTCTTGCTCCGACCTATCGGCACCCGGAATAGACGTCGTTCAAATCCTCAAGCCGAAATCATGACGGCTGAGTGAACTAAGTAACAATAGGGATTGGCGATTTCGGGTTTGAAGTGATTTCTATGAATGTGGGTAGAGACAAGTAGACTCATCCTATAGATCTTCAAGGGCCAAATGCAACTTTGCCCGCACGGGCCCGTGGCACTCTTAACCATCTGTTCAATTAGTTGTGTATCATGATTGGCGCGGCTCGGCTAGCCAAGCGCTTGAGCGCGCTGCCGTGCTCTCAGACTAAATGATCTTCTCCTCACGTCCGTAATCAAGAGAATGATATATACTATCCGGCTTGTAAGGCTGAAGTCGCTATTGTCGTGCGGTCCCGTGAAGACGGGGATATCCGTCAATCAGGGCTAAGCTGAAATCCGTAGGGGTATGGAAATGTCAGGCTAACCTTGTAAAAGGTGTTCGCTACTTTCTGTAACTATAGACAGTGCTCGCCGAGAGAGACCCTACAAATAATTTGAATTGATACCACACACTTAAATGCGTCCACCACCGCGTGTGATTCCTGACGTTGCGTTACAACGTATACGATCAACTCAAACGGTGGCGACGACAACAGCTCAGTACGCTCGATGCAGAAATACAAAATCGAGGGTATTGTTTTGTGTACTCATCACAATACTGACATCATGCAGTGGTACCAACTACCTGTTCTCTACAATATACACATATCTTTTCTTGACACCAGCTAATCCAGCCATTTTCTGCCATGCGCTAGCTTCATGAACTATATTCATATTTGGTTCATGGAAAATCATTTTCCTGCGATGTTCGCTGAACACCGCCGCCCGCCAGCGGTTCACTATACGTTACATGCTTGTCCTTAATGGCGATTAACCGCGCGGTGCTTGCAAACGCGTAGTGCCACTAAGTAGGTTGAAGGCACATAAGTTTTGCCCATCAAAATCCCGGAATTATATAGCTAGAGAAGCAACAAAGCACTACAACCAATGAAGCAGGAGGAGCAGCAATGCGACCCCTGCTTTATTCATGCTCTCTGCCGTGGATTTTTGATCGGCATAACGAAAGGTACACACACCAAATGAGGAAATAAATCATGGCTAGAAAAACGGCAACAGCAAAATACGACGAGTTTGGCCGCCTTGTGGAAATAAGCTACACGGACGGCTCGCACGTCACCTATAATTATGATCAAAACGGAAACAGACAAACGGTCGTTGAATTTCCGCCATCATTAGATCCGCCCGTTCCGGAAATTCCCACGGTTGCCCAACTGCCGAAACGGCAACAGGGCGATCTAAAGAATAATCAGATGCTGGTTTTGCTCAGCAACAAAAAGATCGTGGGATGGGGCTCAAACACAATCGGAGTTTTGGCGAATGGGGTTGCCACCAGCACAACCGCGATTGTGCAAGAGGTGACCTTCGATCCCAATAGCACCCTGCCCCCGGACGATGCCGAAATTATCGACTGGGCCATGACGAATGGCGCCTTGTACATTGTGTTCGACAACAACTGGATTTATTCGGCCGGCATAGGAAGCTATGGCGCGCTCGGACATGGTGATACAGTCGCTCGCAATCAACTTAAGCGCATCGAGTATTTCGTCACCAACAGCATAGCCATAGAAAAGGTCTGGGCTTGCGGCGGCTACGGTACGACCAACGGATCCGGATGTGTTTACTTCCAGGCTACAAACAAGCGCATGTACGCCTGTGGTGCGAACGCAGCTGGGAATCTTGGCAATTCGACAAATCCCACTACGGACCAGAACACTCCGGTGCTTTGCAACGGCGTCCCGTACACTACAAATTACGTCACCGATGTAGCCATCGCCTGCTCAGGTACGTACTTTAGCTGCTACATGCTCATCGATAATAACGAGCTTCTCGTGGCCGGCTTTAATGGGCAAGGCCAGTTAGCGCGAGGTAACGCTAGCAACGTTACCGGTGGATTCGTCAATGCCAAGACGGGTTCAAGCACAAATATGACGGGCGTAACAGCAATTTCCGCTAATGCCGGTTATAGCGCCGCCAATGCAGGAAACGCACTCGTGGTTGATTCCGCAGGTGATGTGTGGACTGTCGGCTCTGGAGCGAAAGGCGTTCTCGGACTAGGTGACACTAATGATCGCAACTACTTCACTCAAGTAACCGCGCTGAGCAATATCGTGACGGCGGAGCTTGGTGGCGGTTTTAACGGATATGGGTACGCGATCGACAATTCGGGCACGCTGAAAACTTGGGGCTATGGGAATAAAAATAATTTATTTCAGAACTCAACAACAATGTCCGTAACCACTCCCGCGCAAGCTACTTATACACCGGGTGCTGCATCGAAGATATTCTTCCCGAAAGGAAATAATCTATCGACGAATGCACAAATGATCATTCAGACCACTTCGGGCATACTTGCCTACTGTGGTGAAAGTAATGGTCAAATCGGGATCGACAATTCGGTCACTCCCGGCGCATACAAGTACATCCCGACACCGCGGGCCATCATTGATGGGCGGGAAAGCATCACCGATGTTTTCGTGCACGGAACATCCACCACACAAAGATGGTTCATTCTAACTGACCTTGGAAATCTCTACGCCTGCGGCCAAAACTCCAACGCCATCTGCACCGGCGGGGTGAATTCTGACAGCATGCAGGCCAACACCGCCTGGTCCAAGATCAGCTTCATGCCGTAATTCATCGGCGCAAGACAAGCTCATCTAAGCACAGCTAACGCAACTGCGCACGGCTGTGCAAGCTCGTCTTTGCTTTGCAAAAAACGAAATAACACTTCCTTCAATTTAAGGAGACAAAATTATGAAGAGAAAGAAGAAACGTCTTTCACCAACACCATCAAGTCAATTCGACCCAACAAAATTCGGCATGCTACCGCAGCAATCCGCCGTCACTCCGACCAACGCTCAAACATATCGCAACGGCAGGACACTGCCAAGCAACATGTATGAGCCGGCTCCTGAAGATCCCGAAGATCCTGAATCTGAACCGCCAGAAGATGATCGCATCATCGAACAAGCGCGTGCTCTCAAGAACAGCGTGGATCTCATCTACGAATTTGTCCACGACCAAATTGAATTCCTGCCAACCTACGGACTGCACAAGGGAGGACTCGGTGCCATGATCGACGGCTCCGGTAACTCGTTTGATCAGTCCGATCTCATGGTCAGGCTTTTGCGAGAATCCGGTTACACGGCAAACTTCGTGATTGGCTTGATCGATCTGGAAGACGAACAATGGTCCAACTGGCTCGGAATTGACCTGCAAGAACAAACTGCCATCACCATTGCCAGCCAACTACTGGCAAACGGCGGCATCGGCCACACCATAGACACGCAAACCGGCAAGATCAAGCTTGAACATTGCTGGGTACAAGCAACGATTGGTCAAACACAATATGTTTTTGACCCGTCATTCAAACAATACGCCAGCACCGCAGGCATCACCAACCTGGAAGATGCCATATTAGGGGAGAACAATGACATATCCGACTTCCTGGATGATGCTAAGTCCGGTGCTACATATAACACCGATTATGCTCAGAACATCCATGATGCCAACATCACAAGCAATCTGACCGCCTACTGCAACAACCTAATTGATCACATCCAGGACAACATGCCTGGCGCGAGTATGAATGAGGTTTTAGGTGGGCGATCAATTGTTTCCATTGTCGGCGAAGATGCGGTGCGTGACACCGAACTTGCCTACGAAGATCAAGGCACCACTCCATCCGTAGTTGACGCCATTCCGGACAAAAGCAAAGCAGTCATGCTTGTGCAATACGACTGGACCGGTACGCACTATAGAATAGACATGGGATTCTTCTCCAGCGATATTTATTCCAAGCGCATGACACTCTGGTTTGATGAAGACCGAATGGCAAGCTTGTATCTCGATGGTGAAGTCGTGGACGGTCCATCGGGACAAATGACTGCCGGTGACTATGAGGACCTGATCATCACGATCGGTCATCCGTATGCTGATGACTTTGCCGATGCCGTGCAACATGTGCCGATCCGCACAGGCGGGCAGACCATCATCGGCAATGCTTGGGGCGTGTCTTCCAAAGACATGGCAGCAGTTCACCAGCTTGTTCAGAACGAAGCGGTTGCCGCAGGCACCGCCGCCGATGCCGAAAACATGTTGGGAATTTCGCTTCTCCTTGTCTTCGACAACTTCATCGGACAAGCTTCGCTCGGTCTGGATATGCTCTCACGCATGGCGCACTGCAACTCCGCAATGCACCACTTCGTCGGCGTGATAAGTCACCAGACATATGGCACCGCAAGACGCAACTCCATCAACACTTTCCTTGGTGGCTGGAATGTTTCACCGTTGGATGACACCACTGATACCAGATCCGTCGGTGTCACATCCTCCATGTTCTTCCAAATACTGGAAAGTGCCGCTCACCAACAAGTAAGCGGAGTTGAAGCTGCCGATATCATCAAGGCGGTTAAAGTCGCCAACTTGAAGGTGATTGATGAACAAACTGGTGACCGTGTTCCGATATATAACGCTGATGCGTCAAACTGGGACACAGGCACCGATGTTCGCGGCATCATGGAAACCGCCGGATATGACTCTGCTGTCCTCGATTCAATCGAAGATATCTTCATCAACGGCTCTCCTGCATGGCGTGTTGCAATGCCCGCAGATTCCAATATCACCATCGGTGATACCACCGACTTCTACGGCTACCTGGCATTCGGCCCTTCCGGTTCCGACTCCACGACCATCGGTCAAACATGGTTCGGCGCCAAAGGCTCCGTTTCCACGGGCGATCAAGACGAAGCCGGCACCAATGGGGCCGCTGCCGACAACGCTCGCCAAGTCAACGGCTTCGGTGCGCCTTCCGTCACCGCATATGAGTCCGCCCGCGTCAACATGCTAAATGGCCGGTACGAATACTCAAGCACGGACATGACCGTCGGCAATCAGGGTGCTCCGTATGAACTGTCGTTCACTCGCAGCTACAACTCTGCTCTGCGATTGACCTTCCAGGATATGGGCTTCGGCTGGTGTCACAATTGGCAGATGAAGGCCTCTGAAAATAGTGACGGCTTCATTGCCCTCGGCGACCAACAAGTGCTTGCCGCAGTCCCTGCAATCGTCGCTTTGTTCGTCACTCGCGCTCTCGCGATGCAACTTGATCAAAACGATGATTGGCCGATTGAAAACATCGTCACCGCCTGCATCGTCCAGGACTTCCTGGCAGCACGGCTGGTAGACAATGTTGTACGCTTGCAATTTGGTGGCGGCTTCGCTGTCTTCACCAAAATGCATGACGACAGCTATCTGCCTCCCATGGGTATGCATGCAGCATCGCTTCTTGAATGGATTGTCGAAGATCCAGAGGAAGACAGCCACTGGAAATTCACTACCGCCGAGAAAGTGGTGCACACGTATAATCCGGATGGATTGCTTACATCGATCGCTTATCCTTTCGGTGTGACAATCGATGTTGAATACGAGGGCGTGAACAACAGGCTTGTGAGAGTCACCAACGGCTTCCGCGAGCTTAACTTCGAATACGACCTCTACAATCAACTCTCCACGATTGATGACGGTAATGGTCGCCAAGTTCAACTCACCATCGACTACAACACCGGCAACCTCACTGCTGTCAGCGATCCTCTTCCCGTGAGCAACACTCACTACGAATATGATCAGCGTGGCAGAATGACCGTGATCAAGAAATCCGCCAACCCTAACGACCCGATTGTCACAAATGTATATGACAGTCTCTCGCGGGTGAAAGAACAAGAAGATGCCTACGGAAACGTCTGGCAGTTCTTTCTGGCAGGCTCTCGTTCCGAAGAAGTTGCACCGGCAGTTGCTCCCGCCACCGAAGGCACAAGCCGCATCCTCTACTTCAACAAAAGAGGAAGCGCCATTCGCACAATCAATGCTCTTGGTCAATCGGTAACAACCGAATACGACGGCAATGAGCGCCCGATTCTTGTGACCATGCCCGAAGGAAATAGCGTATCGACTGTGTACAATGCCGCCGGCAGTGTACTTTCGGTAACGCAACACGCCAAACCCGGCTCCGGACTTTCTGACAGAACCACCTCGTTTGCTTACGGGGACACTAACTGGCCAAGTCAACCGGATGAAATAACAGACCCTGCCGGCAAGGTGACAACTAAAACATTTGATGCCACCACCAGTAAGGTCACTCAGATCACCCTCGAAGAAGTTGCTGAGGGCACTCCAACCACCATTGTTGAATACAACAGCATTGGTCAAGTGACGAGAACTGCTGTTAAGGTTGTGGAGGATGAAACCCCGGAAGATGAAGTCTGGCTTGTAACCGAAAACAGCTATGACTCAACCGGCGAGAACCCAACGCATAATCTGATGTCCACTATCGTGGACCCATATGATGCTACGGAAAATCCTAACGGTCTGGACATAGCCACTTCGTTTACTTTCGACGATGTCGGCAACGTCCTCACCACCACCGACCCGAACGGCAACGTTTCGACGGCGGCATACAATGCCAACCGTTGGGTTACGCAAGTAACCGGACCGACGCCGTTCAATCAGGTGGCTTACATCACTTATGATGACAACGGCAACGTTATCGAAACTCGCAGCCTCGCCTCCACCGATCCGAACACTCAAGCAACCACAAAAACCTATGCCATTGATGGCAAGGTGCTCACGGTTACAGGACCTGTTAACTTCGGACAGGCAAGCCAGCCGATTCCAGTCCGTTACGAATACGACGAGATGCGGAGAGTAAAGTCGGTGACCGATCCACTGGGCAATGTTGCCACCACTGTCTTCGATGCAATATCAAGACCGGTGTCAAGTGCGATCAATGGTGTCACTCGGCAATCGATAACGTACACAGACAACGGCAAAGTTGCCTCGGTCACTGATGCTGAGGACAACATGACCGAATATGACTACGATGGTTTTGATCGTTCGGTGGTGGTAACTTATCCGGATTCCACAACGGAAGAAGTTACCTTTGACGTGCGCGACAATGTTCTCACGGCAACCACGCGTGCTGGACTTGTGTACACGTTTGAATACGATGTTCTCAGCAGGCTCGAAAGCAAAACTCCATACGGGCAACCGACGGTAAGTTTTAGCTACGACCTTGCCAGCAGAACCATTAGCGTATCCACGCCTGTTGTCTCAGGCGATCCTTCCACTGGAACATTCCAAATGTTCTACGATAGCGCCGGGCGCATGGTCAAGGAACGGTATGAACGCGAAGCAGAGGTCAAGGTAGTTGAGATATCTTCTATGGATGACAACGGCAATGTCTTGCAGTTGAAATATCCTGATGCCTCGACCATCACCAATACCTTCGACGAACTGGATAGAGTTACTTCTATTTCCGGTTTCAGTGCCTCTGTTTCTTTTGCTTACGACTCCGCTTCACGGCGCACGTCGCAATCAAACGGCAACGGCACCGGTCAAGGCTACTGGTTCGACCGCGTGGACAATCTTCATTCAATGATAATCGGTGGCTTGAAACCAAATGTGTCGCTTGGCACCCCGCCGCGAATTGAACTCGCGTATGGAATCAGCGACATCGGACAAACTGTGAGCAAATCCTGCAACGATGATGCCTTCCTCTGGCAACCGAATGTGGAAGAAATGCACACTACCCAATACGGGCAAGCCAATAACTTGAACCAGTATCCATCTGTCGAAAACGACGATTTCATCTATGACGACAACGGCTGCCTCACGGACGACGGCACAAACACCTACGCCTATGACCATGCAAATAGGCTCGTGTCTGTCACCACCCCTGGTGGCACCGTCAGTTTCAAGTACGATCCTTTCGGCCGCTTAACGCTGAAAACCATCGGTTCAAACAAAACCCGTTATCTCTATTCCGGCATGCAACGGATTGAAGAATACAACGGAAACACTGGTGCTTTGTTGAAACGCTACGTTTGGGGCGCAGGACTTGACGAATGTTTGTTCGTGGTTGATGCCGCGACAGAAGACGTCACTTACCTGCACGCAGACGAAACCGGTTCCACAGTGTTAACCACCGATCAGACCGGCACGCCGATTAATCGCAACGTGTATTCGCCCTGGGGAGAACTAACTTCCGGTTCCTTGTCCGATATATCAGTCGGCTTCACCGGGCAGTTCTACGAGCCGGAAGTAGAAGTCTACTTCTACAAAGCTCGCCACTACTCACCCAAGCTCGGCCGCTTCCTCCAACCCGATCCCATCGGCTACAAAGGCGGACTGAACTTGTACGAGTACTGCGGAAGCGATCCGGTGAACGCCAGCGATCCACTCGGGCTCGGTCCTGAAATACTTCTCAGTGGTGCTATCGCCATCACCGAACTCTTCGAAGCGGCTGCTGCGACTGACATCCTGGTAGGTACCGTCATAGGAGGAGCTAGCATAGGAGCTGGTCCAGTACTCTTGGGCGCAGCCATTGTCGGTGGCGCCATCGCAACCGGAATTGTGTTGCATGGGGCAATGTCATCATCTGGATTGTCTCCACTTCAGATAGTGGCCATAGCCCAGAAGACACTCATCGACAACATAGTGGCCAATCAAATGGCTGCTCTGCTCCCGAAGGCCGCACCTCAAGCCCTGCCAACGCCTAGCTATCAAAATCAGTCCGCGCCCGCGTCCTCTGTGAGTAGTGATCGCATCCTGTGGGCTAAATCTTCCACGAGCGGTAATAACCGCTATGCTCAGTATGGGCGTGAGCAGCACAATCTGTCCCCAGATCCAAATGATCCCAATTGGAAAAAGAATTTCCCGATTCCGGAAACACGCCTAAGAATTGACTGGTATCATTTGCTCGAAGGACATATCATAGAGGTTAAGCCTGACTCTCTCTTACAAATCGTGAGAGGAATAAGACAGGTTGCCAACTATGCACAGAAAATGGAGGCGGTAGGAAAGAAAGTCGGCGATATCTTTGTAAACACGTATCAGCGTCTTCCAAGGATATAAGTTGAGATAAAGGTACGCACATGCGATGATAAGCCTGTGCGTACCGCCTCCTTTAGTAACAGGATATAGATACAACTACCATGGAAAGCGTGGATATATGAGATCGCAAATACACCGGCCACAGATACAAAAATAAAATTTGCTAGGCTAGACTTCCAGCTTGCGCCAGCATTTAGAAACGCTTTTCATTATATGACTCTTGGGGTTTACATACACAAATCAAACGATGTAACATCGGGGTGTTGAGGTTATGGGAATCAGCCAATGGCAATAAAGCTTGATATAAAGGGCACTCTAAGAAAGCGCATCAGTGGGGCGGATCGAATAAAACTGCTCGCCGAAACAAACTCTTGGTTCGCAGATCATTCCGCTATAATTTCACCAAAGGTGACTGATTCTGATTTGAATTCATCTTCCGCGATGGTTGCTTCCTGGCTTGATTTGCATCCCGGTGCGGAGTCAGTCAAATTCTCTATCGATCGCGGAGATTGTGTACACATTAGAGCACGAACCTCTGCGGCCGGCCCTGGTTATCACGCTTATCTTTGCGACCTCATAATACAATTAGGAAAGGATCTTGATATTTCCTGGATTGCAAGCCAACAAGCAGATCAAACAAAATATTTTCAGACACAGGATCTATCGCTTCTCAATCTGAGCTTCATCAACTGGTTCGGAGAACTGGCTCAGGATATATTAAACAGTGAATCAAAAGGAGCCGGCAATGCAATATGCATGCCTTCAGACTCTTTCTATCCAGATTTGCAACACTCTTTGCTTACACAACTGGGTCCGCGGCACAGCGCCTGGTTAGAGGCCATTGCCTCACGAGAATTAGATAATATCGATATTTGTCCGTGGTGGGAACCTGGATTCGGAGCTTCATATCATTTGGGCCACGCGCTAACTAATATGTGGAACGAGGTCCGCTGGCGAAAACCAATTGTTGACGATGAGACCGATCTTCTGAATAACGTTTCTAGACAATTACAGACAGCTCACCAACTAGATCCTGCTTTACGCTTGCCCTGGGAAGAGTGGGGAGAAATATTGCAACTACTTGAAATAAATGGAGAGTTATTAGAAACAACGCAGCGCAGAGCAGCCCAACATATGAAGCGTGAACCAATAGGTTATAGACGCTACCGCGCACAGGTAAATCTTCCTCTTGGGTGGCACGTGATACTTCCAGGATCATTTTGTCATGACACAGAAAACGACCGCACCACTTTTTTAGGGTACGACAATTTGCACCGAAACTTTCGTCTAACACCGTATAGGGACACACATTTTTTTAAAACGCCTTTAAGAAAGCGGTTTGCAAAGTATCAGAAGATCTGTGAGCCAATGCCACTAGAACACAAAAATGATAAAGTACAATCTAAGGCTTTCCTAAAGTATACAGAAGATGAAACTGGACAATATTGGATGCTCCACGGAATGGCAGCCGCAGATCGCAACTATGCTACATTTACAATTGCTTTCGAGGACGAGAACCTCCGTGATTGGGCAATTGATACATGGCACAGTATTGGCCAAAACAACAAGCTCAAAGACGCTAGAAGTCTATACTAGCAGTGAGTCCGCCAAGGATCGATAGGCAGCGTGATTTGCAGGAAACTTTGTTTTTGCAAAATCATTTGATCACACCTAGCAAACGGAAATCGTGCGGCACCAGGCGGGTTGTGATGCGGTTCTGGCTATCTATCTTTTCTTTGTTCTAGATACCCACCAAATAACGTGATCTCGTATCAAAAATCTTGTGCTTGATTGTAGCCGCATCTGGAGTTCTTTCCTCTGTAACAGTAGGGGCTTCTATAATGTAGTGGCGGCTGCGCGGATATGCTTGATACAAGTGAGTGAGCGTCGCTTTGTCTCTCTGGCTCAGTCGTCTTTCCGCGCTGATTGTTACTGCCCTCTGTGCCAATAATAAGTGAGACACTTAGGACGCGGACTTTAGTGTAATGTTTGCGTTAGGCGAGAGGAATGAGTCTTATGAGAGCTCACCTCAGTCTACTTTTTTAAACCATTCAGCACCATATACGGTGGCATTCGATATTGGTTCAGTACCGTTTGATGAAGACCGCCAGGCACCGCCGCCGATGCCGAAAACATGCTGGGAATTTCGCTTCTCCTTCTCTTCGACAACTTCATCGGACAAGCCTCGCTCGGACTCAATATGCTCTCGCGCATGGCTAAATGCAACACCGTGCTGCACCACTTTGTTGGAGCAATTAGCCACCAGTCATATGGTACGGCAAGGCGCAATTCGGTAAACACTTCTCTCGGTGGCTGGAAGTGTCCGTTCGGACGGTTGACATTTGATTGGCATGGCCACATTTTTTGATCCTGAAAAGTGATACCACTAATGGTGGCGTTATTATCCGCCTGTGTGTTTCCAGTGTCCGATAGCCATATATTATGCAGAACGGTGAGCATTTCGGGTAAAATTATCGTCTAGATTTTTGCGAGAATCATCTTTGCACCAACCGGAGGTTTGCTGTGAAAAAAATAGCTTTTGGAGCAACCGTAAAAATTGTCTCCACGACGATCACAAAAGAAAGAGGGCTCGCCGGACTGTTAGGCGAGGTTCTCGGTACATCCATTCCTTCTTCAAGCGGAGTTGAAGTACTTGGCGGAAAAAATGATGACGTTGCATATGGTGTCTATATTGAAGACCTGGATGAGGATTACTGGCTTCCGCGGGAACTATTGGAACCGGTCAACGACTGACTGCCCTTTCTGTCTATGATGGATGAGATTGTGTATGTAGTAAGTTTTCCGTACGCGTATTTCCAAAAGTTAGATCAGAGTCTGCAAAAAAGGCAGAGATGGACAAACGCGTATACCCTCTCCAGAAAGATCGTCTTTCTTTCCAACAGCAGAAATTTGCCAGGCCTCACTTGACGAGAAACGCGCCTTGAGGCATTTCAATTCCTTTGTGATTACGAGTGTTTTTGCCTAGAGTCAAAATTACTCGCGAGTATTTTTGACTGAGATCAAAAATACCCATGCGGCACTATTGCTGTTCGGACTGTGTGGTGTTTTCTGCTACGTCTATTTCATGAGCGGTGATCTGATCTGGCTGAGGCAGTGTGGTATTGCTTGCGGTCTGCGCTTCCTGCTTCGTTTGTTTGTTGTCCCTAATGTCTTCATACAAGCGCACCAAACAATTCATCAAAAGCATTTGCGAGATGAACCAGAACACGGCTTTGAGTAAAGAAATAATTGCTTTGGCACCGAGCATGATTGGCCAGGAAAATGCTCTGGTGTACATGAAGTTCATGCAGGCCTCTAGACCGAACATGATAATCAGAGCGGGAACGCTGACGAGCAGATTCACTAGCGCCAAATATTTCACGCAATCCCAGAATGGCTTGTCCATCAGTTTATGACTGCGAATCAGTGCGGCAATGGCGCCAATTTCTTCAATCACAACCAGAACAATTGCCAATGACGATTTAGCCATCCACCACAAAACTGGCGGCAACAAAATGATGAAGATTGCCATGCCCCACATGTATTCGCTGAGCAATTCTCTAATGAAGTTAATTAGAAATGTGGGAATGCCATAGAGAACTTGCAGGAACACCAAACTCAAAAGTGGTGTTCCTTGCTTGCGAAAACTCAGATCGGTTTTCTGTTCGCCAATTTCTTGCCAAACAGTGCGAATCACATGACAGAAAAGAATCAACAAAAGCACAGAGGCAATGAAGCTTGCAATCATTGTCGCGCCAGGAATGAGCGCAGCAAATACGCTCATAACCAAATAGGCTATGACGAGAACCGCATGTTCGTTGACACTTTTTTCGAGAAAGGGAAAGCCGCTCTGGACGTCTTGCCTGAAATTAAGCATTAGTCTTTAGAGCTTGAAGCTTCTTCGCCGCTTTTTTCTTCAGCTTTGTCGCTTCCTTTACCGTTCTTGTCGCTCTTTTCGCCTTTTTCGCGTTTGTCGGATGCATCCTTACCGGCTTTGACAGGCTGCTTTTTTTCAGCACCCTTTTCAAACTCGATGGTGTCATCCTTAAACGAGGTCATGATGGTGTCGCCTTCCTTGAACTTGCCTTGCAGCACTTGTTCAGCAAGAGCGTCTTCCAAATAGCGTTGGATGGATCTGCGCAATGGTCTTGCACCATAAGTTGGATTGTATCCATCTTTAGCGATGAAGTCCTTGCACTCGTCGGTGATCACCAATTCCATGCCTTGTGATTTGATGCGGCTTTGCAAATCGGTCGACATAATATCGACGATGCGGCGAATTTCTTCCTGAGTCAATTGTTGGAAAACAATGATTTCATCGACGCGGTTTAAGAACTCCGGTCTGAATGTCTTCTTCATCGAATCCATTACCAGATCCTTGATCTTCTTATAACGCTCTTCGTGCGCTTCACTTTCCTTGGCAGCTTGCTGGAAGCCAATTGCCAAGGCGCTCTTATCAATGAATTGCGCACCAACGTTTGAGGTCATGATGATAATCGTGTTCTTGAAGTCAACCGTTCTGCCCTTACTGTCTGACAGACGACCATCGTCAAGAATTTGCAAAAGCACATTGAATACATCAGGGTGCGCTTTTTCAATTTCGTCGAATAGCACAACCGAATATGGTTTGCGGCGCACGGCTTCGGTCAATTGACCGCCTTCCTGATAGCCGACATAACCCGGAGGTGAACCAATCAACTTGGAAGTTGTGTGGTGCTCCATAAATTCGGACATGTCGATACGGATGAGTGCATCTTCCGAGCCGAAGAAGTACCCAGCCAAAGCTTTCGCAAGTTCAGTTTTTCCCACACCGGTTGGTCCGGAGAAAATGAACGAGCCAATTGGGCGCAAGGGATTTTTCAAACCGACGCGAGCCCGACGAATCGCTTTACAGACAGCATCAACTGCATCGTTTTGACCGATGACGCGTTGGTGCAACACATCTGACATATGTAGAAGCTTTTCCGATTCGCCTTCGGTCAACTTGAGCAACGGAATGCCCGTCCAAGAGCTGACAACGTAAGCAACTTCTTCACCGGAAACAACCGGTTTTTCGGTTTCCTGTTGTGCTTTCCACTGAGTTTGAATCTCGCGAATCTTCTCTGAGAGCTTGGTTTCTTGCTCACGCAAGGAAGCAGCCTTCTCAAATTCTTGATTGCGAATTGCCATTTCCTTATCGCGACGCACTTTACGCAGCTCGCGCTCAACTTCCTTGCCTTCTGGCGGCAACGATGAAGCACGCAAACGAACCCGCGAGGAAGCTTCGTCAATTAAGTCGATAGCTTTGTCTGGCAAATACCGATCCGAAATATATCTGTCAGACAATTTGGCTGCCTGATCGATGGCTTCTTCCGAAATTATCAAGCGATGGTGCTCTTCGTATTTCGGTCTGAGACCACGCAAGATTTCAATTGTTTCTTCCACTGATGGCGGATCAATAATTACTGGCTGGAAGCGGCGTTCCAAAGCAGCATCGCGCTCAATGTGTTTGCGATACTCATCCATTGTGGTGGCACCGATACATTGCAACTCACCACGTGCCAATGCCGGCTTCAAAATATTGGCAGCGTCAATTGCACCTTCAGCAGCACCAGCACCAATTAATGTATGAAGTTCGTCAATCACAAGCATGACATTGCCTGCCGAGCGAATCTCGTCCATGATCTTCTTCAAGCGCTCTTCAAATTCACCACGATATTTGGTGCCTG
>JAGVKG010000006.1 GCA_020050685.1 Candidatus Obscuribacterales bacterium | reverse complement strand
TGTCTTCAACAAAAACTCTAAGACCGGATTCCTTTTACGCCAAATTAACTGAGAAATCTTAGCTCATGACAGGACATTCTCTGTGGTAAATAACACCATGCCATAAAGGCGCGTGCGTCCATTAAGTTTGAAAATTGTGCTGAACTGAAGTTAGGGGGGAACTTTTCGCAAGGAATAAGCGTTTGCCCAGTGCTGCTCAGGATTTGCATGCAGACTACATGATGAGAATCAAAGACGACTGATAGTGTTGCTGCGCGGTGGACGGTGCCGTTCCGTATCTCATTTATCAATTTGATTGTACTGGTTTGCTTTGCAATTTTGCGCAACTCACCCCAGATATTGGAACCGAACAATTGTTCAAGATTTTGTTTTCCGCAAAAGGCTTCAAGTGCGGTAAAGCTTTCCTTGTGTTTGGCACTTTTAGCCCCTGGGAGTTTCAAGACAGCGTTAATCGCTTCTGTTGCATAATCATAAATCGCCCTAATTTGCGTGAGTAGTAGCGCAATATCTAGTCCAATGAACTGACAAGCGACATTGCGGTCAACCCAGACAAACGACATCTCATTGATTCGATAAGTAATGGAGGCACAATTCTGAATGTTGTTTACGATTGCATTGAGACTAGCCACCACATTGGTTGATTCGATGTCGGCCGATTGCTTCTCTATTTCAATCAAGTCAGCTGCTAAAGTAAGGGCGAAGCCGCCCAGCCCCCTCGTTTGTATAATCTTGGTTGCTGTTCTGAGTCGGTCGGAAGAAAAAAGCAAATTATCCATAACAATTTATTATAAACAAGATCACCAATACAGGGCTGCTGACAACTGTGACAAAATTCTAAAGCTTGGGATTGGCTGTTGCTGTAGACTCTCTACAGTTTGCGTCTATGAGGTAGTTGGCGTGCATACCATAACCGAGTTGAGCACTGTGTATGTTGGCGTTCCGTATCCCAGGCTACAGGAACGAGTAGGCTATTTGGGACTTGTAATAGCAATCATCAGCGCATTGTTGTACATTACCGGTCTTGTTTGGTCTTTGGTTATTTGGCGTTGGGATTTGATCGGCTATTCTGTGGGGGCTCTGTGCCTTGGCCCACTTATATTGAAAGTATGTCTTATTCCGGCCAGGATCATTCAAAATTTGGGAGCCACTCTTGAAGCTGGCAAATTGGCTCTGTTAGTTTTCGCATTTGGCACTACTTATAAGAACATATGTGCTGTTCTTTGGGCTACCCTTGTTTCATTTCTAATGCTAACCAAAGGTATGCCAGCTTACATGGCCACATTATTCATTGTCAGCTACACTTGGTCAAAGGGGGGCGAAGATGGAATGTTTGGTAATACCATCACAGTTCTATGTGTACAGGTGGCCTGTGCTTGCCTTCTAATGACCGTCCTTGTGACCAATTTGTCGTTGCTCGATGCTTTTATGCTTGCCGGGAGCGTTATGGCAACTTGCACTGCTGTGCAAGTCATCCTATTGATTCGCTGGCATCGCTTAACTAATAAGAATAGCAAGCTTATTACCGAGGCTTAGTTCAACTCGTTGTCGTTGAACGGTTTCGCTCTTTGATGTTAGATTGTTGTAGCCATGCGCTAAGCATAAATCAGTCGCAACCTAGTGTACGATCTCGTTTGTACGGTTAGACTTAGGATCTAGTGTAGCAATACGTGGAGGTTCAAGTCCTCTCTCGCCCAGAAATTATTTCCAGAATAGTATTGACCAGAGCTAGGAGCCAGCGGCATTAGCTCGATTAGTCCTTGGCTGTCTTGCCCGGAATTTTTACTTCCACGGAATGATCGCGCCGGTCGTCGACCATTGTGATGGTATTGTCGTTTTGTAAAACACTGTCCACGGTTACAGTTTGTTCGCCTGTGAAATCTGGGGACTGCAAGACAGTGATGTGATATACGGTTTCGCGATAGCGGTAGTGGATTTGGAATTCTTTCCAGTCAGCAGGCAGGCAGGGGACAAAACTTAGTTTGTCTACGTTCAGGCGGATGCCCAAAAGTGATTCGACAATTAAACGATACATCCAGCTGGCAGATCCTGTATACCAAGTCCAACCACCGCGTCCGGTGTGTGGTGCGAGAGCGTAAACGTCGGCTGCCACCACATATGGTTCTACTTTGTAAACCGACACGTCCTCGGCAGTGCGCGCATGATTAATCGGATTGATCATATTGAACAATTCCCAGGCACGTTTGCTATCGCCAAGTGCAGCAAACGCCATTGTTGTCCAAATTGCCGCATGAGTGTACTGCCCACCATTTTCGCGTACACCTGGAACGTATCCTTTGATGTAACCAGGGTTTAAATCGGATTTGTCGAATGGCGGATCAAGTAATTGAATTAGCTTATCTTTTTTGCGCACCAGTCGCTCATAAACGGAATTCATGGCTGTTTCGGAGCGTTTCTTATTGCTGGCTCCCGATAGGACCGACCAGCTCTGGGATATGGAATCAATTTGACATTCGATATTGCTTTCCGATCCTAACGGTGTACCGTCGTCGAAGTATGCTCTGCGATACCAGTTTCCGTCCCAGGCATTCTTTTCAATATTCTTTTGCAATTGTGCGCGTTCCGTATCGCAGCGTTTGGCAAATATTTCGTCATTATGTAAGTAGGCCACAGCGGCAAATCTGCGCAATACTTCCAGGAGAAAGAATGCTAGCCAGATGCTTTCGCCTTCGCCTTTTTCGCCGACCAAGTTCATGCCATCATTCCAGTCGCCACAGCCCATGAGCGGCAATCCGTGGCTGCCAAATTTCAAGCCATTCTCAATTGCCAGTTTGCAATGCTCATATAGAGTGACTGTTTCTTGCGATTTGCCTGGCAGATCGTAATAAGAATCATCCTGTGGATTCACAGCTCGACCGGTGAGGAAGTTTGTCTGTTCGTTCAATACTCCGGTGTCACCAGTGTTCATCACGTATCGGCAGGTCGCCAAAGGCAACCATAAATAATCGTCTGAGCAATGTGTGCGCACACCGCGACCAGAAGGCGGATGCCACCAGTGCTGTACGTCTCCTTCCAGAAACTGTCTGGAGGAGCAGAGCAATAAATGTTTGCGAAGCAGTTGTGGCTCAGCGTGCACAAGTGCCATGGTGTCTTGCAATTGATCGCGGAAACCAAAGGCACCACCTGATTGATAGTAACCACTTCTGCCCCAGAGTCTGCAAGAAATTGTTTGATATAGCAACCAACCATTGACCAACATGTTGAGTGATTGATCTGGTGTTTGGACGTTTACTGCGCCAAGTGTATGCTTCCAGTATTGACAGAGTTTTTCGTAGGTGTTCTGTCTGCCGGTAGCACTGCGGAAGCGATTAACTAATATGGTGGCATCTTCGGCGTTTTGCCCAATTCCAAGAGTGAAAACAATTTGCTGCTGTTGTCTATCTGCCAATTCAAAGGGCACCATAATTGCAGCACAGGGATCCAATCCCGCACCAATTTTGCCGGAAAGCCGTAAGCGGGACATTGCTGCCGGGTTGCGCATGCTGCCGTTGCGTCCAAGAAATTCCGTTCGATCACCGGTTACGCTGCGATTTGTGTTGTCGACATCCAGAAATGCCACGCGGTCAGCAAACTCTGTGTTATAGGGATTCTTGGCGAATATGGCACCAGTTTTGATGTCAATTTCCGTAGCCACATGCATGGCGGATTTTGCCCGCAGATCGGCAAGTACCCATTCAACGTAAGCAGATGCAGAGAGGCGGCGTGTCCGCCCGGAATTATTGCGAATGGTTAGAGCTGCCACTTTCACTGGAGCATCCGGTGCCACATAGATCAATAATTCCGTAGTGATACCATTTTCGGTATGTTCGAAAACACTGTAGCCAAACCCGTGTCTGGTGGTATACGGTGTTGTACCACGCGCCGGCAGCGGAGTCGGTGACCAAAAATAACCGGTTTCCTCGTCGCGCACATAGAAAGCCTCACCGGCTGAATCCGTAACCGGATCGTTTTGCCAGGGAGTCAGGCGAAACTCGTGAGCATTTTCAAGCCATGTGTAGGCAAGACCATTTTCTGAGATCACCGTGCCGAAATATGGATTAGCCAGGACGTTCACCCAAGGAGCTGGTGTCACGTGTCCAGTGCCGGTAGTAATTACATATTCGCGCCCGTCTGATGTGAATCCGCCCAGTCCATTGAAGAGCACCAGATCGCTTCGTCTCGGTATCGGTCCCGAGAAAGTTTCAGGGTGATGAAGACGCGTTGGTACGAATGGCGTTACTCTCATGGCTCGGGGATTGCGCCGAACAATTTGTTCTGCCAGTGTGCCTCGGTTGTCTTTGATGATCACACGAGCGACGGATTGCAGCAAGATACGATCTTCGGTGGAAATTTGCTCGGCCGCTCGAATGAAGATGCCGCCGGGCTTGTCCACGATGTTCGCTTCCACACCGGATGCCACTAATCCCATGATCATATCTTGCAGCAATTGGCGATAACCGGCACGATCTTCGTTCCAGATTACAAGATCCACTGCTAGGCCTTTTAGGCGCCAGTAAGCATGTGCTTGAACCAGTTGTCGTACTAGATCTATATTTTCCGGGTCTTGAATTTGCAAAAGGACAATCGGCAAATCACCTGATATTGCATAGCCCCAAAGGTCCGGTTGTCCGCGGCGATTCTTGATCAGGACACTAGCATCGGCTCTTAAAGAGGAATTAGCATAGATAACTGAATTAGCCAAGCGAGCATATAATTGTCCGTCCGACTCAGTTGCATTCAACTGTCTCAAGACAACCTGACTGTGTGTCCAGGCTATATCAAAGACGCGATCGGCAAGATTGCGATCGTGATGTTTCTCGACCAGACTCAAGCAACCTTCGCGATTTTCGGCAATGCCCGAAACTATGTTTACAGTAACTGATTCACCTGGCTCAAGAGTTATCTTGTGGCGAATCGCCACAATCGGATCGAGTACGGATCCATGACTGCCGGAAAGAGTACGAGTGTGCATTGCTTGCGGATCAGAAAGCGAGTTTCCCCGTCCAATGAATTGCATACGATCGGTCTCGTAAGAAATTTCACTTTCTTGTCCGTGAATGGACATTAGATGGAACATCCAAGGCACTTGTTCGTTTGGAGAACGCGGTCTGCGATTGCAGAGTATGGCTTGAGTCTTTTCGATGATTTCCGTTTGAACAAATAAATTGCTAAACGCCGGGTGCAAAGAGTCATGTGCTTGGTCTGCCAAAACAACTTCCGCATAACTTGTGACATCGATTTGCTTGCGCGCATGAGATTTGTTGGTGATTCTTACGCGACGCAGTTCAATGTCGTCTTCCGAGGAAACAACAATTTCCGTATGCGTATCGAAATCGTGATCGTGCCTGCGAAATTCCACACGAGCTTCTGAGAAAATTGCTTCGTAACTGTCTGGGTTTTTCAGGGTTGGCTGATGGGCATTGGACCAAAATTGTCCGGTTGATAAATCGCGAATATAACAGAAGGTGCCCCAGTTATCGCGGGTGCTGTCTTCATGCCAGCGAGTTACTGCAATATCTTTCCAGCGGCTGTAGCCGCCGCCGGCATTGGTCAACATGACGTGGTATCTGCCATTAGACAACAATTGTACTTCTGGAACAGAGGTGTTCGGGCTGGAGAAAAAGCGTACTGGTGCTTCATCGCCATTGGTCTTTCTGTGTGGCTCTAAAGATTCGGCTGTTTGTGTGTGGAAGGCACTGGCTTTGGGAATGCGTTCTTGCAAAAGCAAAGTCGTGGCCTGAAACGATGGATCAGACTCGAATCGTTTTTGCATTGGCTGGTTAAAGAGCAAATATGAAAGGGAAAGGAAGGCCATGCCCTGATGGTGCACCATGAAAGATTTGACGATCGCATGGTCTTGCCCACGAGGTATGCGGGCGGCCGTGTAATCAATCGCTTCATAGAAACCGAATTTGCCTACGAAACCTTTGGCAGCTAATTTTTGCAAGTTGCGGCAGGATTCCTCTGGTGCCACCATTAAGGCAAGCGCTGAAGCGTATGGTGCGACTACCAGATCCTGAGACAGTCCGCGCTTGAGACCAAGCCCAGGAACACCAAAGGCGCGATACTGATAGTTGAGGTGAACATCTACTGCATAATATCCTGATTCAGAAATTCCCCAGGGTGTATTGCGCTGTTTACCATATTCAATTTGTCGTTCGACCATCGCCTTGTATGTTTGATCTAAAAGACTGTTGGCGTAAGTTGGCATGACTAGAAGCGGCATCAGATATTCAAACATCGATCCACTCCAGGAGAAGAGGACCGGTTTGCCACCAGTCGTTGTTAGCGAGCGTCCGAGTGCAAACCAACTTTCCTGAGGCAGATGACCTTGGGCAATGGCCACGAAATTGCAAAGCCGCGCCTCCGATGCCAACAAGTCATAAAAACTGGCATCGAGACGTCGGTCATCGACGTTATAGCCGATAGCCAGAAGTCGCTTGCTCTTGTCGTAGAGGAAATCGTATTCCATGTTTGCCAGTTCGCTCGATTGCGATACAAGCATCTCAATTATGGCTATTCGTCCCATGGCGCTTTGGCTAACCGTGGCTAATTCTCTCAATGTCGGTATGCGATCGAGAAATGAAAGTTTTGTTTGGGTATCCGGCGAATTTGGCAGAACTAACCATGGTGCTAAATACACAAGGTCATTCAGGGCAGCTGTTGCCTGGCGCTCAAGCGAATCGGCCCAAAAAGATGCATCGCGATCTATCATGCAAACATCACCTGGAATGGTCAGGCATTTTGACAAATCGATGGCGGCTTCGGCCAACTTCTTGAGCTGGATATAAACGGAAGCTAAAGTGCTGGGTCTAGTAGCGTGTACATCCTTCAGATCTTTAGCAAATCTTGCCAATTCAATATTGGTTGTTTGATTCAGGGCATCAATCAAAAGAGAAAGCGTGTCTTGCATGCCATCAAAAACTTGATGCGAGAATATTTTCTCGTCGGCTAGCGCCAAAAGACCGGCATTAAGGGTAAGGAGATGCCCGGCAAGATTGCCGCTATCTACCGTTGAGATATAGCGCGGCGGCAGTGCATTTAGGCTTTGTGTGTCGTACCAGTTATAAAGGTGGCCGCGATGGCGATCGAGTTTTCGCATTGTCGCTAAGGTGTTTTGAGTGCGTTCAATCAGTTCACCAACTGCGATGTAACCAAAGTCATAAGCCGTTAAATTCGCTAAAAGCGCAAGACCTATATTGGTTGGTGATGTGCGGTGTGCCACTTGTATGAGTGGTACTTCTTGCACATTATCTGGTGGCAGCCAATGATCATCGCGTGAAACATAGACCTCAAAAAATGCCCAGGTTCTGCGGGCCAACTTGTGCAGGAACAGTTGCTGGTCGGCGCTGAGTCGTGCTTTGTGTTCGGCAATCGGCAAACTAATCCACCAAGCAATTGCAGGTGAAACAAACCATAACAACAAAATTGGCCAGGCAAGAAGTAGTGCTTCTTGCCTTTCGAGCAACAAATAAACTGTTGTCGTGGTGGCAAGCAGTGGACCAACTAGCATCTTAAGAAATAGTCCGGCAAGACCGGTAAGCCCTGTCTGATCTTTTTTGTTCAGCTCGCCGGATGGGTTCCAGGCAAGTAGTTTCTTTTGCGTGAGCGTCATCCTTATTAAGGTGCTGACAATCGCGTGCAAATTGACACAGGCTTCATAAGGAAGGCAAGCAATGGAGAAGGCAGATCGTTCTAGTTGTTTGATAGCCGAGGCGGCGGTGGCTGCAAGGTGTTGACCCCACAGAACATCATCTGATTTTCTGAACAATTCAGAGAGCGTAAAAATGATTGGAGGCACTAATAGAATTGCTAGTGCCGCTTGTGTCCAGAACCAAGCCGGTGACAAAATTGTCCAACCAAGCAAGAGCATTAAGGTTACCGATGCCGGCACCAGACTGCGGCGAAGATTGTCAAAAATCTTCCAACGGGAAAGTAATGATAGAGGATTTTTCTCACCGGAATTGTCTGCGAAAGTAACATAAGGCATCAGCCAGCCGATAAGTTGCCAGTCGCCGCGAATCCAGCGATGCTGCCGTGCGACATCGGCACTATAGCTCGACGGATATTCCTCGTATAATTGCACATCACTCAAAAGTCCTGAGCGTGCATAACAACCTTCCAACAGGTCATGGCTGAGTATGCGATTTTCAGGGAAGCGTCCTTTGAGAGTTCCTTCAAATGCATCGACATCATAAATTCCCTTACCAATAAATGAACCTTCATGAAAGACATCTTGATAAACATCTGACACCGTGCGTGTGTAAGGATCTATCCCCGGATCACTACCACACAGTGCTGCATATCTTGATCGATTTGCACCAGGCAGGCTGATGCTAACGCGTGGCTGCAAGATGCCGTATCCCTTAGTGATCAACCTTTTGCTTTCGTCATAGCAAGCTCGATTCAATGGATGCATCATTGCACCGACAAGCTGCTTAGCCACGTCGCGCGGTAATCGGGTATCGGTATCGAGAGTGATTACATAACGGACATTGGCTAATACTTCTGTATCGCCAACAATTGCCGAGAAGTTATCTTTCTTGCCATCGCGCAAAAGCGCATTTAAGTCCGCTAACTTTCCGCGCTTGCGTTCATAGCTCATCCAAACATTTTCTTGGGGATTCCACTTTCGCGGTCGGTGGAAGAGGAAGAAAATGTCGTCAGCACCACTTTTGTACTTTTTGTTCAGTTCTTCAATCTTGCTTTTGGCGAGAAGCAATATCTCTTCGTCTGTTGGAACTGTTTCTTGATCGGCATCGAGAAAGTCCGTCAGTAGTCCAAAATACAAATAGTCATCGCGATTGGCGAGAAAGCGTATTTCCAATGCTTCTACCAATTCATGTACACTCGCCGTGCTTGATAGCATGGTTGGAACGACAACCAATGTTCTTGCCTCGCTCGGGATTCCAGATGCGAAATCCATTTTGGCTAGGGCTTGCGATTTGGCCGAAAGTGTAGCCAACCAATTTACCAGTGCCATAGCCAATTGACTGGTGCTGAGAAGTACGACAATGGTAAGAATGACAAGCGGCCAATCAGATTGACTGCCAGTTAGTCCGATAAACTCAGTTTTCACAATCAATGCTGTGGTGAGAGCTAAAGTGATAGCAAAAATTGGCCCAAGATAAAAGAACAATGGGAACTGCCATCCCCCAGTCTCGCTGCCAGTTGCCGATTTTTCTAAAAGCGGCAATCCATCGTCAATTAAATAGAATCCCACGTGTGCTGCCCGCGAGTGGATATTCGTCGCAGCTGCTTGCTCAAAAGACAAGCTGATCGCTTTGCGGGCAATTTCTCCCTCGGACGAATGTGTTTGTTTGGCAGTTTTTTCCACGACGTGACGATATAGATCGCGCGTGGCAAAATCCATTTGTCCGTAAGCACCATGTGGGTCGCCAAGCAAAATTTGTTCGATGATACTTTCGCTTTCGACAAACTTACGCCAGTCCATAGTGCTGAGGAATCTAAGACTGCCGATGCTATTGCTGATCGAAACTTGGTCCGTCGCCTGCCGTTGAGTTTCTGCCTGAACCAATTGCTCGATACTGGTGCTTGCTTCCGATAAGCGTTGTTCAATCCATGTGAGTCCTAAAGCCAGACTAGAACTTTGTCCTTGCAGACGCCTGGCAAGTTCAGAAACAAATGAGCTGACCATGGGCGGATTGGAGCGAGCCATGTCAGCCACTACTAAAATTAGACTCTTGGGGTCATTGGCGGCAATATCCAACATTTTGTTTGCCCACGTATTTGCCAGATCTCGATGCCGCATATCGGCCGATATTCGCAAGGCTACTCGCCTGAGATTCTCTATAAGAGCCAGACGCAACATAATCGGGATGGCCCAAAGTTCGCCAATTTTTAGTTCGGTAACGGTTTGATATGAACTGACAAAACGACTGAGATTCTCCGGGTCTACTCGTCCATCGCCATGAGAAATTGTCGCCAAGGCAATGTCATAGACTCGGGGAAAGCCGCCTGATTGCCCATCGGCTAATCTCGGTAATTCGAGACTGTATCCCTTGGGCAAGTGTTTCTTTGCAGTACGGATTTGCTCTTCGATCAAATAGAAGTTGTCCAATAACCATTCACCGGCTGGGGTTATAGGACGATTGGCATTGACAGTTTCTGCCAGCAAGTTGCAGACACTAGTTAGGATGGCCTCATTTTCGGACAAGCGCGGCAAAAGTTTGTCCGCTGCCCGGCGGACACTTAATTTGTGAAGCCCGGCCAGAATCTTGCCATGCTGCTCCATCTGGTCAGCGCTGAAAAGTTCGGAGCGCAAGGGCAGTTCGGTGCCTCGCTGCCCGTTGTTTCCCAAGGCATCGACGCGTGTTTGGAGCAATTTCCCGAGGCTAGTCAATCAAGCCGCACAGAAACAGCGATTCACCGTTGACAATGGAAGGACAAATCAAATATATTCCTCTGATTGGCTAATTTCCTGGATTCGGCCTGTCAAGTATGAATTGCTATCGAGGCAAGATCTAGTGTAGCAATACGCAAGGACTTAAGTCTTTTCTTGCCCACCATTTAGATTCACCCATTGTATTGAACGCGTTAGGACGAGAATAAGAACATGAGCGAGAACCTCAACTTACAACTTTGGCTTGAAAGAGTAAGGGGCGCTGAGAGCCGCGAGAAAGTGATGAAAATTCTCGATGAGTTCAGAACGCTACCTTGGACTGATCAACAGCGTTCAGAAATGTCTCACTTCTATATGCGTACTTTGGATCTATTGCCACAAGCCAGCGCGAGCCCGGCGCAAGCAGCGAAGACTGCCAATGAAAACGACGGACCGGTCTGGTACGAAAAAATGTAACTAGGCTATTGCGCAGATAATTCTCGTTTAATTTACGAACAAACGCTGGGATTATGGTTGAGCAAGAAAATTTAATAGACGTTTGTTGATGAAATAAACATCTCGTCCAAATTTCAAGCTTTGTAAGATTCCTGCAGATTCTAGTGAACGTAATCTTGTCATCGCTGTATTTCGCGATACTAGTTCTCTTTCTTCTAGAAATCTGGCTTTGCAGTATGGAAGATAAAAGAGGAGTTCCACCAAATCTTTTGAGTAGGCTTGTCGGGCTTTTGTTCTTATTTCCTCTTGTGTTGAATCCATTAGGGCTTTAATTCCCAATATCTTGTCCTTTGTACGGTTAGCGGTCTTATGTACAGCATCTAGTACGAAGTTTATCCACGGTTCCCACTCAGCTTTTTCGGTAACCGATCGCAACTTGCTGTAATACTCAGTCTTGTGCTCGATGAAATAACTCGAAAGATACAATACAGGTTGTTTGAGCAAGTCTTGTTGAATTAAGTAGAGTATGTTTATGATTCGACCTGTACGCCCATTTCCATCCGTGAAAGGATGAATCGCTTCGAATTGGTAATGCATTACTGCTAATTTGATCAGTGGGTGCATCCCATCGTTGGCGTGTATGAATTCCTCCAAGTTCTTTAGCTTGTCTCGAATAATGTGCTCGCCTTCGGGGGGAGTGTAGATAACTTCTTCGTCTTTACTCATGTCCACGATCTTGGTGCCAGGCAGTTTCCGCACTGGCATTTCGCATTGTTTTATTATGGTGGCAAGCTCGCAGAATAAAGAGGTACTCAGAACCGCACGAGATTTGACCATATCGAAACCGGTTGAAATTGCTTCCTGATACCGCAACACTTCTTTGGCTTGGGGTGTCGCTTTATCAAATGTATCTGCCAATGCTCTGTAGAGATCGTCCGTGGTGGTTACTATGTTTTCTATTTCGGATGAAACTCTAGCTTCCTGCAGTCCAATTGAGCGAATCACCAAATCTTGATTTGGTATTACGTCACCCATTCCTTTGAGCTCTGCTAGGGCCGAGGCGGCGTCAATGCAGCGCTTAAGGATTGGCACAGTTTCCAAATCCTGGCTGGGCGGCAAATTCGGTAGATTGTTGTAAGGCTTCTGTCTATTAAATGCCATAAAATACCTACAATTTTATATGTAAAATTGAGAGATCTCTATTATACATCCAAAATTTGAGAGATTGTGGAAATCTCTCAAAAATGGGCTGTTTTTTGAGAGATTTCTTGTGTGCCCCAAGGGACGAGCATTACAGGACTCTTCTTTAGCCGAATTCATCAGCTTTTCGGCTGAGCGATTCTCTCAAGGGTGGGAGCAATCTTGCCGAAAGAAAGCGTTATCGGACGGTTGAGTAAATATAGATTCTCCGTCGATATCGCGGTCAATCATAATGATGACCCGGTCTGGTACGAAAAAATGTAACCAGACGATGTGTTTAGACTCTTAGCCAGCCGCGGAATCCCCTCACCGCATAGTAAGAGGGTGCGCTGTTGTGATAGACGAAGACAGTGTCATATCGGCGATCAGCGAAGAGGGCGCCGCCTAGTTTTCTGATATCAGAAGGTGTTTTTATCCAGCTTGACGTTTTCGTGTCGAAATTTCCCAGTTGCTGCAGGTCTCGATATTGTTCTTCCATCAACAGCTCAATGCCCATGGAAGTTGCCATATCAACAGCATTATTCGCTGGCTTAAATTCCTTTCTTGATTCTTGCCCTTCCTGATCATAACAAACGCTTCTACGGCCTTTAGGACTTTCCGGTGAGCAATCAACAAAAATGTATTCTCCCGTCTTTTTGTCATGACCAACGACATCCGGCTCACCGCCCGTTCTTTCCATTTCATTGAGCGACCATAGCTTTTCAGAATTTACTTCCAGTTTTGCTTGCACTTTGGCCCATTCAAGATCTTTGTGACGGTTCATGCTTTTTTCAAAACGGGTCTTCAATACGCGGAGTAGTTGTTCACGTTCTTCTGGTAACAACTTTTTTTTATTGCTGCTAATGATTTTCGTTTTCATTTGGTTCAAGATTTCTTGCGTAGAATCACTAGCACAGTATTTTAAATGACCGATCAATTAAACTGCAAATGATCTCCGATCTCATCGGCAACTGCGTTGTACAATCAGAGTCGATTCTCCATTTGAGTCTTTGCTTTAACAGAATAAGAGGTGTGTGACATGCCAAGCGCCGAAGGAAACACAATACGTTTGCAACGTGTAATGCGGGCGCCAGCCGAGCGAATTTATCGAGCATTTATTGATCCCGATGCAATGGAGAAGTGGTTGCCGCCCAATGGTTTTACCGGCAAGGTGCATGAAATGGATGCGCGGGTTGGCGGTGGCTATAAAATGTCGTTTACAAATTTCACCACTGGCAATGCGCATTCGTTTGGTGGAACTTTTCTCGAATTGACGCCTTATGAGAAGATCCGCAAAACGGACAAATTCGATGATCCAGCACTTCCTGGCGAGATGGAGGTAACGACTATCTTGAAGAAGGTGTCTGTTGGCACAGAAGTGAATATTGTGCAAGCCGGCATTCCGGAGATGATTCCAGTTGAAGCGTGTTATTTATGCTGGCAAGAGTCTTTAGCGCTTCTTGCTTTGCTTGTCGAGGCGGAGATTCCAGAGTAGCGATCTATTCGCCATATTATTTGATGGCTGCGGTCAGTGCAATGAATCCGCCAGTTTGCTCAGGGTGTTTCGTCTTTCTAAGGATAATTCAGCAAGATAATTGTTCTGCGTACCCATAGTAAAAACGTGCAAGTCCGGTCTGCGTCGAGTTAAAACAGAGTTTGCCATCCAGGTGCTTGCCCCGGGAATAAAGGTAGTATCCAGTATGGCGACTCGCTTAGTCAGAACATTGTGTGCTCTTTTGATATTGGAATCAAAGGAAAAGGCGGCATTTGTCAGCATAATGCCTGAAGCTAATTTAGTGCCACCAACTATGCCATTTGTGATTTCTCTGCGGGCAAGTGCTCGTGCACGATTCTTGCTGACATCATTGAATTTGCTTTCCGAATTCTTTGCTAATCCAATAAGCAGTTTGTAGGTGGAAAGTCGCTGATTAAAAGATTCAGTCAACGCGCCTTTCTCTGACGAGTCGAGTAAGTCAGAACTAGATAAACTGCTAACCGTTTGCTCTGTTTCCGCAAAATCCTTTTCGAGTTTCTTGAAGCTGTGCTTTTGATTCATTTTAGCCAGGAGGTACGATAGCATTGGCTCAGCAACCAGAGTTGAACCGGATATTGTATAACCTATGCCTGCCGGTCTAGAAATGATCGGATTTTTCTTTTGAGCAGCAATGAGATTGAAAAGCCCACCTACAAATCCAGCTGTGGATACAGCGGTGATTTCACTTAGTAATTCAGTGACCTTGGCCGTCTTGCTGAATTGTCGTTGCGAAAGTATTGTCTTCGAATCCTCTACACAGCAATGTTTGATATACGCCAATATCTTTCCCTCTCTTTGACTCAATTCCAATTGCAATTGGTTTGCTGCGGGATCGTCGTGCACCAATCTCGCTCGCTCATCAAAAAGGTTTGACAGCTGGCGATAAAGATCTCGGAGCTGGCTGATTTTTGCTCCTGGCGAAGCACGGTTTGTCATTCTCTTTAGAGAAATAAATGTATCGTTTGCCGATTCAAAAAACAAACCGGCCAATAATATCGAGTTACCAATCATACTTGTAATAGAGCCGGATTTGAGTAAAGCCGCGCTAGCTCTATGCGGGTTTGAAATCGTTGCCCATTTTGTCGAAGCGACAGTAATAACACCTGCATCTATGAAAGCGGAAGCAATGAAATTATATAGAGCAATCCGGATAGACTTGGCTTTTGATAGCTTTTCCTGGTTGCACATGAGATCTGTATTGATTGAGAGTATCTCTACCTCCTTTTTGAGGATGATAGTGTTTATCTCATCGAGTCTGTTCGGTGTGTTTTGCCACGCGGCTTCATTATCACTAGCGATCATTGCCGGACAACTATTGAGCAAGAGAATTAGCATGATATTTGCTTGCCATGCTCTGGCAGGCGCGTTTTTCATAGGATTGGCTCAATTCCCCAAGGCTGCGACGGAACAATTTTACCGTCAATGCCATCGCAGAGCATTGGCGAAAGTGGAATTCCACGAATTCCGCCGGAAAATATCGTTGATGTCATGGGTTGGTTTGGTATGAAAAAATGTAACTAAGCGATCAACGCGCTTATGTTCAATTTGAAACGCTCGGCTAATCGTTTGGCTTGTTCTAGACTGAGACTTCTCTCGCCATTGAGAAATTCTGAGACGCGGCTGGGAGAACCAAATTCGCTTACTAAATCTTTTTGGGCAAGATCGTTTTGATCCATAAGATATTGAATCAAATCTCGCGGAGACATTTCCGGCAGGTCGCTGTCCCACTGCGATTCGTATTTGGAGATAAGGTCGCTAAGCACTTCCAAATAATCGCGTTCTGAAGCGGTCAGCTCTCCAATGCGATCGGTAAGACTATCGCAAATCTCGGCTGCAAGGTCGTTGTGCTCGTCATCACGAATCGGGCGCAGAGGAAAGCGCTTAATCAGCTTCTCGTATTCTTCGTCAATTTCGGCAGCTGACATCTTTCATTCTCCGTATCCAGTTCGCTTGTCAATATTTTCCCTGTGTGGAGGATAGTTAATCCCGGACTTGGGATAGAATTGATGCCTGGGGAATCGCGCGGTCTGCTTTTGGGCTTTGGAGGACGATGAAAACGTTAGTTGCTGGCTTGAGTGCCTTGGTTCTGTTTCTGACCTATGCTGGTGCGGTTGGTGCGGAGCAATTGCCGGCTGGCGGAAATGCTGGTGGCACAAACGCACAAATGAAAGCGTCTGATCAGGCGCTTGATTTGATTCTTGCCGATCAGATCCCGAAGGCGGAAGATGTTTTGCTTGATGCGTATAAGGAAGGAACGGCGAGCAAGTCGTTGATTCCTGAGATTCCCTACTTTCTTGCGGTCATGTCTGTGCATCACGAAAATAATAAGGACGCCATCAAGTTTTTGACTGAAGCGCGTGATTTATTTGCCAGCTCGCAGAACGCAAACTACAAACCGGGCTCTTTCGATAAGATGCTTTTGGATAAGCGGCTTGGTGATTGTTACTACCGATTGCATGATACGAAGAAGGCATTGGAGCAGTATGAGATTGCTTTGAGTGCCTGCAAGAATTTGCCGGATGCGCAACTTTCCTTGTCTGAGATTTTGGAGGCTATGGCAGCCTGTCAGATTGACTTGAAGCAAAACGCGGATGCGGAAAAATCTTGTGTTTGGCTGGTTGAGACGACCAAGGATCGGCTCAAGAACGGCAATCTTTACGATACGACAAACTATTGCTGGGCACTTTTGCAGGCAGCAGATTTTTACCGAGACATGAATCAGCAAGACAAGATGCTAGCGATGAGAAAACAAATTCGTGATCTGTTTACTTCGTTGATTAGAACTAGGTCCGTCTTTCAAGCCCAAGCTAAGGTGTCCGATTATGAGGCGCTCGGTCGCCTGCTTCGTCATCAGTACATCGGTGAGTTGACTCCTGATACGGCGGCGGAAAAATGTTGGGCAGGCAGTGATTTCAGAATGCGCACACTGCCGGTGGTGGCATGGGCGAATTTGAAGGATCTGCCCAAAGCAGCAATTGTTTGTTTGCATGGCTTGGGTCTGGAAAACCGCGCTTTTTTCTCGACGGCAAATGAGCTCAATAAGCGTGGTTACATTGTTTACGCCCTGGATGTTCGTGGCTTCGGTTCTTGGACACAGACGAAGGGTTTGGAAACTTTGGATTATTCGCGCGCCCTTACCGATATTGCCAACGTAGTGCAAGTGATCAAAAAAGAAAATCCGACACTGCCGATTTTTATTCTTGGTGAATCAATGGGCGGAGCAATTGCTCTGCGGGCTGGCGGCCAATTGCAAGATGTTGTGGATGGTGTCATTGCTTCTGTACCGTCGGCGGAACGGTTTCAACAAAGGAAGATGGCATTAACAACGGCGGTACATTTCATGATTGATCCCAAGGCAAGCTTTAGCATTCACGATTACGTGGCCGACAGGGCCACCTCAAATGATCAGGTGCGGGAGAAATGGGCAAACGATCCCAAGGCTAAGTTGGGAATGACACCAATTGAGCTGATGAAGTTTGCTGTCTTCATGCGTACGACAAAAGAGCACGCTGCAGAAATCACCAAGATTCCTGTATTGGTTGCTCAAGGTCTTAAAGATCGTTTGGTCAAGCCGGAAGGCACATTTGCAATATTTGATGCGGTCAAATCTGAGGATAAGACTTTATTGCTGATTGGCACTGCCGAACATTTAATGTTTGAGACAATGGCACCATCGTCGCTATTAATTGACTCTGTGGATTCCTGGCTTAAGCTGCACTTGCCGACTCCGGTGGCACAAGGACATTAATCAAGGTCTACAGCTGACATTGCGAGAGAGATAAAGGGTATATATAGTTGGCTACTTGATTTAATCTGGGCTCAGAAGTGCAGGAGCAAACCTATGGATAGCAAATTGCTGAGAAGGGCTGCTGCCTTTTCATTTATTGTCTGCATTGCTGCTCTATCCATAAGCTTCTATGGCAATGCGGTCAAAGCCGCCCCGCAATATCAATTGAAGGAGCCACAATTTAAGCCGCGCAAGCCGGCTACTCGTCGACCGGTCAAAGCCTATGAGGACGATGTCCTTTTGGTGTCTCCGGCAATGAAAACAGATTTGGGATCAAATTCGGACAGCAAAAAGAAAAAACCCAAAGATGCCAAAGCAGGTACATCCTCTCAAGACGAGAAAGATGAGGTGGCTGAAGCTCTCAAAGAAATTCATGGCACTGTGATTCGTTCCTTTGGTGAAGGCGAGGATTTGGTTCTTGTCGTAAAGACAGAAAAGGGCAAACTGAGCGAGACGGAAGCAAAATTAACTAAGGACAAGAAGCATTTTGCGGCAGTGCAGCGAAATTATTATGGAGAATTGCCACAGACAACCGAACCGCCAGTCAATGACCCTTACTTCCCCGAGCAATGGTACTTGCCGTATATGAATATACCGGCATCTTTGCCGTATGCTCAGGGAGATGGTATCGTTATCGCCGATATTGATTCAGGTACTGCTAATGTGACTGAGTTGAGCGGCAGGGTCTTGCAGGCATACGATGCGTATTTTGATACTGTGGGGCCATCACCGGTGCGCTCGTCTCATGGTACTCTAGTTTGTACGGGCGGTTTTGCTGCAACCAACAATGGCATCGGGTTGGCATCTGGTGCTGGCCACTCATATGTTTTTCCGCTTATAGATTCAACTCCCGAGTACGGTAACTATACAAATGAGGAGCTGACTCTGCGTTGTCTAACCTATCTCAAAAAGAATGGTACCAAGATTGGAGTTAAGATCGTTAACATCGAAGTACAAGTAAGTGAGCCGGAGAGAAGTTATTTCAATCCCCGGGTGCATCCGACGATGCATAATCTATGCAAAGCACTATATAACAAGGGCATGATTGTTGTAGTACCGATGGGGAATTACGGATTTTTTGATCCGAATCCGCGAATAAGTTATATGGTCGGTGTTTCCGGCATAAATCCGGATCTCACTTTGTTTGATTACGGTTATCCCGGCGCTGTCTCTACTTATGGTAATCCTGTTTGGTTTACGGCGGCAGGCGATTCTGTCAGGGCACAAGATGTGGACGGAGGATTTGTTTCGACTGGTGGAACATCCCTGGCCGCGCCGTTGTTGATCTCGCAAATAGCTATGGTATGGTCCGTTTTCCCGAAAATGACCAATGCGCAAATTCTCCAAATTATGGCAGCGTCCTGCCCGCCGATGCCAGCAAACCTGATGCAGTATTATGGCTATGGAATTCCTGATACTTATAAAGCTATTGGGCTTGTGAAAAGTAAAATGCCTGCACGTTACCGATAGCTAGTTATATAAGGCTCAACTGTGGTTATTTGTCTTGAGACCATTGGCTCTTGGCTGACTTAATTGCAGATAAAATGCGGTCTGATTCTGAAGTGTCTGGCGATACGAAAGACAAAAAGATCGCGACGGCTTGTGCCATTTCTGGATTGCGCAAATGATAGTAGACGTGGCGTCCTTCACGACGTTCGATTACGACGCGATTGCTGCGCAGAATCGCTAAGTGTTGCGAGACTGAGGCGTGCGCAACGCTCAATCCTTTTTGCAAATCGTTGACAGTTAATTCACGGTCGCGCAGCTCTTCGACAATTTCCACGCGCAGAGGATGTGCCAGCACTCCGAATAATTTTGCTAGTTCGATTGCCACTAAATGTTTTGGCATGCGACCTCGGAATTCGACTCTACATTAATACCAGGGCGCCTTAATACTATCACGACGCTATTTGCCCTGAAAGCGGCAAACCTTGCAGGGGCGGCAAATTCCCGGTATGTTGACAAATCCGGGGATCGCTAGTAATATTGTCGCATCGTCATATTGTAATATCGCTATATAACAACACGAATAGATGTCAAAGGCTGCACCGACAAGGGGCGGCGGCTCTGTTTTGCAGTGTTTCAAAACCGGCATTCAAGCGCTTGAGTGTCCATCTACCTACAAAGACACCTTCTATACAAAGGAATCTGTGAGTATGGCTAAGGATAATGTCAGTATAATTTCGCGTAATTTGGAAGAATCGGTGGCGGCTGAGGCAGCCTTCTTGCCAATGCTCTGGCAACGGCTTTTGCAATTCAACACCGTCTTCGATCAACGATTTGAAGATCTAACTCGCGAGTCGTGGCTTAGTACAACTTATCGTGATCTAAGCGCCGCATTTGTGGTGGCACTTACCGCCATCCCAATGGCCATGGGATTTGCGATCGCCATGGGTCTAAGACCGGAACAAGGAATTGTTGCTGGCGCACTGGCTTGCATTATTGGTCGCACTTGGGGCGGATCAAAATATCAAGTCTATGGACCGACGGCAGCATTCATTCCTGTGATTGCCGCGCTGATGTTGAAATATGGTCATCATGCCACGGGCGGAAGTTTTGCCGAAGCGCATGGACTCTTGGTTCTCTGTTCAGTCTTTGCCGGTGTAATTTTGCTGGGCATGGGAATTTTGGGGCTGGGCAAATATGTCAAACGTGTGCCAAATTCAATTGTCGTTGGCTTTAGCGTCGGAATTGCAGTCGTCATCGCACTTTCAAATATCGGCGAGGTGTTGGGACTTGAGCACGCAATTCGTGGCGAGTTCTTTGAAAAAATCAAACTCATTGGTCAGTACTTCCATGAATTCAATGGATATTCATTTTTCTTGGCGATGCTTACATTTGTCATGACACGAAGACTGCTGAAGATCTCAATTTTTATTCCGGCACCACTCTTGGCGCTTGCTCTATGTACATTACTTTCTGAGACAATCTTTAGCGATAGGGGCATTGCTGATGTTGGCTTGAAGTATGGCAGCATCCCTTCGAATTTCTTTGTTTTCACGCCGCCTTCCATGCCGGCATTCACACCACAACTGGGCATGGACATTGCCTATTTTGTCTTAGCGATTGTTTTTGTTTCCAGCGTCGAAAGCTTGTTGTGCTCATCAATGGCCGATCGCTTGGCTAATAACAAGAAGACGCCATTTAATCCCGACAAAGAATTGTGGGGACAAGGGCTGGTACAAATAATCGTACCAATGGTTAATGGCTTCCCGTGCACAGGCGCATTGGCGCGCACTGCCACCAGTATCAAAGCCGGAGCCATGACACCAATGGCCGGATATTTCAAAGGTATTCTCAAAATTGCCTTAGCGCTTTATCTTGCACCATGGCTGGAAATGGTTCCCATGGCCTGCATTGGTGGGATTCTTCTCTGGGTTGCGACCAATATGGTGAAAGTCGCTGAGATCAAGGAAGTTTGGCACCAAGGACGCTTCCACGCTTTCTTGATGGTTTACACAGCTGTCATGGTGCCGCTTACGGATTTTCTCACCGGTGTCTTGTCCGCTCTGATTATTTATGGAGTCGGTTCACTAATTCTCAACAGGAGGCAAGCCGCTGCATACGCCAGAGTTCAGTCCAGTGTTGATAAAGCAGTGAGCCTTCGGGAAGACAGTATTAAAGAAAGGAGTTCACGATGAATAACCAGTTTGGAAGAACTCAAGTAGTATCGGAGATGCTTGCAAAGGCCGTTGATGCAAGATCTAATGTTATGCTCAAAAAAATATTAGTGCCAGTAAAGAACGAGCAAACCGCTGAAATGCTGGTTGGCTGGCTTGAAAAAAATCCGGAATCGGCTCAATGTGATTTGATGTTGGTTCATCTGGTTGAGCCAAAGTGGTGGACGGATATGCCATATTCCGGTGCTGCGGCACTGCTAATGACTGATGAGCATGAAGAGGCGCTGGCAAATGGCAAAGAGCTGCTCATGGCTCTCTCATCGCGCTTGGCCAAGCATCATCCGGGAGTTCGAACATCGTGGCAGGTCTTGGCTGCCAGCGTTGAAGGGCAGTCCATCAGCCAGGTGGCTATTGACTGGATAGCGGATCGTATATTATTGTTTGCAAAACCGCAAAAAGGCAAGCGCTTGTTTGGTGGCGGGTTAATCAAGCAAATAAAGAAATCGGCGCGCTGCGATGTTCAGGTTATTCAATCTTTAGATACTCAATTAAGTCCCGATCAAGTTGTTAGAGAACAAGAGCAGACAGTACTTCCCGAAATGCAATATCAAACGGGCCGCACTTAAATAAGGTGAGCGTCATAGGAACGAACGATACAGGCAAAGTGATATCACGGCGAAGTGAAGCTTCGTTCAGCTTGCAACCGTCTGCTTTGGGGCGAATGCACAATTGGCTGACGCCAACTATTTTCGTGTCCGTTATGTTTCTGTTTGTTTGGCTCTTTAATTTCGCAGTTGTCACTTCATTGGCCATGCCGGCGGCTGAATCTGCAATGTCGGAAGAACATGAGTCGCTTGATTTTCCAGGCCGCAAGCCCATGCATCATTTGCATCCGGTTCTCCTTTCCTATCGCGGACAACCCGGTGGTGGTAGCACAAGTTGTGGTGCAACAGTTAAGGTGGCGATTTCGCCGACCTTGTTTGATATGGCGGTCAAGGCGGAAGGGCAGCTGTTTGCGCGTCAAGATTTAGTGGCCAAGGCGCATAGAAGAGTGCCAATTTGGCTAATGAACTGTTCTAAGTTACTCTAAAAATCAATCTCCAAATTTGTCTTGCCCGGTTGCACAGGCATGTGCTGCCTGGCATTTGTGATGACGCAAGGAGAATTTCATGAGTGACGAATCGTCATGTCTTGATGTTGCTGCAAAAATGCGCAACCCATTTGAATTGAATCAAGAAAGGCCTAATGTAATTGCGGTAACTTGCTCGGAGCCGCAAGCCATGAATGCATCCCTGATCGTGAATCAGGTTGGTTCGCTGAAGGTAATTGAGGCGGAGGGAGGCTTGGCTGGTCTTGCAGATCAAGCCGATGTTTCGCAGAATTGGCTGGTTCGCGACGTGCAAGCAAATCCAGAGATAGGTCTTGTCTTGTTCTGTGGACATCATGGTTGCCAGCGATTGCCAAGCCGGGAAAGTAATGTTGTGCAGTTTGCCGGCTCCGGCGAGCACTGTTATAGCCAGACGGAGGCGATAATATGGCGTGAGATGCAACTTTTCCGATCTGCATTGGCAGGTTGCTTGCCTGGCCCGCAGCCGGTAGTAAGTGGGGCTGTCTACGATCCTGAGTATGATTGGCTATCTATTTACGATGAAGAGACAAGACTCTTTTTGCCGGTGAATGTGCACCGCTTCCAAACTTCTGGATCATAGAAAGCCGATTCTAGTGTTTTGCCAGTGCTGTATCGATTTCTTCTGGGGAAAGAAGTTTCATTTCGCCGGGAGCCAGACCCAAACCAAAAAGTGAAAGCTTACCGATGGCAATGCGGACCAGGCGCAAGGTTGGATGTCCAACTGCGGCAGTCATTTTTCGTACCTGGCGGTTTTTGCCTTCGGAAATTGTCAGTTCGATCCAGCTTGTGGGAATGTTTTTGCGGAATCTTATCGGCACTGGGCGTGGTGGCAGATTTGGTTCGTCGGTCAAGAGTTCGGCTTTGGCCGGCAATGTTTTTCTGCCTTCAATGATTACGCCGCGTCTCAATTGAGTGAGGGCATCTTGTGTGGGAATGTTGTCTACTTGCACTAGGTAAGTGCGCGCGTGTGCATGCAATGGATCGAGCAAGAGTTTGTTGAGCGATCCATCATTACTCAAAAGTAGTAAACCTTCGCTGTCGTAATCCAAGCGTCCGATTGGATAGACGTCGCGCGGGAAACCAAATTCTGCTAGCGTTGTCTTGTCGCTGCCGTCGGGGCTAAATTGAGACAAGACGGCGTAGGGCTTGTTGAAAGCGTAACAGAGTCTTCTGTTTGTCATTTGACTTGTACTCTTTGAGAAAGTTCTCGCCGTTCTATTTGTCATTTCCTTTGAAATCGAGAGAGGCGGAATTGACGCAGAAGCGTTGACCGGTTGGTGCCGGGCCGTCATCAAACACGTGTCCAAGGTGCGCGCCGCAATGTTTGCAAACTATTTCTTCACGCACCATACCGGCCGATTTGTCGGCGCGTGTGTCGACGGAATCACCTTGTGCGCGGGTGAAACTAGGCCAACCAGTGCCTGAATCGAATTTGTCCTTGGAGCTAAAGAGCACTTCGCCGCAATTGCTGCAACGGTAAGTGCCGTCTTCGTGATTGTTCCAATACTTGCCGGTAAACGGGGCTTCAGTGCCACTGCAACGCGTAATCTTATATGTATGCTCGTCAAGCTTTTCTTTCCAGTAACTGTCTGATTGCTTATCTGTCGGCATTGTTTTCTCGTCGCTGGTCATAACCTTCTCCTTCGTGGTGGCATTATCTTCTGCTTTTGCGCAGGCTCCAAGCATTAAGCTTATAGCCGCGACAATTAGCAATGTTGAGGATCTTCTTCTGTTCATTTGTTTACTTGGCTTGACCATTAATAACAGACTGCGCCGTGCTTCTTGTAATAGTCCTGATGATATTCTTCTCCGTCGTAGAATTTAGTCGCTGGCTCTATAAGAGTTACGATTGGCGAAGTGAACTTATGCGCACGGGTTAGCTCGTCTTTATATTTGAGCGCTTCTGCCTTTTGCTCGGGTGTGACATAGAAAATGGCGGAACGATATTGTGAACCAACGTCCGGTCCTTGTCTGTTCATGGTTGTCGGATTATGGTTGGCAAAGAAAGTCTCCAGTAATTTGTGGTAGCTGACTTTGTTCGGATCGTATTCGACAAGGACTGCTTCAGCATGTCCGGTCTTGTGCTCGCAGACTTGTTCGTAGGTTGGATTATCCACTTGCCCGCCGGTATAGCCAACACGGGTGGCAACAACTCCGAGTACCTGGCTAAAAACATATTGCACTTTCCAAAAGCATCCGGCAGCGAAAATCGCCCGATCAACATTCTTGCCCGCGATTTGAGAATTGTGGTCTGACATAGATTTCCCCCCTTTTGCCGCTTTTGCGAATTGGATGCCCACTTGCCCGAGCCAAAGCACTATGACTAACATCAGAGCATATGCAGCAATTTTTCGCATTGTGTCTCCCGGTGTTCTCAGCCACGACTTTAGCGCGGGTTGTATATCTTTTCTGTCTGCGCGAATCTAGATAGTCAATTTGCCTGAGATTTATTGTATATACTAGTGTATATATTTTTGATCCTCAATTGAGAATTAATAACGTTTTCTTCACTCGTATATACAGATAAAAAGTAAATTCTCATTTAATGCGTTACATTTGTGCATGATTGTTACTATCCAGGCAACACATGATAGCGCGCAGACTCTTCGTCACCAGCCTTTGCTTGTGTTTAATCTCACAGCAAACGGAGCAGAAAGAAGAAATCAACCACTTGCTTGGCCGCGACCTGCAAATGGATTTTTGATTCGATGGAATTGACGACTTGGCAAAAATGGATTTTGTTGACGCCACCCGTGGTTGTGCTTGGTGGCACGATTGTGATTGCGACGACTCTTAAGTTTATGAGCGGCGATTTGGATTGGTTGTTTCCGGTTGGTGATCGGCCGATTCCGGCTGTGAATGAAGTTGTGATGTCGCCCGGCATGCAAATCATAGTGAAAATGCCAACTGACGAAATGACCATCACGGCGGGTAAAGGACGTAAGCGTTCTTATACGTGGAAGGGAGATACGCGATCCGTTGAAATGACCCCTCGGGACAAACGTTGGTTTGGCAGTTTTGGTTTGTACTTTCCTGGGGCTGGCAACCACTGGTTTCCACACGATGGTGTGACTAGATGTGTGGCAGAAGAAGGCCAATTGAATTTTAGTTCGGTTGAGAAAGCGAAGAAGTGGCTTTCGGAGACGCCAGCCTTTCAGCCGCGAGTGCATCGTAATGATGGACTGACTGTCTGGTTGAAGAAGAATCAATGTTTAGGGGTCGATGTGATTCAGGTTTATATCAAAGGCAAAAAACCATCGTCGCTACCCGGATCTCAGGGTGACAAAATCAGAGTAGTTGGTGGTGGACCGATATCTGATACCACTCGGGCACCAGAAGACGCGTACTTCTTAGAAACGGAAGCAGCAATTAAGGAAACTGCCGAAATGTCGAAACGCCGCCAGCAAAGAAACAAAAAACCATGAATATAACATTCATTCTTTTTCTTTGGTTCCTAGCGCCATTTGTGGCGGCGTTCTTTTTCTTCAGCTTTGTTAAGTCGTTTGTTGATTGGCATGGAGCGAGTTTCGAACCGTTCGGGCTCGGCTGGATCCTGATCAAAAGTTTTTGCTACGGCACTGTTGGTTTGTTGATCGGATTGACATTGGTACTTTGTTTCAAACGATCGAAACTTATCTGGTTGCCGCCACTTCTAGCAGTTGTCGCGGCGATAGCTGCGCTATCGTAATTGGCAAACGAATCCGAAATTTAGATGTGCCTAACGCTATCGTGGGGCGACGGGTTGTTGCTTGAGGTATTTTTGGAAGCGTTGTTTTTCGGTGGCTTTCAGGTAAGCATCATCGGGATCAATTTTGTTGGCTTGCAATAATTTTTCCATGGCGTCGTCCATCATTTGCATGCCTTTGCCACCACCGGATTGGATGATGGATTTGATCATGTTGATGTTGCCTTCACGGATGGCGTTGCCGAGACCGGAGCTGGAAAGCAGAATCTCGTTGACGGCTACGCGTCCCTTTCCATCTGCTGCTTTGACAAGTAATTGTGACACCACTGCCATTAGCGATCCGGCAAGCATGGTGCGCACGGCCGATTGTTGCTCGGAGGGAAAGACGTCGACAATTCTGTCGATGGTTTTCGAGGCAGAGTTTGTATGCAAGGTGCCGAAGACGAGAAAACCCATTTCGGCCGCAGTCAGTGCAAGCGAAATTGTTTCTAAGTCGCGCATTTCACCAACCAAAATCACGTCTGGATCTTCGCGTACGGCAGCACGCAAAGCGGTCTCAAAACTGGCGCAATGTGCACCGATTTCTCGGTGAGAAATTACACTGGTCCTTGGCGCGTGGACAAATTCAACCGGGTCTTCAATTGTAATGATGTGTTTTTGATAACGCTGATTGATCTCGTTAATGATTGCTGCCAGGGTTGTTGATTTGCCGCTTCCGGTTGGACCTGTTACTAGAACCAGTCCTCGCTCGTAATCAGCAAATGTACTTAAGATTGGCGGCAAGTTTAAATCAAGCAGTGAAACAATCTTTTCCGGAATGATACGAAATACTGCAGCCGGACCGTTGTTCTGAAAGAAATAATTGGCGCGGAATCGAGCCACACCTTCCAGCGAATAAGCAAAGTCTAAGTCGCGATCCTTTCTATAAGTATCCAACTGCTCTTTGCGCAAAATTTCGCCCAACCAATCACGTATCGATTGCAGCGTGAATACTTCATAGCCAGGGATGTTGGAAATTGTTCCATGCAAGCGCATTTTCGGCGGCTCGCCGACAACTAAATGTAAATCTGATCCTTTGTTCTCTTTCAAGTGTTTGAAGAGTTCATCTAATCGTGCCATGTAACCTCCAGAAATTTTGCCAAGTTGAATCAGATTGCCAATTAGAAATATGCTTCTTCCACGTAACGCTTAGCTGTTTCACGGGAAACTTTGTTTGCCCGCACCAGTTCGCCAATGCTTTGTGCCAGCGTAATCATTCCTTGTGCTTTGCCTAATTGCATGACCGAAGGGATTTGGAATGTCTTTTTGTCTCTAATCAAATTTGATACGGCTGAATTGACGAAGAGCAATTCATATGCCACCACTCGTGAATTTCCATCTGCTGAAGGCAAGAGCAATTGACTGAAGACGCCTTGCAATGATTCAGAAAGCATGGTGCGGATTTGTGATTGCTTTTCTGGTGGGAAACTGTCAATAATTCGACTAATGGATTTAATCGCATCAGTTGTATGCATCGTGGCTAAAACCAAGTGACCGGTTTCTGCTGCCGTCAAGGCTAGTGAAATTGTTTCCGCATCGCGCATTTCACCAATAATAATTACGTCCGGGTCTTCACGCAGGGCTGCACGAATTGCGCGCTCGAAGCTTTGCGAATGCAAAGGTACTTGCCGCTGATTGATTATGCATTGTTTGTTTCTGTGAATGATTTCAATTGGATCTTCTAATGTAAGAATGTGATCGCCGACATGGTGTTGGTTGATCATATCCACAAGACTTGCCAGTGTCGTGCTCTTGCCGGAGCCCGCCGGCCCCGTGATCAAAACCAGTCCGTGGTGGATTTCCGTAAACCTAGTTAGGTCTTGCGGTAAGCCAAGATCAGCCAATGTGGGCGGCTGGGCCGGAATAATGCGGAAGCTTGCATTCACACCAGATTGTGTGAGAAACATGCTAGCTCGAAACCTACCCACACCATCCAACGCGTAGGTAAAATCGACATCTTTTTTCTCGGCAAAACGTGCCTTTTGCTCGTCAGTCAAACAGGAAAGCAATTGCGGCATGAGCTCCGATTCTTGCAACGGGCTCTGACCGACTGGTCTGACGCTGCCGTTTATGCGAAACAGTGGCGGATAATTACTATGAAAATGTGCATCGGAGGCATTCGCCTCCACGGCTTTCTTAAGCAGCTCGGCGATCGAGGCTGCACCCGTACGGCTTTCACTTGTGGCTACTGATTGCACAGTTAATTCTCCCTAGTTGGGTCTAGCGTTATGAGTGATTTACCCGCTGCTAGAATGCGCTAATCTTGCTCAAGTAAAGATCACTACAAAGTGTTACTTATTAAATACTAGTCTTGATAAGTAACCAATTTTTGGTGGTACGAAAAATATATGTACCAAGGTTTCCGTCCTATACGAATTCTCACCGTAAGCTTAGTCAGCTGCTTGGTTGCATTGTCTCTGTGCGGCGCAGTGCGTGCTGCAGATGCGGATAATTCGGCAAGCCAGAGGAAAAGAGAAGAGGCCAAAATCCATTACGATGATAATCGTCATGACGACGAGAGTGAAGGCAAGAAGGAAGTCGAAGAAGACGATGATTTGCCCAACTTCCGCAGCTTGCATCCATATTTATACTGTGGCGGCAAACCGTCGGAGGAAGGACTGTACAAGCTCAAGGCAAAGGGTGTGACAACCGTGATCAATTTGCGCAAGACTAAGCGCTCAATTGAGTCGGAAAAGTTGCTTTGCGAAAAACTGGGCATTGGCTACCTCAGCCTGCCGATTGCGCACGATGGTCCGACGAAAGCTCAAGTCGATGCTTTATTGAAAGAAGCGCGTTTGGCTAAGGCGTCTTACAATCCAGAAACGAAAAAGGCAATGCATGCTGTTTATGTTCATTGCTCGTTTGGAGAGGATAGAACGGGTTGTCTGATTGGCATCTACAGAATGGTGGAAGATGGCTGGTGCCAAGCTGATGCGCTTAACGAAATGCACAAGTATGGTTTCAATTTGGATCGCAAAGGCTTATGGGATGTATTTGACAGCTACTCGGTTAAGGATGCGAGCAAGTGATCTTGCTATTCTATGTAGATTGGCTTTGTGGATTGGCATTTAGGTAGGCAGATAGATCTGACAAACGAAGATAGGACTTTATGAATAGACTACTGAAAGTGGCATTTGTATTTTTGGTCTCAGCTCTATTGGCATCGCCAACGTTTGCGGCAACAGAAGGTTCTTGGCGGCAGCTTTACAAGGCGGCGGAGACGGCGCGTGATGCTGGGCAGTTGCCGGTTAGTGAAGATTTGTACAGGCAAGCTCTGGCTGCTTGCGAGAAGTCCTCGGATTCGGCGCAAGAAAAGTCGAAATGTTTGAATGCTTTGGCTGCTGTTCTTTGTTTGGAGAATAAAACTGAGGAAGCGGAAACGTTGTACAAACGCTCGTTAGGAATTTTGGAGGCAGCAAATGGATCGAGCAGTCCGGTTTTAGTGCAGACGATGCTTGACCTTGGTTCTATATACGAGGCAGAGGGAAATCATCCTCAAGCCATGGTGCTCTACAAACGTGTGCTTGGAATTGATCAGGTGGCATTCGGTCCATATCATTTGGAAACGGGAAAGACTTTGCACAAGATTGCCAAGTCTAGTCACAATGCCGGCAAGTTGACTGACGCTGAGCCTTATTACAAAAAGGCGATGAGCATTTTTGAGAAGCAAGCGGATAACAATAATCCTAACATCGCTGATCTAGTTGCCTTGTTACAAGATTATTCGCGACTCTTAAGTCAAACAAGCCGCAAGAGCGAAGCAAAGGATATGGAAAGCAAAGCTGCCGCGCTCAAAGATCAATTGCACAAGCCGGCCTCATCGGCTCAGGCAGCCAGTGGTGCGGCGGGTAATCAAAGTCAGTCAGCCTGGCAAGTACAAGTGTTGACCAAGGGTTCTGGTTCCGGTCTTGCCCAAACAAATGAAGATCGTGAAGTTGCTGGACGCGCGACTGAATCGACAACTGATGCAAATAAGTTGGCACCAGTTCTTAGCACGCTTGCCGATGTTTATTTCCAACAGCAACGTTATTCGACAGCAGAATCACTCTACAAAACTATTCTTGCCATTGACGAAAAGACACTCGGAGCGGATCATCCGGGAGTCGCTTTTGATTTGCTCAATCTTGCTCAACTTTATGTTTCAGAGCAGCGCTATCAAGAAGCGGAGCCAATTTTGAAACGGGCTTTGGCAATTTACGAAAGCAATTATGGATCTGACAATTTGCTCTTGGTTAGAACTAAGGGGTTGCTTGGATCCGTGTATGAACATGAAGGCAAGACAGAGCAAGCGCAAGCGCTTTATAAAACTGCACTCGATGCAGGACAAAAGTCACTCGGTCCAAACAATTTAGAGACAGCGAAGATTCTCAATAACATGGCTTATTTGTGTTACCGCCAAGAAAAATATGAGGATGCAGAAACCTACTACAAGTGGGCGCTTGCCTCTACGGAAGGCGCGGTTGGCCCAGGAGATCCCTTGGTAGCAGCGTGCTTGCAAGATTATGCAAAAGTCTTGCGCAAACTGGATCGCGTGGCGGAAGCGGAGAATATGGAAGACCAGGCAAAAACAATTCTTTCTGGTAAACAGATCTAAGAGCTATTTGCCGACAAATACTTGGGCTAAATAGTTGCTGAAATCTACGGCATCTGGTGGCATAGCGCGGTAAGCGACATAACCATCCGGACGCAGTAAGTAAAGACAACTGGAACTAGCGCCATAAATTTTGTGGCACTGGGAGCCTTTGTCGATAAGAATAGAATTGGAGGCTATCCAATTTGCTTTGCCGGGGAATACATCCTCCGGTACGACAAGGTGAGTGGCAATTAGCATGTCAAAACCCTGCTTTACCAATTGGGCAATTTTTTCAAAATTGGCCATGGCAGCGTCATCAATTTCAGTGCTGGTGAAAAGCAATAGCTGGTGTTTAGTATCACGTAGCAAATTGTAAATCTCGATTGATTCTTCTTTCGCGTTCGCTCCATTTGATTTGGCACCGAGCGTGGCATTGAGCGCGCGGTCTCCAGCACAAGGCCCAGCGAACTTTTCTAAAAATGCATGGTGATCTTTGACGACGGCGCTCTCGCGATAGTTAACATCAATTTCGGAAATCAATTCTCGTATGCGCTTTTGAATAAAGTCTTGGCTGGCAAGCACAGGCAAAACATGGTTGCGGATTTGCTTGATGATTGGACCAGGCGTTGCTAAGGTTTTGGTGGCAAAGTCAGTGCCATGTAAAACTGCTTGCGCGACGGGATGGCGTTCATCTTGATAGCTGTAAAGCAGACCTTCCTGCGCATAAAGCTTGTGCACATATGCCAACTTCCAAACAAGATTGAAGGCATCCTGGATGCCGGTGTTCATACCTTGTCCACCGACAGGACTGTGAATATGGGCAGCGTCGCCCGCCAGAAAAATTCTGCCATGCTTGTATTCTTGCACGAGCCTTCTGTGAATGCGAAAAGGGGCAATCCAAACAGAATCAGATAGCTTGAGCGGCAAATTACTGCGCTTGTCGACCAGTGCCTGTACTTTAGCCAAAGAAGGTTCGACGCCATCTTCCTGAGTAAAATCAGAAACATCTTCCGGTTTGCTCAAGTCGCAAATTATGCGATAGCGCCCTTGACCAAAGGGAAATAATGCTAGCACTCCATCGTCTGCCCAATAGACGTTGATTTCGTTGTCGGGAAATTTGGGATCAACGTGACAATCGGCAAGCAAAAATAACTCTTCATAAGGAACTCCGTCAAAGGCGAGATTGAGTTTGTGCCTCACAGTTGAATGCGCGCCGTCGGTGGCAATCAGCCAGGATGAGTAAATTTCTTCTATCGTGCCATCTGCGTGTCTGACTTTCGACCTGACACCATCTTGGTCTTGGCTAAGATCAACAAGTTCTGCGTTGCGTTCGACTTTGTGACCAAAGCCCTGTAACCGCTCTTCGAGAATGCGCTCAGTTTCGCTTTGCGAAAGACCAAGCGTGAAGTTGTATGGACTTGCCAACTTGCTTAAGTCCAAATGCACTGCTGGATCTTTTTTGATGATGATATTGAATGTATTTATTGGATTGCCGCGGGCGCAAGCCTGTTCGGCAATGCCCAAGTATTGGAAAAGTTCCAAAGTTCTGGCATGAACTGCCAGCGCCCGCGATTTGTCCGAACGTACTGGCACCTTGTCAATCACGCGCAGTTTCATCTGATGACGGGCAAGCTCGCAAGCCGACGTGAGACCGGTTGCACCCGCACCGACAACCAGTACGTCGAGCGTGTCTTTTTTGGCAGAATTGGACATGGCAACTTCCAACAATTTTTCAAGGAGAAAAAAGTATATCCGAAGTGTTTGTTTAGATTGGCAATTTCTCGCACAATTTCTTTCTATAATTGGAAGTGATGAAAACGCTTCTACTTCCGATTGATAATCGTCCGGTTACCTACACATTCCCGCAATTAATTGCGCAAGTGGCGGGTATTCAGGCTGTCGTGCCGCCGCGCGACTTAATGGGTTCCTTGACTAAGCCGGCGTCAATCGACCAACTAGGCTCTTGGCTGGAAATTGCCATATCGAGTATGAAGCCTGTGAGTCTGCATTTGTGCTTGGATACTCTTTTGTACGGTGGACTAATTACATCTCGCCGCACAGAGGATACTTGTCAGCAGGTTGTGAAGCGCGCCGAAAGAATTAAAAGCTGGAAGTCGCTAACCGGCAGTCCGCTAAAAATATTTGCTCAGTCGAGCATTATGCGGATTTCGGATAATTATGATGCGACTGAAGAAAAAGATTATTGGGAAAAATATGGGCGCGAGATTTTTTCCTGGTCGGAAATTTTGCACCGTTTGTCCGATGGCGAGCAATTGCACAAAGGGCAGCTGAGCCAACTTGAGCTGAAGATACCGCAAGCTATACGCGATGATTACCTGGCAACGCGCCGCCGGAACTTTCAAGTCAATCAGGCGCTTTTGGACTACGTACAGTCTGACGTACTTGATTATCTTGCCTATAGTTTGGATGATTCGGGCAAGTGGGGGCTAAACGTCTCTGAGCAAAAGAGACTGATGCAAAAGGCCGCCGAGAATAATCTGTCTGGAAAAGTATTTTCTTACGCTGGTGCCGATGAAGTTTTGTCGACAATGATCGCGCGCTTTCTGATTCAGACAGTCGGTCGACAGCCGGATATTGTCATTGGCTTTAGTCCTAAGCAAGTAGCTAGTTGTGCCAGCCGCTACGAGGGACAAACAATTGGTGATACGTTGCACGCGCAACTTAAGGCGCTCGGTCTTGACGAAACACAAAAACCAAATCCGGTTTTGGATTTCTTGGTTTTGGTGCATGGTACTCCTGGCGCGCAAGGCGACCACATTTGGCTGCCTGGTCACCAGGATTTGCGAAAGTTAGACACGCAAGAATCCGTTGAGTCGACGATAAAGATTTTGGAGAGCGTTGCCTTGCCGTGCGTGATTTGTGATGTCGCTTATGCCAATGGTGCTGATCCGCTTTTGATTGAAGCCTTACTAAATCGCCAAGATTTATTGAACAAGGTTTGGGCATACGCCGGCTGGAACACAACTGGCAATACAATTGGTACGGCGATGTCGCAAGCCATTGCTTATTGGTTTGCTAGAAAGACAATGGACGGTGACACCAGCAAGGTCAACAAATCAATTGAAGCACTTAAGCAAGCCTTGTTCATTCGCTTGGCTGATGATTGGGCTTATCAAACCCAGGTGCGCCCGAAACTATCGGGCACGGTGTCCAATAGCGAACTGGCGACAATGATGCAACCATACTTGGAGCGCATTGCCCAAGCCTTGGATTTTGAACCGACAAGTTTGAAGTTGAGCTTTCCTTGGAATAGAACATTTGAAGTGGAAATTGGTTTGCTGACTGGACAACAATTAGGGGTTGGACGCTAAATTGAATTTCCTCAGGAATACTTCAATTGTGACTTTAAATGTTTTTGTTGCATTGGCTGCAATTAGCCAGACAATGAATCCAATCTCTGCAATTGCCAAAGCAAAGTCCATTGCGCAGTCGGTGAGTCAAACAATTGCTCAGGATGCGCAAGCAAATGTCTCTCCTGCGCCGGCAGAAGAGCTGGCGACTTGGGAAGTGCTGGATAAGCGCATTAAGCCGCAAATATTCCAACTCAATGTTGGTGCCAAGCTCATGTTATCTGGCGGTCGATTTGCGTATCTTGCCGATGTTTCGCCAAAGTATCACTATCCACTTTTTAGTGTGGCAAACGAGGATAGGGGCTTCCGTGTAGTTGGTTTTGGAACAGCATTTCCAATTAAGACCAATCGTTCTGACAAAACTTACTTTCTTACCAATCGGCATGTTGTCCAATCGGCGGATCAAATCACTAAAGAGTGCGAACGCTTTTTTGCCGCACTTTATTTAAATGCGGAGCAGACAGCTGGCAGTGGCAATGCCGATGACAGAGTAAAAGAATTGATTGGTATTATCAATTTGTCGGAAAAGAAAAATCTTGGTTCGGCTGAGTTGGCCGTTTATCAAACGACTGCTGATGCAATTTGGGATACGTATGATACTTATTTGTCGCAAAAGGCAGATCCGAATCGTGAAGTGTTTCGCAAGTACTTAGCCAAAACCGGACTTTCACAAGAGTTGGGATATTACTTACATGCACCGGGGCCGATTAGCCAAACGGCGCTGACGGCATCTCTGTATAAGAGTGGAAAGACCGAAAGCGATCCGGATTTGGCAGTCATTACTGTCGACAATCAATCCACGGCGCTGCCAATTGCACCGCTCGAATTCGATTCAGTTGAGCCGACTGAAGGTCAAGAAATTCAAGTAATCGGTTATCCAACAGCCTCAGATCAAATTGATGTAGATTCGTCGCAATACTATGCACCAACTTTCAACACCGGACGGATTAGTCGTGTAACACCGCATCGTATTCAAGTCGATGCACCAATTACAACTGGCAATAGCGGTGGTCCGGTTGTGAGCCGACGAGGAAAAGTTGTTGGTGTGGTGGCAGTGCGAGCCCTGTCAGCGCGCGGTGGTGAGCTGCCCAACTTCGGTGGCGCTATTTCTTTCGATGTTGTGAAAAACTTCGCCCCGGAATTGTTTGCCGGCGAAAGTTCAAAGTAAGCGGGTTGCATCCTGCCATATTGTTATTGGCAAAGGAGTGAAAGATGATTGATCACAAATTTGTGCAAGCAAATGGTATTAAGCTTCATTATGCTTGTGTCGGGCAAGGTAAGCCGATGCTTTTTCTCCACGGTTTCCCCGAATTTTGGTATGCCTGGAAAGAACAATTAAAAGAATTTGGTAAAGATCATCTTGCTTGTGCCTTGGACATGCGCGGATATAATCTTTCCGAAAAACCAAGCAATGTAGACGACTACAACGTGGACATTTTGGTCGCCGATATCAAAGCTGTATTCGATCACTTATTTGAACAATCACCAGGTTTTAAGAGAGCAATATTGGTAGCGCACGATTGGGGCGGGGCCGTCGCCTGGAGATTTGCCAAACGTTATCCGGACTATTTAGAGAAACTTGTAATTATCAATGCGCCTCATCCGGAAATGTTTGCACGTGAACTTATGACCAATCCAGCGCAACAAAAGGCCAGCAGCTACATGATTACGTTTTGCAATCCCGAAATTGAATCGACTCTCTTGGCGAATAATTGTCAGGCTTTACAACAAGTTATCTTTGGAAAATGCGCAAAGCGAGAAGCATTTGCATTGGAGGACAAGAGAGCATATTTGGAGGCATGGAATCAGCCTGGTGCTTTAACTGGTGGACTCAATTATTATCGGGCTGCACAATTGGACGCAGTAGTCGCAGCTGCCGCTGCTAATGATGGCAATCCCAAGCCTGCTGCCCAGGGCGTTCCTGCTCAGGATCGGGCGATGGTCAGAGCGGCCATGAATAAAGATGCCGCTAATCAAGCAGTGCAAATGAATGTGCCGACGCTTGTAATTTGGGGTGAAAAAGATCACGCAATCTTAATTGGCAATCTTGAGGGCATAGAAGACTATGTGCCAAACGTCTGCGTCCAGAGAATTCCCGACGGCACGCACTGGGTTATTCATGAAGAACCTGTGCTCGTCAATCAATATATACGCGAATTTGTCAGTTGATCTCCGCTGTCAATTCAAACAATGATTGCAGCGGTCGGCCATTCTGCGCGTGGCGCCAGTTTCGTCTTCCGGCTCACCGTACAAGAATTGTCCTTGATACTTTTTGAATTCAGCTAAAGTTGCAGCGGATTTTTTTATACGCCAGGCAAGTTTCTTCTCGTACTTGCTCTTTGGATTTTGCGGCAAGGCAGAAACTAAAGGCAAATTGGTAATCACATCGCCAAGTGCGACATGGGAAGTAGAAACCCAACCAAAGCCAGGGATTTGGCGAATCATTGATAAGCGATGCCCGACTTTGTAAGAATCAAAAACATCGGCAAGCGATGGAATATCTTTAGTGATCAAAACCTCTTGTCCCATACCAGGATGAAGCGTATGTGTGCCGGCAATTATCTTGACTGTTTCTGTGCGTAAATCGCTGAGATTTACAACCTTGAGATTGCCACGATCAATTTTTACCAAGGCAATTGCCGAGCGGGAAACTTGTATGGTCTTGTCGCCCACTTTTATGTTCAATGGACGCTTGCTACTTGCCAGAACAGAGCCGGACTCAAGAACAAGGGTGTCATCATTCTCTACTTTATATAGAGCCGTACCAGGCGCTAAGACCAGACGATTCTGCTCGGAAATTAGCATATTGCATTCTTCTGGTGCTGCCTTGCTGGCAAGCAAAGTCTTTTCTTGTTCGCTTACCGACTCGTATGTTGCGTCAACAGAAATGCCCGGCTTGGCGTCGGCCAGCACGGCAGCAAATTCTTGTTGCTTGGCTGCTTCTTCCAAAATGCGATGATAGAGATGTTTCAGGGCTGAATCTTTCTTTCCGGTTTGGCTGAGCTTGCGTGGACAAGCAAAGATTGCATCGAAGTCTGCCAATTGTGCTAGTGAAAATTCATACAAGCGAGTTTGCGCGGCAATGACAGCGTTTGTCACCGGTCGTCGGGCAATGCCATCGGTTGTTTTTAACTCTGAATCGGCAAGATTGTGTCCGCCAACCACAAGTTCTTGCCCACAAACCAAACTGATATTTGCTTGTTTGTCTGTATTTGTTGTAAAGGAAATTCGCGCTGCATCTTGTTTGTCGTTGGCTCTTGTCAGGGCGTAAACTCTAATCAAATCAGAACCGGCCGGTCCGGTTTCTACAATTGCGGAGCTATGTGGCAAAACTGTGACGTCATTTCCGCTCACATTGGTTCTTACTGTTTTGTCATTGGCAATGATCAACATGCGACCGCGAGCTAACTTAAGTGTGAACGGCCCTTCCACGGCATAAAGCGTTCCGCGCAAGGCGTAGACTCTAAAGTGCTCGTTGGCATCAGCCAGACCGTAACAGTTGTTGGTGGCAAAAACATAAGTGCCAGGGTTTACTTTCAGAGTTTGTTCCAAGACTTGTTCGACCGATGCCGGTACTCTGCCACGAGTCACGTCGGCTGAAAATGGTTGCGGGTTTGGCGAACCAAAATTGAGTGGCAGAGTCATCCACTTCCTCATTTCCTTGTCCATGTTTGGGTCTTCGTGGACAGCGGGAAATTCGGGTAACGGGATTCCCTTTCCTGAGGGCAATGGAGGGGACTGGGCAAATGCCACCATGGACGCGCTTGCTGTTGCAGCCAGAGCTAATGCTGCTGCTAGTATCACCCGTGGTGCCTGGCGTGATGCGAGTAATGATGTGAATATGCTTGGACGCATGAAACTACCTCTGTTTATCAATCGAGTGAATTGCGTTTTGTGTGACGCGCTTGCCAAGAGATTTGAACAGCCAATCTAGAAATAAAAATAGTAACTTCAATAATTAGTTGAAATTTAGCACCGTTTGTGACTGTTATCAATGGGTATGACAACAGTGCATCCTAAAGATTAGTAGGGGACTGCCAAGTGCATGACATCGTATTGGTCTAAAATATGGGAAATTGCGCCTGTTTCAGTGAAGGGCGCATGGGAAAGTCTTCGGAGTCTTAGTTCCGGGACAAAAATTTGGTGCGGTTGGTGCTGGGTGTCCAAGCAAAACCGCCGACGTTAAAGAGGTTGTTATGCAAAAACAGATTTCCTTGCTGCTAGCTGCATTGGTTTTTGGATCGTCTGTGCTGCCGCAAGTGGCAATGTCCAAAGCAATTAGTTCGAGTGGCAACATTTCAAAGCGCGCCCAATCGAAAAAAGTTGAAACAACAGATTCATCTGACTCGCTGGCAATTGTCAATCCGGCAAATCCAGGCGTACACAAAACGGTGCTTGTGAATGGACAAGAATGCAAGCAAGGACGTTTCGCCGCAGGCTTTGCCGGAGGTGTGCTTGTGCGTTCAATTGTTGGTTTTGATCCACGCAGCTTTAATCCTTGGACAGAATTGGATGCGCAATCAAGTGCACTTACTCGCTTGATGTGGCGCGGACTGGTTGATGTTGATCCGTTTACTGGTGAGGTAGTTCCGGATTTGGCTTCTGATTTTAAACTCGACAAAGATGGTGTGACTTACACAACGCATTTGCGCAAAGGTCTGAAGTGGTCCGACGGTAAGCCAATAACTGCAGAAGATGTGGCTTTTACCTGGAACACTTTGGTAAAGGGCGGCTATGGTAGCTCATCCGTGCGTGATATGACCACGATTGATGGTAAGTCACCGCAAGTTACAGCCGTGGATGCCCTGACCAACAAATTCGTGATGCCGAAAACGTTTGCTCCATTTGCGCGTTTTCTCAATGTGCAAATTGCTCCTAAGCATATTATCGAACCTATGATTAAGGGAAAAGATGGTCGCCTGGTTTTCCAAAGACTTTATGTGGCAAACACTGCACCATCGCAGTTTGTCACAAGCGGTCCATTTACATTGTCGCGTTTTGTACCATCGCAAAGAGTGGAGTTTTTGCCAAACAAGAACTTCTTCATGGTGAACAAACAACACGAAAAACTACCTTACTTGTCCAAGTTGATCTATTTGATCGTTCCGGACCCAAAGACAAACCTGATGAAGTTCCATGCTAGGGAAATTGATTTGATTCCTGTGGAAGCTCGTGATGTTGTGCCAATGATTTCGCAGCAAGAAACAGAGAATTTCAAGATTTGGAATCTCGGGCAGGATTTCAAACAGATCTTCATGATGTTCAATATGAACAGACGCTCTGATCCAAGCACGCACAAACCATATGTTGATGCAGTCAAACAAGCATGGTTCAACGATGTCAATTTCCGTCAAGCTGTCAATCATGCAGTGGACAGAAACATGATGGTGGCAAATGTCTATCGTGGCATTGGTTATCCAATGTATGTTTGTGTTCCTTATCACACGCCTTGGTACAACCACAAGTTGCGTCCATTTGCCGCTGATTTTCGTTACTCCATGTCGCTGCTTGCTAAGTCGGGATTCAAAAAGGGTGCTGATGGTTTCTTGTACGACAAGGATGGACATAAAGTTGAGTTTGACATGCTCGCCGCTGCGGGTGGCGGCTGGCAAGAAGGCGTGGGCAATATGGTTGTGGAAGACCTCAAGCATTTGGGAATTAAGGTCAACTACCAGTTGATTGATTTCAATGTCTTGGGTGACAAGCTAGAACACTCACTTGATTGGCAAGCTTGTTTGTTTGCTTTCAATGCCGGCGATCCGCTGGAGCCAAATGATGGCGCTAATGTCTTCAAGACTGCTGGCCGCTTGCATTTGTTTGATCAACGCTTAGCTGATAAGTCGGGTAATGTAAAAGTTACCGATGCCAGAGATTGGGAAAAGCGCATTGATCAAATCTTCAATCAAGGTGTTGGCACGCTTGATAAAGTCAAACGCAAAGCTCTGTACGATGAGTATCAGAAAATAGTTTACGATCAAGCACCGTTCATATATCTGGTCAGCCCATTCAGTATTGCTGCTTGCCGCAAAAATGTTGGCAATTATGTGCCGACCCGGTTGTCGCAAACGGAAAATGGCGTGCATAATGTAGAGGAAATCTACAAGAAATAGCCGAAGGTGCACCCAGCCCTCTTATGCACTGCCCGCTGAAAATTTCGGCAAAGATAAGTCGTAGTGTCCATTCCTAGTTATATCTTGAAACGGTTTTTGCAAGCATTGCCATTGCTTCTGATCGTCTCGATCATGAGTTTTACGATGCTCAAGATAGCGCCAGTTGATCCGCTTGCTTCGCTCAAGGCTAATCCAGCCATTTCAGCAGAAGCAATCCGGGCAGAGGAACATCGTTTGGGTTTGGATAAACCGCCTGCGATTCAATATGTAATTTGGCTTTCCAATATTGTGCGTGGGGATCTTGGTGTTTCCACGTCAGGAAGTTCCGTGTTTGTGCTCTTGATGCAGCGGGCAGGCAATACGTTGCTCTTGAGTGTTTTGACATTGTTTTTCACTTGGTTGATAGCAATTCCTGCCGGCATATGGGCAGCCGTGCATCGTGGGAAATGGCAAGACAAATTGTTTTCTATGATCACAACTATTGGAATGTCTATGCCGACATTTTTATTGGCATTGCTTTTGCTAATGGTGGCTTTGGCGACCGGCTTATTGCCAATTGGCGGACTAACAAGCCCAGACTTTTTCGAGAAAGACTTGATTGGACAAATAATTGATGTGGCTCGACATCTGGTTATACCGGTTTTTGTTTTGACCTTTGTAGGCTTGGCTGTTATTCAACGCCAGATGCGGGCAAACTTACTTGATGTTTTGCGGCATGAATATGTGCGCATGGCTCGGGCAAAGGGATTGCCGGAAAATAAGGTCCTTTATCATCATGCTTTGCGCAATGCGATTAATCCTTTGATCACTTTGCTCGGTTTTGAGCTGGCGACGCTTCTCAGTGGCGCTGCACTGACAGAAACAGTCTTAGCGTATCCGGGATTGGGGAGGCTTACGCTTGAGGCTGTCTTGACCAAGGACATCAACTTGGTGATGGCTTCTGTAATGTTAGGCGCTTGTATGCTGATTGCTGGGAATTTGTTGGCAGATATATTGTTGAAGTTTGTTGATCCCAGGATTGAACTTAGTTAAAGAATTGAGCTTAGTTAAATGATCATGGAAGCACCACTTATGCCGCCGAGCGTCGATAATACGACTGAGGTTGTGGTGCGCGTGCGTAAAAATGTTTGGCAAAAACTTTGGCGCGATCCTGTGGCTCGCTTGGGAATCATTATTCTGGCTTGTCTTTATTCTTGTGCGCTCTTTGCAGATTTCTTGGCGCCGTATAGCATGTACTTTAACGATCCGGATCTGGCCAATGCAGCGCCTACGGTGTTTTATTTCCGTGATGCAAATGAACATCTTTGTTGGCCATACGTGCATCCAGTGGAACGGGCTTTTGATCCAGCAACTTTTCGCCAAATTTATACAGAAAAGAAAGAACGGTCATATCCACTGAAGCTTTTGGTGCGTGGCGAAGACTACAAAATATTTGGGTTGATACCAGGCAATATTCATTTGTTTGGTGTGGAGTCGGCAAACGCCAACTCAGCCGATCAGGTATCCGGTGAAGTGCAACCTACATCTGATGCGCCTGAATCAGGATCGGAATTTGCAGCGCCACCACGTTTATTCTTGCTTGGAACAGACATCAATGGGCGCGACAATTTTTCTCGACTTTTCTTTGGTGCGCAAAAAAGTCTGACCATTGGATTTCTTGGCCTGTTCATTGCTTTTCCGATTGGCATCACTTATGGTGGCATTGCTGGTTTTGCTGGCGGAATTGTTGATACGGTGATGATGCGTGTGGCAGAAGCCATTATGTCTATTCCGGGATTTTATTTATTGATAGCACTGGCTGCCATCTTGCCACCAGGCATGAGTTCGTCAGAAAGATTTGCTTTGATCACGGTTATTCTCTCGCTTATTGGTTGGGCAGAACTTGCACGTGTTATTCGTGGGATGGTTTTGGCAATTCGTGAGGAAGATTTTGTTCAGGCAGCACTGGCCTGTGGTAGAAGCAAATTCGCGACAATCATTCGCCATGTTTTGCCGCAGACTGCCAGTTTCGTTATCGTCGCGGCAACTCTGCAAGTGCCTAACTTCATTTTGTCCGAGTCCGGGCTGAGCTTCATTGGTCTAGGAATTCAACAGCCTGATGCTAGCTGGGGTAATATGCTTAAGGCTGCTCTCGATAATGTAAATGATTTGCTCAATCAACCATGGCTGATCGCGCCGGGTATTTTGATTTTCATTACGATCTTTTGTTTCAACTCTGTCGGTGACGTACTGCGTGATGTGCTTGATCCGAAATCACACGGAGTGATCTAGCATGCCCGAGGCAAGAAAGCGGTGCTCCCGCAAAAATTGGCGATCTGCTAGACTTTTGTACGCTAATCGGCTGAAGGCAAATAGGCGTAATTTATTGAAGCGACTTAGGTAGAAAGACTTAGGTGAATGAATTTAGGGGCAAGGGGATTTAAGGGATGTTAACTTGGGCAATTTTATTTGCTGTCGCCATCGCAGCAGCTGCCATTACCTTAAACGCCGCCAGGCTTTGGCGCGGCGACCGCTATCTTTGTGATGATTGCCAATTTAATCAACCGGAGCTCTGTAATAAACCAGCCCGGCCCAAGGCGACCATTTGTTTCGCATATAAAAGGAATGTGTAGATACAACCAGGTCCCCTTGCCGGTTCACTCACCGGGCCCAAAGGGACCTGCTCCTAATGGTTTAACAACCGCTTTTTCTAAAATCTTGCGCTCGGCTTGCAACTCGTTGTGAGACTAATTCGGGGTCCAATAAAACACCTGGTATGCCCGCTCTTCCTCTGCTGCCGTTGGCGTTTGATCTACTTTCATTATGACTCAAGAGCGCTGATTTTGGGGCGACTAATCATGTTAATTGCAGAATGTAAATCAACTAGAAATCGGCAAAAAGCGCGGAAAGCCACTCAGCTTTGCGTATTCACGGCTGAGCCGACCCCGGAACTTTCCTTTTGCAGCACGCCAAGGAATAATTTAACTAGGCGAGGATCCCATTTTTTGCCTGCCTCATCCTTAATGGTCTGAATGGCCTCTTCTTTGGAAAGCGCTGGTCGCCATGGACGATCGGAAGTCATTGCCACATAAGCATCAATTAGGGCAATGATTCGTGATTCGAGCGGTATATCTTCACCCTTCAATCCTTTCGGGTAACCGCTTCCATCCCAACATTCATGATAAGACTCGATAACCGATGCAACTGAGTGCAAATGTTTTGCCGGCTCTAAAATCTTGGCGCCAATGGTTGGGCTTTGCTCGACAATCTTTCGCTCCTCATCGGTCAAAGGTCCTTTCTTCTTGAGGATATCTTCAGGCAAGGCAATCTTGCCGACATTTTGCAGGACAGCCGCTAAAGAAATAATCGTGATGTGATCCTTGGATAAGTGCAGTGAATGCGCCAGCCGGCTTGCATATTCTGCGGCTCTCGGCGAACGTTCATTAGAGTATGAATCACGTGCTTCAATTATTTTGATTATCGCTCCCAGAATGCCGAGAATGCCATGTTCGGCTATGAGTTTGAGATCAATCGAGGCCATCTCTTGCGCTTTGGCTTTGATAGAGGCCTTCTGGATTTCTAAAGCCTCTTCGCCGCGCGCTTTCAGCGTCGGGAATAAATCCTCGGATGCAGAACAAACCTGGTTGCGCCCGCGGTGTTTCGCCAGATACAAAGCTTGGTCGGCAAGCTCAGTTAATGTGTCTCTATCCTCAGCATCGGTGGGATATGTGGCAACGCCGACGGAAGCCGTGATCGTGCCAATACCCTCTACCTCTTTTTCGCGCACTGCCGCACAAATGCGTTCGGCTGCGATGCGAGCCGCCTTAATATCTGTTTCCGGTAAGAGAATAACAAATTCTTCGCCGCCGTAACGGGCTGCGGTATCCAGCTCTCGCACAGTTAGCTTGAGTGCGTTGGCTATATGCTTAATTGCCGCATCGCCATATTGGTGACCAAGTGTGTCATTGATTTTCTTCAAGAAATCCAAGTCGGCAATAATATATGAGAATGGTTTGCCGTAACGGCTTGAACGATCAAGTTCTTTGGATAGTTGTTCTTGGAAGTGACGACGGTTATACAAGCCTGTCATCGGATCGGTAATTGCCTGCATCTCCCGCTCAATAAAGAGCTCATGGTGAGCAATGGCACCAGCCACGCGTTCTGCTAAGTCTGCCACCATCTTCAAATCTTTTTCCGGCAAGGGAAATTCCTCAGTGTTGGCTACAAGACACAAGGCTGCTTTTAGCATCTTGCCGTGTACAAGTGGAATCAGTGCCGCAGATCCGGCAGACTTTGGTGCTTCCTGTTTGGACTTAGACAATTTATCGCTAATTTCTCTTTGGCAAAGCAAGACCAACTTGCCGGCTTTGAGATCCTCTGCTGCAGAAAGAATTAACTCTTCGCCGAGATTGGGTGAAAGTGGGTTAGACGCATCGTTTTTGTAATCACCAAGTCCGCCCATGCTTTGTGATTTGATGAAGTCTTGCGCCTGCTTGTCGCAAAGTGATACCACAGACAGTGCCAGTTTGAAATGTTCGTGTATGGTTTGGAGAAAGACATTGAGCATTTGGTTCTGGTCTTTCCAGTGCTCGCGTAAGGCGTCCGAGACGCGATTGTAGAGAATTTCGCGTGCTTGATCTTCGCGGATGCGGGCAATGGCTTGATCGGCACGAATGAAACTAGCTAGCTGACCGGCAATTGCTAAGGCCAAGTTTTGATCGTGCTCGGAAAGTTGAGCCCGATTGGACGCCCGCATCCAGAGCCCCAAGACGCCGAGCGACTCGCCCTCTGCCACCAGTGGCACAACAAGCGCTGAGTCATGACCAAAGAATTTATCACCTTTGCGACTATATTCTGCATTGATGATTTTGGCGCGCCCAGATTCAAACACGGTGACGAAGTGATTATCCTTGTCCAGAATGTGCACGGCCTGCTGCCCATTCTCTTCGATTTGTGGTGCCAGAACCGATTCTTCTTTGATGTACAAATAAATTTCAGCTTTCTCGAAACCCATGTGTCCTGCAACTAAGCGAAGGGATTTTGCCAATGTGTCGTGTCCCTTTTGTCCGCTTGATTCACGGAAGAGGCTGGCAATGTCGTTAATCAGTTTCTTCTCTTGAGCATCAATTTCAATTTTTGCTTCGTGGAATGATTGTGCTACGACAACCGACAATATTTCGGCAACGCTTTGTAATTCGGCTGCATCCTCTTCGCTCCACTGTTTCGTTTTGCCGCATTGTTGCAATTCCAAGAATCCATTTACTTCGCCTTGGCTGCGCAACTGTGCCACTAGACGTGCGCGCACATCGCCTAATTCCAGCAAGGATGAAAGCGTGGGCGACATCTTGTGCAGCTTTGTGTCTTTATGAGTGTCTGGAATGCTGATCACGCTTGCGCCAGTCTCATCCGGAAAACGCGAGAGAAAATCCATGACGATTGCAGCCGATTCTTCATTGCTCAATTGATTGCCAACAAATGGTGTATGACCACTGACCGCAAATTCGTTTGTTACCGCTAGTTGATCGTTGCCGACAATTTGCCAGATTAGTCCGCGGTCTACGCTGGCTGCGTTGGTCAGGCTTTCAATTGCCAATTGTAAAATGGAAGAAAGATCGTTTGATTGGCGCAATTGTCCGACAATATCGCGAATAATTGTTTGCGCTTGAGGTGGAATGACAGAGGGCAATTCAACTTTCTCTGCCTTTGCTTCTTCGGCAATTTCATTTGCACTAGTCGAGTCTGCTTGCGTGTCTTCGACGTCGGCTAGAGAAAGCAGCTCAACTTTCTCGCTTTTATTGTCGTCGTCCGCCGTATCACCCATTGAACTTTTGAGAATCGGCAGAGCAATTTCACTGGCGTTAGGCACTGACGGCATGGTCGGCTGGCGTACCATGCCAGTGATCGGATCGACAATTGATTGTGGTTGCAAGACTTTTGTTTCTGAGGACAATAACTTAATTACAGGCCAATTGCGCCGGCAAAAGTCTGCCAAGGTTGGCTCTGTGCCACATTCTCCCAAGTTGTTGCGCGCGTCTTCCAGGTGATTGGTCTCTTCAAAATCAATCGCTTGCCAGACTGGTATCATTTTCAAAAATGCCTGGTGCACAATTTGTGGATCGAGAGATCCGACACACTGGTAGCGCCCAGCTGCTTCCGGATTGTTGTTTATTTGTCCACAAACAATCAAACTCAGGCGCTGACTTTCCACTAAAAAGCACCATTCGTCCAAACCGTCGCGGCGGTTCTCAGAAAAACAAGCAAAATAAAACGCGTCCGAGCGCAGATGCCGATATTGCTGCTCACTCGGCAAAAGCCGCGAAGCATCGTGGCTGGAAGAATAAACGATAACTGGCGTCACCTTTTCGTCGAGGATCATTTGCTCGACTTGGTGCACAAAGCGCAAAAACTCGTCTGGCAGGAGGTTGCTGAGAGAGAGCAGCTTTGGTCCAGCCTGCTTAATGAGCATCATCTGTAGCGGCGTTAGCCCTTGATCCATGATGCTTTCGGATCCCCCTGTCAAGATAGCAGTGCCATGAGTCTCCTCAGAGCTTCCATACCACCAGCAAGCTCTCGCTAATCAGGAATTCACCATGATTTGTCCTTAAAGCGCGTAAAATGGGGGGCTATCTTAAGAAGGAAAGATTGTCGTATGGCGGGAACTGAGGGGGCGGGAACGCCCAATCTATCGGGAAACAAGAGCCTCTGGCAAGGTGTCTGGGAAGAGAACATTGCCTTTTGGACGAAGGCCTGGGCGCCGCTCAAGACGCCTTATAAGCAAATGCCAGATTTACCTTATCTGACATCAATTGCTGAAAGATTAAAAGGCGAGAACGCTGTTACCGTATTGGACTTGGGTTGTGGCAGCGGATGGTTGTCCGTCTATTTAGCCAATTGCCAAAGTGAATTGGAAATTTCCGGTATTGACCTTGCGCCACAGGCAATTAAATTGGCAGAACAGTGGGCTTCCGAAGATGGGTTAAGCATTAAATTTAGGGTTGGCGATGTGGCTGCTTTGCCCTACGAAGAAGGCCGCTTTGATGCAGTGGTGGCAAATTCCATTTTTGAACATTTAACATTAGAGCTGGCGCAAGCAGCATTGCTTGAAGCAAAACGTGTGCTCAAGCCGGGTGGCGTATTTTTCGGTTGCTTCGATAAAGTCGGCACCGGACCTGGCGAGTATTACAAATTAGACGATGGCACTCATGTTTATACGGACAAAGGCAGAGCCGGCATGTTGCTGCGCTGCTTTTCCGATGAAGAGTTAAAAGAGTTGTTTGCCATGTGGCAAATAATTTCCTTCGAAACAATTGAGAGCGGTAGCCGTTTAATCTGGGCGCGCGCCTAGATTAGTAGTTGCACCATTCTCGTTTGCTGCGGTGTTCACTAGAATGCCTAATTAGACTGGGCAATTTGTCTGTTTATAGTCGATCGCATTGTCGTTAAGGTGAAATCTTATGGGATACGAACAGTTCGGAGTTAATCAGCTCACTAATCGAGCCGCAGGCGCAGCCACGGATTTTGGTGTTCGTTTGTTCAAAAAAGGACTGGATAAACTCAAGCATCGCAAGCATGAAGATGATGATAAAAGCGATAACCTAGGTGATGTTCGCAATCAAAGTTTTGGAAAACCGAGTGAAGCCAACCTTGCTAAGGCAAAACGCACTCAAGAAGAAATCTGCAGAGCAACAGAGCAGCAAGTAAAATCTGGATTTAATCAAATTGACGAACTGCTGCATGGTAAGCAATTGCCGCTTCGCGAGTTGACCACTCCTGAGCTTTTTGACGTGATTGGCGATCGTCAGTCTGCCAACGAAACAAAATATGCAGCACGCCTTCTCTTTAATTGGTGTGCTGATAATGGACATGAAAGTGTGAAAGAAGAGGATCTGGCTGCCGTGACAAAATATGCCCTCAGGCTGAGACCACTTTCGGAACAGCAATAACTGGTATGAATTAATGTTGCCGCAACTGTATGAGCTAAGATAAGAAATGGAATTGCGGGGAGACGGGTGATGTCGCGATACGAACAAATCACGAATTTCCTAAATTGGATGCATGAGCAGAACCAGCGACCGATGGATTCTGCTGATTCAAACGATAAGTTTCAAACTTATCGTGATCAGGCTCATGGTGCTTCCGTTGGCGATAAAGCAGTTGATGCTCAGGTTGCTCGGTACACGGAATTGAACCGGCAAAGAGATGCGGAATTGGCGCGGCGGGCAAGAGCGGCTGCCTCTGATCCGCAAGCAACCATGGAAATTTCACCTGCAACGTACGGCCAAGTCGCAGAATATACGAAAAGGAATGTTGCCGGCACACAATATCGCGTCACCGATCCAGGTGTTAACGCTCAAGTGCAAAAGTACATTAATGCCAATGAACAGCGTTTTGCAGCACAAGGTTATAAGCTGCCGCATGTGGAATGGACTGGTGGTGCAGTAACTTTGCCTACACCGGACTTTCAATCTCAATATTTAGATAAGCAGAAAAAGAAATAGAATATCTGGCTAGTGTTTCGTTCCCAGCACTCGGGTGTTCTTGGACAGACTTTCGAGGGCTTGCTGACTTTCTTTTGTATCTCGGTGGTTCGGTCCGAGCATCTTCTGTCTAATTGCTAGCGATTGCTCAAGCAGCGGCCTTGCTTGATCCTTCCTTTTTGTATCCTTATATACGATCCCCAAATCGTAGAGACTTGTGGCAATCAAAGGATGATTCGGTCCGAAAATCTTTTGCCGTTTTGCCAAAGCATCTCGTAAGAGCGGCTCCGCATCGGTATATTTCCCCTCGTCGCAAAACAGCTCGCCTAAGTTGTTTAAGTCGCCTATTGTATCTGGATGATCAAGTCCCCAACTTGCTTTGTCAATCGCAAAGGCTCGTTGGTAAGCCACTTCCGCATCCCCATATTTGTGTTCGTCGCGATAGATGCCACCAAGATTATCCAGCACTGCCGCCACTTCTATGTGGTCTTTGCCCAAAGCATTCTCCTTAATTGCCAATGCTTCAAGCGCTAACTTTTCTGATTGAACATAGTCGCCCTTGTCTCGATAGGTCTTGGCCAAGCCGTTTAAGAGACTGGCCTTAATCGCATCGTTAGGGCGTTTAACTTTCTCATTCCAAATGGAAAGAGCTAAATTGCTTTCTTGCAAAGCTTCGTCGTCTTTGCATTCATCTCGATAAAGAGAAGCAAGATTGTGGTGCGAAATGGCTATGCCAATATCTTTTTGCCACCATGATTTTTCGGCGACAGAAAGCAGTCGTTTGTAAATTGGCTCGGCATCAGCATAGCGAGCCTGTGTGCGATAAAGCTCGGCAAGATTATTCAGCGAATTAGCAAGGCGTGAATCCTGACTGTGAAACGATTCGGCTGTCTTAAGTGCCGACTTAAAGTGTTGTTCCGCCTGATCATAAAGCCCAGCTTTGAAGGACTGCTTGCCGGCTGAAATACTTTGGTAGTAAGGAATACTTTGCACTAAAACGACGAGAGCCCAAATCATCGAGGCAGCCCAGATAATGCGCTGCAGGTACTTGTATTTCTTTGCTAGTTCTTTGCGTTCCAAGCAGCCTCACCTTAAATATTTCGATCTAATACGTGTTTACCCCATTCTAGTCGAGATGAATTTTGTTCAATAATTACACATTCCCGGAAAAGCCCCCATTCTTTCAAGCATTACTCAGGTCCCAACTCCATGGCACTACGACAAGAAGAACTAGAAGATCTCATAGCAGTAAGCCGCAAGCTTCGGCAAATTCGCACGCAGAATCAAGTTCAAACCGTTGATGAATCGGATCGAGAGCTGGTTCCGGAAGGCTTTATTGCTGGCATCAAGCGTGAAGTGCAGTTGACCAATGGCGTGATTCGCAAATTTCGGTTCGATAGCTTACTACGACTGCGTTGGGTTAGCGACAGCGATGGATCCTACATTCGACCGGATGTGAATGGCGAATGGATGCGCAAGACCCCGACTCAAAAGTATCGACTCAAAGATCTACAGGTCGACAACATTGGCAATCTTACTTACAGCAGAACAATCGACTCCAATGTCATTCACTTTGTGGAGAAGCTCGATTTGTCTTGCGTTGGAACCGACTCGCATGGAAGAGTGGCGCGCATTGGATATCCGGACGGGAGCTTCAGAGCCTTTGAGTACAACCGCTTCAATCAAATCAGCAAGTACACTGCAACAGATGGTTCAATCTGGAACGCCAATGATGAACTGCTTTGGCGCCAATGGCCAACTTGCAGACAAGATGTACATGCAGTAATGGAAGTCGGAGAAGATGGAATATTCATTTTTGTCAGATTAAATGCTGGACGTGGTGAAGAACAACAAGTGGTGATTTGCCGCGCTGATGGCAGTTACGTTAATGAGATTTCGACTCTAGAAATCTTAAGCGAAATGCTGGAAATTAAATTTGAAGAACTGCCTCTAAATGAAGACGAAACGATTAGCGCGGATTCGCTTTATAAGACATTGCGTGACCTGCCGGTGAGTGGTCCGGTTCGCGTGGCGGCAGCAATTCTTTGGGATTATGCGCGCCGTAATAACCTTAAATCGGTAAGTAAGGACGACATTTCTAAAATCATAGAAAACGAGAGCTACGCAAAGTCTTTGCCCTTACTGGTTTCCAGGGCGATTCATTTAAGAAACATTTTTCGCCAGGAAGACAATGCCGACATTAAACGCATTGGGCGCTACAAGCAGCTTCGCCTGGTTTTAGCCGGGAAATAATGTTCAATTTTGGGTACAAAAGGACTGGCGGTGGCGGTCTTAACATTAAATGATCGGGGTCGGCAGAAATTTTTCGAGGGTGTACGTAATTTCCCCAATTGCAATCTTGACTCCTTGCACGATAATTCAGCCAGCCTCGTACAGCTTTACTAACGCCTATCTTAAATGGCGTCATGCACACAGAGAATTCATTAAGCAAAGCAGCTAAATAGGAGATATGAACATGGATAAGTCAGGTGGAACCGGTGGCAAAGGCAATGACAGCGCCGAGAAGTTAGCAAAGGAAACCATGCAGCACCTGAAGCCGGATGCTAGTAATCTTGATGCTTTCATCAAGGAAATTAACTCTAACGTTACTGAGCATTCAAACGACACTGCCTTCGTGAGCAAGTATGAGAAGGCTTTGGCAGAGGGCATCAAGAGTCGCCCTGAAGCCATAACAAAGTATTTGAGCGATAACAAGACAAACATCAACGAACCTGCCACCCTACATGTACCCTTGGTCAACTGGGATTTACAGTTAGCCGGCAACAATATAGCGCCGCGTGATTTGGACAAAGGTCTCCAGGATCACCGACTAAAGGCAGCCGACAAAATAATTTTGGGTGCTGCCCAAGACAAATTCAACGGAATTAGACAGGGTGCCGATTCAGACTATTCATGGGATGTTACCGATAAGGATTTGAAAGACTATACCTGGAAGTCTCGCGTGGCCGAAGCCTTGTTGAGATCCTTCCCGGCTACAGATAAAGATGGAAAGGAATCTGCCGCCTTTAAACATGCGGTTGGTCCATATTTGAAATACGGTGACAAGCATATTGGTAAGGACGAGATCGACGCTGCCGTTGGCAACCTCCGAGATAAAATGAAACCATACGAAGACAGAATCAAACAGGGAGCAACCCTTGGTTCTGAAGAAAGCAAAACGCATAAGCAATGGAAGAAAGAGCTAGAGGGGCTGCAGACACTTAAGAAATATGCAGATGAGATTGTTGATAAACAATTCGGTGTAATTAGTTACGAAGACATCCAGAAATTTGCCAAGAAATTGCGTATTGGCCAAAAGGAAGCTGAAGATGCTGCTAAGTATGCTTACTCTGATAAGACAGGTAAGCAAGAGACTAAGGCTGAGCCGAAGAAAGAAGCTGAGCATAAGCCTGAAAAGCCTGAAGTGAAAAAGGCTGCTGAGCAAAAGAAAGATAGCGACGATAAGGTAACTGCAGCAACGAAGAAAGATGGCAGCGAGCCTAAGAAAGATGACAAAGTAACTGCAGCATCAAAGAAAGATTCTGATGCGACCGGCAAGACTCACGAAGTGCAGCAGGGCGACACGCTTTACAAGATTGCTCGTGAGCATTTGGGTGGTAAAGCCAGCCCTTCTGAAGTTAGCGCTCTCATTAACAAGATTCGTGCCGAGAATCCACAAATTAAGAACGTCAACCGCATTTATGTTGGTGACGCGATCAAGATTCCTGGCGAGAAAAGCAAAGCTGCTCCTGCCGCTGCAACAGAGAAAGAAAAGCCAGCTGGCTCAAAGTCTGTTGGTGAAGCCGACAAACCGAAAGCACCAGAAAGAACTGGTAGTGGTGTCGGTCCAATTTTCTCAAGTGGCTTAAGACACCAGCATGTTGAATTTGACAAAGAGACTGGCAAGTTTGTCACTAAAGATGGTCCGGCATCAACAACCACGCCTCATCCCGAAAAGCCTTTGGTAGTTGGTAAACCAGAAGCTAATTCCATTCTCGGATCGCAAGGAGTTGATCTACAAGCTAGGCATGTTGAAATGAAAGACGGCAAGCTGCAGCTTGTACCAGGTGCGGCTAAAGATATTTCAGCAGCTGCAGCACAAGCTAACGATACCGGAACTGCTGCAGGTGCAATATCCGATGCAAATAAGGACAAGTCTGCTACTGGCTCAGCATCCGACGCAGCAAAGGACAAGCCGAAGGAAGAGAAAAAACATGGAAAGGTGTGGCATTTCTTCCACGATAAGAAAGGTAACAAGGATAAAGCTAAAGAGACTGCTCCAGCACCAGCTGAGGACTCAACTACTCCTGTGACACCAATCGAAGTTCCACGAATTAAGGTTGATGATAAGGTTGTTCTTCCTGCTTCCGATCCTAATAAGCTTGAGATCAAAGCTCCACAAATAAATATTGAAAATGTTGCTCCAAAAACTGTCGATCCCAATGCGAGTGAGGTCAAATTGGCCAAAACAAACATTGCAGAGCCGATAACTGATCCAGCGCTAAAAGCAAAAGTAGAAGAGCAAAAAGAAAACTTGCGTAAGCAGGGTCTCCTCAAGGACGATACCAAATAACCACAAGGCGTTCTTGCCTTCACAAACTTGCCGGTACAACCGGTAAAATTCAAAATGCTCATGAGCCCTCCTCTCATGAGCATTTGAGTTTGTAGCTTGTCTAAAGCATTTTCACAAATTCTGCGGGCGTGACTATTGGATATTTCTCTTTCAGAGCTAACAAGCCCTTGTCGCCGGTAACCAAATAATCGGCATTACTGGCAATCAGCGTAGCAAGAATTGGATTGTCTTGAGGATCTGCTGGTACTCTAACACTGACTGACTCAGTAATGACCAGATCTGCTTTGAGAGTTAAAAGACCCACGTATAGCCGTATTACTGCTTTGCTCCAGCCAAGACGCTTCTGGATTTTGGCGTAAGCGAGCACTGTGGAAATTTCATTTAGGATTGGTTTTGATAGTACTAGGTCAAGCTGATTATCATTCCAGGCTTGGAGAATATGCCCAGGAACGCTTTGGGGCAGCATTAGCCCAGACACGATAACGTTCGTGTCCAAGACGATTTTCATTTTTTGCGAGCTGCTCTTAGCGCTTCGGAAATTTCTGCTTCTGCTTTTTCAGGAGCAACACCCGCGTAAGCTTTGCCTAGTTGTTTTGTCAGTTGCTGGAACTCGGAATCAAGCAAGCGTATCTTCTCAAAAAGATTTACATCAACTATTGCTGCCACTGCTTTTTTGCCTTTGATTATCAAAACGGAAGCCTTGCGATATTGAACTTCATTCAATATCTCGCCCAGGTTTTGGCGTACTGTCATGGCAGGCACTTTGCGGATCATGCTATTGTCCCCATTTGATATAACTATAGTAATTATATCAAATGTACTAATTGAGTGGATGTTTGCTCTTACCGGGCTTGCCGATCATGGGTACGAACATGACTGGCAGCAGTTCTTCTTTCTTGATTCTTGTGCCTTGCTTTGTCAATCGAATTAGACTTTGTAGTCCTGTGCCAACCGGAATTACCATGCGACCATTGTCAGCTAGTTGATTGATCAACGTTTGAGGAACCTCATCCGGAGCAGCGGTAACAATGATGGCATCAAATGGTGCCTTTTCCGGCCAGCCTAAATAGCCATTACCGGAACGCACAAAGACATTGCGATAGCCAAGTGCCGATAACGTCCTTCTGGCTTGCTCGGCAAGCGGTTTTACGATTTCAATTGTATAGATCTGAGACGCGAGCTTGGAAAGTATTGCTGCCTGATAGCCTGAGCCGGTGCCGATTTCCAATACGCGGTCGGTTGGTTTCAATCGTAAGGCCTCGGTCATGGTGGCAACGACAATTGGTTGCGAAATTGTTTGACTATAGCCAATTGGTAATGCGCCATCTTCGTAGCTGAATCTTCTCACGCTGTTTGGTACGAAGAGATGTCTTGGTGTGGTGCGCATCACATCGAGAACTCGCGCATCGTTGATTCCGCGTCGCCTGATTTGGCTTTCAACCATATTGATGCGCCTCGCGGAGTAATCGACACGTTGATCTGTTGACGAATCTTTGCCAATGCAAGTGTCGGGAAGGACAGTGAACAAGATCAATATCGTCAAAAAATGTGTAAGCTGATGTTTAAAGTAGTCCACTGGAGCTGCCAAGTTTGCTTGTACGTAAGGCTGCTTAAGTAATTTGTGGCAGAAAGAGATCGGTTGTTACTCGAAAGTAGTTTGCTAGGCGGACAACGCTGTCCTTGCCCAAATCCCGCTTGCCTGATATATACTCTGAAATGTGAGATTGTTGTACACCAGTTCTTTTGGCAAGTTCAGTTTGAGTGATACCACTTTCTTCTAAAAGAAATTGCAGTGCTTCGGCCGGTGTCATTGGTGCGGATAGAGGTCTGAAGTGTTCTTTTTCGTATTTGGCAATTAAATCCCCTAAAACAGACAAATAAGCATTTTCACTGGTTGTTAATTTGTCAAATCTTGTCATTAGATCACGCATTACCTCAATGGCCAGCTTGAGTTGTCTTTCGTTCGAAATGGGCATTAGAGGAAATTTGTGAATTAAACCAAGGTATTGCTTGGTTACAACTCTTTCTTTGTTTTTACTTCTTATGGCTTCCATTTGTTGTAATCCTCGTGTGTCAAAACCTGATCTATGAATACTTGTTGCGTTGCATAATTAATTGCGCAAATTAGACGGTAATGATTGCCATGTATATTGAAGATGGTTCTTCCTTTGACTGTGTCTGCGTGTCTAAAATCGTGTCTGACATCCACTAGATTACGCCAATTGGCGGACTGACAGATTTGGACCCATCTGGACAATGCCCGCCGAGATGCTGGTTGAGCATCCGCAAATCTGACAATTGCATTGTGATTGATGATTTGCACATTGTCATTATCCCGCTTTGGGATTTTTTTGTCAAGTCAGGCAACCGGTGAAATTGAACAGCATTTTATGAGCATTTCAATTCTGTCCACATTTGATCGTAAAAGAAAATCATTGAGCCGATGTCGCCGATTTCTTCGCACTTGGCCAAGATGTTTTCTGGTGGATAGAGATTTTTGTCGGTGAGCAGCTCGGGCTCGATCAGTTTTTGCGCTTTTTCATTGGGCGTTGCATAACGAGTGTAGTTTGCACAGGCTGCAGCAATTTCTGGCTCCATCATAAAGTTCAGCCACTTGTAGGCATTTTCTTTGTGTGGGGCAGATTCTGGGATGCAAAGGTTATCGCTCCAGATGGATGCACCACTTTCTGGAATCCTGTATCGCACATCTTTGTTGTCGCGAATTGCTTGGTAGACGTCGCCACTGTATGCAAGCGATGCGAGACTGTCACCTGATGCCAACTGGATAATTACTTGATCTGATGTGTAACTCATGACCAGTGGCTTTTGCTGTTTTAGATCGTTGCAGGCGTCTTGTATCTGCGTTTTATCCAGGCTGTTGTAAGAATGTCCTCTGCGCTTGAGAGCCATTCCGAGAGTTTCTCTTGCATCATCGAGAAGTGTCATGCGCAAGGCAAGGTTTTTGTCCCAAAAAACATCCCAATCTTTGGGAAATTGTTTTTCGTCATTGCTGAAGGCTTTTGCGTTAAAGGCAATTCCTGTCGTGCCCCAAGTGTATGGAACGGTGTGTTCGCAATGCGGATCGAAAGTTGGATTTTGAAATCTAGGCAGCACGTATTTGAAATTCGGCAGCTTCGCTTTGTCGAGCCTGGATAAGAGTCCTAATTTGTTGAGTGTAATTACCATGTAGCTGGTCGGAACTATCACGTCATAATTTGAGGCACCGGCTTGCAGTTTGGCAAGTAATGACTCGTTCGAAGCGTATGTATCGTAATTGACGTGAATGCCGTAGCGTTGTTCGAATTGGGCAATCGCATCTGGAAAGAGATAATCTGCCCAGCTGAAGATATTTAGTTGGGTTGATGGTTGAGTCGTCATTGGTGTGTTTGTGCAACCAGCTAACGAGAATGTACTGCAAGCAGTAATTGCGCTTGCGATGAATTGGCGGCGAGATAGTTGGTCGGTGGGCATGTTGCTTCGCAATTGGTGCTTCGTCGAAGTATGAGAGGTCCTTCGCTTTGCTTCCATGATGACATTTTGGGACGCGGGATGACATTTGGGATGGGCGTTAGCGAGTGGCGAGAGCTTGTTGATCTGGGGATTTGGACTGCGTCGGTTGAGTTGCCTCTGATGAGGCACTCTGGCTTTGGCAGCGGGCCTGACGGGGCAAAATGGTGGCACAATTTGCTGAGAGTTCGATGAAAGCTGTATCGCCGGTAGAGAATCCTGGGTCTGATTCGTTTGCACAGGAGGCGCGGAAATCGACAACGGATGCGGTACGTAAAAGATAGTCGATAGTTGTGCCTTGATAGCTTCTGTTAACTACGCGAGCGGGGAAGCGATTGACTGGTACGTTTACCGGTGATGAAGGAACCGAACCAACGCCAACTTCACTTGTGAAAAGTTTGAGCGCGTCGGTTCTAATCCAAATAACCGTGTCATCGCCCGTGATGGCACAGACGTCTTGATTGTCCAGCGCCCATAAGTTTAGTGAATCGTTGATTTTAACTTGTACGTAAGATGACTTTCTTTCGACAACCTGACAATCAATCAAATTAGATTGACCAATGAAGTTGGCAACAAATGCGGTTTTCGGGTGCTCGTAAATATCTTTTGGTGCGCCGACTTGCTCGAGATCGCCATTAAACAGAACAGCAATGCGATCGGAAAGTGCAAGGGCCTCGCCTTGATCGTGTGTCACCATTACAAAGGTGATACCAAGTTCGCGCTGCAATCGGCTTAGTTCTTCTTGCATCTCTTGGCGGATTTTTAAATCAAGCGCCGAAAGTGGTTCATCAAGCAAAAGCACTTGTGGACGATTGACGATGGCGCGCGCCAGGGCGACGCGTTGTTGCTGACCGCCTGAAAGCTGGGCCGGGTGCCGATCTGAATATTCTTGCAGTCGGACCATAGAAAGTGCGGCTTTGACTTTTCCGGGAATCTCAGATGCCGCGCATAACTTTTTTGCTCTCAGTCCATAAGCAACGTTGTCGAAAATGGAAAGATGAGGGAATAGCGCATAGCTTTGGAACACCATGTTGACTGGACGCTTATGTGGTGGCACATTCGACATGTCGTGGCCTGTCACCAAAATTTTTCCTTCGGTTGGTGTTTCAAATCCGGCAATGATGCGTAAAAGCGTGGTCTTGCCACAACCAGAAGGGCCGAGCAGGGAAAAGAATTCACCCTGACCAATTTGCAAATTGATTTTCTTCAGTGCCGTCATAGACTGAAATGATTTGCAAACGTCTATGACATCGATAGCAATATCGTTCAAAATTATCCTCTTCGAATACTTATTAAGTATTTCCCTTCATGTCCTTAATCAAAAACGCGATTTGCAAGTTTAGCAGCACTTCCTGTGAATCAATATCGCAATTGAGAATCTCAGCAATTTGTTCCAGGCGATATCTTAGCGTATGTCTGTGAATAAATAAGGCACGCGCTGCAGAATTGAGATTGGCTCCCTCTTTTAGATAGACTCGCAAAGTCGGTATTAGCTCGCTGTCCCATTCAGTATCGTATGCTTCCAAAGGCGCGAGGTTTTCCTCATAGAATAACTCAAGCTCCGGATGATCTATCATCATATACAACAAACGCTTGATGCCCAGATCACCGTAATTCATTACAAATGGCTCATCACCATGGATCATTGAGCCAATCACCAGGGCCTGCCTTGCCGCTTTGTAGCTGTCAGCCAGGTCTTGCAGGTTTTCCACTTGCCGGCTAACGCCCATTTGCAGTTTGAGATCAGGCGTCAGTTTGCGTAAAAAGTTGTTTAATTGCTCAGCCTCTTGCTGCCAGGTGCGACCAGCTTTTTTTGTTACTGGCACCAGAATCACTTGCGTGCCTTCCACTTCGGAAAAGACATAACGCTCTTGTGGTGCCGTGGTCAGTTGTTCGACAGGCAAGGGAGAAGTTGTGGATTGCGCTGCAAAAACAATCACGCCATCGGCAAGGTCAAAACCAAAGTGTCTCTCGACTCGCTCGATATCAGATGTCGATAAAGGCCTTTCTGCCAGCAAGTCCTTGAGCAAACTTTGGTATGTTGCCGATTGAGCCGATACGTCTTTTTGTCTGTAATTGAGATCAGCCATTGCGGCAATTGCTGCAGCAGTAAGACATTCGTTTATCGGCTCGAGATCATCGTTTGGACGCACGGTGGCGGAAATGTAACCAACGGTTGAGCCTTGCAAAAAGATAGGCATGATATAACGGCGCCCTACTTTTATAGCTTGTTGTGGCACCCACTTGCTCGATTCTTCTGCTTGCGACTCAGGGGCCTTGTGCAATAGTGCAGCCACTTGATCTTTCAAAGTCTTTTGTTGAGTTGGTGGTGTCGGACCCATGTTCTTGGCAGCCAGGATATTAAAGTCCGGTGTCTCAATTGCCATCGGCCGCTCAATCCAAGTGCTCACTTCTTCGATCAGGGCAGATAGCCCTTCCTCAAGAACGAGTCCGATAAGTTGGGCATAAAAACCAGCGCTTGTGCGTTTCACTTCCGCCAAGAAAGCCTGGCGAATATCTTCTGCCGCTTGTGTTGGTTCACCAAAACCAGGCATGAGAAGTAAGGGCACCTCAGCCTGAGTACAAATTTTTATTAGCCTCTGCAATTCGTGATCAAGCGATATTTGGGCAACGGCACTGGCGCCGGCTTGGGCAATGCCGCCTGCCTTGGCTTCCTGCGGGACTAAATAAGGGCGCACGACAATTACCGCTGCCAATGTCCTTAAGACGGGCAAGTCGCCCTGAGCCAAGGAATTGGCGCGAATTACCAAAAGGCTGTTTTGCCTGGGCGGTGGCGAAAGGCTCGTCACCACATTGGCAATAGGTTTGCCAAAATGCTGTTTGCCATAGAGAATCTGCACTTCCGAAAGGGCTTCGGAAGTCAGCAACTGGCTTAAGGTCGGCTGATTTCGAAATTGCATACAGGGTGCTGCTTTTAAGATGATCTTACCCTGTTGAGCCGGTTGGTTACCTTGGAAAAATCAGAGGGACAAAGATAAATCTTTGCCGTTTAGGTTAAATGGTGCTGTCAGGGTATTGTCCTTCAGCAGACTTTGAGCAAGAATTAACTCACTTCTCCCAACTTAATAAAAGAACCGCAGACATTGTCTGTGTCTTTTGTGCACGCATGATAGGGGCGCACATATGAAAGATCTCATTCAAGCGTTCGAGGATCGACTCCGCCATCTGTTTGAAGGCAAAGCTGCTGAATTCACTAGATATGCTGAAGAAGAGCCAGCCAGTGCTCAAGTAACTAAGCAGCTTGCAGTGATTTACAAAGACCTAGCTGACGTTATGAACCGGTAAACAATTTAGCCATCAAAATTACGCAATCTAACTAGAGCAATCTAAATAGCCATCTAGAAGACGCAATCTCATAGAGGCAATCCCAAAGGGACAATCAGAACCAAAAGGCAGGTAATACCTGCCTTTTGGCGTTTTACCAAGGGCATTCTTCCCAGGACATTCTTAGAGATTAGTAATTTCACTATCGACAACCGATTGGCTCTGTTCTATCATTCCTTCGTTTCTTGGAAACGAGGCAAATCAGCGGTTATGACCGAACTCTATCTGTTAGCAGCTTTTATCTGCACATTGGCAGCCTTGGCATTCTTAGCAATTCCTGAGAAATTTGTTTCTCAGTACAAATCCAAAAAAGTCTCCGTCGATGGAACCTATTGGGGTCCTTATGTACCCTTGTCTTATTCCTCTGACAAACGGCAGATAAAGACCATTGAAGTGCAGCGAGTCTACAGTCCTCATAAGGCAATCGCTGGCATGACCAGTTATACCTCTGGCAAAGGCACCGGCTAAATTTAACTAATCAGATACGCTGCCTGGTAGGCGGGCAGGATTAGCAAAATGCTGGCCCAGCTTGGGTTGGCGGTGATTTTTGCCGCAAGTATTTGGGTAAATATTCGCCCGGTGCAGGTTTCCAGCAAGCTTTCCACGGCAATGCCGGCTCAGAAATTGTGATTGAAAACCAAGCCCTCGGGGAATGAATATCTAGGTGTACCAAGGGATTCTGGTGGTTGGCAGCCTATGCCTATTGATAGATTGAGCACGACCGAACAGTCTGGCGAGCCAGTCGTGAACGCCGAAGAACTTGTGTCGCCTATTGATGGGGAGGAAGAGGAGCTTAGCCTCAATTCAATTGAAGAATTGCGGGCACTCATCACTCAGGCGACGGCCAAATTGACGCGCCGTCTTGAGGAAATCGAAGACCACTTAAGCGTGATGCGCCAAGGCAGCCCGAAGGAAGTCGAAGATGCAATTGCCGGACTCATGGAATTGCTGGAAAGCAAAGGCATTGATCCTAAAGTCCTTGAAGGCAAAGGCGACAAGGAAAAGATTAGCGCCTCTGGTTCACATATTTTTCCTGAGCTGCAAAGACAAGTTCTTTATTTGGAATCGCAGATCAGCAGGGCCTCATCAGATATGAGAGGCAAACTGGACGAGAGGTTTGGCCAGGTTAAAGATAGGCATGATGCGCTAGTCAAGCTTTATGAGAAAACCTCCAGTGATTCCCAGCGCTATTTGAATCGCCATCTCTTTTATCTTGCTGCCTTGATCATTCTTTGTGTTTTCATTTGTGGTGCGTTTGTTCAAAATGCAGTTGATCGGCAAGGAAATTATTTGCGAGGACAAATTCATAGCCTCAATGCTGCGCTTGAGCTGCTTCGCTCAGCCCCGCCAAGCAACGAAATCGATCCGATGCAAAATAGTGGCACGATGCCTGAAGCAAAATAGGGCAAGAAAAAAAGGACACACTATTTGTGTGCCCTTTAGTTTCTCAAGTTGTGCCGCAAGTGGCACTAACTATCTAGTTTCTAGCGACGGCCTTTTTTCTTGGCTCCACCCTTTTTAGCAACAGCTTTCTTCTTGGAAGCAACTGGCTTAGCCGATTTCTTCACTTTAGAAGCGCCAGCAATTTTAGGAGCAACAAGTTTCTCGCGTCCATTAACAATTGCCTTCAGCTCGCGTCCGGCACGGAATGCTGGAATCTTTGCTGCTGGGATTTTTAACTTTTGCTTGGGGTTTTGTGGATTGACACCAATTCTGGCTGAGCGGTTGCGACGCTCGAATGTGCCAAAACCGACTAAGGTTACTTTCTTACCAGAAGCAATCGAAGCGGTGATGTTGTGCAACACTGTGGCAATAATGTCACGTACAACAACTTTTGGTTGACCGGTAATTTCTACAATATCATCTACTAATTCTGCTCTATTCATCCTAATCTCCATCAAGAGGCCTCTGAAACAGTGAGTGATACTACCACTGCGATCTAAACAGTTCAAGCCCTTTTCGTGAAATCAGAAAGATGTGATGCGGCATTCGATCACGAAAGTTGATTTTCAGAATGTGCTTCAAGTCTGAAGAATCTTGTGGGCAAATTGATTTGAGCCTGTGATTAGTCCGGAAGCATCAAAAAGGCGACAAAATAATTTCTGTCAGAAATCTTCATGTCGAGACTTCTGTGCACCCAAGTTATGTGATAGATTTGCATAATCACAATATATAATCAGGACATACTTCCGCAATTGGTGTTGGGCTAGGTCGCGGCGCTACTAAAGTGTTATGCCGATCCTCCACGCCAAATTTAAGAAGTATGTCCAGGAATCAACCAAGAAATATGAGGTTGATACTTTCTATTCTACCCCCTACGAGCCTAAGATTGTAACTGCTTCTTAAGTTTTGCCCTCATGAGTTTTACGTGCCAAACATCACATCCAACTTTTTAGTCGATTCAGATACTATCTGCGCCATATCTACTGCGCCTGGCATTGGTGCAATTGCTGTAATTCGCCTTTCTGGTGATCAGGCATTTGCAATTACAAATAAAATGTTTTCTAGCCAGGCTGAGTATCAAGCCGACAGTTTTGCAAAAAAGCTCAAGTCTCATCAGGCTTTGCACGGTTATATTTTTGATCCTAAAAGTTTGGAGAAGCTTGATGAGGTAGTGGTTGTCGCATATATGGCACCACACAGTTATACGGGTGAAGACGTAATTGAAATAAGCTGTCACGGTAGCCCGGTTATCGCCAATGAGATTCTCAGGCTCTGTTTAAGTCTTGGTGGCAGATTGGCCAAGCCGGGCGAATTTACAATGCGCGCCTTTCTGGCTGGCCGAATGGATTTGACGCAAGCTGAAGCAGTGCTCGATTTGATTCAAGCCAAGACAACCAAGCAAAGTAAGAACGCCTTGTCGGCGCTGGCCGGCGAGCTGGGCAAAAGCGTTAGCGAAGTGCGTGATGGACTTTTCTCGGCACTATCGGCGGTGACTGCCGGAATAGATTTCCCCGATGAAGTTGGTGAGGCTGACACCAAGCAAATTGCCGGAGTGGTGGACGAGAGTATTTTGCGTCTGGAGAAATTGGCCAAGACGGCTCGTTCAGGAAGATTTTTGCGTGAAGGTTTGAAGGTCTCGATTTGTGGGCGGCCTAATGCGGGCAAATCTAGTTTGCTTAATCAGCTTTTGCAGTTTGAACGGGCAATCGTTACTGATATCCCGGGTACAACACGCGATTCGATTGAAGAGATTTTGGATCTTGGTGGCATTCCTGTCATTTTGATTGATACGGCAGGAATTCGTGCCACAGAAGATCATGTGGAGAAAATTGGCATTGAACGTACGGAAAAGGCTCTCGCGGAATCCGATTTGGTTCTTTTGACCACCGACTACCTCGCGGGTTTTGGTGAGGCGGAAGAAAAAATCTTGCATACATTGCAAGGAAAGCCATTTATTCTTTTGGCCAATAAAATCGATCTGGCGGATGGGAAAAGAACCAATCACTATCCGCAGGATTTGGACTCTTGCTTGGCACAGCTGGAAATATCAGCTAAAACCGGGCAAGGTATCGATGAGCTGACCAAGGTAATTCAGAATTGGGTTTTTATCGATCAGCCGCAAATGGATATTGGTGCTTCGCTAAATAACCGCCAGGCAGAGCTGGCGGACAAGGCAATTGCTGCCTTGCAGCAAGTGCGCGAGACACTTGGTTCTGGTTTGCCCCAGGACTGCCTGTCGGTCGATTTGAAAGCCTCCTGTGATGCCCTGTCGGAGCTGTCTGGTCAGGCAGTGACCGAGGAAGTAATCACCAAGGTTTTTGCTAACTTTTGTATTGGAAAGTAAAACTGTCTTGGCAGGCTCGCTCGGGGCATTTCAAAAACTTGGTAAAATTGCCGAGTGCGGCAGTTTGTTGATGCCGTATGAAAAGGAGCTAACATGTCTAAAACTGAAACCCAAGTATCTGTTCGCCTGCCAGATGGCTCAGTCCGTGAATTCGACCCAGGCGCAACAGCAGCCGATCTGGCTAAGTCCATTTCCCAAGGGCTTTACGGTAAAGCCGTTGGGGCGCTGATCAACGGTGAAATCCGTGATCTCTTTACACCCCTGACAGATGGCAGTGAGGTCAAGATTTTGACGCCGGACAATCCGGAGTCCTTGGAGTTGCTTAGGCATTCAACAGCACACGTCATGGCTGAAGCTGTGCAGAAACTATTTCCGCAAGCCAAGATTGCCATTGGACCAACTATTGATGATGGTTTCTATTACGACTTTGAAATTCCTGGTCATACTCTCAGTCCGGATGACTTGGTGAAAATCGAAGAGGAAATGAAGCGCATTGCTGCGGAAAAACAGCAAATTGTGCGTTATCAAATTCCTGATGTAGATAAACAGATAGCTGAATTCAAGGCATCTGGTGAAAAGTTCAAAGCTGAATTGTTGGATGAGCACAAAAATGACTCGCCGACCTTGTATCTTATGAAAGACAAGGACGGTAAAGTGGTCTGGAACGATCTTTGCCGCGGACCTCACTTGCCTTCGACCGGGCATATCAAAGCCTTCAAGCTTTTGAAAGTCTCCGGTTCGTATTGGCGCGGTGATGAGAAGCGTGAACAACTGCAGCGTATTTATGCAACCGCGTTTTGGAAGGCCGCCGATGTGGAAGCTTATCTCAAGCGCTTGGAAGAAGCAGAAAAGCGCGATCACAGAAAGTTGTCCAAACAATACGATCTGTTTTCCACTCATGAAGAAGTTGGACCAGGTCTTGTCTTCTGGCATCCAAATTTGGCAACGGTGCGTGCCACCATTGAGGACTTCTGGCGCAACGAGCATCGCCGACGTGGTTATGACTTTGTCTTTACGCCGCACATTGCCTCCGAGGATCTTTACAAGATAAGTGGTCACTTGGAGTCTTATGGCGAAAATATGTACTCGGCTATGGACATTGACGATCAGCCCTATCGGGTTAAGCCAATGAACTGTCCGGGTCATATCATGATTTACAAATCCAAATTGCATTCGTATCGCGATTTGCCTTTGCGTTTTGCAGAGCTGGGCACCGTTTATCGCTATGAAAGATCCGGAGTCTTGCACGGCATGTTGCGTGTGCGCGGGTTCACTCAAGATGATTCCCATATCTTCTGCACTCCGGAACAACTGGAAGGCGAGATTAACGGCATTCTTGATCTGATTGAAATGATGATGAGTACATTTGGATATACTTACAAAGCATATCTTTCGACTCGCCCGGAAAAATCAATCGGAACCGATGAAGAGTGGGCCATGGCTACCGGCGCACTTGAAGCCGCGCTGAAAGCACGCAAAATGGATTACGAAATTGATCCGGGTGGCGGCGTTTTCTATGCTCCGAAAATCGACATCAAACTTTATGATGCGATTGGTCGTGAGTGGCAGGGACCGACTGTACAAGTTGATCTCAATTTGCCCAGACGCTTTGATGTTAATTACATTGGCGAAGATGGTGAACGCCATCCGGCCGTTATGGTGCACCGGGCAGTGCTCGGTTCGCTTGAGCGTTTTGTCGGCGGCTTGATTGAACACTATGCTGGAATCTTTCCAACTTGGCTTGCGCCAACCCAAGCAGCTGTTTTGCCAATTTCGGACAAGCAAGCAGCTTATGCTAAGCAAGTAGTGGCTCGCCTTAATGAAGAAGGGATTCGAGTTTCCTTGGACGATCGATCCGAGACAATTAATTACCGGATTCGCGAAGCACAAATGCAGCAAGTTCCATTCATGCTTGTTGTCGGTGACCGTGAAGCGGAAGCCGCATCCGTTGCAGTACGCCATCGTCGCTCAGGCGATCTTGGTGTCATGCCTCTGGAAAAGTTCATCGCCCAAATCAAGTCCGAAATTGATAGCAAAGTCATATAAGGGATTTGTGAAAATCTACTTATTGGACATTCACGTCCAATCGGATAACAATCGTTAGCAGCGCATATTGTTGCTAGCAGTTACTAGTTGAAAACGCAGGAGGTGCAAAATGTCTCGCGTTACTGGCTTAGTGTCTAAAGTAGCATCATCTTTACTAGTTATGTTTGCCGTTTTCTCGCCTATTGCCCTCGCGGCAGAGACAAACGGAAAGTCCCTGGCTGTTAGCGGCGTATCAAATGTGATACCAAGACAAGAGCTAGTCTTAAATCAGCATTTTACCCCACTCATTCTTCCCGCCAAGGCTCAGCTGAGAGGCATTTGCTTGAGCGGTGATGCCCATTTGACGGAAGTAGGGCCAAATCACTACCGCATGAATTGCGGCTGTATCTTGGTCAACACATTGGTGCCAATGCAAGTTGATACTTGCAAGGGATCGGTACGTGCTAAGGCACATTCCGTATTCGTGATTTACAAGGACAAAGATGCGCTCAGAGTCTTTGACTTTCATGACAGAGCGAGAAATTCAATTCAGCTTGTCACTGGGCAAATAATCGCAAACCTTAGCCCTGGTATTGAGGGCGCACTACTAGACCAATCTTTCAAGCAGCCGGAGTCTGTCGTGATCTGTCCGACTGTTGGTTATCGCCGCCCGCAAGTGATACCACTGGACAATAAACAAAATTTGGTTGTCTTGGAATTTTCTATCGTGGACAAACTTAAGCACGGCAAAATATTTACACTGCTGCGCGAATCTCCATCTGCGCAAGATCACAAATTGATAGGCGAAATTGAAAAGACAGCTGCGGCTCTCAATACCATGTATAAAAAGCGTGATGGGCGAGGCGGGTTTTTAGCCAGACATCGCGGCTGGGTTATTGAACAAGGTGATGGGCGCGAGGAATATGCTGCTTATGGCAGCCAGTCCGAACCAAATTCAAGCCAGCTGGCCGGGCGTCGATCCGTTACTCAGTAAGGCAATTCTCGGATTAATTTGCCGTCCTGATATGGGCTCAAATGTCCATTCCGCCTCTACTTGTGTGTCTAGGCAAAACCGTCTACGTAATTCCCACATGGACAGGTAGCTTCCGTCTTTAGATACTGATGATGCCAAAATTGGGATCATAATATGTCTGAAATCGGGTCGTTGGAAAATCACTTGGTCAAGCCGAAAGGCAATGTCGAAACGCGCGCGGCGTTATTGGCAGATGCATCCGCGCAGACTCATGAAAAATCTAGCAAGGTGCCAGATGAGCGAATTGAGAATTGGCAGCGCACCTGGAAGTATGGTCAGCCCGGCTTTGATTACTATTTGGCCAATATGCGCGAAGTGCAAATTCAGGGCATGCCTGGCTGTGTGAAGTTTGTTTATCGCCAGGATCATCAGGGGAAAAACTATTTTGTTTTTCAGAATAGCTACGACGATACAACCCGGCATTATTACTCTAACAAATTAGAGAAAATCAAGTTCGACAATGTTGAACATGATATGACCAAAGCACGGATACTGGGACATAGAGAGCTCCAGCAACAAATTAATATTGCCACCATCGAAAACTATCAGGAAAAACACTCGGGCATTGTCGGCGGTTTTGCCACTCTGGAATCTTCAGCCAGTCGCGATACAGCTTTAGTCTACTTGCGCAAAATGGCCGCGATGCCGGCAAACGTTTTGCAAGCCGAGGATACTTGGCTGAGAGGCTCAATTGCTAGTTATCCGGAAAATCCATATTTCAAGATATTTCTAGCTGATGTACTTATGGCTAAATCCTATAAGCACATTTTAGGGGACAATCCCGCGGGCTATACAAATGTACCGACAGTAGAAGTAGCAAAAATGACCGGCGAGGCACGTGCTTTGTTGCGTCAAGCTGGTGCAGAAGATCCGCTTTATGGCGGCGTGGTTACGCCACTCAATCCGTTTTATGATGCGCCCTATCCAACCAATGCATTTTGGCTTGGCGCGCATTCACAAGCGGGCAAACGACTTTCTCTGTATGATACGGTGTTCGCGGCAGAGGATCACATAGCGCGCCAGTATGATCAACGTATTGGCCATCAATATTCGCGTCCAGGGCAGAACAATGTGCCGTTTCTCTCTGATTGGACTACCTTGCCTTATTACAATTACTTCCCTTGGCGCAATGTGCAAATACCTTATTACCAGGCGCCCTACTACCGATCACCAGACTATGGCTTGCCTGGCACTTACTCTGTGCCTGGGTATAACCGCGCTTTTCCGGGCGGCTCAGCCTTCCCTGGCTACTCGCGCCCAAGCTTCAGCAATATGCCTTATTTCAACAATAATCCCTACTTTGGCAATGAGCCTTATTTCGGGAATGAGCCCTACTTCAACAACGCGCCGTATTTTTAATGTAAAATGCCAGGCTGTATAAGGGCTCTATAACCAGTTTGCGACTCACGTTAGGGAACTCTCCTTTGAAGAAGATAGCCATACTTGGCTCGACCGGCTCGATTGGCCGCCAGGCACTAGAGATAATTGCTTCAATGCAAGAATCTTTTGCCGGTTCTATCGAGGTCAAGGCATTGGCTGCCGGTGCCGGTAATCTGGATTTGCTCTGTGAGCAGATTCGTCTGTTTTCGCCTGAGCTGGTTAGCTTGCCGGATGACAAGAGCGCCAGGCAGTTGATGGAAATACTGGCTGCCAAAGCCGGAACGTTCACGGGCAAGCCGGAAATTGTTTATGGACAGGCCGGTTTGGTTGCCTGTGCCACTCATAGAGACGTCGATACGGTTTTGACTGCGGTGGTAGGCATGCTCGGCCTGGTGCCGACAGCTTGCGCAATTAAGCAAGGTAAAACCATTGCTTTAGCAAACAAAGAAACTTTGGTTGCCGGTGGTTCTGTGATCATGCCGATGGTGAAGCAGTTTGGTGCCACCATTGTCCCAGTGGACAGCGAACATTCGGCCATCTTTCAGTCCATGCATGGCTTCTCGACAAAAGATATTCGCCAAATCTGGCTTACCGGATCGGGCGGGCCATTTCGCACGAAGACCAGAGAAGAAATGGAAGACGCACCACCGGAAGCAGCCTTGAAACATCCCAATTGGAGCATGGGCAGGAAGATCACGATTGATTCTGCCACGATGATGAATAAGGGACTGGAAATAATCGAAGCGCGCTGGCTTTTTGATATTGAGGAAAGTCGCATTCGTGTGGTCGTCCACCCGCAATCGATTTTGCATTCGGCAGTAGAGTTTGTTGATGGTTCTATAGTTGGACAAATGGGAGTACCGGATATGCGCTTGCCGATTCACTTGGCGCTTAACTGGCCCAGACGAGTCGTACAAGAAAAAGTACCGAAGCTCGATTTGACCAAGTTGGCAACACTGACATTTGAAGAGCCGGATTTTAAGCGCTTTCCTTGCTTGCGATTGGCCAAACAAGTGGCAGCGCAAGACGATAGTTCTGCTTGTGTGCTGAATGCGGCAAATGAGATTTTAGTGGAAGCGTATTTGGAAAAGAAAATCCGTTTTGGGGAAATTGCCCATTTTATTGAGGCAGTACTGGATAAACACAAACCTGAGACCAATGCATCTTTGGATGATCTAATTCAAATTGATCTTTGGGCGCGTTCAAGTGCCCGCGAATTAATCGGTGATAGCAAGCTGGCTTTGGCCAGGTGAGGGAGGAATTTTAAATACAATGACGACTACGCAAACCAGCGTGAAAGTATGCGATCACCCGCTGATTCAGCAGTTGCTGACACGACTGAGAGACTATCAAACCCCATCTTCCGAGTTTCGGGCTAAGGCTTTACAAATTTCCCGCTACCTTGTTTATGAAGCAATGCGTGGATTGGGTGTAAGAGGCTCCGGTGTGGAAACGCCGCTTGGACCAGCTCCTGGCACCGTCTTAAGTGACTATGTGATTTTGGCTCCCGTCTTGCGCGCTGGGCTAATTCTTTCTGAACCAGCTCAAGATATGATCCCCAATGCGCGTATTTATCACGTTGGTTTGAAGCGAGACGAGCAAACCTTACAGGCAATTTCTTATTATGCTAAGTTGCCTGATTCGCTGCCACCGGATAGCCACGTCTATGTCCTAGATCCAATGCTTGCTACCGGCGGTTCGGCTTGCGCAGCTATTTCCTTGTTTGCTAATCTCGGTGTGAGCACAATTGAATTGGTATCATTCGTTGCTGCACCAGAGGGCATCAAAAAAGTACACAGTCAATATCCCAATGTAAAAATTACCGTTGGTGCTATCGATCAACAGTTGAACGAGCATGGTTACATATTGCCTGGATTGGGAGATGCAGGCGACCGCATATTTGGGACTTAATTTAAGCGCTTCCATGAAAGCGCCCGATTTGTCAAGCCCAGCCAAATGACCGTAGCACGTTAAACCATTGTGCAGTCAGGCAGCAAAAGGAGTGAACC
>JAGVKG010000003.1 GCA_020050685.1 Candidatus Obscuribacterales bacterium | reverse complement strand
CTCGATCGGCTATTGTCAGGCGGGACAAGTACCATGTTTCATTTCGAACTCATAATTACGAATCATGCTCGTGAGCGTATGCTTACACGCGGAATTGAGCACACGGACATCGAAGAGATTGTGAACAATGGAGAAGTTATCCAGACATATCCCCATGCTAAACCATATCCATGCGACCTGCTAACGGGAACAATTAAGGGAAGGACTATCCATGTCGTAGTGGCCAAGGACTATAATAGAAAAGAAAGAATAATCGTTACCGTGTACGAGCCGGATGTCGATAAATGGGATTCCACGTTCAGTAGCAGGAGAAAACGCAAATGAAATGTGTCATTTGTAAAACCGGTGAAACAAAACCAGGTACCACTACAGTCACATTTGATCGAGAAGGTTCAACCATAATTATTAGGTCTGTGCCCGCAGAGGTCTGCACGCAATGTGGAGAGGGTTACTTTGACGAGGCCACCTCAAAGCAGATTGATAAGATCGCCAAAAAGGCCGAAAAGGACAAAGTAATTGTCGTGATTCGGGAATATCAGGTAGCGTGACGTTATTGAGGTGCGAACTCCTTTGGGAATCCGCACCTCAATATCCATCTTCTTGGCGACAAGAGCAATTTGCCACCTGTTTAGCGATCTTTCGTTATAGTCGTATGCAAGCTCATCGCTATGTGACTGCCGTGTTTGTAAACAACCTCCACATCGCTTTTGATGTTGGTCGTTCCAACTTTTGGATTTTCCAGATGTTGGTAGCTCTTTTGGAAGTGCTGGCTCGCCATCTCGTCGAGGTTCCGTTTCGCTTTGTTTGTGTAGACAAATACACCTTCAGCAGTCACTGATATCGTCAGGTAACTGCCGTCTGCCAATCTCGCGCTGGACTTACACGTAACCGAGACAGGACGATATTGAAACATCCCCAGGTTTTCTCCGGTACCTGGAAGCTTGTTCACAAGCATCGACACCGCGCTTTGATGTTGGCTGTGGTGCAGTTCCTGTATCCGCTTCGCATCGGAATATTCATGACGCTTGCTCAGCAGCTTGAGCCACAGTTGCTCTGCCTCTAAATACAACTCGCAGTCCTTGCGACACGCTTCATCGCAACATCCGTCGAAGATTGGAACGTGCACTTCAACACGCGCTTGCTTGGCCATGAGGAAATCATTCGTTGCCAGACTTTTAAGATAAAGTACTGTCGTTTCCCGTGCGCTCTCCAGGCTTTTCACCGATTCCAATGCACTCGCAGCCAAAGCACCGAATGGTCGCCGTTCCTTGAATTCTTTTCTCACTTCGCACGTGTCGTCAGTTGCTTCGATCGTAGTCACAACAAATACAATATGATAGCCTACCTCTGTCAACTGACCAGTTACTTTGCATTGATGGCCGGCAAACTGTCTTAGCTCATCTTGTTCCGACCAGGACTTACCTGACGCAACTAGGTTGTATACACAATCCTGCATCGGTCGATCGGATGGATCAGCACGCAGAAATATTAACGTGCCTTCTATTTCAGTACCTTCGATATTCCCCGAAATATCCCTGATCTTTCCCCACACAACTTTTCCTTCAATCGTTGTCGTCATAACTTCATTCCTCATTCCAGTTGCGCCCATGATCTCAAAAAGGCACATGCTCTTTGGTTCAACCTAATCACGTCGGAAAAGAGGCGTGTTTCAGAGCCGTCTGTGGCGGTCCCTGATTCCGCATCTTCTATCTAATTATCCAGTGACGTTATTGAGGTGCGGATTCTAATTTAGAAACCTCTTGGGGGAACCCGCACCTCAATACCCATCATTGTTTCGACGGCAAGGGCAATTGCCACCATTAGACATACACTCCCCAGAACCAATCACGCACTCGGGCGATTAGTCTGGGATTTTTCTTTGCTTCGCGTTGAACCGGATCAACAATGGTGATTCCGAGTCTTGCTTCAGCCTTTTTCTTGTCTTCGTTTGTCCACAAGCGATATGCAGGATCATCCAGCAACTGCCAAGGAAAAATCGGCGGGCGAATAATTCCAAAAGGCAAACCGAACAAATCCACACCATAGTGTCGCTTGCTGCGTCCGAGCGCTTCCATCATTTCGACAATGGCGGAAACACAAGTCCAATCGCTTTGTTGAATTTGGATTTGTTCAATGTCCAAATTCACTCGACGCGGCTTGTGAGCCGGCTCGTGAACAAGCCCGACAAAGTTGTAGCCGCTCCAACGCGCGAACTTCGCGAGTTTGAAATTCCACGCGCGTGGAATCGGCAACATGTCGATGAACTTGCGGATGTTGGCGTTGAAGATGTGTCGACGAATCCGATTGGCAGCACACATTTTGTAAATGTACGCTGTGAGGTAATTGCTCTCCTCTTCTGTCAACTCTTGCTTCACACCAAGGACGAAGTAACGCTCTTGCGCTTTCTTCCAATCGGTAACTTTCCACTCAAGGTCATGGGTGGTCATACCGTACTCCAAATTCGAACTGGCCAATCGCATGCGCCCATCGTGACCGCGGAACGCAATTTCGATATGACCATCCGGATCAACTCCAGCTCCACGAGCAAATGGATGACCTGAGACAAAGATATCTCCAGGTTTCACGTCGTCCAATATCGGGTTTGACCAGGCATTGGGAGGATTAACTCCATTCCAATCGATCACACACCGCTTGAGCTCTAAGCGATAATCTAGGATGACCATCATCCAGTACCACTGGCACGCCAGCGGAACCAGAGCGAGCAGCCAGCGATGATCGTGCACAGCAGCAATGTATGCCACCACATTAGCAATTGTGGCAACACGGAAAGGCCAAACGATCCACCAGCGTGAGCCGGAATTGTAGATCGTGCGCAAGAGGTGCTTCAGTCGCGGCAAGGTAATGATCAGTCCGTCAATGGACAGAGTCATGCATGCCGCATAGACGCCGATTACTTGCAGCAGCGCACCTTGTGCCAAGGCACCAGTCAAGCACAACCATGCAAATAATGCCACACCTCGAATGAACAATACGCTTCGTTGCAAAAATAACGTCAACATGAACCCTCCTCACCTCCCTTGGTGAAGTTGTGATAGCTTTATAAAAACAGCGGCGCTGATATAGAGGCGCTATGTCCGTCCTGATAGGCAAGATGGAACAAGCGCTTCTATATCAAGCGTCCGCTTAATAGCATCTGCATGCGAATCCGGAAATCCGCAAGAGACTTGCGCGCACCAGACCATACAATCGGCCAGCCAGTTAGTCCGTGCAGCAGTGTTTGCTGCAACGAATACTTTTTGACTGGTTCCGGCACATAGCCAGGCCGCAACCTAACTTTGAAATTGCGGCGATCCGCCATCAAGCTCAGAGGAATCGTGGGATCAGCAAAGCCACCACCAAAACCGAACAAGCCGATTCCGTAGTGAAATGTTTTGAACCCAACGCGCCTAAGTAATACGACGACGCTTGAGATACAGGTCCACTCTGGATGTTTGGAATCCGCACCGAACAAAACACCTCGCCAGTCGTAGCCAGTCCACATCGCGCGCAATCTTGCGATCAGCCATCGTTGTGGTGTCCAACCGTGCTCACCGAGCCAACAGAACGCTTCGTGAATTCCGAGGATGAAGGCATTTCCGGATTCTATCTGGTGCCGACGATTTTCCTCCTCCATTACTTTAGCGATTTCCCAGGCCTTCTCCAGTTTCTCCGGTGTCCACGGTTCAACCGTATCCACGAGCCAGAACTTTTCCTTCTGGTCGACAAACCGTTGATACGCTTCCTCGGAAGATGTGAATTTACAGCCATGCTCGATGAAGTTACTGAACGTGCAGAGCTCTCCAGTCATGCGATTGACCAAGTTAAGTTCCGCATGGCGACCGGGAAGACGATACTGATTTGGACCAAGCCCAGCGGACAACAGGATGCTACCTGCTGTCCATTCGGAAAGCGGTGGGCTTTCGTAAGCGCCTTTGCGCACCAGCCCTTGACCGTCTGCTTCTTCGTATTGCTCGTACTGTTCGATGTACCTGCCAAACATGAAGAGCCACGGTACCACCATCAAGAATGACAGTGCCGATAGCAATACATTTGGAAGGAACATGACGCAAGCAATAGCGCTTACCATCATGCCGCACACGACAGACATCACATAAAGAAAGCGCGAGAAGGAATTGATGAAAGTTTCGGCAACATATCTGAAGATGATGTTGACGAACACCCACCAAAACACGCCAACTTGGAAGCACATCAGTGCAACATCAGCGTGACCGTGCTCGAAGAAGCATGACAAACTGCATGCTGACAATGCCAGCAAACAGATCATCATCAAAAATCGATATGCTTTTTGAATAATCATATTCGTGGCTCTCCTATCTAAAACGAGAATCAAGGGCACCACCATCGACCAAGGTGGTGCCCTGTTGTGTCCTAAGCAACGTGCTCGTCGAGCCCCGCTTCATCGTCCTCAATTACTGGAGGGATTGGGGGAGCTCCCGAAAACTGTTCGCAAACAGCTTTGACGAACTTAGTTATGTCTGCCACCATTAGCGGCCAGCCAGTCACACCAAGCCGGATTGTTTCCAGCAAAGAATACCGCCTGAGCGGTTCTGGTTGATAGTCCGGGCGCATGACGATACGGAAGTGTTTTCTATCCGTAGCGAAATTGACCGGAATGATCGGATCGAGAATGCCCGTGCCGAGACCGAACAAACCAATTGCATGGCGACAAGTCTTGACGCCAATGCGATGCAGAAGCACGAGGACAAAGCTTATGCATGTCCATTCGGGCTCTTTAGATTCTGCACCACACCATAGGCCTTTCCAATAGTAGCCAGTGTAATACTTCTTCTTCCGCATCTCGTGCTGTTCGTCGGCGGTTAGGTGAGCAAACTTGGTTTCAATCATCGCCTTCAATGGCTTGTTTTTCACGCAGCGCAGTTTGCGATTATCTCGCCACATTGCTTTCGCTTCGTCCCAAGCCAGACGATGTTGTTCTTCGGTCCACGGAACAACTGGTTCGAGCAAGTAGAACCTTTCGTTGTTCTTGTTGACGAACCGGTCATAGACGACATCGGCGGTGTAGAAGTGCGGACCCTTCTCCATGTAGTCGGCGATGGTCTCCAATGCTCCGGTGCTCGGATTCTGGATGATCAGTTCTCCATGACAGAGCGACAAATCACCATTCGAACCCGTTCCTTCAGAAGCTAGCACCATGCCAGATTTCCATTCGCTGACTGGCGGATCAACATACGCTCCTTTGATCATCAGTCCGCGGCCGGTCTGTTCGTACTTCTCGTGCTCTTTAACGTACAAGCCTAAGACGAACATCCATGGGAAAACCATGAGTACCGCGATAAGCTTGAGCAGCACGTCGGCAAAGTAGAACGATGCAAAAGCGCTGGTGAGAATACCGAGCGCTGTTGCGATTGAGTACAGCCGGCGAGAGAACGGGTTCATGAACGTCTCGCTAACATAACCAAAGATTGCGCTAACGAATACGAACCAGCCAACGCCAATCTCGAAAACCACAAGTGAGTTAAGTTGCCCACTCACACCAAGGACGGTGAGCGCGAGCCACACGCAAAGCGTGGTCATCATCAGAAATCGAAACACATTTTCTTTGTGGATCATAACGTCCACCTCCTTGGGGGGTCTCAAATGGGGGATTACTAAAATGGGCAACATGTCTTCCTGAGGCACGCCGATGCCGAAGGACCTCCCATGTCTTACGTAGATTTCGTAAAAACAAGAGAGGTCCTTCGCCGATAACTCGGCTCAGGATGACAGTTGTGTTATTTGTGAATCGTTACACGTAGACGCCCCAGCACCAGAGCCGGAACTTGTCCATCATCGTGTACTCGACTTTTCTGGTCGGCGGCTCGAACAGTTTGATACCGTGTTCGGCCTCATAGGCTGCCTTATCTGCAAGCGTGAGATATGCGTAGCCGGGATCGTAGAGCAATTCAAGCGGGCGAATTGCCATCTTCACGACACCGAACTTCAGCCCGAATATATCTCGACCATACGAGCGTGCCACTCGACCAACTGCGTAGCTCAGTTCCACAACAGCGGACACGCAAGTCCAAGACTTTCTTGTCGGTCGCGGAAGTTCACCCGGTTTCGGCATCTTGAAGTTCGTGAAGTCCTGACGAACCAGCGCTCGCCAGTTGTATCCGGTCCAGTGTCTTTTCTTCACGAGCCACTTTTTCTTACTGAGCGAAATCGGCAACATGCCGATTAGAGCGCGTCGCCGGCGATTAATTCTCGCCTGCTCGGTCTTATTCACCCACCACATTGCCTGGAAGAAATCATCTTGCAGTTTGATTTCTTCTTCGGAAAGTGGATTGAATTCGCCCGTTTCCGGATTGACTGGCTTGAGCACGAAATATCTTTCGCCAGATTCATTCCAGCGCGCAAGCTGTGCTTCAAGATCACGCTCAGCCATACCAGCGTTCATATATGAGCTGTATGTCACCAATCGTCCGTGTTTGTTCCGGCCAACTTTCTCAGCATGACCACCGGATGATCCTTCCTTACGAGCGCCACCGTGTCCGGACACAATCGAATCACCCGGTTCGATTTTTTCCAGAGGTGGGTTGTACCAGGCACCAATCGGATTGACACCGTTCCAATCTATTGCGTATTCGCCCAAGCGATCGCGATAGAGCAAATACAGGCGAAGGAAAGCGAGCTGCCCAATAAAAGGCAGAGCAATCAAAAACGAATTGTTCGCCTGGCATGCAGCGATGGTGAACGCAATCACATTCGCCACAGTGGCAATTCTGATTGGCCAGATTATCCACACACGCGAAGGAGCGGTGAACAATGTCCTTAATCGGAACTTCGGCGCTGCCAGGATTGTCACCAAACTTATGGCAGCGGTCACAACGCAAGCAGTGTACAAGCCGAAGTATTGCTGCAGCTGTCCTTGCCAGAACACTGCCGCTAACCATGACACCATCGAGAGCGGTTGAATCGCGTATCTCAAGGCATTGAGAATTTTGAGCAACATAAAGTTGACCCTCCTATTTTATGAGAGGTCCTTCGTCGCGCCGCGCGCTCCTTAGGATTGGGTGGGGTAAATGGTTGAAAGCAATCGGCGACGCACGAATGTTGTGCAACCATCCGCTTGCTTAGGAGCGTTGAACACTAGCCAGAGATTTCTGGTAAGTAAAAATGGGAAAGTGTTGGCTAGTTATTTGATTTGAGAGATTTACGTATAGATCTAAAAAAGTGACTATGCCTTAAAACTAGTGTATTTAGAAGCTCTATTTCTAGTTCAACGTTTTTAATAGAATTGCGGGCAACGCGTGCGGCTAAAGCCCGCGCAAGTTTGCGCTAGCAGCACTTAAAGGACAAAAACTCACTTGTGCTGTGCGTTTCCAAACACAGGCAGTCAAAGCGTGCTAATCAAATGGAAGCGAATAAGATTGCGCACGACACAGAGCGCCAGCACAAATATGTGTTGGCGCAGTGAGACTAGTTAGCGCAGCTATCACAGACGATAGAAAAAATGGCGGGGGAGCAGGGCTTTCACCTGCCGTGATTCACGTGTCTTTCCGATCTCTCCATATATAAGTGCTCCGAAGTCGATGCGTAACATCGACTCCTCCGCACGTTAAGACGCTTCGCTCCGAATTCCTCATCGGAATTCTGCGCTGCGCTGTGGCTTGTGCACCGCACACATAAATACGTCGACACGCTTCGCTGGAGCATGCAGACTTATATATGATGCAATTTCACAAAAAATGGTGGAGAGAGCAGGACTTGCACCTGCGGTCGGCGGCCATCCCCCGATGTTGTTGTTTTTGCTGTTGATAGTGCTCTAAATGTTCTCTGGTCGTGGTTCTCAAGAAATATAAACAAATCCTTAACATGGCCAACATAATGAAAACGGGCTCACGAGATCAATACTGACAGCACCATCTGTGGTGGCTTAATCCAATCCACATATCGCATAGCTTCGCTAAATCTGCACCCGCACTTCATGCCGCATCGTTAGCGTAGTTGCGCTATGGCATTCAGTTAACTCTTGATAACCATGCAACGCATCAATGCCACCAAACGCCCGGAATGCACAGCAGTTTAGGCATTGCGCTATTTTCGCTCGCCTTACCGCCCTAATAAAAAGAGCTTTTCTTATTACAGACTGATTTGTTAGGTTCAATTTGTATATATATCAGTTCAGTTATCTGTAGGCACCACAAAAACCCCAGCCGCACTCAGAAACTCAAACTACATTTCCTGGCATTTGCGCCAGACAAAGTTACATCTTATTCAATGCACTCCCCTTGAAGCCGCTGCATAGCAGCAGTGGCGCGGACCTTTGCATTGCTATCGACAGCACTTCAGGAGGAAATATCGATGGCTAAGCGTAAGCAAAACAAATCAGACAATAGCGTGGAAGAAGTTCTCACGGAAGAAAGCTTCTCTGATGACTCGCAAGACTTTGTCGACATAGAAGATGACGACGAGCCGCAGTTCAGCACAGATGATCTCGTCTTCGTCGACGACGATACCGAGGCAAGTGGCGACGACGCTGCACCGATTGCTGTCGACACTTCCACGGGCGATTCGATCAAACAGTATCTGAACACAATCGGGAAGTTCAAAATACTCGAACCGCGGGAAGAAGTCGAGCTCGGTCGCAAAGTCCGGCAAGGTAATCTCGCCGCCAAACAAAAACTGGTGAACCATAACCTTCGCTTGGTTGTGAGCATCGCCAGGAAATATCGGTATCGCGGACTGGGATTCTTGGATCTGATTCAGGAAGGCAATCTCGGTCTGATTCGAGCAGCAGAGAAATTCGATCCGGAAAAGGGTTTCAAGTTTTCCACTTATGCCACCTGGTGGATTCGCCAAAGAATCACACGCGGGCTCGCCGACCTGAGTCGTGCAATTCGCGTGCCAGTACATGAGCATGAAACGCTTTGCAAAATCTACAAGGTAACGAAAAAGCTCAGCGAAGAACTGGGACGCCAACCAACCGAGGTAGAGATTGCCAATGTGTTGGAAATGGACGTCACAAAAGTGCTGATGCACTTGACCCACATGCAGGCAATCTTTTCGCTCGATACTCCGTTAAGGCCAGGCCGCTCAGGCGATCGAGAAGCCAGCCTCGGCGATATCCTGGAAGCGTCGGACAAATATCGGCCGGACAACGATTCACTGGATCCAAATGAATCCGCCTGCGGCCGACTACTGCACCAAGACCTCATTGCAGCTCTGAACATTTTGCTCCCTGTGGAGCAGGCTGTTCTGCGGTTGCGGTATGGGCTGGACGACGGCGTTCAGCGCACGCTTGAGCAAGTTGGAACAATTCGCGGTGTCACGCGCGAGCGCATTCGTCAGATTGAGGCTCGTGCTCTGAAGAAACTTCGCGACCGAGCCAACTCACAACTGCCCACAACTTCCGCACAGACCTTACGGTCTTTGCGCGAATATCTGTAGAAAGACTTTTCACGGCGCTCCGTCAATCAATTTGTTGAATGGCACCACTTGTGGTGCTAGGAGGCTGATTGGTTTGCGGAGCGCTTTTCCCGTAACACAACTTTCGCATATCAGGAGGGTTCATTATGAACACTTTTCGTAAAAACATCGGGCGCTTCGCGATGATGTTAATGCTGTTTGCAACAATCAGCAGCATACTCAGCGCTTGCAACCTCAAGAATCCGGACAAATCGCCGGATGCACCCAAACCGCAGATTCGAGTCGAAACCACTTCCGCTTCCGGCACCAGCGGTAAGGTAGTGGTGTTCACAGCCCAGGACGGCAAAGAGTCGATCGTTCGCACCTTCTCGTGTACGTTCGATACGAAAGGTACTCCGGAAATATCCGGCGAAGCCGTGGCGTTCTTGCTGAAGAACTTCGAGCAGAGCAAACCTGCGACAAATCCAGTTGTGAACCCAACGCCGGTGCGCTGTAAGACGTGCAAGGGCATAAAGGAAAATCCCAACTACCCAAATCGCAAGGAATTCGTCTACGAAGAAGGCGACATACAAATATGGAACGAAGCATGCAAGTGCTTCCAACGTTTCCATTATCGCGACGAAAATCGCGAAGTGTGCGCCTACTTCAACGACAAATCGCCGTCGAAGTACTCGTGGATGGGTTTCGATAACTTCCAGCGAGATCTCCCTGGTAACGGACCGCCCACCACGGCGGCACCGCACTGCAAGAGATAGCGACTGAGCACTCGCACTCCAAAGGAGAACAATCAACAAGATTGTCATCCTGAGGAGTGCACAGCACGACGAAGGACCTCTCATACAACTTCTACGAAGCTATGAGGGGTCCTTCGCCTGCGGCTCAGGATGACAATCGATCTCCCATACCTTACTAGCCAAAAATCCCGCGAGTATTCGAGAACTCGTCGCGGAACCCTGTATAACATAACGGACCGTCTCGAAACACGTATCACACACCCAGGTCATCAGTATTCAAGCACACGATGCTTGAGCACTGATGACCATCACGTAACCTTTGGAGGTTATTCGATGAATATGCTGACCAAACTATTCTCCATGCTCGCCATGGCCTTGATCATCGCAAGCGGTTCTGCCGTCGATGCCAAACAAGCACAAATAGTTACGGGCGATGGCACCGTCATCATCATTACGGACGACGCAACAGAAGTTCGTCCATCGAAAGCGAAATCCGGTCCGAGTCGCTCCGGTCGACTGGCTGTCGATGCTCAGCAAGGCAAGCTGAACAAGAGCGACGAACGCGATCGCAGCAAATCCGTCTCCTGGCAATGGGATAAGGCCAGCAACAAGTCGAAGATATATCTCTTCGTTCCGTACAAAATGAAGCACGGCTTCTCCTACGACCTGAGAGAGCACAAGAAAGTCTCCGTCAAGCAGGACTGGTTCGGCGACTACAACTACGCAATCAAAGCGAATGGAACCGGCGACGAGTTCAAACTATTGAACAACGGCACCGTCGACAACAGCTATCCGAATAGCCGCCGCTAAATTGCGCCGTACACAATGAAGGACCTCTCGCGATTGGGAAATCCGAGAGGTCCTTCTTACCACCCCGAAGCACCCATGTGACTGTCGAGAGCCACATTGCGGAGCTGGTACTTATTTGATTCTCGATTAACACAACCAATGAGAGGTTCGCAGAACAATGAAGCTAAGACAAATGATCATGCTCGCAATTGCAGTCTTAACTGGCACCGCCTCACTAACCGCCTGTGGTGATGTGACTTATGTCGAACCACGACCGGTCATCATCCATCGAACTCCCGCTCCGATTATCGTGAGACCCATGCCGGCGCCAATCATCGTTCGGCCGGCTCCCGAGGTGATCATCATCCGCGATCGCCAAGCACCTCGTCCGCGCAACAACGACAACCGTCCGCCGGCAACACGACCAAGCGATCTCGGAACGTATGATGCCTCTGACGGAAAAGCAGCGGGAAGCCATCGTGACACATCCGGAAGAAGCACAAGCTTCCAACGCACTGGCAAAAAGAATCGGATCGACGTTCTAGTTCCATACGTGGACAAATACGGCAACACATCAGACCTGCGTGAGCGCCACAAAGTTCATGTCGATGCAAACGGTCGTGAATACATCAATGCGAACGGCACTGGTGAGAAGCAATATCTCAACAGCGACGGCACAGTAGGCAAGCGACGAACTCGTCGTCACAGATAGTCCGCTGCCGAACGATCGTCCTCCTCAGGAACAATCATCTGATTGTCATCCTGAGGAGGCGCGTCGTGCCGACGAAGGACCTCTCATTAAACTTCGATGAAACTGAGGGGTCCTTCGTCGCTTTTACCAGTCTATGTTGCGCATCGCAGAATGCGCAGATGTCTAATTAGGAGAAGGTACAATGAACACATCCAACAGAAAACGCAGGAAGCGGCGAGTCGTCATTACACCAGATGACGAGCAACTCTTTAAGAGCTTTCTGGACAAGAACGGGTATCGCCTGGTCGACTACGACTACAACTTCGCCAGCGGCATCGAAGAGTTTGTTCTTTTGAAGAATGCGATGCGCGTTTATCTTCTGCAAGACAAATCACTGCCGATGCAGATGGTGAATCTTGTTTTCGAGATTGGCAGCGTCGATGAACTCGATGATACGCGAGGACTAACACACTTCCTCGAGCATCTTGGATTTGATGGCAGTGTCAGGTTCCGGCCGGATAAGAAAACCAGCATCGATTGGATTCTCACGAAGTTGGCAGGCGGAATGAACAATGCCACCACTTGGTTCGACCGCACCAACTACCATGAGGAATTCCTCACAGGCAAAGAACGCCTGCGCGTAGTGCTCTCGTTTGAGTACGATCGCTGGCGTCAAGGCGGCCTGCTCTTGAGCGATGCGGCTATCAAGCTGCAAATTCAAGTCGTGCGCAACGAGAAAGAACGTGGTGAGAACAATCCGGATCAAAAGTTGCTGTCGACCATCGCCGAAGTTGCCATTCCCTATCATTCGTATCGCGTGGATACGATAGGAACAAACAGCGGCATCGAAGGCGTCACCAGAGCAAAGCTCGTAGACTTCCTGAAGAAGTATTACTGGTCTGATAATTTGGTGGTCATGGTGCTCGGTAACTTCGAACGCGAGGAAGCACTGTCGCTGATCAAGAAAGAAATGGGCAAACTAAATCGATCGCCAAAACCAATTCCCAAAGTAGACATCGTCGACCCGCCGCAAGAAGGCGAGAAACGCGTGGTGATCAAAAAGGGAAATGACCTGGCGTACGTCAACGTTGCTTGGCACAACGAAGCCGGCTGCAAGAAGAGCTCGCATGTGATGAACGTGATCGCCGCCATCGTCGGCGACACATCACGTGCCAACACGCGTAGCTACCAAATGCTAATCGGCGGCAAGAAGCCACTGGCTACTTTCGGCTATGCTTCCAACATGCAGTTGCGCCATCCCTATCTGTTTTATGTTACGGCGCAGGCACTGCCGGAAACAAAACCAGAAGATTTGGAGCATGCGCTTTGTGCCATGATGGCGCGATTCAGCACCGAACTGGTTAGCGATGAGGAATTGCAACGTGCAAAGAATTACTTGATCAAGAGTATGACTTTGCGCACCTCTGATATTGTCGAGCTTGCTCAACAATTAACTGAGTCGATTGCAATCAGCGGTAGTTGGAAATGGCTTCGCGATTATCCCGCAAACATCAACGCGGTAACCAAAGAAGAGATCCAACAAGTGGCTCAACGATTCTTCACCTGGAAGCAGCGCACGGTTGGCTATTATTTGCCGGATGATCAAACATCTTCGACAAATGAAAAGCCACCTGAGCCGGAACAGAAAGAGGAACCGAAAGCCACGCCGGCAAGAAGAACACCCAGCAAGCGTGGCAAACCGGTTGCACCAAAGGCTTGCAAACGATCGAGTAAAGGTGCATGCGCTGCCAAACGATCGCCAATAATCGGTCCGATGGAAATACCGCGCGTGGATCTCAACAAGCAGGTTGTGCAAAAGCAATTCCTCAATGGAATGCCGGTTATGATCATGCCGCTCAAGCGCAGCAAGACCGTATCGGTTTCCATGCAGTTCTTAGCCGGGGACTTCTTTGCACCGCAAGGTAAATCGCTAGTGCCTTCAATGGTTGCACGAATGCTGACGATGGGTTCTGCGCGTTTCAGCAAGGAAGTCATCGGCGACACTCTCGACGATATGGGCACAAGTCTCAGCGTAGCCAGCGATGCATTTATATGCTCGTTGAAGTCCGATGCTGTGATTGGAGATTTCACCAGACTGCTCGATCTGTTGCAGGACATTATCCGCAATCCATTGTTTGACGAAAGCGAGTTAGCCACACGCAAAGAACTGACGAGGGCTGGCCTCGCTGATTCGAAGAACAACACATCTGCCGCCGCTCACAATGCGCTTAGCCGTGCACTGTACGTTCCTGGTTCACCATATTGGACCAAGACGTTTGATGAGTTGATTGAAGAAGTGGATGCGATAACGGTTGACGACCTGAAGGCGTTCCATAAGGAACACTTCTCTCCGGCAAACATGACACTGTCCATTGTGGGAGATGTGGATCCAGCCGCTACGGTCACACTTCTGGAAGAACGCTTCAGCAATTGGGTCGGCGGTGCACGCAAGAGCATCACCGCACCTCAGTCGCCGCTGCCGACTACAGCCAGAACTATCACCATTGCGATTCCAGGCAAGGCGAACGTCGACAACCTCTTAGGGCATCCTTGCAAAGTAAGCATAACGGCCGAAGATTACTTCGCCTATCTGCTTGCCTGCAATGCCTTGGGTGTAGACATGTTCACCACGCCGCTTGGTGCGCTTCGCGTCAAATACGGTTTGACTTATGGTATTCGGTGTAAGTTCCAGAATGTCACCACAAGTGGTGGCACCTGGTTCATCACCTTTACCGTCAATCCGAAAAACGTGAAGCAATCGCACGAAATTGTGAATGGCATAGTGACCGACTTCGTGGCAAACGGCGTGGACGAGGAAACCTATAAAATGGAAATCGGCCGCGCCCAGGGTTACTTCCTGTTGAACCTGCGCACCTATGCTGGTCTTGCAACCAGCCTCGCCTATCATGAGCTACTCATGCCAGGCAATGGTGTCAAGTTTATGGACGAGTACACCGACAACGTCGCAAAGGTCAAGCGCGATCAGATGAACAGCGCCGTCCGGGATTTGATACACCCGGACAAATTGGTGACTGTCATCGCCGGCTCGGTACCCACCGAGCAGCTCGCGTAAGAACGGACAACACATCGTAGGGGTCAGGCATGCCTCGCCCCTACGCTTACTAGCATTGCACCCCAACTTACCGATAGCAAAACGGTCCTGTTTTTGCAAAGTAAGACACTACACTGTGGAGATAACTACCATGGACGAACAAACCAAGAATCCCAGCCAGACCGAAGGACATGAAGAGATCAATGCCGTGATCAAGGCACTTGCTGATGTCTTAATGACCAATCATCATCAAGCCAACTACGCGGGCATCGAAGGATGGAATCTCACTTCAGACGAAGTCGAGCTGGTGGTCAAGCTAAAGGATCTTTCCATCGTCGAGAAAGAGGAGTTGGTCAAGGTGTTCAAGATCCGCTACGTACAAGGATAGGCCTCCTCGCAAGAGCACAGTTACACATCGGTCGACCGAAAGGTCGATCGATGTGTGGCTTGTTTTCGGCAAACAAGTTCAAGAAACTTGGTATCACTCGTCAGCCCCCTCATACATAAGGTCGGTCAGCAATGCGCATTTCCAAACACTCGATCGCTACGCTCAAGCTCATGCTGTTACTCACTCTGTTGCCACAAGCTATACACCAACCGGCAATAGCCAAATCCGCCAAACAGTGCAACTATGTTTGCACCAAGAACAAGTGCAAACTGTTGCCAGTCTGCGCCGCACAAAAAGCCGCGATGAAAGAGGCAATCGCAGCAGCGGCTATTACCAGCAAAAAACTGGAAGACGACGTGACTCAAGAAAAAGCCGGGCAACTGCTCGACGCAACAGAGGAGTCACTATGTCTGGTGAACAGCGCGGTGAGCAACTGCAAGCCACCAAAGGCGAGCACCAAGAACGCGAAAGCTGCTTGGAAGGACTTGGGTGAAATGACTCTGAGCGCCTTCGATCGCATCGAACGCATTCGCAGGCTCAGCACCACGAAGGCTCCGCGAACCACGCTTCAATATGAAGCGCACGAACTGGTATGTGAAGTCTACGGACTAAATACGCTACTAGAATCATCTGTACCCTAGCAGATGAACGCCCTATGACCGAGACCTGCAAAAGTGTTGTCCTCGCGTGACGCCTGCCGTGTGCATCTAGATGTACGTGGAGTCCTCACGTGAGCGACTACGCTCAATATTGTAATTGCCCCGCAACAAAAGTGGTGGCAGTTGCAGAAGTGAATAGGTTTTCCGCGATACGCGCCTATTCACTTTCACCCGTAGTGTATCGCACACAACTTGGAGAAATCACCATGTTGAACAATACGACAAAAACCAACAAGCCGAATACTTTGCAGGTCTCTCGGCAGGTCTCCCTTCGGCTAATGCTCGTGTTCATGTCCTTTGCGCTCTGCGTCGCCATCGCTCCCGCCAAAGCGGCCGACGGCTCCGACTGCAGCTCGCAAGCTTCCTGCCAATCTCAACCGGCTGCCGGAGAGAACAAGCAGGCGCCCGTCGGCGAAATTATCGACGAGGCGAAAAAGTACTTCGACCAAGAACCGATCTCGGGCGATTCGTCCCAAGACTACGGCGACCAATGTGATACACCAATCACAGGCGGCTAGTCGTGGGCTGATCAGTTAAGCGCGAACTAATCGCAACACGCTGATCACAATGCGCAAAGACAAGGGACCAACTCGCAAGAGTCCGGTCCCTTCTCTTAGCGTGTCTATCCCTGTCGAACCAGGGGCAATGTTGTACGCGATTCATTACCGCCAGCAACCCTGGTCGGAAACACTACAAAGGGAGAACTTCAACATGAACGAACAAGGCAACTCTTTGCGAATCGTTGGCTATCACAGATGGGAGGAAGACGATCAATTTCACTACTACTGCACCTCCTGCCAATACCACCACGAGCTCACTGGATGCATTCCAAATTATTTCGGCGAACTTTCACTAATTCCACGCGTGCCGCGCTGCTCCCTCTGCCAAGCAGAAATTGAAGGGCTGATATTTTCCACGATCATCAGAGTCTCGTTCAATACCAAGGCTAAGCACGATACGTCTGAGGAAGCCGCTCTCACTGCTATGTTGAGCTCACTCCCAGAAGGAACTAAGTATCAAGAAGAAGGTACCGGACTTCCGGCTGTACGTTTTATGCCACACCATCTAGGCAAATTGCTTCGTTACATTGCAACCGGGACGAACGGCATGCTCTCATTCGAACTCGGCCAGCCGGTAATCAGCTTTCAGCCGCCTTCGAAAAGGAGTCAAAACCTTTCGCAAAAGAAGCAACACACAGTAGTTGATCTTTCGATCATTCAACTAGTGTTTGCGGGAAGCAAGAAACTGAAAAAGCAACTTAGGGAAAGTGATTGCTACACCTATGACGAACAGTGGCAATGCCGCAGAGTTACGTTCACTTCTACCCTTGAGTTGTTTACGTTTCTTCAAGACCATGACGCCACACTCACGCTAGCCATGCTGCCACACGGTCAAGCGATTGTGCCTACCATCACAATCGGCGGCAAAAGGAAAAGCGCCATCTCGGCTGCTTGACCCGGCGGCCAATTCACAGGAGAGTCACGTTTCTCGACGTGACTCTCATTACCACTTCCATCGCTATTAAGAAGGAGGAACTTCATGTCCAACCAGAATATCCCGGAAAATAATGACGCATCCAATAGTGACGTGCCCAACAATGATGCTCACAACACTGAGGTTCCTCAGGACGACACACTTGCGGTTCCGAATTCATTTCCGTATGCGCATACTGACGAGCAGCGCTGTGCGCTTTCGCTGGCAGAAGCACAAAGAGACTTGGATCAATCCGTGAAAGCAAAGAGCAACTCACGCTCAAATCTTCCGAGGCTGACACATCGCGATTCAGCACGCAAAACAATGAAATATGCTCTCAGCATCGCGCGCCAACTTGACGAAACAAACGAAGACACGCTCAACAGTCGCGCCGAATTGTTGCATCAACTCGGCAACGCCTGCATTCATCTGGAGCGCTACGACGAAGCCATAGATTATCTCGTGCGTGAATACAGACTATTGCGCAAGAACTCCGGCACGGAAGACTTGCCCATCACCAAAGCAATTGCGTGTTCCTCCATGGCTGAGATAGTCGAATGGGTCTGCTGTCTCATTAGTTTGTGCACCGGATTACTTGCCATCGCTCACATGCAAGCTTATGAGGACTACGTAAGTTTTCTCATAAATTGCCTGATGGTCTTTGAGTCAGACAGCGAAACCGAAGAGCAAGCACGTTGCCTCAAAGCAGCCGGCATTCTTTTGGAATTGCAAGAACACTGCGCGCGCTTCAGCGACGACCCTCTGAAACGTCGCGTCCTAATTGTAGACGCGGTCTACAGCGACGAACTAATTCTCTAGTAGTCAGGGCGCCCTGCCTTGATTTCAATTATCGAGGTATAACACCATGAACATCCCCAGAGGAGCATTTCATAAAGCACACAAAAACCTGCAATTGGATTTGATCATGTCGGGACAGGACAACCCCTTGGATGTAACGATCCAATTTTCGCCGGACAATTTAACCGACGAGGATTTGGACTTCGTCCAGGTCGGACCACGTGAAGAATTTGACTCGGAAGAGCAGTGGCGACTCGCCCAAGCGCATGCACGCAAGATCAAGTTCGAATTGATCACAAATGCGTTGCTCGACAATCTTCGCCAGGACAATCTCAATCCGCGCGCCGGAACGATCAGAAACACCATCCACATCACTGGCCCAGCGAAGGCTATATTGGCTGCTCTAGAATGGCGAATCATTTCCTATGCGTATCGCACTCAGGATCTGGAAGCCGGAGCAAATCAAGAGGATAAGGAAAGTGTTGCACCGCAAAGCGAGTACATATCACTCTCCAAGGAAGAATTCGAAATGCTCGAATGGCTGATGGAAATGTCAGACCTCCAGGCAATCGACATCTTTCTTGCAGCGCGCAGACTTCTTGAGTATTGCGAAGAAACACGCGCAGAGGGAAAACAATTGGTCATCTACAAACCAGTGGATGGCAAGCCTCAGGTAGTCGAGGAGACAGACGAAGCTGGCTTGTTTTCATTTGAAAGCGAAGCCGGTTTCCCTAATCCTCCGCGAACAAAAGCATATTGCATTATGGAAATGATTTGTCGTCCGACAGTCATGGAACAATTTGCAATCATGCGAGAAGCACTTGGAATTAATTCCAATTCAACTCTCATGAAACTTGCCTTGCGTCGCCACTATCGCTTTCGCGCAGCTCAATCACTCGGCTACCGCTTCGGTTACCTGAAGTAGCAGTCGAGAACATCAGTTCTTGCACGAACGGGCACTGCGCTTATTGCAGTGCCCGTTCGTTTCGTCAATAACAGGTCACAGATAAGGCGGGTTTGCACTCGCCGTTTTCCTTTGGAGGGAAATTCCATGAGCAGAATAATAATTGGAGTCGCAGCAGCAGCAATCATCGGGACGGCTGCCTATGTTGGTGGCACTATCACTTCGATCGATCAAACCCCACCACTTGGGCATGGTCGCGAAAAGCTTCCAGCCATGAATGGCGGTGGATCAACTAGTGTTAAAAAGCCGCAAAAGCCATCCGGACCACCCGCCGCGCTAACCAGCTTTAGAGCAATCGAGCTGGTGCCTGGTCGAAAGCCGAAGCTCTTCAGCCGCACGGTGGAGTTTCGCCACACGAGTAATACCACGCTGGAAAAAGACGAGAACCTCGATGTGTCGGCGATGCACGTGCGCGCCGGTGAAGTGGTGGCAACTTGCAGAGATGGCCAACCATCCTACCTCATAAGCTTGGGTTGCCAAATCACCCCAAGCAAAGGCGCGATAACTCAAGTAGTTGTCGACAAACAGAACAACGCCACCATCGTCAGGGCCCTGCACAAAAACACAACTGTGTACGTGAACTACTACGATCCCTACGCGTTTTCGGTCGAGCTTCGCGACGGGCAAGAAATTTCCGTGCCAATATTTGAAGAGTACGAGAAACAAGGAAAGCCCGTAAAGGACGAAGACATTCAGCGTACACCAACACGTACCAACTTCGTGCAGGCATATAAAGCCAGCCCGCTTCTGCAGCAGCTAGACCACAGCACCGATGCAAAAGATCAACAAATCTTTGCGACCATTGAGAAGACCGTCGCCGCCCTGAGGCAGATCCGCGGACAAGAGCACATGCTTGGGGAGACCCAAGCATCGAAATAATGCACTCGCATCACAAGACGAGGAGGCTTCGCAGCCTCCTCGTCTTGATGGCGAAGGCACAAGTGAGATTTTCAGTCAGGACCAAAGCAGCACAAAGGAAGTCAAAGAAGGGCTTGTTTTGTTCTGCCTTGGAAGCCTCACGCAACAGCGAGGGAAAATAATGATCACCCACAAGTTTGAAAATGAGGAAGACCTCCTGCTTACCGCGAAGCTCAGCACCTCCGAAGGCGAACGAGCTCGTAGCAAGCTGGTAACAAAATATGACGGCTTGGTTAGATCCATCGCATGGAAGTACAAGGATAAAGTGGAGCACGACGATTTAATTCAAGTCGGCAGCATCGGTTTGTTCAGAGCAATCCAAAAGCATGATTGCTCAAAGGCAAATGGCGCTACGTTTAAAACCTATGCGACCCATTACATTAACGGAGCAATACTCCATTATGTACGCGATAAGGCAGGGACACTGAAACTTCCGAGAGACATCCAAGAACTAATCTCTAGGATCAATAAGTGCCGACAAGCGTTTGAGCTTAAACACGATGCTGAGCCAAGCACAAATGTCATCGCCCAGATTCTTGAAGTTCCTCTCGAGAACGTACTGGAAGCGCTAGATGCCGAGCGCAAGTCTTATATGGTATCACTTGATCAACCGTGTGCTAATGATGATGCTGAAAGCAGCAAGCTCCATGAGTTCGTACTGGACGAACGATGCCAACAACAAATGGAGCGTGCCGACGAATATCAACGTTTGTACGCGGCAATTGAACGACTGCCGCAGCGTCTGCAGGATGTCGTCAAGCTCCGTCTTGAGGATCGCACTCAGGTTGACATAGCGCAGATGCTTGGTGTCGGACAAATGGAGATTTCGCGTCGCTGGCGATTAGCACAGAAAAAGCTAAGCAAAATCATAGGCGAAATGGATACCGTTTGCCTTGAAATGAACACATCTGTAAGCTGTCAGCGGGGACAATCATTGAAGGTAGAGATATCGCACGAGGAGCGGTTGGAATTAACAACCACTCTAAAACGCCGATTGCCCCGGCGCCAATTCGAAGCGATCTCGCTATACTTCGGTCTTCCAAACGGACAGAAGATGACGAGCCGAGAGGTTGCAGAATGTATGGGAATCAAACCCCAAGCAGTGTATCAACTAATGAAGCGTGGGATTGCCCAACTCGATGCGGAAACTCTGCTTGCCTTGGGTTATCGCAAATCAAAGCGAGGCAGAAGGACTAAGCAAGTTCTACCGGAGCAGTAAACCACGAGACCTCGAGCGCACTGCTTAGCAGGCCCGCGCCATCTAGGACCACATCATGCGACAAGGGAGAGACGATGAAGAGTTGTCTCTCCCTTTGTCTGCATGTCTTTTTCTATCTTAGCATCAGTCAACCTGACGCTACTTATTGACTCTTTATCAGAGGTACATCATCATGCACACGCAGAAAACAGGAGTAGCTACACTCCTCCTAGCCGCAATCATCGGCGTGACTTTTCTAACAAGCACACCCATAGCCAATGCCCGCGAGTGCTTCGAATACCCCGTGCCGTCGGTGAGCGAGGCTATATCGAATGCAAAGGAAAAAGCTCATCTCAAGCATGTCGAGGAACTGAATGCCGTTCTGGATTTCATTGGCAAGCGCATACAGAAGAACATGGAGTTAGAGAATCCGAATGCAGAAATATTCTGTCCTTTCTACAGGGGGGATCGCTACCAGACAATGAAGTCGGAGGTTCAGCAAATCTTAGCCCAAAAGGGCTGGGCCACCGAACTCAAACCAGGTCCGTCATGGGATGCTGATCCACAGTCTATATACGTTCATCCCAGTACACATATTGAGCCAGTAGATCCGCTTGCTGGTATCGAGGATCAATGCCCGGACCGTGGATCTTCAGACCCAGAAACAGAAGGCTTAATTCCAACACCTGCAGAGATAATGTCCGCAAAAATCAATGAGGAGCGGGGTTGGTACATAAGTATGGTCAGAGAACTCCTCAAGGGAGTCTCGCGGGCAACCGAACGTTTTGATCCTCTCCATCCAGATCAAGAAATCTGCTTCGGAGTACAAACTTTTTGGCCCTGGACAGGCAACTCGAAGCACATTGAGCACGCACTCATTTACGTGCAGCGCACTCTTCAAGCACAAGGCGAATGGCAATTAAGCGTCAAGGAAGAAGATCGCACCAACTGGCTGGTAAGTATTAGACCAGCAAAATCAGGATCTCACAAATAAATTGAGATCAAAACAAGGAGGGAGCACCACTTCCTTCTTCGTTTTTCCTTTTTCTTGCTACCACCCGTAGTAGCTCGGACGCAAAAAAGATGCCCCGCAAACAAGCGTGGACAGACGCCGAGAATTTACAACCAACGGTAAACTCTCGGCGTCTGACCTCTGCAATCGCTTTAGAACACGATGGTTATCACTCCCGCGATCAACACCGGCTTTCCAATTTCGCTTGCCTTGACCGAGTCGAGAATAGCCATCTCAAGGTGGTAGCTTACAATCACACCCACATGGGTTGGCTTCTCGTGTACCCCGTATTCACGCAGTACAACTCGGTAGATGTTTCCGGCCTCAGCAAGTTGCCGATTGGCTTCATCGAATCGATGGCGAAGGTTTTCCTTCGACAGACCACCGTTTTCAATTTGCCCATTGACCCCGTGCTTCAGATTGGTGATATCGCTCTGGCTGAGCTCACCATCTGCGGCTGCGGAAACCAAACTCTTGATGAATCCATCCCGGTGCGGTGCAGTCGGATCCGGCGGAACGTGGGGAACAGCAGGGCCGAATATCGACTTTTGCTGACCATGCTTCATCGCGTCGTCACCGTCCTGCCAGGTTTGCGGCGGAATGCGTTTCTTTTTCTTCTGATTATGCTTTTGCGCATCGTTGCCATTTTGCCAAGTTGGTTTTGGCTTTTTTCTCTTACTCATTTTCTTTCTAACTCCTTACACGTCCTTTCGTGCGGTAGTGGGACATTTACAGTTTGAAATTTGTATCGACGGTTGCTTTGTCGATTGTTTGATCTTTGTGTTGGATATGTTCATATGTTTCCAGCTCGACCCAACCCTGCCATGGCTTGGACAACATTTTGAATTTCAGACGAATTCTCGAGTCGTGGTCCCTAAATTCGTCGTTGACATAACCAACCAAGCTCGCAATCGAAGTGAGCTCGCTGTTGTCTCTACCAAAGTACGCCTGCAGTTGAGGCTTGTTTCGCTGCAGCTTTCCATCGGTATCAATAAGTTTCTCGGCTAGTACCTTCGCCTGATCGCGAATCGGATCTCCAATGCTCTCCATGGTCACATCTCCTTCTATAAATTGGTAACAACACATCCGTGCAAGCGCTCTTGCACAGCGAACGAAGGTTCCCCACAGCCAACTAATGGACTGCGAGAATCTGGATTCGTGTGCTGTGCTTGTCTTGGGTTAGATTTGGGATCGCTTGGGTGAATACGTAAGTAACTTGAACTTACTGTTTCAATAGACCTTGAATCAACCAAACCAAGTCAAAGATGGCATTCGTTTAACGAGCTCTAATTGGCAGAGCCGCGCTAGTCGGCAAACAGCCAACACTGCACTGCGGTAAACCGTAGTTGGCAGAATTGCGCGAACCGAAGTGCCGCAAAATATCAGACAAAATGCTTAACACAAAACGTACAGGCTTTTTTCTCATAACGACTATTCTGCATGCTCAGTTAGTACTCAATCACACCATACATCGAACAGTAACCCCCAAAGCCAACCAGTCCCTCAATCCAGGTATTAATGTCTTGCTCTCGCGCAAATGTTGCGAGCACGACCTAATCCACCTGGACAAAATTACACAGAAGAGTACAATCGAGTTCATGGAGATAATTTCCGGGCTACTCTTGATATTTGCTTCCACGCTGTCACCCCTGATTGGGGCGTGGATGCTAATCATGATTCTCATTTATGGTTTTGAAGTCATGACCAAACAAAGTCATCGCATCTCCACCAAGATGCTGATGATGCCGGTTACTGTTCTCAGCTTCTTGACGAAATTTATCATCAAGACTTTGCAATCCGCTTTAGGATCCCTGGGCAAGAAGACATCTGCGTCCACACGATCCACCAGTTCGTCCGCGAGCAAAACCAAGCCTAAGCCGGATGACAAACCACCTAAAACGCCTAAGCCTCATAAATAGGTAACCACCCCAAAAGTTCATGATGTCCGAAGACAAGTTCTTCGGACTGTTTTTCGTTGCAGCGAAAAGATTCTAAACATGGAGATGTACGAATGCGTCAGTTTGATTTGGTCGAATATCAGCAAAGGGCACGAACTACAGCCAGTTCCAAGAGATTATTTGAGATATGGAATGAGGTTTGTTGCTTATACGAACAAAATGAGATCACTAAATACGAGAAGGAGGAGATGAGGGACCTCATCTTTCCCTTACTTCATGCACTTGGTTTTGTCAGGGACCAAGTTAACAGTAAGTCAGAAGAAGCTGCAGACACAACTTCCACAGATGCAACCAATACCAATAATGACGACCTCGGTTTCATCAGCGCTAATCACGATGATGAAACCGGGGCCTCAGGAAACTAAATACCACCGTGCAGTAATGTGGGAGCGGGCAACTGCTTCCCACATTTCTGCGCGATCTTTATTTTTTTCAATTTCTTACGTACCTCTATAGTAGTTCGCACGCAAAAGAAAAGCCCGATATCTTTATGAGATACCGAGCTCTCTTCAGCGGTTAAGCTAGGTTGCTCTCATGAATCTGTTTCATAAGTGCGATGCGAATCCACGTTTGCACGTGAATGCCCTTGTAGGCTGCCATTTCTTGGATTTCCTCCAAGAGTTCTTTTCGCAAACGGAGGCGAATTGTCTTCAGCCCGATGGCTTCGTCAATTTGCTGCGATTCGCTTTTTGGCACCACGCGGACGAACTCTTCTTCCGCTCCTAGCTCTCGGTTGTCCCATTTTTCAATCTCTGCGAGTTCCTCGTCTGTCCACTCAAAGTTATCGAAATCCATTTGGTTGTTAGACATAGTGTCTACCTCCATGTGTTAGTGTCCTGATTAAACACGCAACAAGTGCGTGCAGTATTAGGACTTCGATTTCAATAAGCGGGAGATTCGTTACTTGCGGAGTGGAGTTACTTCTGCTGTGGCCGCTCGGTGCGAAGAGCCAAGTTGCCGGCCTCATCGACGTAGGCAACTACGAAGATCATTTGACCTCCGATCTCTCCTGCGCGCTGGATAGAGGCAGCAGCATGCACTGCGAACTGCTCACCACGAACATATTGCATGACCTTGGTGGCAAGGCTTGCAAGGTCACACGCGATTGCCAGCGGCGAATGATCCGGTTCTTCGGCTAGCGGGCCAGTTGCACCTTGATAGGTACTCGAACCAGCCATGCTCTGGATCGCATCCACATAGGTGCCGCTTTTCACATTTCTCACGCAAACGGTACACGAAACCGTCACAGCAGATCGCAAATCACGCCCCTGATTGTAGAAGGTCGCGATAGCGATGTCCTTCTCGGTCTTGCTGAGCTGATCTTCGATTCCTTGTTTGACTTCCTCAGTCATGTTCAAAGGACTTTTCTTACTCATTGGGTTTTTCTCCTTCGTTTCTGGTTGGGTTTCCACCAATATGACTATCGAGCCACTCGGTAAGGATCTGCATAACCTCAGGAGGGATATGCGCTGTTTCGACAAGCAGATGTCCACGACCGGGCAAAAGCTTGAACTGCTTATCAATGATGTTCAGTTTGTTATACAACCCAAAAGTGGCCTTTGGGGCGCACAGCCGATCGCGTTGGCCGTGTATAAACAATACGGGAGTGTCTGCGGGAATTTGTCGCGCCAAGCGACTACCACGCTTATTGAAGAAGAGACTCCTAAGCAACTCAACAACGCTTTGGCGATCACGTGCAAGCGGATCGCTAGTTTGTTCAAGTGCCCATTCCTTCTTTTCCGCCAAATTGGAATTGAGATTAGGCGCAAGGTTTAGCCTGCTCGTTGGTCTGAGGACAAACTGCAGAGCGTGCACAACCATATACGGATGCGCAGCTAATTTGAGCCTAGCCCTGGCATAACCACTAACGACTATGATGCCGTCCAGAAGATGCGGTTGCTCTGCAGCAATTTGCATTGCCGCATTGGCACCAAGACTTTCTCCCACGCCAAATATTCGAGTGTCGGGATATTTCTCGCGCAACCGATTAACGATTGCCACCACATTCCTCATTGAATGTTTGTAGTGGAATGTCTTGCCATAGTCGCCGCCATAGTTTGAGTAGTGATACTTGCCATAGCCGAGCATGTCCATACTCACTAGCATGTAGCCACGTGCTGCAAGAAGTCGAGCGAGATGCTCGAAGTTTCTTCCGTGCAAACAGCCACCGTGCATTGCGACACAAATACCTTTTAGTGCAACGCCGTCAGGCATCCATATATAAGTAGGAACATGCAAGTCAGAAAACATTTGGCTGTCTTCTATATAGACAACCTCGGGTGCTGCGGGTGACGATGCAGCCAAGCACGCTTGAGGCAGCGCGCAAACGAGCGCTAATACGAGCGCCAGAAGCCAACGTAAGCCATTCATGATGACTCCTCCTTGAGATTATTTAGTTGTCGAACGGGCGAAAAAAATTGCTAGTAAGGTTGTATGGGCCAAAAAAAATCGGAACGAAGCAAAAAAATGCAGGTCACCGACAGGCATGCGTTGGCGAGTACGCGCATACCTGTCGGATGAAGAATCGGCTTTTAGGCGCGGTTATTCTTCAACTGCATTTGGCAAGTCCACACTGCGGTGTGGCGTAGGGAGGACGACGGGACTTGCCCTGGGAAAGGATGGGGTCAATGGTGAGAGATATCGGACAGCGCAGCAACCAACAGGTACGAGCACCGCGGCTAAGTTCCCGAAGGACCCTTGCCGTAGTGATGCTCCTCGTACCTGTTAGTGGACGGTAGAAGTAGGAGGATCGACTACCTACTGCGCTGCCGAATCAAGCCACTACGCACCCCGGACGTATGTGACTCTCTCTCTCTTCGGGAAAACCCGATGTTTACTGGGCCGACGGAGGCAGCACGTTGACTGCTTTTCCGCCTTCCGGCTCGAACCCGAGTTCCATGACGAAGGCTTCGAGCTGCATGGCAGCTTCGGCCATGTCAGCACCGGCTTGTTCGGTCACGTTGATGTCGACCTGACGCGTGGCGTGATTCCAGCGTGCGGATTCAACATCAAAGATGTCGCCGAGTTGCGAGTTGAGCATCGCAGCGCCTTGCTTCGCACTTGCGACGCGGGCGTTGGGTTCATCGTTGGACTTGACGGCGTCGATCAAAGTTTCGGCCTTGTTGGCTACGGTGTCGATACCGTACTCAACAGTTTCCTTAACCTTGGCGGTCGCTCTTTCGATGAATTCGCCGACGCGAACCACGAATTGTCCGGCCAGAGTTCCTTGGAGAACTTCGGTCATCTCTTCGCGGTTTTGCTCGAGCGTTTCGCCGATTTCTTCGCCAGCTTCCTTCAGGGCTTCGCCGATTTTGCAGGCTTCGTCGCGCAGCGTATCGAGGTCACGGTGCAGGTTGGTTAGAGCCTGGTCGTAGACGTTCTCGACATCTTCACCGACTTGCTGAGCGAATTCGGCAACGTGCCGGAGGGCATCGATGATCTTGTCTTCGAGCTTCTCGAGCGCATCCATGAATTGATGCAGTTTTTCGATTGTCCATTCCTTGACGTTTTCGGCGGCCTGTTGGATGGCCTTAGCTTCCTTGCGCAGTGCTTCGCCGGCAGCTCCACCGATTTTGTTGGCAGCGTCGAGAAGAGCTTTAACGGTCTTTTGGACTAGTTCGGCACCATTCTGGATAAGTCCGGGTGTTTGCTTACTCATGTTCCTTGTTCCTCTAGAGTTAGGGTCTACTTTTTGTAGGTCGTGATTCACGACTTGCAAACTCAAGTTCGTCCTTCCTCAACAGTGCCACCATGCATTCGCAAAACGAATAGCGGTACCCTACCTATTGATATAGGTAATGTGCCGATGGTTTTTTTCGCGAATTGACTATAGTTTTGTGGTTGTTGATTCCGTAAAGCGAGAGATGCATTGAGTCGACTTATATCTATCGAAATCGGGCGTCTCATGACAAGTGAAATACCTTTATATAAGTAACATTGCGTAACAGACCACAACCCGCACTGTTGCAGGGTTTCAGCCATATCTGCCACATCAGAAATTTACTTACAACCACCCTTTATGTGCAGATGCTAATCGAACCCCGCTTAGCGCAGCTTGCACAATCGCCCATTTTGCCTTGGTGGCACATCTCACTCGCGAACATCCAGAAAACTTAGCGCAAGCTCGCACAACTTTTCCATTGAACTTTTCACCGCTCAAATATCCTTATATATGTAGAGGCGTTGGTTTGATCAACTGCCATTTCTACGATTACGCCTAGTAGACATCAAAGAAAAAAGAAAGCGGATGTGGAGTCCGCTTTCTTTTGGGGTTGGGGTTTAGTCGTCGGTGTCCGGTACGCTCTTGCGGGCGGCAACCATCTTCTCGTGCGCGGCATCGTATTCGGCGAAGAGAGGGGCCAATTCTTGGCGTCGACCGATCTCATAGATTTGATCGATGATGCCATAGGCTTGGGCTTCTTCTGCCGTCATGAAGTTGTCGCGTTCGCAGTCATTCAGAACCCTCTTAACCTTCTTGCCGGTGTGCAATGCCAAATAGCAGGTCAGCAGTTTCTTGATGTCTTGCATGTACTTGTTGCCGATTTCCATCTCGGTTGCTTGGCCGCCGCCGCCCCCTCGGGAGAGTGGCTGGTGAATCATGATGCTAGCATTCGGAAATGCCATGCGCCGACCGGTGCCAGCAGCGAGCAAGAATGCGCCCATCGACATAGCAATGCCAGTGCAGATTGTATTCACCGTGACGGAATGCACCGTTTCGATGTACGACATCGTGTCGAGAATTTGCAATCCTGCCGGAACCGAACCACCAGGCGAACTGATGTAGAGGTTGATTTCTTTTACCTTTTTGTCCGATTGAGTGGCGAGATAGAGAAGTTGGTTTGAGACGTTGGTCGCAACCGATTGGTCGATCGCGCTTTCGAGAAAAACCGCATTCTCTTCCAAGAAAGCGGAGAATATGTCGAATGCTCTCTCACCCGTGGGTGTCTTTCTGATAACTGTCGGAACGTAGACAGATTGACTAGGTTCCTGATATCCCTGCGCAATGCTCCACACATCGTACTTGGAAGCAGCGTCGTAGATCGCTTGTGGAATAATTCTTGGTTGATACATACTTAGTGTCCTCGCTGTTCTCGATGAGCAACAGGGGCAAACAAAAGAACCCGAGTCCTAGCAAAAGGACTCGGGTATCTTATGTTATACCTCAAGCTACCGCATTCGAGCTGGGGTGATTGTTCTTAACGCGTTGATGCAGAGAAGCCTATGCGTCTTCCTTCTTAGTGAAGACCACAGTGCGATCGGCGCCGAGGGATGCCACTATCGTGTCACCCTCGCTGAACCGACCTTGCAGAACGGCTTTCGCAAGCGGCTTTTCAACATTGTCCTTAATTGCGCGTTGAAGAGGACGCGCACCAAAAGCTGGGTCAAACCCAACTTCTCCAAGGAATTCTTTGACGTCGTCGCTAAAGACCAACTGCTTCGATTGTGCTTGCAGCCGCTCAGAAAGACGACCAAGTTGCAAGTCAACGATACTGCCAATCTCTACTTTCGTGAGCTGTTGGAAGGTGAGTATTCCGCCGAATCTATTCAGGAACTCCGGCTTGAACACTTTCTTCATGGCTTCCTTCACGCCAGCAACTATTCGCTCCTGGCGACTTGCATGATCCACAACCTCGGCATTCTGCCCCGGTTTTGGTGGCAGTTTGAGACCGATTGAAATTGAGGTTCCGCAATTCGCAATCGCTTCTGCTCCCACGTTAGTGGTGGCAATGACGATCGTATTCGTGAAGTCTACCGTGCGTCCCTTCGCGTCTGTGAGCTTTCCTTCATCGACGAGACGAAGTAGAACATTGTGCACATCCGGATGAGCCTTTTCAATCTCATCGAAGAGCACGACGCTAAACGGTTTAGCTCGAACTTGCTCCGTCAGCTGACCGCCTTCCTCGTAACCAACGTAACCAGGAGCCGAGCCAGTCAATCTGGTGACTGCAATCTTCTCGCTGAATTCATTCATGTCGATGCGAACAATTGCCTTCTCATCGTTGAATAGATATTCAGCAAGAGCCTTCGATAGCTCGGTCTTTCCTACACCAGTTGGTCCGGAGAAGATGAATGAGGCGATCGGTTTTCCGGGCTCACCGATTCCTGCTCGTGCAATGCGAACAGCATCGGCTACTGCCTCAATTGCTTCGTTCTGTCCGATGACTCGCAGATGCAATTCATCTTCCATGCGCAGCAACTTCGACTTTTCCGATTCCGTTATGGAAGCGGCCGGAATTCCGGTGATATCCGTAATCGTCAGTGCGATGTCGTTTACGGTAACTTCCGGAGTCTCATCTGGCTTCGTATCATCTACGATACGTTCATCTGCTTCGACTCGCATGCGGGAGCAAGTTTTGGCGAGAAGATCGATGGCCTTCTTCGGCAACACACCTTCGCTAAGATAGCGACTGGCGAGCATCGGAATGGCTTCCGCTACTTCATCGCTAATCGTGACGTTGCTGTGCAACTCTTCTGCATGTTTCAGACCTTTGAGAATCTCGACCGTTTCTTCGATGGTCGCCGGAGCAATATCGACCTTTGCGAACAATCCTTTTAGGGAGGGATCCTTCTCAATACGGTTGGAGTAGTCGGATGGTTTACCAGAACTGATGATTTGCATCTTGCCCTCTTTCATGGCTCTCTTGAACATTGCGCATGCGTCAAGCGAACCTTCTGCCGAGCCAGCACCCATCATTTCTGTAAGGTCTTCGATTACCACGATGACCCTGCCATCTTGTTTGGCGACTTCGTCGATCACGCCTTGAATTCGTTCTTCGAACTCACCGCGAAATTTCGTGCCTGCCACCATTGCGCCAAGGTTGATTGCAACCAACCGTTTGCCTCTGAGAGACTTCGGCACTTTGTTGATTCTCATCAGTCCAGCGAGCGCTTCAATAACTGCAGTCTTACCTGCACCACTTTCGCCAACCAATATAACGTTGTTGGCTTTGGAGCTAGTGAGAACTTCGAACATTCTCCTTAGCTCTTTGCCGCGACCGATTACAGGTTGGAGCTTGTCGTCCGCAGCCCGTTTGACGAGGTCTTCGCCAAACTTCTCTAGCATCGGAGTTGCTTTAGCGTTTGCAGATTGAGTGTGCTGAGTCACGCCGTTGGATGCGCGACCTGGACGCGGGCGAGACTGTGTTCCACTCTGACCCGAATTAGACTCTGTTTGATCTGCTTGCCCGATCCTTTCCAAAATGACCTGGCGCAATACATATAGATCGACCATGTGTTCGAGGATTTGGACAGCAACCCCCTCGTTTAGGACAATCAGACCCAAGAGCAGGTGCTCTGTACCGATGAAGTTGTGGCCGAGTGCCCGGGCTTGGTCCCACGAAGCCTCTAGCAATTGTTTGGCGCGCGGCGAGAAGGGAACTTCCACGGGGAAGTGACCGGAGCCCCTGCCAATCATATTTCCAACTCGGCGGCGGACTTCTTTGATCTCGATGCCTGCGTCATTGAGTGTTCTTTGGGCGATGCCTCCGGCGCCGAGTAGGCCAAGAAGGATCTGTTCGGTACCAACGTATGAGTGACCCATATTCTTTGCTTCAGTTTGCGCAAGCATGATCGATTTGATGGCTTGCTCGGTAAATCGTTCGAACATCGTTGCCTCCTTTGTTACATAACAAAAAAGAGCCGCTGCGTTAGCAGAGCTCTCGTAGTAGGTACTTTTTGTGATGCGCTTCCCGGCTCTTGAACGAGAGTGGTGACACTATGCTTATTCAAAAGCGGTGCCAAGGCGCGATGTCACATAGACAGGCAGAAAGAACTCGACAGACAAAACTCCGCTCAATATGTTCGGTTTGCTTTTTTCCAATGGAAATTCCCTCGGCGTTTTTGCCTCAGGATTGCAATTTGAATATAGGGATTGGTGGCTTCGTCGTTCGGTTTCTTGCTGTCTATCCTTGTGGTAAGTTCACAATTTATTTAGCATTACCGTAGCGAATTTTGCTCCTGGAAAGCAATGTGCGACAAGGCTATTCGGCGATTCTTTTGCTCTTGAAAGCGTTAATATCGTCTCAACATTTCCTTAAGGATTAGCGGAAGTTTGCGCAGGATCAAAGAAAAATTGTTTGTGATACCACAGACCTAGCGCGAACTGCGCGAACTAGCGCAACTCGCAGAATGCCACCATTAGTGGTGATAACACCTGAAACGCAACAATATTCACAATTTCTTCCACAGATGGTGCTCTGGGCGTATTGCCTAGGGCACAAGCATTTGCCTATATTGGAAATCTAGTTCTTGATAACCCAACACCGCACGGAATCCGCATCACAACAACAGTTCAATAAACCAAAGCAGCACCACTCACAAAGCACTCGTGTGTTTTAGGGTGTAGCACCTTATGTACCGCTCTCTTTTCCATCCGCACCATGCCAGCAGCATGGTGGCATCGCACTGCTTTCTTCAACACAACCTACATGGAGGCAAGTCCGCATGAATCAAGACCACGAAACACATAAAGACTACGAGTCACGTAAAGAGGATGTTCGCAATTCGGAGAAGTTACAACAAACGACACGGCAAGTATTCAACCGCATCGTGGCAAGAACTCTGCCGCTCGCAGTGGTATCAACAATCAAGCACGCACTCGACCTCGGGTTTTCACTTGCTCCCAATAAGGATGGGACATTCTATCTCTCCCCGCCGGAGCCTGAACGGAAAGTTCCGTTGGCGCCCAAGGAACTTTCCTTCCCGCAAAGTTTTCACGAAAACGCGGAGATAGCAGAATACTTTCCCGGACCGGACGGAAAGGCAATTGCCAAATCGGTGCTCAAAATATTCTTCGACGGTAAAATCTTGCTGCCTGCAAGCAAGAGCAAGGAAGAGTCGGAGTCTCTCGATTGTTTTTCCAAACGGCTGCGAGCAGTCGGTTGGACTCATCGAAAATTTCTCCGCCAGGGTCGACGCCTCAATGGCAACGATTGGAGACCGGCCGGCAAATTGTTCAGCGTAGTCAGCGTGCTGATCGATGGCAAGCAAGTGATCGTGCCGCTCCAGGTCGACCTGCGCGCCATGCTGCAAATGTTTTGAACAAACACACATGCGTCGCCGCAATGGCACCACTTAATGGTGGCATTGTCGCGCTGCAGATTCCAACTACATCTACCAAGGAGAAAATGCATGGGACAAACGAATCAACCCCCAGCCGCCACCGAACAAAATATCTTCCGTCTACCGGTCAGCGAATGGCTGATCACGTCCTTGAACTTAGTGCGCGAAAACGATGGGGTGCCAATCAACACGGCCCAGTGCGATGTTCCTCTACCAAAGAGAACATTGCAAATCAGCAGCGTCGAACTTGTGGTGAGTGCAAGAGTGCTTTCCACTCTCCCGCACCAGAACGTCAAGGAAAAAGACATTCTGGACGCCTGGACATATGCAGACCGAATCGCCGAGAAAACAGCCACCTTGGTGGAGAAACTCAGAAAGCCGAGGGATCTTTCGCACATCTGCCCAGATAGGGTTTGCGAGAGACTGGAGCCGTCCACACATACGATGCGGCGCGTGCGAGTGTCCGCTTTCGAAATCTGGCAAATTGACACCACCATTGAGGTGAAGTCAATCTAGTTACACTTTCTTCGCCCGCCCGCCCAAAGCAAATGATCAAGCCGCGTGCCTGATCATTTGCTTTTTCCGTTCTTCTGCGACTGCGTATAGTAGTTTGGCACAGTCAAAAAGTCTGCCATTGCTGGCGGACTTTTTGCGGCAATTAGAACCATCGATTAATGCAGTATGACAATATCGACAACAATCCTATCCACTTCCTCCGTTTTATTGTGGACAAGGACAAGTTCTGCATTGTAGCTCGTCTTGCGGCGCCCAGGGCCTCCATCTTCGCCTCCACGCCGACCATCAACTGGTCCATGTACATTTTCTAGGGCCAAACCATACTCGCTTTGCTCAGCCTCTAAGCGCTTGTTCACCCGCTCTATAAATCCCCTAGGCCCTTTTTGGGTACCCGGATTCGCCCACACTTCTTGCATGCAGGCACTGATCCGTTTCCCATACGCTTTTAGAGATTTGCCCTTCACCACCTCGACCATGAAGCTTATGTAGTCATCAATTTTTGGCATGATTAGTTTCCTTGTTGGTTGTGTCTAGTTCAGCCCAAACAACACCAACTTCCGACTGGCAAACCGCCACAATCAACTTATACATATATATAGATTGATCGTGGCGGTAATTGTTTTCACCATTGGGCAAGCTTGTATTGCGCGTCACCAACGGTCATAAACAATTGCACCTTGCGCGACTTGAACACGGCTTGTGTTAAACAAGCCATGACAGCACGCCTGGCATATTCCTTTGTGCAATCAAATACGATCATGGCAAAGCCAACCCAACCAGCTAGAACTCCTAGTCCCATTAGTCCGCAGAGGAATGTACCAAGAATAAATGCGGGAGCAATTAACGGATACCAAGCTGACCAAGTCAAGCCAACAAAGTATTGCAAGAAGCTTGTGCATTTCGTTATCGGCTCCATCATCAATTGGATGAAGACGCTGAACACGAAAGTCGGTACAATTGCACACACCACTTTCCACAATCGGTCTACCGGCGCGGCACTCCACTGTTCGACTACCCAGTTTGGGGAAAAGACGATGTGGAATTTTGAATGCGGTATCTCTTTGGCAATCTCTAGAGCTACTCTTAATGCGGCTTTCGGTATTGCTGGTACCTCAGCATACACGCGTATTCCAGCGTGAGTGCCTCTCCGCATATCCATACAAATCTGCACGGCAGATCTGGTGTCAATCTCTTGCGCATGATTCGATTTGCGCAGCCAATTGGCAGCAGTTGCTTTTACGGCGGTTTTGTAATTGCTCACGTTCGATTGGGCACGCTCTTCCTGGGCAACCAAAATCCAGCTCAGCTCCGCCACAAATTTCTTCGGCAGATCAGGCAGAATTCCAATTCGGACAATGCCATCGTATTCGTCGAATTTATCACTTGCCGAAAAATACTTGTCGAGCATCAGCACAGTCTTGCCATTGGCAACGACCAGGCACTTCTCTTGCTTTCCACGCGCTGTCTGAGCGCCTTTGAAACAAGCGAACTCCAGCTTCAACTTTTTGAGCGCTGTTTGCGAATCGGTAGAGCGCACTGGTGATTTGTGCTCCATCTTATTAAACAACTCAAGCTCACTGATTTTGGCTTTGGCGGCATCCGCCCAAGATGCAAATTCTATCTTCGCATCTTTGATCGCTTGTTCTACGTCTATTCTGTGATCTTCATTTTCGGATCCCATACTGCCCTCCATTTTCTTTCAATTTCCTAGTAAGCCGATACGCGCTGCATGCTGCGGCGGAAGCAATCTAAAAGATCACTTCCGCTCGCAACAAGCAATGCATCTTCAGCGCTACTGCATTACTTCGCAGCAGCATCGTTTGAATTGGACTTCATCGCCTGAACGACTTCGGTGGCACGCAGCAACTGTGGATCATTTTTCAGATCCACTTCGCTATCTTTGCCAACAACATCGTTGACCAGATCGATGTACTGTCCCTTGTTCAAGGTAACAGTTCTTTCCGGCGTCGGTGCCAGTGCGCTGTTCTTTCCATCACCATTGCCAACGGAATAGTCCTTTGGTGTGTTCCAACCGGCGATGGTTATGTCGCAGGCGTATCCACCAGGCAGATGCTGGACAATTTGCACAAGGCCCTTTCCATATGTGCGCGTACCGACAAGCACGGCACGACCGTTATCCACAAGTGCTCCGGCAAAAATTTCCGACGCACTTGCAGAACCTTCGTTAACCAAAAGCGCCATCGGTTTGCGTTTTCCTTCATTGCTGAAGTTGGGATAGCCTAGCGCCCTATCATAATCTTGGCGAACGATTTGGTTACCATTGCGATAGCGCCAGATCATGATTTTCTGATTAGCATCAAGACAGAACGCAGCCATGTTTATTGTCGGCAACATCAGCCCACCGGGATTATCGCGCAAGTCGATAATTAGTGAATCTGCATCCTTTAGATCCCACAATGCATCCAAGAGCTGTGAGCGAGTTTTCCCACCCATGAAGCTAACGATGCGGATGTATCCTATATTGTTCGGCAGCTTGCGCACGACAACATTGGGAATCTCGATTTCTTCGCGGGTTATCGTCAGAGTCATGGACTTACCGTTGCGCAAGATTTCTAACTTCACCTGCGTTTTCGGATCGCCCTTAACCGAGTCGACAAAATCATCAAATGACAAACCTTTTGATGTTCGACCATCTATCGAGACAACCGCATCTCCCGGCAATATGCCCGCTTTTTCTGCAGGCGTATTGAGGTATACAGTTGCGACAACCGGATAACCGTTCTCATCGGCAAATGGCATGTGCTCATCTTTAGCGTTCTTGATCCATTGCCCTTCTTTGCTGTAGGCGTATCCGAATGATGCGCCAATGCCACCAAACTTGCCTTCTAGTTGAGTGTCTTGTTCAGCAGCGCTTCGACGGCCAAGAAAACGAGTATATCGATCGCCGAGTTTTGCGAGAAGCGTCTTTATCGCAGCTTCCGCATCGGCTTCTGTTTTGATTTGTTCGTCATAGGCATGCTCAAGCGAATTCCACTGCAACTTCTCCAGCTTGGCTGTGTCAAAGTACTTCTCTTTAACTACCTGCCAGACTTGATGATAAAGACCTACTGGTGAAAACGGTTCTGTCGGTACACCGAAGATCGTAGCGATCGGCAGCGGAATGCGAGAATCACTCGTAACAACGATGGTGGCATCACTCGTAACAACTGTGGTATCAGCACGAGCGCTGGGCAATGATGTGAGCAAAAAAGCAAGGACAAGAATGAACCGTAACGTCCATTGCAATTTCGTAGTCATATAAGTATCCTCCGAGCATCCAAGTGCAAGGCGTGGTCGTAGATTCCATTCGAGTCGATATGAATCTGTGCGCGAATCTGACCAGCGCGTAATTGGATGGCGTTTCAAAAAGGGTATAAACGTGCAAGATCACACCAACACAGGCGAAAGACACGAGAGCTCACGTGTGAACATGAGCTCTCGTGCAATCACCACAGGCGGTGCATATAGTTCTCTTGCAGAACGCTATCTGGCGTTGGCGGCGTTGATGATTCCCTTGAAGAGAACCGTGTAGTGCACGCAAGCGAGTCCATCTGGTCGGCCCAAATGATCTTTGGCTCTGCCCCACTGGTTATCCAGGTAGACATTGCCAGTTGATGCATCGAACCAGACGATGGTCATTTCATGCCAGACACTTTCCGAATTGGGAGCATCACTGAGCAACGGTTCATTCTTGCTTTGAACCATCACAACAGCTGGCATTCTCCCTTCGGTTTGAATTTCTATGAGCGCCTCTTTCAGTTTGGCAGCAGTCGTGACTGTATACGCACCAGGAGCGGAAAAGTACAAAGTCGAATCTGCAGATGGTTTGCCGAGGATTGAGAACTTGGTGTCGTGTTTTCCCGTCACCAAGTAATACATCTTGTCGCAATCCATTAACGCCGGTGAAAACTCGCTCATGGTCACTTTGCTTACCGCACCCGTGGAAAGATTCACCAAGCGCGTGCCAGTATCTGCACTGTCATCCGGATTGGGATGCTGTTCGTAGCGCAACTTCTTGCTTCTTTCTTGCAGAAAGAGTTTGCCGGCCATCACTTGAAATAGCTGGCTGGCATAACTACGACTGGCATCCGTGTTTGCTTTATTGACACGGAAAACAGCGGCTTCCCAATCTGGAGTGAGGCTCGGATCGCCAAGTTCATCAAAGCGGACAACAACACCGTCGGCAGCCTTGTAACTGCCTGTGGTGGCAATCTGCATAATGGCGTCGGCAGCACAGTTGGGATCGCGCGAATAAACACGCTTTTCCAAGCTTGTGGAAGCACAGGTATTGTGGCGCCCTTGATCGATGCTTGTCGGATCGGCTGCTTGATGCATTACTTGCATAGCAAGCTTGATGCGATCCGCACTGCTTACCTTGGCTGTTTTGTTTTCACCAAGCAACTCACAGACATGCCAGTATGTTGCACCAATGACGTACGAACTGAGGTTCGCAGCTTTGGCGCGCTGCTCAAAGGCATTGATGTCGAAAGCGAACTGGGCACGTTCAGCTACATCTGGAATTTGTTGCCCCCATTCAAGGAGAGCGCGTTTCCATCCAGCCACGAGCAGTTTGTCGTTAGCGACTGCCGCGACCTTTGCCGGACTGCTTGCACCAGCACTTGATTGAACTAGGAGATTGAGCGGACCTGCTGCGAGAAGAACAACGACCAATGCTTGCAGCATGAGCTGGCATGCCAGCAGTTGAGCAAATGGTCTGCCTAGCAATTGTTTCATGTGACTTTTCCTTGGCTTTCAAGGCCGGACTAATGGGGGGGTGAAAAAAAACACCGCTTGCTTGCGCGAGCGGTGTGATGGGGTTGGGAACTAGTAACCAGCAACACACCTCATTTGGTGCATCGTGTTTGATATGTCTAACAGAGTGGGGCTTTGGCTGGGTTTTCTTGTTTACTTATAGAAGCAACTGAAAATATTACTGCCCATAACCTAACAAATGAGACTAGGCAATTAAAAGCACAATTACATATGCTTATACAATTACCAATCTATTTTAAATTTCATATCTAGCGCAGGTGACATAGCTGGGCAGCCGTGCGGTCAAAGAACAGTTAACGCAGGTCTAGCCATTGCGGCCTAGGCCAAGTCATCATATTTCATGACACGCCCTGATTTTTTACATTTTTACAAATCGAACCCAGGTGCTGCTTTTCGGACACTTGCTCATTTTTTTCACTACAGCAAAAGTCATCATATGTGATGACTTGCACCAAGGGAGCAAATACAATTGGTCAAAAGCGGCAAATATCTTTACTGGAATTACCAACGAGAAAGCTACAGTCCGGTGCTAGCCAAGGCCTTTTGACGCAAATATGCTTCGATGAATTCATCGAGGTCACCATCTAGCACAGCTTCGACATGCGGTGTTTCTACTTTTGTGCGCACGTCTTTAACCATCCGGTCGTCCAGAACATAAGAGCGGATCGCATTGCCGAAAGTCGCCGAAACATTTTCGCCTTTTAATCGGGCAAGTTCTTCATCACGTTCGGCTTGTTTTATTGCTAGCAGTTTTGAACGCAAGAGTTCCATTGCCAAGGCTTTGTTTTGCAACTGACTACGTTCTTGCTGGCACTTGACCATTATTCCCGTTGGCTTATGCACAATGCGCACGGCCGATTCAACTTTGTTGACGTTCTGACCACCGGCACCACCTGAGCGCATGGTATCAACTTCGATGTCGTCGTCGTCAATTTCCACAAGCGCATCGATATCGCTCATCAACGGGCTAACTTCCAGTGCCGCAAAACTGGTTTGACGTGAGTCATTGCCTTGCTTGAATGGTGATTTGCGCACCAAACGGTGCACACCCTTTTCACAAGATGCATAACCGTAAGCAAACGGCCCATCAACGCGAAACGTTACGCTCTTAATTCCAGCTTCTTCACCAGCCGATTGATCTAAGATTTCCGTTTTAAATCCGCGCCGTTGACACCAACGCAAGTACATGCGCAAAAGCATTTCGGCCCAGTCCTGAGCATCGGTGCCACCCGCACCAGCGTTGATTGTCATCAGCGCCGACGAGTCATCATACTCTCCGGAAAGCAATCGCGTTAATTCAAATTGTTCAAGTTCTTTTGCTAACCGCTTGCAGCCAGTTTCAATTTCCTGAGCAATTGATTCGTCACCCTCATCCAAAGCCACTTCCAAAAGAACAGCCACATCACTGGCCAATCGGCTCCATGATTCGTATTGTTCTATGGCAGCCTTCAGCCGGCTCATCCGCTGGGTAACTTGCTTGGCCTTTTTCTGATCTTCCCAAAGCGCTGGGTCGGCTGCTTCTTCTTCTAAACTCTTGAGTTCGCTATATAACTTATCCGGCTCAAAGATAGTCCCTGACTCTCGTCAGGTGCTCCTGTAGTTCTTCCACTTCACGCTTGAGTTCGGATAACATCATCTCGGCAAATCCTTTGCTGCCACTTCTCAAACGACATTATATACGAGCGATTAAATGCTGTGTTTAAATCAGAATAGTGAAGAATTCGCGGCACTAAAACTATCAGCTATACTTAGCCAATTGGAAAATCAAAATAAGAGTCGACTCATTTAACCAGGAAAAGAGTAGCAATGACTTTATCGCTGTGGCTGGACAAACCTTCGGGCAAGGATCGACTGGAAATTGACATCGCCATAATTGGTGGTGGCATAGTCGGCGCCGGTTGCGCTTATTGGTTATCACAAAGAAAGAATATCAAAGCGGCGTTATTTGACGCGGGGCAAATTGCCTCTGGCGCATCAGGACGCAATGCCGGATTTCTTCTGCGTGGCATGCACAGTTATTACAATCAGGCTATAAAAGAATACGGGCGGCAAATCAGCAAGGAGGTCTTTCAATTCACAGAAGAAAACCAACGCTTGATTGCAGAATTTGCAGAGAAGCATGGTAATTCTTTTGAGTACGATCGCTCCGGTTCCTATTTGCTTGCTTGTTCTGTCGAAGAATTACAAAATCTCGATCAATCAGCCGAGCTTATGCTCGAGGATGGTTTTGAAGTTACGTATCTTAAAAGTGACCCGCTCGAACGCGGCTATTACGGCGCACTCCTCAATCCCGGCGATGCCGGTCTGCATCCGGCAAAGTTTGTGCGAGCCGTGGCGGAAGCAAGTGGTATTGCCATTTACGACAATGAACCAATTATTCGCATCGACAATAATCAACAATCCGGATTGAGTTTGATTACTCCCAAGCGCATAGTCAGCTGTCAAAAGATTTTGCTTTGCACAAATGCTTATGCACCGTTATTAGAACCGTGGTTCACGGACAAAGTGCGCCCGGTACGCGGACAAATTCTGGTGACCAAGCCTTTGAAGAAAAAGATCCTCGACAAAGTTTGCTACGCCAATTACGGCTGGGAATATTTCCGCCAGTTGCCTGATAATCGATTCTTACTTGGTGGCTGTCGCGAATTGCATATCGAAGACGAAGTCGGATACACCGATCAAGTGACACCACAATTGCAAGCATCGCTGGAAGATTATTTGAAAGAGCGTTTTCCGGAAGCAGCCGGAGCCTCAGTCGATTATCGCTGGTCCGGCATCATGGGATTTTCAGACGACAGTCTGCCAATAGTCGGAGAATTGCCGGACAACCCGGGTATATATTTCGCCGTAGCATGCAACGGACACGGCATGGGCTACGGCATCAACATGTCACGCCTCTTAACCGAAGTTGCCCTAGACGGAAAAGACGCCGGCCCCTTCAGCGCAAAACGTTTACTCTCACCTTGCACCCCCTCAAAGTTGTCATCCTGAGGAGGAGCAGAGCGACGTACGAGGACCTCTCAAGGTCACTTCGTCGATATGAGAGGTCCTTCGGCGCTTTGCGCCTCAGGATGACAGCCGTCTAGTTGCGTTGCGTGCTCGACGAAATTAATAAGTTCGCAACTGCACGTCGATGTTCATACGCTCTCTTGATTTAACAGTGCCTACTTGCACTTGCACCGGCACACCTAATCGATAGGAAATAGTTTCCGGCACTAATACGGTCAAACTGTTCTGGCTGGCGGAAGTAACTTGTACAGTGGTTCCATCAACCGTTACTTTATTGTCTGAGGCTTTGGGGGAAAAGTTCTTGCCGGATATTGTAAATTCCATGCCGGGAGTTACAGAGGACAAACTAAGCCCACTAATTTCAGGATAAGCAAAAATCTTGATAGGAACAGCGTTCGATTTATCGCGACCGACAACCACTGTTATGTTATTCGCTCCCATCGGTACATTTGGCACTCTAACATCGATACCGGTTGGAGTGACGAAAAGCACTTGCGCATTAATCGCACCGAACATTACAGTGTTCGAATAAGCATTGGGGTTGAATCCCGATCCGCTTATGTTAACTCTGTCGCCGACACAAGCTTCCTGCGGTTTAACAGCTGAAAGTTTGACCTCGGCAAGTGCCGGCGTCAGTGTCGACACTGCAAGCGCTACCAAGGCAATGGCAAGTTTCTTCATTTGTATTTCTCCACTAAAACACGCGATTATAAATATTGAACATCAGCGAAGTTTTCGATTTGACGCCCTTAACTTCAATGGTAATAGGCACGTTGTACTGAGGGTTCGGCATTTCCGGCACTATCACGGTTAGGCTCGTCGGACTTGCTGAATCGATATAAGCAGAGAAATCACCAAAGAGAACCTTGTTGTCACTCGGCTTATTGGAAAAATTCTTGCCGGCGATCACGACAGGTTGACCAGGCGGACCTTCCATGAGATCAGCAGAATCAAGCACTGGTATCGCTTTCACTTTTACATCAATTGATTGGGTCTGTGTGCCGCAAAGAGTGACAGAGACTTTTACTTTTCCGGTTTGTGCATCATCCGGCACTTTAATATCCAAACTGGTTGGTGTTGCTTGAGTAACTTGAGCCTGCTTATCACCAAAATTGACAATGTTGTCCAAAGTGCTGGTACTAAAATTTGCACCCTTGAGCGTTAGCTTATCGCCCGGTGCTACTTCCTCCGGCTTGCAGGATGTGAGCACCACTTTTGGTGCTGTCACAGCCCAACTTAGCGTTGCACCAGTAATGCCACCAGCTTGAATAATTATTTGATCAGCACCAGCACCAACCTTGCCGGTCAAATCGACTGAAACTTTGCCTTTGCTAGCAAACTCATTGTCAGCTAAAACAGAACTGCCACCAACCGATGCACGAATCCAAGCATAGCGCGGCGCTGTTTGCTCATCATTCTCCACTTTTCCATTTTTGAAAGTAAGCGTGAGCGGAAGTTTTTCTTGTCCCGGACCAAAATTTATGTAATCGACAAAACGTTGCACGGCATTTGTGCGCGCTACATAAGGGCGCGATTCTTGTATCAACAAAATGTTTGGGTCAGCAACAGCGACCGGCGGTTGCGCTACACCAGGTTGTTCCACCGCTTCCGGCGCCATCTGCAAAACTGGTTGCACTGGTGGTGGCAAAGCCCTTGTTCGACGCACGGGTGTTCTTGGCTGTGATTTTTTCGTACTTGTCTGAGCCAAAGCCGGCCAAGCCAGCGATGAACCAACAAAGATTGATGCCATAACCAGGGCTTTGTATCTCATATGCCGCTACTTACCTTTCTCGATTTCTTTCTCGGTCTGAAATGTTTTGTCGGGCTTGCGCCACTTGACGACAATCGATCAAATTATGAACTACATCACATTATAGTTAGTTGTTACGCGAATAGCACGGGGGCGGAACAGGAATATTTCTCCTGTTTTCGGGTATGAATTCGGTAGACCCTTGAATACCCAGACAGCAGTCCCGCCGAGCAATTAATATGGAACAGCCAGACACTGAATTGCCCCAATCCCCGCAAGCAGATGCTAGCGCGGCAGAAGTTGAGCCGAGCGCGGCTCAAGTGGAATCATTCGAGCCGCTGGCCGAACTACCGCAAGTTGCTCGCCCGGATGATTATGTTTCGGCCCTGGCAAGTTTGCGTGCAGCAAAGATGGGTTCGGCTTCCGAAAGTAAGCTCGGCGATGCCACTGGGGATTACATCAATAACCACCTGAAAGATCAGCTGGATTTGTATAAAACCACCATGGCGTAACCTCGCGCAGCAGCGTCAAGATAAAAAATTGCGGATTGTTACAACACCCCTTGAAAAGCTTAGTAGTTAATTGCTAAGTTCAATTTGAATTTGTAACTCCACACCAACCAAAACTTAGCAGAGACCAAAACCAGCCGACATTTTTGCCCAATTGCCACGAACTTTTCGTTCGATGGGGGTAAATTGCCGGCTGCTTTTGTGTCGCCCAAAAGGAAACACCTATGGACCAACAAAAGAAAAACCCCACCGATATATCTACGGACTCATGGGCAGCCTATTACAATCGCGCCTCCACATGGGGTCCAAGCGCCCCTCTGCTCCGTGCCATCGACGAGTTTCAGAAGCAAGGCATCAAGCTGAGAAAATTGTCGGCGGTCGACCTTGGTTGCGGCGAGGGTCGTGACACGGCAGAACTTTTGAAGCGAGGCTTCCACGTTATTGCTATTGATAGCGAAGCGGAAGCACTCAAGCGAGTGTCTAATCGCCATGACATTTTGTCGAATGACAAAAAGCGATTGCAAACTGTTATTGCTCGCTTTGAACAAGCAGAGTGGGGAAAAGTTGAACTGGTCAACGCCAACCTTTCGCTGCACCTTTGTCCGCGCGAATATCTGCCTGTGCTCTGGCAGAAAATCACCAAATCGCTCAGGCGCGGAGGAAGATTCGCCGGTACATTGGTTGGCAGAAAAGACCGCCGCTGCGAAGAAGCAACACGCCTATCGCAGCGCGAGCTCGATGAACTCTTCTTAGATTCGTTTGACGTAGAACACTTAGGTGAATCGGAAGAAAGAATCCAGCGATTGAACGGCACGCACTACTACACGCACATGTTCAGCGTCGTGGCACGCAAACGTTAATCCGTTTGCCACCACACAAAAAAGTTCTGTCATCGCGAGGAGCTCCTTCTGGACTGTCATCCTGAGGAGGCGCCCAGCGCCGACGAAGGACCTCTCATGCCTCACAAGACATGACGAGAGAAACTGTCGCGCGCATCATCACGATGAACTCAAGTAATCACACCCCTTACCGATGAGGTTAGAAAACATGTTAACCAGCTCACAACAACTCGCAAACATGCTCAACGCCGCCGCACGCGCCGCAAACAAAGATGACATCCTCGGCTTCGTTGACATCAACGGCGCCGTTGAATGTCTGACAAAACCCGGTCGCGCTGCCGAAGGACGCGCATTTGTTGACGATGTTCAGTCGATTAAATTGAAACTCAACGGCGTGTATCACGTCGACTTCCACATCGCGGATGTCTACGAGGCCGACACGCATCCTGAACACAAAAGCCGTCACGTTCTGTTACTGCAAGCAGCATTAGAATCTGCCGGCCTCGGCGATCCGGTGCTGGTAGTTCCAGGCGACAACCAAGTAAACGTTGACACAGAAGGAGACGCCATGGAAGTCCGCGCCGCGCTGGCGATGTTGTTGTACTCATACATACCCGTGTTTGACAAAACACTGGTACGCCAAGCGAATCAATTGGTGCGCATTGCCATTGCACCAATTGTCAAAACCGGCCGCATCAATCGTGTCAACTGGGCGCGAGTAAACAGCAAGCGCAGTCACTAGGCTGCGACACCAAAGTGGTGGCACATCGCATCAGCCGAAAGGAAGATGCGCGTGCCACCACCGGTTGCACCCCAGGCAGCCAACAAATAATCCGGCAGAAGATCAAGACCAGCCCTGACACAATACGAACCCACGAACAATTTCGAGGGAACTGTGTTGCGTCATGGGCTGAACCCTGATCAAATTACGCTCACAATTTTTGTTCGGCTGCTTGCGACTTTCTGTAGTAGTTCTGTCGTTTTAATAATACGTTGGATATAGAGAAGCACGTAGGCTCGCCTATGTTCTAGACGAGCCTACGCGAATCCTTCTGTAGCCGACAGAACAACGTCGATCGGTAACATTTCGATCGACGCCGCGCTGCATTGTTCATAAGAAACATTGTCTCCGAATTCTTCTAGCGAAAAGATTCGGTTACAACATAGGACACTTCTGCTTCGAAGACTTTGACAAATGGCCACATGCCTGTCGCAATCATAACCATCGCTGGGCCGATAGTCAGGACTTTCGATCCATTATCCTCGTACCAACGTCCGTAGATGTAATCGACCACCAGTACAGAGGCAACCTTGTCTGCTCCTGGTGGCAGGGCAGCAAACATAAACACCGGCCACTCTTGAATCCGTTCAAAACGAAGCGACACCGAGATCGATCCATCGCGAGTCCCTCTAGAATTCGCTCTCAATTTCAGTTGCGCGCTTCGCGATGCAACTTTCTCCTTGCCGGCACATTTGGCTAGGTCGCCACCAATTCCGGTAAGGGCGCGAGCCAAACACTTTTGTACACAATCAACCATTGCGAGTGATTTGACAGGTTTATCGCTAAGATCTTCTGGCGAGTCCCAGGCACCAAATGCGTACCCGTCAAGTTGAAACATGCCTTCTTGAGTGCAGAATAGAGACCCTCCGGTTCCGTACTCGTTGACCTTCAGAGTTTCGAGATCAATTTGGTCGCCACCCGCGGAATGAAGTTGCAGTAGCAATTGCTTTCGTTGCAAATGTTCTTTCCACTTCTGGACTTCTCTTGTGCTCATCCTGCGCTGGAACTCAAAGACAAATTTGCGCATTCCGTTTCTGCCTTCGACATTAGTATCACATCCATTCATAGCAAACTCCTCATAACGCGTTGTAGCCGCCATCCGCACGCTCAAATGAGCGAGACAAATGCTTCAAAAGCCGATGATGATTCCGTCTTAGATTTATTCCTGGGTAATTCGATCCGTGACAAACAATTGGCCTGTGTATTCAACTTAGTGATTTATCTCTATTGTCTTCAATACAAATTGGAAAATAGTTGGCCTTGTACTAAGTGGTCTTCCCATGGGATTTCCTCGCGCGAAGTTAGCGTCGTTTGCGCGAGCGCAGAATGTGAGACGGCTCTTAGCTTTGACACTATCAAATGTTGAACAGAATGCCGCTATTGCCTATATAATTACTATCCCAAAGGTTATCAGGAGATCTCTTGGTGCGTCTTTCGCTCAAAAATGCAACAGTAATTGCCGGCTCTATTTTGTGCCTCAGTTCCGGTTCGGCAAAAGTTTTTGCCGCGCATTCTCCTGCGGTTGATCCATTTGATTCTGAACTAATGGATCGCCTTTCGCACCAACCCGAGCTGATGAATCGCGACTATCTCGAACATCTAATCGGACGTCCGGAAAACGACAAAGACCAGCGATATGGGCAGACAAAAAGATTCTTCTGGTATGGCATCGGTCACATTCCGCTGTATGAACTTTGGCAAGCAGAAGTGTTGCCGGGCAAAGTGGTGGCCTCCACTTTCATCATGCATTTGCAAAATGGCGAGCTGATGTTTGCCGACATCGACAAAGAATTCGGCAATGTCTCCCAAAAGTTTTACGATACAAATGGACACGCAACGCAATTGCTTAGCTTTGCACCAAATTCCTCGATTTCTTTTTCGGTGCCACCAGATTGTGATTATGTGCGCACGGTAAAAATCATCTATAACGGCCCACCGCTCACGTCTCCAAGCAACGACGACATGCAGGAAGCGGAAGATCGCCACATGGATAACGCCTATCGTCATATTTATTCTGCCGATTATGATGGCGCAATGCAGCCGCTCGTTTCTCGCTTGAGAAAACATCCGGAAGACGGCGAGGCACATTACCTGTTGGCAGAAACATACTGGCACCGCAATCGCTTGAATGAAGCAATCAACGAATACAATCTTGCCCTGGCAAATTCCGGCGATAACCGTGATTTACAAACCGCCTGCGTTGGCGGTTTGTACAAGCTGCGCGCATTGCCGAATCAAGATGATGTAGCCAATATTCCACCAGCCGAGTTTCGTATGGTGGATAACGGTCGTCGCATGGTGGCAATTGATCCGCGCGATCAAGACAAGAAAGAAGAGCAAGATCAAAGAAGCGGAACAGCCGTTGCACAAAGCGTGCCGCGCCCACCAGTCGATCAGAGATCTTCAATGCCAGTGCCACCACAATCGGCATCACCCAGTCCGATTTCTTCCCCTTGGAACACCAAGTATTTCTAACTAGATTGGATCACCATGCAAGAACTTACCACTAAAGACAAACAGGAAACCTACAAAAAGCTTTTGGAGGCCGCAGTAAAAGCTGCCGAGCAAAGTTATTCACCGTATTCCAAGTTTCCTGTGGGTGCGGCACTGCTAGCCAAAGATGGTCGCATCTTTACGGGCTGCAATATTGAATGTTCAACTTGGGACGGCACCACTTGCGCGGAAAGAACCGCCTTGGTCAAGGCCGTGTCCGAAGGCTACAGAGAATTTGTGGCAGTTGCGGTTGTCTGCAAAAAATTGAAAGATTGCTGGCCGTGCGGAATTTGCCGCCAATTCTTAGCTGAGTTTGGATTAAATCTGGATGTAATCGTTGAGGGGACAGATGGCACGCTGTCCATCATGACGCTCTCCGAGCTGCTTCCCCAAGCCTTCGGACCCCACAGCCTGCCTCGTTAATTCTGCTTGACATCATCAATTTTAGTGCCATGATATTGCCACTACATTTATATATGTAGGCACAGGGCAAAGCGTCCCCAGTGCAATGCATTCAAACTGTTAGCCGGGCTACAACCTTCCCATAAATTGTCATCCTGAGCAAAGCGAAGGACCTCTCATACACCCACTTACCACTAGCTAGAAACAAAATGTTCACCCCAGAAATCTCCGACACCAAACGCACCACCGACGCCACAAGAACAACAGATGGCGTACCAGGACTATTCGATGCTCTGGATGATGCCTTTAGCAAAACGATAACAGCGCTCGAAAAAGCCTATGCAAATGGTTCTACGGTATTTTCCGATGCGAAGGTAAATACAAAAGAAGATTGCCTTGAATTTAAGGGCATGAACTATGATGCTTTTCAATTGGCACTGTCCACCAAAGATAACAGCAAGACCGTAAAGCAAGCCGACGACTTCATCAAATTTCTCGAAAACCATAACGTATAGGAATTGATTCCGATTCATTTTTCTCCACGTACGGCTTCTAGGTCACACCGTTTTGATGAGCCTGCGACGCTGCTAGCATGCAAAACTTATAACGCTAGAGTGCATGGCTAGTCTTGTCTGAGCGCCCAGTAACTGATATGATCGATATGATCGTATTGATCGCTATGCATCCAAGGTAACCATCATGATTAAAGAAACGCCGGCTGTAACCTTAAGACAAAACCTCGGTGAAGTGCTCAACGAAGTACAGTACCGCAAGGACAGCGTAGTAATTACCAGAGATGGCAAACCTGTCGCCGCATTGGTAGACATGGAATTGTTCGAGAAGATCCGTTCGTTTAGAGACGAATTTGAGCTAATGGTCAAGGAGCTGAGTAGCACTTACACGGCAGTAGATCCGCGCACCGCAACCAAAGAGATTGATGAAGCCGTACGGGCAGCTCGCGGTTCTAAGAACAGGACGAAGAAACGGTGAGGATCGTTCTAGACACCAATGTATTTGTGTCTGGGTTGATGATACCAAAGAGTTTGCCTGGGAAAATTTTGTCTAGCTGGCAAAACAACTCGTTGGTCGTAGTTTCTTGCACTGAGCAACTGATGGAGATTGCTCAGGTTCTGCATTATCCGAAAATCAACAAGAGACTGAAATGGGGTGAAGAAAGGATCTTGAACTTCATTCGATCGTTAAAGTATCAATGCGAGATCACAAATATCTCCGGCGTGACGGTTAAAACGCCTAGCGACATAAACGACGAGTTCTTGCTCAAATGCCTTGTATCCGGCAATGCGGACTTTCTCATAACTGGTGATTCTGATTTGCTGTCGATGAATGCACTGTATCCGATAATTTCAGTGCGCGATTTCGTGGACCAGAGATTGTAGGAGCACGTATCTTGCTTAACTCGTGGGCTAGTATTACAATGAGTATGGTAATACCTTCAGGCAAAAAAAATGACTTTGACCTCAAAACTAACGCAAAAATACCAGGCAACTGTGCCGGAAGAGATTCGGCGATTCCTCAAACTAAAAGGTGGGGACAGAATTGCTTTCGAAATAGAGAACAAGGTTGTGACCCTGCGAAAGGCGAGCCATTTAGATATGGAATTGGCAAAATCACTCAGCGATACATTGTCGGAATGGAATTCTCCATTTGACGAGGAAGCATATCGTGATCTGTAATGCCTTTGATGTAGTAGTAGTTCCATTTCCTTTCACAGATTCAGCACAGTCGAAAAAACGGCCAGCCGTAGTGCTGTCCTCAAAAACGAATTTCAATGGACAAATCGGACACAGCGTTTTAGCCATGATCACGAGCGCAAAAAATACGCGTTGGCCCTTGGATGTGACAATTTCCGATCTAAAGACAGCCGGGCTGCCAGCTCCTTCTATCATTCGCATGAAACTATTTACTCTCGATCATCGATTCATCGCCGAAACAATTGGTCGTATTTCCAAGAAAGATCAAAACAAACTTCAAGCCGCCGTGTCGGCATTGCTCGAAGAACAGTTTCAATAGTCAAAGAATCGTTGGTGCCACCAATTAAAGGTCAAAAAGTGCAAAAAGAGGATCAGATCGAATAACTAATCTGATCCTCTTTTACTTTGCTCACTCACTGGCGCGCGTTGCACATGCTTACCGCACCATGACGCGTTAGCTTTCCTTGATCAGGATAACTGCGTGCGGTTTGTCGAAGCGGTGATTGTCCACTTCTTCTTGCGTGTCGGCGCCGCCGGATCCGGTGGCGCCGTAGAATACATGAGCGTATCCTGGATAGCCCACAACTCTCGACCAAGCCCAGTAGGCGTGTTTGCCTAACTCGCCCGTCATCGGCCGAAACATCGCTTTGGCGAAGTAAAACGTTTCGACCTTTCCGTCTTCGTTCTGACACTCGACTTTGAGAAAGCCTTCCGGCGTCTTGCCACCGAACACTTTGTCTACATACTCAGACTCGAGTATGCCGTCGCCTTTCGGATTGACAAACTCGGCGAACTCGCGAGGAGTCGGCATGCGACCACCGTGCTCCTTGCAGTAACCAACAGCATCTTCGTATGTCATCAAACACACATTGCCATTTTCTTTCACAATATTGTCGTCACCAAACAGTGCTTTTTCCATCACAGAAACCTCCAATTGTCTCTACTAAAAGAACAGAACCCATGCTTGGTTAGCCGAATACCGAACAAGCCCAAGCATACACAAAGAAGCCACCAAATCCTACAAGAGCCCAAAGCAAGCCGGCGCAAAGCCATGACAAAACGCCGCTGCTAATCACCCAGTATCTATAAATCAAATTTCTCATTTTCGTTACCTCGTTTGATTTGAATGTGCGCGCAAGAGGCTGGATCGATCAAGGTCATCCATCCTCTTGCGCGTCACTATTCTCTATGCCTTAGTCAGTACACTTCACCGAACATCGACAGCGCCGAGCGTGAGTGTCAGCCCTCTTATCATCCCGCCACGAGCTATAACTCCGAGATAGAGGGTGATCTCAGGATTTTCTTGCGCATCGTGCGCGTCATCCCACTTTGATGTCACATAGTTGAACCCTTTGCTCAGGAGATATTGAACAATTGGTTTCAACGTTCTGTTTTCCAGATACGTAACGATATTGTTCTTTTCCGCGACAATACGCGGCCACTCGCGAGAAGAGTTATCGCAGACATCCCACGCTCGTTCCATCACAGGAAGTTCCTGAGGATAGAGAGTCAAGTACAACTCATCTCCAACCTGGAACCAATCCGTAGGCTTGTTCGGCTTGCCGTAAGCGTCAAAGTGCGCCCGGCGCCGGCTTTGAATAGTCACAATACCGGTTTCCTCATCCTCTTCCACGCTGATGCGCTGAAATTCCCAGAAGTCTTCAAGCAACTTCAGCATTTCTACAATCGCGGGTGACTCAAGCACTGTTGTTTTATTTTCCATATTGTCCATCTCCTTGTTTTGATCTTCTCTGTCCATTCTTAGTTACTCCTTGAACTCTGTCGCGACCGATGTTTCTCCTCCTTAGGTAAATTGCATTACAAGATTCGATCGATAAAATCGATCACGAACACATCAGCCAGAAGCGGTTCAATGCTCCGACTGAATTCTTGGTGCTCCCGATGAACGAGATACTGATCTCGCTCTCTAGTACTTTTAAAAGTCAGCACGAAACAGTGCGTCAAACCATTGTTCAACTTCTCCGGTGAGTTGTTGCGCCCGTATTTGATCGACCGCACCAAGGAAGTTCGTTTGGCCATTCTGCGAAAGTCAATCGCCACCTGCTCAATTTCTTGCCGACTGACGCCGCCTTTGAATTTGAAGCAGACAACATGCGACACTTCTATCCGCTTCCTCGCTGGCTCTCTCACCGCTAACGGAAGCAAATGATCGAGCACAAGTCCTCTCAGTGTCATTTTTCACGCAAAGTGGCAGAAGATTTCTCAGAGATGGTGGCATAAGAATGGTCGCGTAAGTTTTGCAGCAAAGGAAAGCCTGGCTTGTTAG
>JAGVKG010000032.1 GCA_020050685.1 Candidatus Obscuribacterales bacterium | reverse complement strand
TATGGCGACTTTCTCCTCTGCAATGTTTATTTCCCCAATGGCAAAAAAGATGACGTGCGCTTGCAATACAAACTCGATTACTACGACGCATTTTTAGATTACGCACTCAAAGTCAGAAAACAAGGCAAGAAGTTAATTGTCTGCGGCGACTTCAATACTGCCCATAACGAAATCGATTTGGCCCGCCCAAAAGAAAATGTCAACGAATCAGGTTTCTTAGCTATCGAACGCGCCTGGATGGACAAGTTTGTCAAAGCCGGCTACATCGATACATTCAGAGCCTTCAACAACAGCCCAGACAACTACACATGGTGGCACATGCGCACCGCAGCGCGCGAGCGCAACGTCGGCTGGCGCATCGACTATTTCTTCGTTGCCGAAAGCCTAAAAAACAATCTAATTCACGCCCACATCACGCCCCATATCCAAGGCTCAGACCACTGTCCAGTAACCCTTGAAATAAAAGCTTGAAACCGTGTCCGCTTTTTGACCCAATTAGACTTCCCCACCAACGCAGGTCTAAAGGCCTCATGCGTTCTAACCACACTGTCGTATCAATTGAGCATTGGGTTAATTGGTACTAGCTTCCCTCTGCAGCACTTCATTTTATTGCCGGGCAGGCAAATTTAATCTAGCGATTCGTGCGATCTTTTATCGCTCTTTCGCACACGCCTGCGCCACTTTCGGAACATCGCTCCGAGCGCACCCCAGTCGATAACAAGTGTCCCGCCTTGACCCTTATGCTGATCCTCCCAGTTCATCAGCAGATCGAGACACGCGTGATCTATGTAGTCCAATTCCTCGAAATGAATATGTAGCTCCGTGTTGTTTGGAACACTTTCCAGAGCTGCGGCCAGCTTTGGCAAGCTAAGGAACGTAGCAGCTCCCTTGACGTAAAGCACCGTCTGTCCAGCTGTGAGCGTGTCCATCTGAATATCAAGGCGACAGAGTAAGTATGTGAGCTTGGCTGTAGTTAAGACCATACCGACCACCACGCCTGTCAAAAGATCGGTCGCTACAATGGTTAGAATGGTAATCAAATAAATTGCTACTTCGCTCCTGCCATAAGGCCGGAGAGTCTTGATCACGGTGAAGTTGGTGAGCTTGTAACCCGTGTACACAAGAAGTGCAGCCAAGCACGCTGTCGGTATAAGCCTGATCACAGAGGGCATACACACGACAAACAACAGCAGCCACGCGCCATGCAAAATAGCTGATGCGCGAGTCCTGGCTCCGGCGTTAACATTGGCGCTAGAACGAACAATGACTCCAGTCATTGGAAGCGCGCCCAGGGCACCGCATATGACGTTGCCCAGGCCTTGAGAGGCCAGCTCCTGATTGTACTTCGTTCTTGGTCCCTGTTGCATTCTGTCTACCGCCGTAGCGGTTAGCAGCGTCTCCGCACTTGCTATCAATGCAAGTGCCATGGCCTCAAGGAAAATCTTCCACTCAACTAGTCGTCCAAGCGCTTCTGTTTTGGGTAATTGAACTACGGACATAAGATTGTCTGGAAGCAAGACAGTCTTGATATCGAAGTGAAAGGCAATTGTGGCCGCAGTGGCAACCAGCACCGCTACAAGCGGAGCCGGGATCAGTTTCAACTTCTTAGGTGCGGTACTGGACCATATGACCAAAACAGTTATCGTTAGAAGGCCGATGCCCCCAGCCACATGACTGTTACCAATTTCCACTTGCTGCCAGCAATCCCAAACAGCTTGCGGAATTGAAAGAAGGTTGGTGATACCATTGCCCTTCGGCTTACCATCGAGCATTACGTGGAACTGGCTAGCAAGAATAAGAACGCCGATTCCAGACAACATGCCATTAATCACTGCTGGTGATACCGCCCGAAACCATTGTCCTAGTTTTAGCAAGCCAGCGGCCAATTGTATAAATCCGGCAAGCAAGACTATCACACCGAGCATTCCAAGTCCGTACTCTTGAACAATCTCCCAAACGATGACGGTCAAGCCAGCCGCCGGACCGCTGACCTGTAACGGACAACCACTCAACGATCCAACCACCAATCCACCAATGATGCCCGTAATAAGGCCAGTGGCAGGCGGAGCGCCTGATGCGATGGCAATCCCCATGCAGAGCGGCAGCGCAACAAGGAAGGTGACGATAGATGCGAGAAAATCTTTGGCAAAATTCTTGCGGCAATAGCTAGCAAATGACTGTAAGTCTGTAGTTAAATTCATGAGCGGCCTTCCTAAATGGGAAGTTACCACAGCGTCCCATCGGAGCTTCCTTACACATAGGCCTTTTCGGATGAAGCCGCTGTTTCTTCCAGGGCAAGTACATTGCTCGTGATTGTATCTGAGATTTCATCGAGCGGAAGGTGACTGAGATTTCTCAAGTCGAAGGGATTTTGCAATTCAGAGCCTATCTGATCCAGTGAAAAAAGTGGGTAAGCGACGAGCATGGTCAGAAAAGGAACGAGCCAGGATGAACCTAACTCGTGTATGAGTCCGAACGGCAACGTGAACAAAAATATGGTTATGAATCGGCGAATTTTTATGGAGTATGCTAATGCCAGTGGAGTTTTCATAATACGTTCACAGGCGCCAACGTGGTCGATCAATTGCGCTCGTTCACGATCTAATTGCGTGAAGGCAAAGCCATCCAATTCATTGTTGGCTCGCGCATCGTTTATTAGTCTAGACAATTTCAATGCAACGGCGGTCGGCATGTGCTGGGCGCGAGTCAATTTTGCTGCCTCCGATTCGCCTACCAGCGACACGATTTGAGGGCACTGCCACTGCCCGCGCAAGGAGATGCGAGATGCATGAGCGAACACAGCGATCCAGCGTATGAATTCTGCTTGCCATTGACGATTTTGAGGACCGTAGCTGATGCCACTTATAGCGAGGTTTCGGCATTGGTTGACAATGCCGCCCCAGAGTTTGCGGGCTTCCCACCAACGATCATATCCTGCGTTGGTGCGCAAGACTAGAAGCAGACCGAGAGCGGTGCCAGTAAATTCGTAAGGTGCAATCGGCAAACCTAATTTGATTCCATAAAAATTTTGTACGGCACAATCAATCATGCAAATAGTGACAGCCAGTGCGCCAATGATGCACACATTGGGCATTATATGAGGTGTGATTGATCCTTGAATCGCGAAAGCATGGCGCCAGAAAGTAGATACCCGTGACTCGGGCAAAGGTGTCTTCGGCAGCTCGGGCGCAAATTCCGTATTATTCATTTTCTTCCTACCTCGACCAGTCATGGATAGTTTTATCGTTCATCAAACGGCGATATTAATAATGATGCTCAAGAGTGCCGCTTAAACTCCGCAATCTGATAGCAAATAACTGTATGAGTTCATGACTGCCCACCCTAAATGGAACTGGCTGTGGCAAGCCTGGGACGCCGTCGTTCTATACCTGTCGACACTTCTGTTAGTGGCAGGAATTGTCCTTCATCTGGTTGATAGCTGAACACCTCACCTGTTTCGATCTTGTACGTCCAGGCGTGGAGATTCAGCTGTCCACGGGATAAGCGAGCCGCAACCGCCGGGTGAGTTCTGAGATTTTCGAGTTGCACAAGCACGTTCTCTTGGATAGTGACGTTCAGTAATTGCTCACCGGATAGATCGGTGTAGTTCTCTTTCACAGTGCGTCGTGTCGCTTCAGCATGACAAAGCCACGCCGAAACGGTCGGTAGATCACGCAGCTCTTCCGGATACAACAGTCCCTTCATAGCACCGCAAAGTGAATGTCCGCACACAATGATATCTTTGACGCCCAGCCCTGCCACTGCAAACTCAATCGTTGCACCCTCACCACCATTAGCGGCTCCATAGGGTGGGATGATGTTCCCCGCATTGCGTAAAATGAACAAGTCACCCGGGTTGGTCTGAGTAATGAGATTGGGATTGATCCGTGAATCAGAACAGGTAATGAACAAGGCGTCCGGATTTTGTCCATGGGCCAACCGTTCGAACAATTCCTTATGCGAAAGAAATATCTCCGACTGGAAGTGATGCAGCCCCGTTATGAGCTTTAGCATATAAATTTGCTCCTTTGTGTCTAACCTGATTGCACCGTGTCATCTGACCAAAGAGCTCGCGCTTTCTCGACGGCCGACAGGAATTCCTGAACGTCTTCCTGCTGCGGACCTGTGAATTTCAAACCATCGAGCGCCCAGGATGCAAGTTCCTCATGGCGCAAGCGATAGTAGACATTCCTGCCCTGCTTACGCTCAATAATTAGCCTGTAAGCACGCAATAGAGAAAGGTGTTGCGATACACCTGATTGACTGATTTGCAGGATCTCGGCAAGAGAATTTACATCTTTCTCTCCACTGTGCAATTCCTCAACAATGCGGATTCTAAGAGGATGCGAGAGAACACCAAATAATTCTGCCAATTGCTTTGTGACCAAGCTTCTATAAGGCATCAGCGCCCACCTCTTTATACATTCAAACGTTTGAATATATAAAGAGTATAACACAACCCAAAGGACGGCGCTATCGCCCTGTAAGATGGACTGAGGTTGCGATCAACCCTGCTTGGAAACGCGTTTTCCCAAGTTACAACTTCTGCAAAATGTTCGCTAGTCCGTGACAAACAATTAGGCAGTGACAGGCTGGAAGGATGGCTGCACGAATGTTGGCATCTTGACCGGAACGAATTGCTCTTCAAGCACGGCACGAATGTTGTTGAAGTTGTCGTAGCGGATATATGGAATGTTGTTTGCGCTGCAGTATTTTAGTAATTTGGATTTGGCAAATAAGCAGTCTGCTACCGGTGCCCAGCAAATGTCTGATTTGCCGTCGCCAATCACAACATTCGTGTGACCGGTGCGGATCTTGATATATTGCGAGCCGAATGCGCGTACACCGGATAATACCTGGCATTTGCAAACACCCGATGAGCAGTGATTGTTTCTCGCTTCATAGGGAAACTCAAGTCCGAGCTTGCCGCCTTCAAATTCAACTAGGCGATTGGCCACAATCGAGCTAACTTGAATGCGCTCGCGGGAAAGTAAATAATGCACAACCCGATCAATACCATCGGAAACAATGCGTAAAGGAATACCTTCTGCTCTGCACCAATAAGCAAAATCTACAAAGGTCGGATCGAATTCCACTCTTGAAAGTGCCCGCTCAATTGCTTTCCAGCCGCCCTTAATCAAAGCAACTTGCTTGGCCATGCATTCGCGAGAGCCAATTTCTCCCGATTCCCAACGCGCTTCAATTTCTTTCCAGGCCGGATCTGCTAATTCCTCAAGTAGAAAGTCCACAGTGTCTTTTTTGGTTATCGTTCCATCAAAATCACAGTATATTTCCAGAGACATAAATTAGCCTTTCGCGTTGAGTTTCCTATTTGTGATTTTCTTGGCCACTAATTCGATATTGCTTGATTAATGCCCAGAAGTCAAGAGCCGGAATCGGTTAATTAACCTTTCTTACATTCGGTTATCAACAGATCCAACAAATCGTGGGCCAGATCCATTTCCTCATAGGTAATTTCCAGAGACGGAGCCAGCGTAACGACGTTCTTGTAATAGCCGCCGATATCCAGCACCAATCCCATTTTCTTACCATTCACAACTAAATCGGCTTCTAGGCCGCGTTGGAACATGGCATCAGCCAAGGCGCGGTTTGGTGTAAAGCTATCTGCCTGACACATTTCCATGCGCAGAGCCAATCCCAATCCATCAACATCGCCAACTTCTTTATGCTTTTTCTTCAAGTCTTGCAACAAGTTGAGGAAGTAAGCACCCTTTTCCATCACGGTCGTTTCATAGTCGCCTTCAGCAAAGACTTTCATTACTTCCAGTCCTGTTGCCGTGCCCAAACTATTGGACGAGAACGTCGAGTGAGTTGAGCCTGGTCCAAATTTATCTGGCGAGATCAATTCTTCTTTGGCCCAAATGCCAGAAAGCGGATTCAAGCCATTTGTCAGAGCCTTACCAAAAACAATGATGTCCGGCTTGGTATTGAAATGCTCCATTGACCAGAGCTTACCTGTACGGAAAAAGCCCATTTGAATTTCATCATCAACCAAAAGAATTCCGCGCTCGCGGCAAATTTTGGCCAACTTTTCAAAGTAGCCCTTTGGCGGAATGATGTAGCCGCCAGTACCTTGAATTGATTCCACAAAAAATGCACCGAACTCCGACTTACCGGTCTTCGGATTCCAGGCACCAGTGTATTCGTGCTCAAACTTCGCTTCGAATTCATTCAAGCAAGCCATCTCACATGAATCAGGCTTCTTGCCCAAAGGGCAACGGAAACAATATGGAAATGGTACGAACTCAGCGCGATCGCCAAATTCACCATAGGCTTCACGATAACGATAAGAAGATGTAATTGCTGATGCACCAAGTGTGCGGCCGTGATAACCACCCTGGAAGGCAAACATGCGCGATTTGCCAGTGTGCTTACGTACAAGCTTTAGTGCATCTTCCACTGCCTGCGCACCGCCGACATTGAAATGCACTCTACCTGTTTGATTGAAACCATTTTGCACTGAATCAACAATCATCGATGCTAATTCAACTTTTTCCGGATGCAAATATTGGCATGCTAATTGTGGCAATCTATCGATTTGCGACTTCAAAGCATTATTGATTCTTTGATTGGCATAACCCAAGTTGACGGCGGAATACCACATTTGCAAATCGAGATACTGATTCTCATGCCCGTCATACAAATAACTGCCTGAGCAATGCGTGAAAAATTTGGGACGCTCTGCATAGTGAACGGTATCACCCTGTGAACACACACGGCTTTCCAATTCCAGTAATTCTTGTTCTTTTTTATCTACTTCTTCTGCCGATAATTGACTTGGTGTGACTGGGGCAAACATAGAAGATGTGGTGGCTGCAAAAGGGGTTTGAACACTGGTTGTCATGATATATACATCCCAAATAACTTGTCTCGGGCTTCCTGCCAAAGCTTAAGCAGAGTTCCTTGCACGAAACTTACAATATCCGCATCTCGATTGTATTCATTTAACTTCTCGCCATTGACATCCAAAACAAAAGCACCGTCAGAAATAAATCTGGTGACAGATCAAAAGCCTGATGCCATCATCCTAATTCATTACTAATAGACTCAATTTCTGCCTATATTTAGATGATAATTGAGGGATTGTTTACAACGTCAAAATATTGAAGTTGCTGTCTGGCGATAGACGTTCAGACTTGAGGAAGAGGCTTAGTTGAAATGCGCATACTCTTAGCCGAAGATGATGACGTTCTCTCTGACGGCATCTCTCAAGCACTAAGACAAAGCGGCTTTGCAGTTGATCAGGTTTTGTCCGGCTTGGACGCTGATCATGCACTGACTCAGGCCCCTTATGATCTGGTCGTTCTTGATCTTGGCTTACCGCAAATGGATGGGCTGGAAGTCTTAAAGCGTTTGCGCAGCCGTGGTGAACCTACGCCTGTAATTATTCTTACTGCACGCGAAGGCTTGAAAAACCGTGTCACCGGTTTGGACATTGGTGCGGACGATTACCTGACCAAACCATTTGATTTGCCGGAATTAGAAGCGCGTATCAGAGCATTATTGCGGCGCGGGAATTGGGGCAACTCAATTGAGATTACTTACGGGCCAATTCGCTTCGACACTGTAGGCAGACGAGTTCTTGTACACGATCAACCGTTTGAACTTTCCGCGCGCGAACTTTCGCTTTTGGAAACACTTTTGCAAAGAGTCGGCCGGATTGTCACCAAAGAAAATCTGGCTGAGCATCTTTATGGTTGGGAGGACGAATTTAGTCACAACACTATCGAAGTGAACATGCACCGCTTGAGAAAGAAATTAGAACCGGTTGGTATAAACGTTCGTACGATCCGCGGATTAGGATATCTTTTGGAAAACCCAACGACATGAAGCCATTCAAATCCTCAATTCGCAGACAACTATTGTCGTGGCTTGTGATACCAATCATCGGCCTCTGGTTGATTTGCGGCGCGGTGACATACTTCATTGCCAAAGATCTGGCCTATAGCGCTTACGATAGAGACCTTGGCGATTCAGCCAAAACAGTTAGCAGTCGCTTGGATTTTTCTGGAAAAACTGTTGCGGTAGATTTACCGCCGGCAGCCTTAGCCATTTTAAAAGATGGAGACCAAGACGAATTTTATTACCAAATAGTTACACCAACTGGTGAAATTCTTGCTGGTGATTCTATTCCTGCTCCGGAAAATCGCACCGAACTTTATCACCAACCGAAGTTCCGCGACGGTCTTGTGAATAGAGAACCGGTGAGAATTGCCGCAATGATTCGACCTGTGCCAGGAAAGCCTGATCAGCTAGTCTTGATACAGATCGCCCAGACTCTCACACAAAGAACAGAACTAGTACGCAAAATTTTGGTGTCGGTTGTCTTGCCGGAAATGTTGCTCATTGCTTTTGCTGCTATGGCAGTGTTCTTTGGTGTTAGCCGGGGCTTGGCTCCTCTAAAAGTTCTTGCTGATGCAGTTGCCTCTCGTTCGCAATGGGACTTGAGCGCGCTATCGGAAGATGATGCGCCCAAAGAAGTACAACCGCTTGTACACGCAATTAACGACTTGCTTGGGCGCCTGCAAAAAGACATTGAGGCACAAAGAAGATTCGTGGCTAACGCAGCCCATCAGTTGCGCACACCGCTTGCCGGACTCAAAACACAAACACAATTAGCTCTGCGCCGAACTACGCCGGAAGATACTCATCATGCTCTGATGAAGATCCACACCTCTGCCGATCGCTGCGCTCGCTTGGTCAATCAACTTTTGGTTTTAGCACGCGTAGTGCCCGGTGCAATTGAAGGCCGCCACTTTGGCATGCAGGATTTGACCTCGGCGGCTCGCTCGGCAACAGAAGAGCTTGTGCCGGAAGCCATTAAAAAAGGAATTGACCTTGGCTTTGAAGGGCCGCTGAAAGCAGACGGCACAGAAGCAGTGGCAATTGTTTATGGCGAACCACTCAGCCTGCACGAACTGGCGTTCAACTTGATTGAAAACGCTGTGCGTTACACGCAAGATGGCGGCAATGTGACGGTGCGTGTCACCATCACTGAAACAATCAACTTGATAATTGAAGACAATGGTCCGGGCATTCCTGATCAGGAACACGACAAGGTTTTCGAAAGGTTCTATCGCGTGCTCGGCACAAGTGTCTCCGGTTCGGGGCTCGGCTTAGCAATTGTCCGCGAAATTGCCAACGCACTCGATGCAAAAGTTTCTCTAAGTTCCGGACCGAACGGTCAGGGCACATGTTTCCATGTTCAGTTCTTCAAGCCACAGGCAGTAGCCTCAGGGCAAACAGCTTTGGCAACTAAAGCAATTGGTGTAGGAGGTTAGGACTAGCGCTATGCTTTTTAACAGCTTCGCTTACATGATTTTTCTTCCAGTAGTGGTCTTTCTTTTCTGGCTTAGTCCACAAAAGTTGCGCACGCCACTCTTGCTGATTGCCAGCTATGTTTTCTACATGAGCTGGAAGCCAATTTATGGCATTTTGATCTTTGGCTTGACCCTGGCAAACTTTTTCTTTGGCAGGGCAGTTTACAAATCAGTGGAAAAACCATTTGCCGGATTTGGGCCCAAGCCCTGGCTTGCACTGGCTGTGGCTGCGAATCTAATTACGCTCGCTTATTTCAAATATGCTTATTTCACGCATGATCTAATCAACCAAGCGATCACACCGTTTGGCAAAACCTTGCCACCAATTACCTTCCAGATTCTTTTGCCCTTGGGAATTTCCTTTTTCGTTTTTGAATTCATTCATTATGTAGTTGATATCTACCGTGGCAGCAAGCCGGTCAAATCATTTATTGACTTTGCTTTGTTTGCTTCATTTTTCCCTACACAAATTGCCGGACCGATTAAGCGCTATCAAAATTTCATTCCTCAATTGGTTAATGACAAGAAGCTTTCTGTTGCTGACTTCGATCAAGGCATAAACCTGATCTTGTTCGGTCTGTTCAAGAAAGTCATATTTGCTGACAATTTGTCGACTGTTGTTCAAAGTGCATTTGACCATCCGGAATTATTGAGCTCGGCAGATCTTTGGCTAGCCGTTTATGCATTCGCCTTCCAGATTTATTTTGACTTTTCCGGATACACCGACATCGCTCGTGGCTCCGCTGCGTTATTTGGCTACTACGTCCCGCCAAACTTCAATTTGCCCTACCTTGCTTCCTCAATATCCGACTTCTGGCGCCGCTGGCACATATCGCTTTCCTCTTGGTTGCGCGACTATTTGTTTATTCCTTTGGGCGGCAGTCGTGGCTCAAATATTTTCAACTATCGCAATTTGTTGATCACAATGGTGCTCGGTGGACTTTGGCACGGTGCATCAATGCACTTTGTTGTCTGGGGAGCCTATCAAGGCATCATGCTGATTTTACATAAGGAATTCCAACGCATCGCTTCGGCATTTGCGCCTTTGAATAATCTGCGTACCACGAAAGCATTTCAGGTATTTTCAGTCATCTTCACTTTCCATGTTGTTTGCATCGGCTGGGTTTTCTTCCGAGCAGAAACTATTGAATGTGCCTGGGCAATTATTCAAAAGTTGCTCTTTCTACCGCAAGCCAATCAAGCATTACCAGCCCTGGCTGTCAGTTTGCCGACCACCCAAGATCCAATCATCTTTATGCTCTTACCTTTAATTTTGATTTTGCTTTTTGCCGGCCAATTCTACTCCTGGCTGCAAACCAAAAATACCAAAGACGGAGAACACGATCTGGGCGTTCCGTTTTTAGCCAAGCTGCCCATACCGGCACGTGCTGCTTATGTTGCAATCGTAATTTGCTTGCTGATGATCTTTTCACCAGATGCATCCCCGCGCTTCATTTACTTCCAGTTTTAGGAGGGCAGGAAAATCGTCAGTCGAAATACTAGCTCTCAAACAAAAGATGATGCCGCAAAAGGTGGTGGCATGATGAGGAGTCTGCTTGGCTCGTCCTTTATTTGGGGCATGCTGCTTTTACTTACCTTCAATATTTGGCTATGGAAAGAAAAGCCGCTAACACAAGTTGATCCGGAATCATTGCCGGCGGCGCACACCTGGGTATGGTGGGCAGCTCAAGAATTTCTCGAGCAGAAAGAACCATCAGATGTTGTCTTACTCGGCTCATCTTTGGTAATGCATCCAGTTTCACGCTTGGACGCTGATTACTTGAACAAAGATTTGGATTATGTGCACCATCACAGTTCGAAATATTTAGCTGATGGCCTTGCCACAACTTTGAAACGGAATTGCGTAGGGGCGGGGTTACCCCGCCCTAATCGAGGACATGTGTGCGACGAGGGCGGGGTAACCCCGCCCCTACAATGTTTCAATTTTGCCTTGCCCGGCGGCATGGTCTCGGATGACTACATCGTCTATCGTTCGCTATTTACAAACGAACGCAAGCCAAAAGTAATTGTGCTCGGACTTTCGTTGCGCGACTTTATTGATAATGGCGTTCACTGCGCTGCCGCTACTCCGGCTTTCCGTTATCTCAACCGTTTTTGCAATGTCGATGACATTGTCGATATTTCCATGCCGCAGATTTTCCAGCGCTTTGATTACTGGCAAGGCAAGGCTATTTACCTCTGGGGTAAGAAGCTCGATTTGCAAGTGCTTCTGGCAGAAAGCACCAAGAGATTGTGCGGACCATTTGCCACCCAGATCTTTTACCCGAGCGCGCTTAACAGCCTAGACTTAACCCGCAATCTACCAAGCAATGCACGCGCAGAAGTAGAAGAAGGCATGTTCATTGTTAAGTCGCATCAGCCATATTCTTTTGAAGACAATTCAAGCGAATATCGCAAGCGTTACCGTCAAGGCAATGAATCATTGTTTGCTAATCAGACGAAATTCTTGGAGAGGCTTCTTGATTTGGCCAAGAAGGACAATGTTAAAGTCATCTTAGTCAATATGCCGCTGACCAAAGCTAACCTCGCCTTGATGCCACCAAACTATTATCAACGCTATGTCCAGCTTCTGCAAAATTGTTCGCAGAAATGGCAGACTGGTTTTGTCGATCTAAATGCGCAAGACAAATTCCAGGTCACCGATTTTTATGACACATCCCATATGAATGGGGATGGGGGCAAGAAGCTGGTTGATTCGTTGATTGAAGCAATCTCCAACAATCAGGAAATTGCTTTTGCTTTGCAAAGAAAAGATCCCCAAGGCGCACAGCTTGCAGGGCATGGGCATTCTCTTTAAACACAGGACAGGACTTTCACGCCCACATGAAAGAGCTTATTCAAACAATCAAGAATTGCTCGCAAACGCTAATTTCTAGCCGGATATTTTTGGGCGTGGTGGTTTTGCTTTTCGTCAATCTGATCTTGCTTGCCTGGCAACCGCTGGCCAAAATCAGCCCTGAACGTTTGCCATCAACGCACACTTGGGTTTGGTGGGGAACACAAGAGTATCTGCAAGAATGTCAAAAAGAAAGTAGCGCACCGGACGTTGTGCTTTTGGGATCATCGCTTGTAATGATTCCCGTCTGCTTGCAAGATGCGAACTTTCTCAAAAGCGATCTTGATGCCACGAACCACCATCGCTCTAATTACATGGAACATGCACTAAAACAATCCGTAGGGGCGGGGTTACCCCGCCCTCATCGAGGGCATGTCCCTGCTGAGGGCGAGGAAACCTCGCCCCTACAATGTTTCAATTTTGCCTTACCCGGCGGCATGATCTCCGATGACTACATGGTGGCACGTGCATTGTTTAACGGCGATCGCAAACCAAAAGCAATTGTCCTTGGTCTTACTTTGCGTGACTTCATCGATAGCCACATGCAATGTCCTGCATCCACCGATACTTTCCGCTATCTTCAACGCTTTGACAATATTGATGATCTTGTCGATCTATCCATGCCACAAGTCTGGCAAAGATTCGATTATTTGGCCGGCAAGGGGCTTTATCTTTGGGGCAAGAAATTGGATCTCCAAGCTGTGCTTGCAGAAAACACAAAGACGACACTCAGTCCATATTTTTCTCAGTTATACCGCGAGAGCGCGCTAAATCATTTAGCAACGGTAGCCCCGACCGGTTCTGGCCTTGCTGGTCAGCTCAAACCGGAAATTGAACCCGGCATGTTTATTGTTCATCCTAACGATTCACATCCGTACGAAGATAATTCCAGCGAATATCGCGCCCGCTTCCGTGGCAACCATCATGATATGTTCAATCGTCAATTGGTCTTCTTACGCAAGTTCCTGGCTCTGGCAGCGTCACGCCATATTCCAGTTGTTCTAGTAAATATGCCACTGCGTCCAGAAAATATGCAGCTTATGCCGCCACTTTTTTACGAGCGTTATTTGCAATCAGCAAAAGTCGCAGCTCATGAATTTGGCTCGACGTTTGTTGACCTGAACTCGACAACCGAGTTTAACAAGTCCGACTTTCGTGACACCGCGCACATGAATGGCAATGGTGGCAAGAAGTTGATTGATAAAGTCGTGGCCGCAATTGCCCAGAACCGCGATCTCGCTCAGCGCTTGGAAAGTCGCGATACAAAACCGACACAGTTTGCCACTACTGGTCATTCTTTGTAGCTATAATAGGAACCCGAGAACGAAGACACCTCCCAAGTAAAAGAGTGCCCACCAAGCGAGGCGAAGGACAGCGATGAGCTTTCCGCAGCCGAGCGTCAAAAGAGCGGAGAAGGCGTAAGCCGCCGGAGCGATTATATATGACCAAGAAACGTGTTTTATCAGGAGTTCAACCAACCGGAAATTTGCACCTGGGAAATTATCTTGGTGCAATTCGCAATTGGGTGCCACTGCAACAAAACTACGATACGTTTTTCTGCGTAGTTGACCTGCATGCCTTAACCGCGGATTTTGATCCCAAGGTATTGACCAAAACCAGTTACGAATTAGCTGCCTGGTTTATTGCTGCCGGTGTCGATCCAAAACTTTCTCCCATCTTCATCCAGTCACATGTTTTTGCCCATACGCAACTTACCTGGCTGCTCAATTGCGTCACTTCTCTCAATTGGCTTGAACGCATGATCCAGTTCAAAGAGAAGGCGATTAAACAAGGCGAGAATGTCAATGTCGGATTGATGGACTATCCGGTTTTGATGGCAGCAGACATTTTGCTTTATCAAGCAGATCTTGTTCCCGTTGGTGAAGATCAAAAACAACACATCGAACTGACGCGTGATATCGCCATCAAATTCAATGGTGCATTTAGCAATGGTAAGAACCCGACTTTCAAATTACCAGAACCATTGATCATGAAAGCTGGTGGACGCGTGATGAGCCTTGGTGACGGCACGCAAAAAATGTCCAAATCAGATCCATCCGATCAAAGCCGAATAAACTTGCTCGACACTGCCGATCAAATCACCAAGAAAATCAAACGTTGCCGTACCGATTCAATCATCGGACTGAAATTTGGTGATCCGGAACGTCCGCAATGCGACAATCTTTTGACTATCTATCAACTAGTCACAGAAAAATCTCGCGAAGCAGTTGCCGAAGAATGTGCCGAAATGTCCTGGGGACAATTCAAACCCATGTTGGCCGAAGCCTTGGTGGCACATCTTGCACCTATTCAGAAACGTTTCCACGAAGTCATTTCCGATCAAGCCTACGTAGATTCAATTTTGAAAGATGGACGCGAACGCGCCGAAGCCGTCGCCAATCAAACCCTACACGCTGCCCAATCCGCCATGGGTCTGCCACCGCGTGTCTAAAACAAACATAGCCGGCTTTGCAGCCATCGATACCAATGGACTTGAATGGCGCAAATCAACATTCGCAGACGGCGTCTGGGTAAAGGACATCGCAGAAACTAACAGTCAAACAATTCAACTAGTTCGCTTTGAACCAAACACTTCGTTCCCTTTGCATGAACACGAACGTCCCGAATTCATCTATATGATCGAAGGCGAGGCCCACCAATGCGGAAACAAACTCGCTGCTGGAACTCTCGCTATCGCCAACCCCGGAACAGAAGAATCAGGCTTCCACAGCAAAGACGGCTGCACTTTTCTTTTAATCTACTAATTTCACAAATTATATAAATAGAGCTGGCGTCACATGATAGAAAGCTGCCAGCTTTTTGGCCTGTGCTTTGCTAATGGATCTTTGCCCACTTAAGATTTTGGATATGGTGCCCTTGTCAGCGATTACATCCCAAAGATCTCTTGCTGTGTGCTCATTTGCTTCCATCAAATGCTTTAATACTCTCAGCGGAGTCACGTCCTCGGTACCGAAATTGAAGTGCTCACGCTCATACGCTTGAATAAGCGTTCCAAGAAGTTTTACGATCAAGATTTCTTCTTCGGAAATTTCATCGCCCAATAGCAACAGCTCACTAGCTTGCTTGCACATCCGCCTGTAATCCCGTTTGGTCTCAATGACACGAGGACAATATTTTTTTAGCAACGCCGCATAGTTCAATTCGGGCGTCGCTTTAATCACCACATTCATAACCGGCTCCACTTTGTATATTCAGCATGGGTAAAGACTCGCAAAACACGAACGTATTGAGCTTTATAATTGACAATAATTACCAATCTATAATCGTTTCCTTTTATATTGAATACGGTGTAGCATCCTTTTATACCACCGTCCGCACTGGAATAAACTGCTCTCAATTCAATGATATTTCTCCACTTCAATTTCCTAGCAGTCTTCAGCCAATCATTTAATGGGCCACGAGCTTGGGAATGCTTTCGGCTGAAGATGGATAGCTGCTCCTCCCCGTAAACTTCCATAGCAAACCCCCTTTCATGTTGACATAATGCCAACTGATTGTCAAGACAACAGACGAGTTGGCGCCGATATTGTTAAGACGCTCGGGGGGCAAAAAAGTTCAAATTGCTGCTGTAGAATGTAACGAAAGATCTCAAAACTTATGAGGGTTTTCGACAGTGGGCATTTACGGCATCAAGCCCTGGTTTCGCGCGCAGCTTCAACCGCTAGTTAAGCTTCTATGGAATGTGCATCCTGATGTGCTCACTTGGTCTGCATTAGTTATCTCGGCAATTTGCGGATTGCTTCTTTACTATTCTTATCGACATCCTTACTTTGCCGTGATTGTGATACCACTGCTTTTTGTCCGCTTAGCACTCAATGCTCTCGATGGCTTGCTGGCGCAACAAACTGGTAAGGCACGTCCTGCCGGTGAAGTGCTCAATGAAATGACTGATCGCTTTGCCGATATTTTTATCTACGGCGGTCTTGCTCTTTCACCATCATCAAATCATTTGCTGGGCTTTTGCGCCGTGATTTGTTTGCTTATGGTTTCTTATGTCGGAATTCTGGGCAAAGCAGTAGGAACAGAACGCGTTTATTCAGGAGTGCTAGGAAAAGCCGATCGCCTGTTTACCCTCATGGTCTGCTGCTTGATCTATGGCATCAAACCGCACACCAGAGCCTTGGGAATTTCTTTGTTCAACTGGCTCTTTATATTCTTCATTGTGCTTTCCGCGATCACAATTGCTCAACGCACCATACGCATACTTTCACTCTTAAAAAACAAAACCTAAAGTGAACGAATTAATTGCCGCCATTCCCCTAAATCCAATTGCCGCCAAAACATTGCTAATTTTGGTTTCCTTTTTTCTTTTGGCTGGCGGCGCACTAGCCTTCTATGAAATAAAGAACAAGGGCAAAGACGAAAATCTGCGCAAGCGTTACTTCAGTTGGTACTTTATTGCACCGGTGGTGCTTGTGCCATCTTATTATGGCGGACTAGCATTTGCTCTGTTGGTTTTGACGTTATCACTTTGGTGTCTGCGCGAATTCTTTTCTATCGTTCACTTGCGCGATGACACACCGATATTGAGATGGTCCGGCCGCGTTGCCGGTCTAGCGATTATTGCCTCAGCCTTTGCCGAAGTCAGTCCAAGATTTGCTTTTCCCGTCAACGGTCAAATGCACCACGTGCACATCTTTTACATTTTGCCTGTCTTCACCATCATGTTGGTCCTGGCAATCCCAGTTTTCCTGCGCAAATATCAAGGCATGGTAGTCAAAGAGTCATTTACAATTCTGGGCACTCTTTACTTTGGTTGGTTCCTTGGTCATCTTGTCTTTTTGCGCAAGCTGCCAAACGGATTTGGTTATGTCATTTTTCTAACCATGACTGTGGTGCTTAATGATGTACTTGCATATACCGCTGGTCGTCTATTTGGCAAGCACAAATTGGCTCCGGAAATCTCGCCAAAGAAAACCTGGGAGGGCGCTTTGGGAGGCATTCTCGGATCTGTCTTTTCTGCCTGCGTTTTCGGTTACACCGTGCCGGATTTAACCTCGCTGGAAGTGATTACCGCAGCCTTGATAATTGGCATAGCTGCGCCGCTTGGAGATTTGATAATTTCTGTAATTAAGCGTGACATGGCAGTCAAAGATAGTGGTACGCTTATTCCAGGACATGGTGGATTGTTGGACCGCTGCGACAGCCTTATCTTTGCAACGCCAGCCTTTTACTACTTCCTCTTGCTGGTGGCAGACTTCCGTTAGACGGAACTTCTGGAGAGAAATATGGCCAAGTATAAAAACCTTCAAGAACTAATTCTTGCGGCGTCAACACGTTGGAAAGACAAAGTTGCTTTTCGTCACATCGCGTCCGGTCGTGTACGCTCGTTCAAATATAGTGAACTGGCTAAACTCAGCTATCGCATTGTCGAGGCATTTTGGGTACGCGGTTTGCGTCCCGGCGATTATGTAGCTATTTGGGCTGACAATTCGCCAGAATGGGTACTTGCCTGCTTGGCTGCTTGGCGGCTTGGTTTGGTTGTAGTTCCCTTGGATTCTCGCGCACGTGCCTCAGAAGTTTTCCCAGTCATCGAACGCACTTCTCCCAAGCTTGTCTTGACCGGCAGAAAACAATTTGTGCGAATTCAAGAGCGCTTAGAAGCGGATCAACTGGCATTAATTGACGAACTTTCCGCACCAGTCGGTTCGGTAGATTTGTCAAAAGAATTGCCGCGCATTCAAGTGGTTGGTTCCGATCAGCCAGCCATGATCGTCTTTACTTCCGGCACTTCTGGTGCTTCCAAGGGAGTGGTCCTAACTCACGGCAATATCTTGACTAATGCTCTTTCCGTATCGCAAAGCCACGACGTAAATGTCGATGATCGTTTGCTCTCTATTTTGCCGCTTTCGCATATGTTTGAATTTACAGCCGGCATGATTGGTCCTTTGCACAAAGGTGCCACCATCGTCTACAGCCAATTGAAGGGCGCAAGCCATCTCAAGGAATTGATGAAGGTGGAGAAAATCTCCGTCATGCTCGCCACACCAATGGTCTTCCAAGCCTTGCTTCAAGCCATACATGCTGAAATCGAGAAATTACCCAGATCAAAACAGATTGCCGCGGCGGCTCTCAGACAAGTTGTGAAAGCAAACCCGGCATTGGGACCAGTGCTCTTCCGCGATTTGCATAATGAGCTTGGTGGCAAAATCAAGTTTTGGTTTGCCGGTGGCGCACCAACACCACCTGATGTTATTGCCCAGTTTGCTAGCTTCGGATTACCTTTACTTACCGGATACGGTTTGACCGAGGCCGGTCCAATTGTTGCAGCAAACAACAAAGGTGCCAGCAAAGCCGAATCAGTTGGTCGTCCAATTCTCGGCGTGCAAGTAAAAATTGAACGCTCAAGCGAGGACAGCAAATCAGGTGAAATTTTAGTGCGCGGACCCAATATCATGTCGCATTATTTTGAAAACCCAGAGGAAACAGCCAAGACAGTTAAGGATGGTTGGTTGCATACAGGCGATAGCGGTTATCTGGACAAAGATGGCTACTTGCACATTACCGGCCGCCTAAAATCCATGATTGTCACCGCCGGTGGTTACAACATTTTCCCAGAAGAGTTGGAAGAAGCTTTATCCAAGAGTTCAATGATCAAAGAAGTTTGCGTCATCGGCTACCAGACACCGCAAGGTGAAGAAGTTGCAGCGGCGATTGTTCCGGAAGTTTCGTTCCAAGCTCGGCCGGACAAAGAAGCACGCATAAAAGAAGAAGTTGCAACTTGTCTCAGCGATCTGGCTGACTACAAGCGACTTGCTAGTTATCAAATCTGGGATGAAGACTTGCCACGCACAGGCATAGGCAAAATGCGCCGCGGTGAGGTTGCCCGGTTATACGCCTTGAAACAACAAAATCGCTCCCAAGAAAGAACACCGGTTGAAGGCGTGAAGTGGGACGACGACGGCCAAAGAGTTTGCCGCATCATCGGCGACGTTATGGATCCGGACGCCCTAGCAGGACTTTCTCCATCCGGCGATCGGCTCTTTTCGCCACAAGCTAATCTTACAGCCGATCTCGGTCTGGATTCTTTTGCTCGACTGGAATTGACTTGCAAATTGGAAGAAGAGTTTGGTATTGCTCTTGAGGAAGACGCCCTGCAAGATGCACAAACCGTAGAAGATCTTGTGCTCAACGTCAAAGGCGCACGCAAACTTTGTGCAACCCGCATAGAAGTACTATCAGGCGAAAAATCGGCCCTCGAAGAACAGGTTGTTGATGCAATTTTGGTTGAATCAAAACCCTGGCCGCGTGAATGGCTAGCCGATATGAATTATCCATTGCAAGACAATCCACTAGTGGCAGCCAGCAGACGACTGCTTGGTACTGGACTGAAAGCATTCCTCAAGATTTACAACAATTTCGAAACGGTTGGCGCCGATCGCTTACTCATTGAACCTCCGTATATTGTGGCTGCCAATCACGCAAGTCATTTCGACACAGCCGCAATAGTTGGCAGCTTCCCGACAGGATTATTGAAGCACGTACATCCAGTTGCCGCTGCGGACTATTGGTTTAATTCACCGCTTGCCGCTGCATTTTCAGGTTACATTCTCAATGCTGTGCCGTTTGAACGTTATGGCAACTTTGAAGAGTCAATGAAAGACTGCGAAGATCTTTTGAAGCAAAGCAAGATATTGATTATTTATCCAGAAGGCAAACGTTCACTGGATGGCTCGATGGGTCAATTCAAACCTGGTATTGCCAAACTTTCAATACTCTGTAATTGTCCAATTATTCCAGCCTATATAAAAGGCACTTTTGATGTTCTACCCAAGGGCAAAGCAGTTGTCGCACCCAAAAATGTCAAAGTATCCTTCGGTTTGCCAATTTACCCAACACCTGGTAATGCCGATCTGAAAGCCTGTCAGGATCTGACTCGCCGAGTGCGTGAATCAATTGAGCAATTAGGCAATGAACTGCAACCTACACCCGAACCATCCAAAGAAAAGCAAGAAGTTTAGACTTATTGTCTGCCCTATTGCCTACTTTGGATATTGCTGATTGCAGTTTCTTCTTGCTGTACTTCGCGTGTCAGTCCTAATTTCTTGTAGGCAGCAAGCAGAGACTTGTGCACGTCCAAGAAACCAGGATGAAGCTCCAAGGCTTTTCTATAAGTATCAAGGGCGTTTTTTGCATCGCCTTGCAGCATCAAGACATCACCAAGCAAAAGATAGGCTGGCGCATAATAGGGATTGACCTCGAGAGCAATTTTAGCTTGCTCAATTGCCGCTACTGGATTCTTTTCCAGAAGCGAAATTCTCGCAAGTACGGAATACGCCACAGCTGATTTGGTGTTGATCTCCAAAGCATGTGTGATATTTGTTCTGGCTTGAGCCGTGTCATTGTTTGCCAAGGCCAAGAGTGCCAGCTGAACATAGGCATGCGCCTGCAATGCTTCATCCTTACTTTTGGATGCAACCTCAAGCGCTTGCGCGCGCGCTTCCTTCAAAGCACCTTGAGCACGCATGATCTCGGCTTCCAACAAAAGCCAATTGTAATCATCCGCCTGTGCTGGCTTGTATTTATCTAGCAATGCTTGCGCTTGCTGCACACGTCCAGCTTGTAAGAGTGCCTTCACAGCCGATTGAGACTGCGTGGACTTAACCTCAGCCGGCAACTTGTCGAATGCTTCCATGAGCGCACCACTCATCGCTTGTGTGCGATCACGTAATAGATTTGCCTTAGCTAACAAGTAAAGATCAATTTCTTGTTGTCTAGGACTGACCTGATCTCTATTCAGTGCACCGACTGCTTCAAATTGCTGAGACGCTTCTGTAAATCTTCCTTCTTCCAGAAACAATTCGCCTAGCTCTCGCAAAAGTGGTGCTGAACTATTATCAGGACGAGCCGTTGCACTTGCGTCTGGGCTCTTGCCAATTGATTGGTTGCCTGGTGCGGAAGAACCCTGCACTACACCCGTGGTTTGATTCAATTGCTTAAGAGCAATCGCCGTAACCAGTGCAGTTTCTGCTTGCAGATAATCGCCGTTTTTCTTGTAGGCATAACCAAGGGCAAGCAAGTTCGAAAGCGATCCGGGGCTTATATTCAACGCCTTGGTAAATTCTTTCGCCGCACTTGCATACTCCTTTTTCTCAAGGTAGATTCCACCCAGAAGTTCATAAGCAAGCGCGTTCGTTTCACTTAATTGGCTTGCCTGCTTCAGCTCACCAATTGCTTGATCATTTTTGCCTTCGGCAATAAACACGCGCGCTAAACCAACATGGTGATTGCTATCTTTTGGTTCCAAAGCAATCACGCGCGCATATTCGCCTTCAAGCAAGTCAAAGCGTTTTTCCGCCAATAAAATCTCGACCAATTTATCGTGGGCAAAATTATTGCTTGGATCAATAGCCAGTGCTTGCTTCAAATTGTCGGCAGCACTCGTGGCATTTTCGGACAGGGCATTTAAATGAGCCAGCTCAATCAACTCAAATGCTTTGTCCTTGCTCACCGCGACTGCCTTTTGCTGCTCTAAAATCGCTTGCGGCAAATTTCCTTGGAAACGCAATATGGAAGCTTTCGCATGATGAAAGCGAGCCGTACTCGGACTTTCCGAATGAGCAATGTAAATTGCTTTATCAAGCAACTTCAAAGCTTCCTTCAAACGCCATTGCTCGATATAAATTTGCGCCAGGCGAAAATAATTCGCGGCATTGTGTGAATCGGCTTTGATACCTTGCTGCGAAACCTCAATTGCTTGATCGAAATTATTTCTGGAGAGCAAAAGATTAACTAACAAGTCTCTTGCTTCGGAAAAGTTTGGTTCAAGCGCAAGCGCCTGGCGATACTGAGCGATAGCAAGTGTTGGCTTATTCAATGATTTTTCAAAGAGCATGCCATCAGTTCGATATCCCCAAGCAAAATCCGGTGCTAATGCAAGCGTCTTGGCACAATATTTTTCCGCGGTTACCTGATCTTGCTTTTTGGCATAAACTGCCGCCAAGCAAAAATTGAAAAGCGTGTCTTGATCGCACGGCACAGAATGAATTTGTTGGAAGGCAAACAAAATATCTTGTGCATCATCAACTTTCTTTTGGCAGAGATCGTTCAAAGCCAAGACTAAGACTCGCGTCATTTCTTTGGCGGTGTCTTCGTTCTTTGATTGAGATTGGTTGGCGCCTAGGCCATTGGATAATTTACTCAGCCCAGCACAATTACCCAAATAGAAATAAGCAAATGCCAGCCAGGCTGATTGCTTAGAAAAGGCAGAGGCATCCGCAGCTTTTTCAATTTCTTCTCTCGCTTGTTGCCAATTACCTTGATTGATCAGATGGTAAGTCTTAGCCGTGATACCAAGACGTTTGATTGTCGGCAGATTCTCTGCTCTTTTGCTTTCAGGCTGTGTCGTACTACTATCTGCACTGGCTGCCAAAATCGGCAGATTGGCAAATGACGAGCTCAAAAAAATGCTTGTCAGAAATGTGGCCGCATATTTATTTCTGAATCCAAATTGCTTATCAAATAATTTCATGTGAGAACTTCTTGCCCGCTTGCTGGAACATTTATTGGACTAAAAATGGACAGTTGTGAAACATCACCTAGATCGACTGCACGAACTTTCGGCCCATCGAGAATTTTACTAGCAGCACTCTTGCGTTCCATTTGGTTCATCAAAAGCTGAGCACGCGAGATAATTTGTTCCGGCAAGCCAGACATTTTGGCAACTTGAATACCAAAGCTGCGGCTGGCACCACCAGGCACCACTTTGCGCAAGAATTCGACTTGTCCTTCCATCTCTCTCACCAAAACTTGAAAGTTCGCAATTTGCGGTAAGAAATTGGCCAAGCCATTTAATTCATGATAGTGGGTGGCAAATATTGTTCTTGCCTTGACGTCACGAGCAAGATATTCAGCCACTGACCAAGCGATTGCCACACCGTCATAAGTGCTTGTGCCGCGACCAACTTCATCTAATAGGATAAGCGATCGCTCAGTGGCGGACAAACAACACTCTGTTGTTTCGCTCATCTCCACCAAGAACGTTGACTGCCCGGCAGTCAGATCGTCGACAGCACCAATTCTTGTGAATATGCGATCACAAAGTCCAATATGGGCATACTCTGCCGGCACATAAGATCCCATTTGGGCCAAAATTACTATGTGTGCTGCTTGTCTGAGCAAGCTTGACTTACCGGACATGTTTGGACCAGTGAGAATAATCAACTGATTTTCCGCGCTGGCACCAATCAATTTAGTGTCATTCGCCACATATTTGCCCATCGGCAAAATGCTTTCTAAAACCGGATGCCGGCCGGAAACAATATCCAAACAAAGTGAATCATCGACGGTTGGGCAAATATAACGGCGCTCACGTGCAACTTTAGCAAGCGACAGCAACGAATCTAATGCCGCCAGATCACGGGCCGCTTTCAACAAATGATCACCGAATCCCGACAAGCCTTGGCGGAAGTCAACAAAGAGTTTGTACTCGAGAGTCGATTGATTTTTCTCTGCGTTAAGAATCTTTGCCTCGTATTCTTTTAGCTCAGGCGTAATGTACCGCTCTGCATTCGTCAAAGTCTGTTTGCGAATGTAGTCTTCCGGCACTGCGCCTTTGTTAGCGTGAGTAATTTCAATGTAATAACCAAAGTTATTGTTGAAACTAACCTTGAGCGATTTAATTCCAGTACGTTCTTGTTCTTGCAATTGGAATTTCTCAATCCAGTCACGACCACCGGAAAGCAAAGATCTGATTTCATCCAATTCAGGAGAGAACCCGGATTTAAAAATTCCCCCTTCGGTCAGTTCTCTGGATGCATCGTCGGCCACAGCGCTGCGAATTTTTTCACCAAGCTCAATCAAAGCAAAAGGCACTTTGGATAAGGCTGACAGAAATTCGCTATCCGCACCTGATAGTGCTTCGCCAACAGACGGCAATACGGCAAGCGATTGACCGATGGCAACAAGATCTTTTGGCCCAACTGTTGCCGAGCGAAGTTTCATTGCCAGTCTTTCTAAATCGGATACTTTGTCCAGTGAGTCTTCCACAACACTTGCCCGATATTGATCGGACAAAAGCTCACCAATGGCCTTTTGTCTTTGGCTAATCTCGGGCACCGAATATAGTGGCTTGAGCAACCAGCTGCGCAAAAGGCGTCCGCCCATGGCTGTTTTTGTTTTATCGAGCACCGAAAGCAAGCTGCCCGCAAAACTGCGATCGCGCACAGTTTCTGTCAATTCCAAATTGCGTTTGGTATTTGCATCCAGGATTAAGTGACCACCGGGAAAGTATGTGGCAATGCCAGGGAACTGGGGCATTTCTTTTGCTTGGGTGCGCTGCAAATATTCAATAATTGCCCCGGCTGCAGCAATTGCCAGAGGCATCGACTGCAAACCGAATCCTTCCAGCGTACTGATTTTGAAAAGATCCATAATGCGCCGGCGCGCTGGTTCCACTTGAAAGAACATTGCCGGCCGACCGCAAAGACGAAATTGCGCATCTGTTCCCTTTGGTGCCTCGAGTATCTCCTGTGGTACCACTTGGTTCGGACCTGGCTTGACCACACGCGAGGCAACCAATACTTCGCTGGGATTCAAACGTGAAAGTTCCAAACAAAGTTCTGGCTCGGTCAATTGGCACGAAGCAAATTCACCAACTGATGCATCAACATAAGCAAGCCCCCAAAGATCGCCTGCCCGCACAATCGCTGCTAAATAATTATTCTGGCGCGACGGCAACAAATCTGTTTCGATAATCGTGCCTGGTGTAAATATGCGCGCCACTTTTCTTTCCATTGGTCCGCGCGTCACACCAACCGGTCCCACTTGTTCGCAAATGGCCACCGAATAACCCTTGGCCAAAAGTTTCGCCAAGTAAAGATCGCAAGAGCGCACTGGCACTCCTGCCATGGGAATGCGACCACCAGGATAAGCAGATTCAGGACGGCTTGTAAGCGTAATATCTAATTCACGTGCAGCAACTTGCGCATCGGAATCGAACATCTCATAAAAATCGCCCATGCGAAAGAAAAGCAGACAATCCGGGTTTTGTTCTTTCACATCCCAGTACTGGCGCATCAATGGCGTCAATTCTTTGGTGTTTTCGCTTTCATTTGACATCGCCAACCTACCTTGGGCAAATGGAATCAGGCCGAGAATATCGTGAATAATATCGTGCGAGAGCCAACAAGTTTAATAAGCTTCTGGTAATATAAATACGCTAAAAAGTTCGTAAGGTAACAGCAAATGACAGGCAAACAAATTTTTTCTCCCACAATCATTTCCTCAAAGCAAGCCGGCTTGAGCAATTGTTTGTCTTTCCTTTTGGTCTTTGGACTTTTGGCAAGCCCAGTCTCACTGGCAAAAGGTCAGGTGCAAATATCTGCACAGAACAAGACAGCGCCGGAAAAACAAGAAAAGAAACCGGCAGAAGCGGCTACACAAGAAAAACCAAAACCACAGATTGATTTAAAACCAATTCTGGATAGCGCTGTTACAGTCATCCCCGAAGATCTTGTCAGCAAGCCTAATGACTACTTGAACAAGAATGTCAAGTTCTTAGCAAATTTCGCAGGTTTTTCCAGCTTGGCTCTCGATTACAAGCCGGCAATGCGTTCCTCGAAAACTCATTTGTCCTTTTTGATTTTCCGTCCCCAAAGCAAAGTGCCACTTTCAGAATTGAAGTTGGCCATGGCTATGCCAAAAGAAAAGGATCCGGAAAACGCCTTGTTGGCAACCCTGAAAGAAGGCGATCAATTGGAATTGGTCGGAAAAGTTTTTAGTACAGCTTTAGACGATCCTTGGGTCGAAGTATTTCAGTTGAAAAGACTTGGCGAAGAGAAGAAAGCTCAGTCTACTGATGACAAAGAAGCAAAAGCCACAGGCGACGCAGAATCCAAGTCCGAATCAAAGACCGACACCAAGTCCGATTCCAAAACTGATTCCAAAGAATCAAAGCCTGAATCAAAATCCAAATCGCAACCAAACAAATCAATTCAACCGGAAACCAAAAATCATCCACCGGATGTAATCATGAAGATGCCGAAGTCTGGTAAGGGTGCGGCTCCCAGACAGCCTGCCAAAGCTCCTGCCGGTAAGACACAAAAGAAATAGCAGTTAAGCTGCAAAATAACAAAGGAGAATCAACATGGCATCTGAGCCCGCGGCAATCAAGACTTTGCTTGATACGCTCAATGGCAAGCATGGGATTCTAGGTTGTTTGCTAGTCACAGAGGAAGGCGTAATGGTGTCTTCCTCGTTACCAGAAGATATGGATCTGCAAACTTTGGGCGCGCTTTCAGCAACCTTATTTGCAAATAACGATGTCTCTTTGCAAAGAATGAACATGGGCGGATTGGAGCAAATGACTTTGCTCACCGACCAAGGCGTTGTGCACTTCTATCAAATTCCTAAGCATTACCTGGTGGTGCTCACCGCCCCAGGACAGCGCATCAACTTAGATGGGCTGATTCGTTCGGTCGAAGAGCAAGCAAAACAACTTAGCCAAATGGGCATATAAAGCTCGTTTTCTTGATATCATTTGGATTGCTATTTCTCTTATGAGGCTCAATCCATGCGCCATCTCGTTTTACTTGCTTTCAGCCTTTCGCTCGCCACAACCCAAAGTCCCGCATCGGCACAAGATTACGGTGCCAATGCTTATCAGCAGAATGCGGCTCCGAGCAATCAATATCAGTTGCCACAAGGCTCGCCACCGCAAGGACAAATGCCCCAATACCAAGGGCAGTATGCACAGCCTCAATATCAGGGACAAGTACAACAGCAACAAACGGGCGATCCTAATATGCAAGGTTTTGCCATGCCGCAAGATCAAGCGGCCATGCCCGGTACGCAAGGTATGCAAGGTATGCAGCAGCCTCAATATGGTGCGCAACCAGGATACGGTGCACCACAAGGCGGCCAGGCCGGTTATGCTCAACCAGGATATGGTCAAGGGCAGTATGCACAGCCACCACAATTTGGTTATGGCCAACAAGGTGGTTATGCGCAACAACAAACACCAACCTATCAAGGCTATGTTGCATCAGTAGCAGCAGGAACAGAGATGCATGCATCTTTACGCAATTCAATTGATTCCGGCGCTACCCAAGTTGGTGAGCCAGTTGCAGCCACTCTCACCGAACCCTTATATTCCGGCTCACAAATTGTTATACCTGCCGGCTCTGTAATTTCCGGTCAAATCACCAATGTAATTTCAGCCAAACATTTTCGCTTTGGTGCCAATGGCAAAGTGGACATGAGTTTCACACAAGTGCAAACACCTGATGGCAGGCAGTTTCCCATTTCCGCTTCTATTGATACCAGCCAATTGAGATTGACTGGTGGCACAACCGCAGGACGTGTGGGCAAAGGCTTGCTCACAACCGGTGTTGGTGCTGCTGGTGGTGCCGCCTTAGGCACAGGCTTAGGAGCAATTGTTGGTGGCATGTCCGGTGGCAGAATGGGCATGGCGACAGGTATGGGCGCTGTCTTCGGTACAGCCATGGGTGGTGGCGTCGGCTTAATCGATGCTGGTATAAGAAAAGGTGCAGAAACAAGAATTACCGCAGGCACCACTTTGCCAATTCGTCTCGATGCACCACTGCAAATTACTGCTGCACCCACACCACCAGTCTATGGTGCACCAGGCGGGCAATCACCCATGTACGGTGCAGGCGGCGGCTATTATCCTCAGTAAGAATTGAGCCTGTAATTAGGCTTTGCCACTCAAGCAAGCAGCGATCATATCTACGGCAATTTCTGCCGTACGGTTTTGTATATCGCGAGTCGGATTTAGCTCGACCATATCAATGGACCGCACAAGACCAGTCTTGGCGATCATCGACAATGCTTGCATAATGTCCTTTTGACCAATGCCATCTTTTGCCACCGTGGAAACTCCTGGGGCAATTTCCGGATCGAGAACATCAATATCGAAAGAAAGATGGATGCCGGACGAATTGTCCGCCACCCTGCTCAGGACTCGCTCAACCACGGTCGCTATGCCCAATTTATCGATGTCACTCATATTGTACGCAGCGATACCGGTGCGGGTAATCATTTCAAGTTCTGGTGGATCAAGATCGCGAATCCCAACCAATGCCGTCAGACTGGCTTCCGCTTTCGGACTGTATTGATTCAACTGTGTGACGGACTCAGGACCATGACCAAGACAAATCGCTAGCGGCATGCCATGCACATTTCCTGATTGCGAGGTTTCGGGCGTATTGATATCACCATGCGCATCAAACCAAAGCAAACCGAAACTTTCCTTGCGCTTGCGGAAGTAGTTTGATGATCCGGCAATGGTGCCAATGGCCAAACTATGATCACCACCAATTGTGATTGGCAAAGTGCCGGCATCCAGAGCCGCTTCCACTAGTTTGGCTAATTCCTTTGAAAGGTCAATTATTTCCGGCAAGCAGCGCGCATATGTATCTTCCTCGAACCAAGCAGCCGACTCCGGTACACTTACTTCTACTTCCTTAGCTATTTGCCAACCGCAAGCTTTGATGCGCTCTCTCAAATCTGCTACTTTCATCGCCGCCGGGCCAAGCGCTGCACCACGATGACTACCACCAAGGTAGAGTGGAACGTAAATAAGTGTGACTTGTTTATTCACTATTTTTCTTCTTTTGCTTAGCTATCGGCTCTACTGCGCCAAGCCTGATTGCGGGCGCTCAGCCCGAAAACCAGCATAAATGGGCTCTCCCCTGATATCATGCCATCTCGCATCAAGGGCTTCCTAGTGTATAATTTCTTCTGGTTTTTGTCTTAAGCAAGTCTTACTAGGACATACCAAGTGATGCGCCGGGACCCGGTCTGATACAAATCATTAAGAATTTTTGAGGGAGGCAGCTAGACATATGGAGTTCAATGACGCAGCTCAACCCATGATCAAATTGTTGTTTCTGCTCAAGGCAGCCCTCGAAGTAGGCCGCGAGCGCCTCGAAGATTGCATTGATACATTTACTTCTAAAGCGGAAGAGTACAAGTCCACAGGATCAGAAAAGGTCAACCAATCAAGAGATATTGTCCAAGAATTTGCTTATGAGTTCACACAGCAAGTTTGGCAACGCTCCGAGGTCTTGGAAGCACAAGTTCGCGAACGCATTCGCCGTCAAGTTGCCGATTTTTCTTTGGGCGCACTCGGCGATTCAACGGAAATCAACGAATTAAGAGCAGAAATTGCCACTTTGCGTGCAGAGATTGCTGAAATGAAATCAATGCGCACCCCCGTTTAAGTAAGTTTTTTTGATGGCGCAAGCTTTAAACACTGCATCGCACCGCAATAGTCAAGACCTCAAAAGTCAAGAAAGTAATGCGAGCAGTTTTGTTGGTCTGGCTGCAGTTCGGAGCGAAAGGCACTCATATCGCCCGGAAATTGCCGACAACTTTGGCCGAGCCGAGCGAATATTGCCGGTTCAATTTTTACTTGACCTGCGCTTTTGGCAAATCTTTTCTGCGTTTTTAGTTTTTCTTGTCAAATGGTTTAAGACCTTTGCTGGTAAAAATAGCCAAACAACAGCCAGCCAGCGTTACGCCTTGTCCGGCAAACATTTGCGCGAGTTCTTTCAAGATCTTGGTCCTGCCTTCATCAAAATCGGCCAGTTTCTTTCTTCTCGCACAGATCTGATGCCACAAGAGATCGCCGCAGAACTTGGTCTCTTGCAAGATCATGTTTTGCCCATGCCTTACTTGCTTGTCGAACACCAGATTACGCATGAACTGGGAATACCGCGTGATACTGTTTTTGCCTGGATTGATCCAAATCCACTTGCCTCTGCTTCGATCGGCCAAGTGCACAAAGCAAAATTGAGATCAGGAGAACTCTGTGTCATAAAGATCCAAAGACCGGAACTGAGAGAAATGCTTTATCGCGATCTAGGTTATGCCAAGGCCTATATTCGCTTGATCAAGTTTTTCAGAAGCAGCTTTAAAAGCCAGCTTTGGCTTGATTTATTTGATCAGTTCGGTCACACATTATTTGCCGAGATAGACTACATACAAGAAGCACAACATTCCGCTTACTTGCGACACTTCTTTCGTTATCGGCCCGACATCAAAATTGCTCGAACCTTTTGGCGTTATACAACGAGAAAGCTAATAGTCTCAGAATATTTACCAGGCATAAAAGTAAGCCGGGTGAATCAATTAGTAGAAGCAGAAGTAAATCTCAATAAACTGGCTCATTTAATTGTCGATTTTTATGCCGAACAAATTTTGTTTGCCGATTATTATCACGCTGATCCTCATGCGGGGAATTTGGCAGTAGATAGCCAAGGCAATTTGATTGTTTATGACTTTGGTATGGTCGCCGCCCTCAGCCAAAATCAAAAGGACTCATTAGCTGGTTGTATCAGGGCAGCAGTCGAGGCAGACTTAGAAGGACTGGCTCGAAATTTGATTAATCTTGGCGTAATTGCCCAGGAAATAGAGCAAGGCAAAATTGTCAAACGCCTGCAAACAATTATCAGCTACTGGTCCGATGGCAATTTATCTCAGACCAACCGGTGTCAGCTAGACAGGGAGATTGATTTGTTGCTCAAGCAAAATTTCTTTGTCTTACCTGCTAATCTTGCCTATCTGGTGAGGACTGGCACTTGTTTAGAGGGCATAACTAGATTGGTCGAACCCAAATTCCAGTTTGGCCAAGCCTTGCAGCCCTATCTTGGCAGGTGGGCGATTCATATAGCTTCAAATTGGGGCGGTGGCGGCAATTCGAGTTTGTCGAAGTATGTGCAAACTCAATCAAAAGGTAATATTTTTTGATAGGAATTAGGTTATTCTGGGCAATAATTATTTAGCACTAAAAACAGGCTATTCACTTGATTTTTATTGACCTGAAGTAGGGCGACGGAGACAGAGATGCTCAAATGGCGTGCTGCTGCAATCACTAATCCTGGTTGCCAGCGTGAGCGCAACGAAGACAATTATTTTGTCAGCGACGACCAAAGGGTTTTCGTTGTTGCCGATGGCATGGGCGGAGCCGTGGGCGGAGCGAAAGCCTCCAAGCTAGCCGTCGAGGCAATCGAGCAGTTGTGGAACGAAACCCCGCCACACGCAAGCGATCGCGATGCCATTAAGCAATGGTTGGAAGATTCCGTGGCACTTGCCAACAAGGCAGTATTTCAGGTAGCGAAAAAAGACGCTTCGGTGCGCGGCATGGGCACCACCGTGGTTGTTGCCGTGCAGTCGGAAGACAATTTTTTGCAAATTGCTCACGTGGGTGATTCACGTGCATATTTATTGCGAGACGGACGCTCAATCCTCCTGACAAACGACCATTCCGTCGTGCAGGAGATGGTAAGAGCTGGCCGCTTGACAGAAGAGCAGGCGAGAATCAATCCTTACAAAAATCTAATTACTCGTTGTCTTGGTCACGAAGTGGAAGTGGAAGTAGATCAAACACCAATTGAGCTGAAGGCTGCCGATTGGATAGTGCTGTGTTCAGACGGACTCTCGACCGTGTTACGTGATGAGCAAATCGGTGCTGTTTTGGATACGGTTACCGACCCAGAGGCTGTCTGCCAAGAGCTGGTGAAACAAACAATTGCCGGCGGTGCGCCTGATAATGTTACAGTCGTAGCCATTCAATATTTTGATGAAAGTTCTGATAACGGCGCAAGCTAAGTCGAAAAACCTATCAGTCGCTGTAATATTACATTTGTCTATTCGCACTAGCGCCTCGCGCTCAAGCAATAAGCAAACAAGTCGGGCGGGAACTTAGACGGTACAGGGCAAAATGAGCAGTTCCAATCAAGAAGATCAGGCAACCAAAAATAAAGATGCTTTTCTGGTTGGTGGCAAACAGGCCATTCTGACTGACAAGACAACCAAGTCTGAATTTCTGCTTTCCTCTCCTGTTTGCAAAATTGGCCGTGATGAGAATAACGACATTTCGCTTAGTGATGATGCGTATGTGTCCAGGCACCATGCATGGGTCTTATTGATCAAAGAAGCTTGGTGGGTTGAAGATCTGGGATCAACAAACGGCACTATTTTGAATGGCGATCCTTTGCAAGTGCGCAAGCAAATTGCTGCTGGTGACTGTATCAAACTTGGCAGAACTGAGCTTGTCTTTGAATTGAGATGACCGTAATTCAAGCCAAAGTTACGCATATCTTTGGAGAGCCCGGCGAAGGAAACGGTCGCTTTCTCAAGCCTTCGACTATTGGTCAGTGGCAAGAAAATCTTTTTGTCGGCGATGTTGGCTCTGGATCTCTGCAATCATTTACGAGTCGCGGCATCTTCCGCTTAAAGCTTGAGGCAAATGCCGATGGCCATTTTACAAATCCGGCAGGACTTGCTTGCGGCAGACAGGGACACGTTTATTTGACCGACTCAACCGATCAAAAAATTCGCGTCTTTGATCAAACAGGCAAGCCAAGCAAAACTTTCACCAACCCGTGCAATACCGCAGGTGGACTGCAAGGTCTTTGTCTTGATCAATCATCTCGCTTATACGTTTGCGATAGCGAAAGTGGTTGCGTGCAGATTTTGCAAGCAGAAACCGGAGCGTATTTGGGACAGATTGGCAGCAAGGGAAAAGGAGAAGGACAGTTTCAACTTCCTTGTGCAGTAGCCGTGGATTCGTCGGGCCAAATTTACGTCGTTGACTTTGGTTTAGCTCGCGTTTCAATTTTTTCTAAAGCCGGAAAATATGTAAGCGGATTTGGTGGTAAAGGAATAAGCGTAGGCATGTTTAATGTGCCAAGAGCCATTGCTTTGGACCGGGCCAACCGCATTTACATATCTGACTTTATCAATCATCGCATCCAGATCTTTGACCAAAGCGGCACTTGGCTTTATGCTTTTGGTACTCGCGGTCAAGACGCCGGACAATTTTCCGGTCCCGCCGGAATTGTTTACGATCAAAACAAAGACTTGCTCTACGTTTGCGATCAAGGCAATCAGCGTGTTCAAACTTTCTCCCTCAGCTTTTCCGAATCATAAGTCGACATGAATCCACAATCATATCCCCAGATAATTTTGGCTTCCGCCTCACCACGCCGCTTAGAGCTTCTCGGTGGGCTAAAGTTACCATTCACAGTCATACCGGCTGATGTTGATGAAAGTTTTGATCCGAAGATGACACCAGAGCAAGTGGTCACCTCTCTAGCTTGTTTAAAAGCAGAACACGTTGCCAAACACAAGCTAAACGGGCAATCAAGCCTGGTAATTGGGGCTGACACGATTGTCGTTCTTGACGGAAAAATTTTAGGCAAGCCCAACGATGACGACGAAGCTTGCGCAATGCTAAAATTGCTAGCCGGAAATTGCCACAAGGTATTTACAGGAGTGGCAATCTATCGCCCGGCGGATGGCAAGCAATTAGTTGATTATGCAATTTCATCTGTTTATATTCGTAATTTAGAAGACAAAGAAATTAGCGCCTACGTAAAAACAGGGGAACCTTTGGACAAAGCCGGCTCATATGCTTTACAAGGATCCGGTTCGGCATTTGTGGAAAAGATTGAGGGCTGTTTTACAAACGTGATTGGCTTGCCCATGCCGCTAACGGTTAAATTGCTCAGGCAAGCCGGTGTTTCAATTTTTGGTTTGCCTTAATGAGTGAAGCAAGTATCAACTGCAAAAGATTTCCCATCTTCGAAGTCTTGGCTAAAAGACTGGCCGAGCGCAAAATATTTGCTGGCGCCAAAATTGGTTGGCACTGCCACCTAACTGAATTAACCGCTCCGGCTATTCAACCTTTAATGGCTGCCGGTGCAGAAGTATTTCTGAGCGAATGCAACAGTCAAACTACATCGTCAAATGCCGTTGAGCAGATGCGCAATTTCGGCGCGCAAGTTTATTTAGGCAAAGATTCTTGCAGCCAAGTGCTCAGCCATCAACCAAATGTCCTTTCCGATACAGGCTTTGACTTGATTGCAAAATATCTGGCAAGCGACAAGGACTTTGCCCTTGGTGCTTGCGAAATAACCACATCCGGGATCAACCGCTTAAGAGAACAAAAAGACGTGCCACTACCGGTGGTGAATATCAACAGCGGTCAATTGAAATCGAGAATTGAAAATTTCCATGGCGTTGGCGATGGATTAGTGGAAGCCTTGCCATTGTTGCTGGCTGAAAAAAACTGGCAAGGCAAAGTAGTCACGGTTTGTGGTTATGGGCAGGTAGGTTCAGGCTGCGCCTTATATTTGCAGAAGCTTGGTGCAAAAATACAAATTGTCGAAAGCGATCCAATTAAACAACTGATTGCTCATTATGATGGTTACAAAATCACAAGCATGGAATCAGCATTAGCTTCTTCAGAATTATTTGTCTCGGCCACCGGGGCCAATAAACTGCTCGGCAAAGAGAGCTTCCAGTACCTGCGTCCAGGAATTTTACTGGTTAATGTTGGGCACTTCGCCGAAGAAATTGACGTAGAGGCCCTTAAACAATCAGCCAATTCGCATCGTGCCCTCTCTCAACACGTGGATGAATATTCAGTGGGAGTAGAAAACAAACCTATACTGCTTGCTTGCCAGGGACATCCAGTCAATGTGGTTTTACTCACTGGCTCAATTGAACCCACATTAATTCACCTGACAACAGAAATATTATGCTTAGAGGCGCTGATTTCGACCAACAGCAATAGAGGCAAGCTTGCCAATGGAGAAAACCCCATACCGCCATCGGTTGAAAGGGAAGCCAGCCTGACTGCACTGGAAGCCCTAAAACTTGCCCGCAGCAAAATGTCCCGGCACTAAAATGATGTAAAATGAACCTCGAGGCTCAATCCCAAAAGATAGGAGCAAGCCATTTGAGATTTGAGTTGTCAGCTTTATCGAAATCAATTTTATTAGCCCTGTCGTTGACCTCCACAATTGCCATTGTGCGTGCAGCAGACGACTCTGGATCAACGGGTGCATCGGGATCGCTTGATAGTCTTTGGTCCGAGCAAAGTGTTGCTCAGCCCAAACCGGGCATGTCAATATCCAGCACCGCCACTCCTGTATCGGCACCGCTGGTTTCCCTTGAGCAATTCAATGGCAGCGACTTAGTAAAAAAAGGTGCTTGGCCGGGCATTGGTCCATTTAAATCCAATCCGGAAGATCCACTTTCGCTTGTCGATGCCAACACCAATATTTTGCGCCTGGAAACAGCAGACGCACATGTTACTGGTTGCGAATTAACTTTTACGGTTGGGCAATCAGATCAAACAGCTTTAGATTTAGAAATGGCTAGTGATTTTTTGTTAGAGGCTTGCGGCAGCAAACCAAAAACAATTGTCGAGTTTAACCGTCAAATTGAAAAATCCAAGGTAGATAGTTTCTTCAAATCAGATGGCCAACCATTAGCAATTACCTCGGGCAATTTGCTTGTGACAATAATCAAGCAAGGGCAAAGCCAAAACAAGAGCAGCCAATTTTTGATTAGAGTGAGAAATCGCAATGCTAGCCAACAAGCTATCAAGCAGCACTCACAAACACTGGTACAAAAGCCTGCCGATGATTCAAAAGACACACCAGATCAAAATCCCAACAAAATTGCCAGCGCGCAGACCCCGGATCTGAAATCCGAATTTGCCACCTGTTTGAAAACCTGGCAGCAAGTAAAGAAAACTGCCATCCGCCAACGCGATCCGCAGAAGCTATCCAGCATTCTTTCCGGCAAGGCTTTGGTCAAGCAAAGCGAGGCGCTCAAGTGGCTTGCCACCAACCGTAAATATTTTGAAATGGTGCCAGGTCCAATTGTGGTCACCAATTTCTCCGAATTGATTCCGGACAAGAAGTACGCCGTTAACGCCGAGGTAAAGGAGTCGTCGAAATATATCGATGAGGTGTCAGGACGGACACTAAAAGATACAGAGGACTTCTACAAAGTTACTTATACAATTGAAAAAATTGGCGAACATTGGTTTATAGTTGATTCCAGTGTAATCTCAAGCAAGTCAACGCCTAACCATACTCATTAGGCAAAAAATGTTTTGCCTCAGATCAAGAAAGTCACCCAAACCATTTTTCATTTGGGTGGCAATTGTTAGTGCTTTTACAATCGGCAGTGTTTGGGCTACCGGTGAGAAGACGGATCCAAAAGGCGCAGCGGCAAGAGATACCAAAGCCTTTGTCCGCAACCGGAAATTTGTAATCGTTACCGATAAAGGGATTCCCTTACGCCCGCTGGCTATTTGCGCCTGTAAAAACGATCTTTACTTCCTTTGTCCTCAATCGGTATGGAAAGTAAGTGATGGCTTAAATAAACTGGCAGGACGAAATCAGCCCAAGCAGAATCCAGCCACACCAGCTACACCGGCTACAAAAGATCAGTCAAGCGAAGAGGCGACAAGAATTGCCATCGAAAGAAATCTGCTTCGCTGCACACAAGTAATTGCTATTGGCACCAAAATCGGTCAGAAACCAAATGACATTCCAATTCACGAATTCAGTGCCTTTACTTTTATGCCGGAAGAGAAAGTCCTTTTTGTCTTGGACAAATCAGGCGACATATTGCAATTCGATACCACCACTGGCAGCTGGAAAGTGGCAATGCGAGCCGGATATTTAAAGGCCTCACCAGATCCGGATTTAATTGATGCTTGCCCAATTTTTAATTCTGTTGCTTTTTTAGATCCGGAAAGCCGCCATGTCTGGCGGCTGGCTCAAGCACCGACTCAAATTGACCAGACCTTGAAACTTGAACAGGCTGGCTCGCATCCATCACTTGCTTCTGCCACCAACTTCGCCTTTGACCAAGCGATGTACATTTCTTGGCGCAACGGATATCTCCAAAGCAATACACCAGTAGCAAAAGCCGAGAAAACATTACGTGTCCGCAAAAAACGTAACAAAAGTCAGACGCAAAAGAAACCGGTAGAAAACAAATCAGCTAAAGCAGCAAAGCCGAAAAGGCAAGAGCTCTCGCTCGCGGCCGCTTTGCCAACCAGAATGTTGTGGAGACCACCACAGCTATTGCACACCAGTCGCTTGTTCATTTCTTCGCCCGGTTTTTCATTTTTAGTTGAGCCAGACAAAAACCGTGTTCTTTTCCTTGACAAGGAAGAGACAAAACTCAGCCAATTTTCTTTTTCCTCAAGCTCCAACCTTCGCGGCATGATTTTGGACAAAGAAGGATTTTGGATTATCAATGGTTCTAGTCTTGAACGCCGTAACTTAGATCAAAAAGAAAGTTTTTTCCCAAGAGCTAAAATGCGCAAATTAGATCCCAGGCTTGCCCAACTTGCCTTACCGATGAAGAAAGTACATTTGCCCTACAACTTCGGTGCGCTGCCTGGCACTCGCCGTCCTTACCGTTACGGAGTACATGAGGGTATTGACTTCTTTGTTGATTCTGCTTGCCAAACGAAAGTAGATGTCGGTAGTGAAGTACGCGCTTCCGCTTCTGGCAAAGTAGTTAGAGCCGATACCAACTTTCAAGAAATGTCGAGAACAAAATATCTTCAAGTTCTGAGTCAGTGCCGCAGAGAACATGCAACGTCAGCCGCTAATGAAGACTTGTTTCGTGGGCAACAAGTTTGGATAGACCATGGTGGCGGATGTATGACACGATATGCACATCTTAGTAAAATCAAGGACGGCATTACTAAAGGTTCTTCTGTAAAAAAAGGTGATTTAATCGCATATGTTGGTGTATCTGGCACGCGAGGCGCCTATCCTGGACAGTCCAAACATCCTCATTTACACTTTGAGATCTGGCTGGAGGGGAAGTATTTAGGTTTTGGCATGACGCCACAGGAAACTCTTTTTGTACTCGAAGATATATTTGGTTGCGGTTGCAAGTGAGGCTTAAGTGACGAGGTTTATGAATACACAAGATAGAAAACAAATATCAAGCAAGCATCTTCTGATTCTTTTTGCTCTGGTGTCTTTGGTATCACAATCCCCATTGGCCCATGCGGCAACCACAGAGTCGTCGGAAGCAGAAAAATCAACAAGCAGCGGCAAGTTTAGTTATTTGTCCAAACGTAAGAAAACCAAAGAGAAGGTGGACACGCAAGCCGCGAGCCAAACCAATCCCCATCTGCAACTTGATCAAACCGACGCCAACCAAGCAAAAGTTAGCGATTCACAAGTTCGCGAGACTATCAAAATCAACACCATCGGCATCAATGCCTCCGCTAAATCGTTATCGGCACCAGATCCGGCACTTGTGAGTATCTTGAAAGACATAATCAAGTCGCTTGCCGATTCACCGGATTTGAACAAGATTGAAGATCCCACCAAGAAAGCCGCGGCTCAAATTGCCAAGCTTGCCTTGGAAGCAGCCGTAAACAATCCCGACTTGGACTCCAACAGAATTATTGCCCAGAGCGAAAAATCCTCGGCAGAAAAGGCGCTTTCCTGTGAAGTTTGGAACTCTGGTGATATCGCCATTGGCGATGGTGGTCATGCTTCCTTTAGTGCACTTTGGGCAAAGAAGTCCAATGGTTTAGTCAACTTAGTATTTGCCGGCAGGGGAGCGAACAATCAAACAAGTACAGAGAAAGTCGGAGAATTTGTTTTCGTCCTTTCCGGTAAGTCCAATATTGAAAATGGTTTTGATATTCAAACTCAGGCTCCAGTTAGTTATTGGCTCGGCAAATTGTCCGGCTTTGAAGTTGATGCATCGGATGTCGTAAACAACAAAGCTAGTAACTCCGTAAGCACGAACATTATTTTGGAAGGTCCGCTAACCGAAAAAAAAAGAGAATTACTGGCTAAAGTAACCAGGCAACCAGAGCAAGCAACAATTAGTCCACAAGCAAGCGTGACAGCAGTCGATCTAAAAACTGCTGAGCCTTCGCCAGCCGTGTCACAAACTACCAATGCGGACGCACCACGAGCCACAAGTGTTGTATCAGAACCAGTACCACTGACACCAAAGCCGAATCAAGTTAAACCGCCCAGCCAATCGGCTCAATTAGTCATTCCAGATAAAGCCATGGCCGGACAGTACTTAACAGTTTCAGTAATTAGCGCAAATCGCCAAGTTGAGAAATCAGTCGAGCTGACTTTCAATGGTACAAAAGCCATAACATCTTCTTCTGGTCAGGCTAAGTTTCTTGTGCCTGACGACTTAACACCAGGACCAACTTTGCAAGTCAGCCTAACTGGCAAACCGGAAGCAGCACCAATTCAAGTGCTGCAACCCTTAGTGAAAGTCACCAGCCCCCAGACACCACTAATTGACTTAGTATCACCGACGGTACCAAAGGCCGGAACGCTGACAATCAACGGACATAACTTTGATGGCATTGCGGAAAAGAACAAAGTCAGCATCGACGGCAAAACAGATGCGCGCATTCTTGCTGCATCTCCTATGCAACTTAAAGTGGACGTACCTTCCACATTGGCTGTTGGTCAACATGCAATTGTGATTCAAACCCAAGGCTTAGCTAGCACAGCCAAGACATTCTTGGTCATGGCACCACCAGCTGAACCAGTCAAACAAACAGCCACTAGCCAAAAGAAAAGTTTGCTGGGCAGAGCCTTAGGCGCAAAAAAACCTAAGCAGCATCAACAAACTGCCAGCACCAGAATCGAATTCGTTAACAACTAAACGCAAACATAACTGCGCGCATGACAAATGGCAATTGCCACAGCATCGGCCGCATCATCCGGTTTTATCACTTCCTCGTGCGCCAGAATTCTCGCCACTGACATTTGCACTTGTTTCTTGTCTGCTTTGCCAAAGCCAGTCAAATTCATTTTTACTTGCATCGGGGTGTATTCAGCAGAGGGAACGCCAGAGCTGTATGCCGCTTCCAAAATCACACCACGCGCCTGAGAGACCGGCACCAAGGTCTTGGCATTCTTGAAAAAGAAAATCGCCTCGATAACCAAAACATCGGGACGATACTCAGCCAATAAACTCATCATGTCTTGACGAATGATTGCCAACCTCTGCCCCATTGGCTGTTTCGATTCTGTGCGAATAATTCCGGAGGCAACACAGTGAAATTGCTGCGCAGGCTGACAGTCCACGACACCATAGCCAACAGAAGCGGTGCCAGGATCAATGCCCATTATTCGTAAGCCCGAGGTTTTAATGATTTAGCCACTCCTCAGATCTACAACAGCATGTGTTTCTACGTTACACTTGCTTCTGAAGCCAGTGTAACATCAGTTTAGCTCAGCCCTAGCTGTTGATTACTATCGAATCTCACCTAATTTCTGTTCAAAAATGCCAGTACAACAATTCGCCCAAGCATTTATGAAACAAGAGCGCTTTGCTTTAGGGCCAAGAGCAGAAGAAACTGACGACGATGAGTCCTCTCAGCGTTCAATCGGCTTTTTAGCCCAGCTTGGACTCTTTGACAAAGCACCACTTGCCTTTGGCTTTGGCTGCTTGCTTGGTTTGTCTTCGCCTGGTTTTGATTTTTGGTGGCTTGCCTGGATTGGGCTGGTGCCGCTTTTGTTATTGGTACAGAGTTGTCAGGCAAGTCCGCGTCGTCATTTTGATGCTGGCGTGATTAGCCTCTTATTTGGTTTTGGTTATTATCTGGTTTGTTTGCGCTGGTATTTGGGTTTGTATCCGCTCTCTTGGTTGGGCTTGCACGATGTGCTGGCCATTCAAGGCGTGGGCATCATTTGGATTTTGGAATCGGCGCACCAAGCACTTCTATTTCTTGGCTTTGGTTTGCTACTTGCAACTTTACCGATGCGCGCCGGATTTTTTCCCCACTTTGAACGTCCCTATTTTCCTTATCTCATCAGTGCACCGCTAATTTGGGTTTTCTTTCAGTGGGTGATTGGACCGCAAGAATTTTTTCTTGGCACGCCCGTCAATCAGCTGGCTTACTCTCAATATCAACAGCCGGCAATCATCCAAATGGCCAAGCTTGGCGGCAGCCAACTGCTTGACATAATGATTGTGATCACAAACTGTGCAATTGCCGCGTTTTTATTTGAGCACGGGCGCTTGGTGCAGCGATTAGGCAGGAGAGTCGATTGGTTCTCTAGCAAATCCGGTGTTGCCGTTGATTTATTCCTCGTACTTCTTTGTGTACTGGGGCTTTCCTTCTGGGGAGAAGGTGAGGTAACTGCCTCAATCTTCAAGAAAGAAGATCAAAAGCCTGCCGTGCCGATAATTGATGTGGCTGTTTTGCAAGGCAACGTCACCATCGAAGACGAACGGCTTGGTCTGGTGACACCGGCGCAAGTTGCCGCCACTTATGCTCAGCTTGGCACAGGCTTAGGTGCTTCCCTTTTGGTCTTGCCTGAAGGTGTGGCTGGCTCCGTGCAAAAAGAACCTGGCATGCTTTTGCCCGCATTGCAACAAATAACCGCAAGAGAAAAGAAAGCTTGTATTGTTGGCATAATTGAAACTGTGGACAAAGCGACATTCAATGCTGCCGCCAGCTTGCATGATGGCTCGCTCAAAGATCCAATTTATGCCAAGCGGCGCCTCGTACCATTTGGTGAATTTTTCCCTGGCGGCTTCATCACAGGCTTCTTACCACAGCCGGTTAAGCATTTGCTCCTCGGAGCCGATCAACCTTTTGTCAAAGCTGCTCAGCTTCAGCTCTTAAATTCGGTTTGGGGAAAAGTTGGCACATCCATTTGTGTTGAAGTTATCTATCCCAATTTGGTGGCACAAGAAGTACGCAATGGTGCAAGTTTGCTGGTCAATTTATCAAACCTCGCTTGGTTTCACTCATCAAGCTTGAATCGACAAATTCTAGCCTGCGCTCAAATGCGTGCAGTGGAGAACGGTCGCTATCTGGTTTTATCGACAAACACAGGTACATCTGCCGTAATTGATCCATGTGGCACGGTTGTCAGCCAATCAATTTTCGGCAAGCGTGGAGTTCTTTTGGATCGAGTACAATTTCTCTACAAGAAAACGCCCTTTACTAAAATGTGGTGGCTATGAAAACAAATATTCGTTCTGCACTTTTTTCTCTCCTATTTGTCGCAGCTCTGAGCGTCGCAACCTGTGGCACACAAGTATATGCAAAGGTACCGATTGCCAAAGTTGGCACAGGCGAAAATCAGACTATCGTCAAATTGGAAGTGGCCTCAACCGAGCAAGAAATTACCAAAGGCTTGATGTTTAGAACATCACTAGCTTCTGATCACGGTATGGTTTTTCTTTTTCATCCAGCCAGACACGTGAACTTTTGGATGTATCACACATTAATTCCTCTCGACATGTTTTTCATCAAAGATGGCAAAATTGCCAAATTAATGGAGAATGTGCCACCATGCAAGTCGGAGAATCCCTCTGGCTGCCCGACATATCCAGGTGGCACCGGCGTGGAAGCATCAGAAGTTTTAGAAGTGAATGCCGGTTTCGCCAAAGCCCATAATATTCATGAAGGTGATTCGATAAGTTTCGACTTGCCATAATTTTTTTTGCTCTGCTGAAAGTGGCTCTGGCTGGCGTGATCTAATCTGTAGACACTCTTTCGAGTTACGCATTATCCCCCATAAGGTGATGTGAAAGTAAAGGGCAAAAAGGTATAACGTAATTTGTGGTATCCATAGGTGGCGGTTCTAGTTTGATTGAGCCTGATAAACTCATGTTCCGAGAAATCCTCGAATTTGCTCCAGTAGGAATCTGGAAGCTGGACGAGCAATTTCGTATCATCGAGGTAAATCCAGCTGGGCTTGCTCAAGCGAATAAGACTAAAGCAGAATTGCTCAATAAGGACATTTTCGAAAGCGTTCCTGAGGATCTGAGAAACCAAGTAAAGAACGCGCTGCGGACTGGTCAACCTTATCGTCACGACAGCTACAAAATCACCTTAAACTGTCAACCGTCACATGTAAGCACTTATTGGGATTGGGCGGCTTGGCCAATTTGGAACGGTGCAGGCATGGCCAAAGGCGCTATTGTCATTACGCTGGATGTGACCGAGCGCGTCAAATTAGCCCAGCAGCGCGAAGATTTTATGGCCACATTGGCTCACGATTTGAAGACTCCGCTAGTTGGCGCCGAACGCGCTCTGGAATTATTGGTGGAAGGCGCACTTGGCAAACTTGCTCCAGCTCAAGAAAAGGTGGTTTCCCTTTTACGCAGCAATAATCGCTCCTTGCTCGATACTGTACAGAATTTGCTTGAAGTTTATCGCTATGAGACATCATCTGCACAATTGAGTCTCGCCGAAGTAGATCTAGCTCAACTCATTTCCACTTGTGTTGCAGAGATGACACCACTGGCACAATCAAATCAACTGACTGTAGAAGTGGATATCGAAGAAGACTTGCAACAAGTGATGGCCGATGCCTCCGCCATTCGCAGACTGATTATCAATCTCTTGGACAATTCACTCAAATACGTGCCAGCAGGCGGCTACATCGTTGTGAAAGTGCGCAATCTCGATGCCAAAATTGAAATCAAAGTGATTGACTCCGGCATCGGCATTCCCGAAGCGGATCGACAAATGTTATTCACACGCTTTTGGCAAGGCAGCGCCGGCCGTCAATATCCTGCGTCCACCGGCCTAGGACTTTATCTCTGCCGCCAAATCGCCGAAGCCCATGCCGGCGAGATCAACTGCGAAAGCTCATCCGGCACGGGCACCACCTTTAGTATCACCCTGCCCGCCGCGATAAGAGAACAAGACCAGAATTAGCGGAGCGCCAGAGAGAGCCTAACGTCGTAACGCGCGGAGAAGCTAGTGCTTGACCGAGCGCCCAAACAAACCGCGAGCGAAAACTAGCGCAACGCAGCATTGCGAGGAGCAATGCGGAGTAAAGATGGTATGTATGCGCAGCGCTTGATGGGCGGCGGTGAAAGAAGGGCAGTGCATAGCGCAGGTTAAGAGACACTGTGCGCGAGCAAACAGCTAAAGC